>ONCH01000015.1 GCA_900316265.1 uncultured Prevotellaceae bacterium | reverse complement strand
AATCTGAATCATCAAGTCGTCAGGGCGCTTGGGCTTCTGCTTGTTGGCTCCCATCGAACGGCACTCCTCCTTCCACTCATCCTCACGACGGCGGTTCTCATCGTCTCGGGCCTTGATGTCAGCCATGATAGGTTCGCAGACACGATTGACACACGACTTACCGCTCGACATCGGCGCCATACAGTTCTGCATGAAGGTAGCCTCGTGCATCGTGTGGTCGGCATAGGGGAAATGAACGTCATACAGGTGAGCGCCAAGGGCAGGGAAGAGGCCCATCGCCGAGGCTGGCTTGTAGAGGTCGGGCTCCTTCGAAACCATCAGTTTGACGGACTTCGGCAGACGTCGAGGCATCGCCCAGCACATCTTCGGTGGTAATGGGCTTGTCCTTCTGGCCCGTCACGCTCTCTGCATAGATGGCACGCAGGCGCTGACTCATGGGCGCATTCATCTTCGTGTAGTCCTTGTAGAAGTCGCTGATGAGTCGCTGACAGTCCTGTTCCTTCGTGTAGTTGGGCATCTTGACGCTCAGCACGGCCTTCAACTCGTCTTGCGTCATCAGTCGGCAGATGCCTACCGAGAGGATGCTGACCAGCGTGTTGTGCCAGTTGTAGACGCCCATCTGGTCAATCTCCTCCAGCTTCAGTCCTGCCTCCGCCAGACAAAGGTCAAAGATGCGCAGGTTGCGGTCACTCGCTTCCACATTTTTACACAAAAGGGACGGTTCTTTTTGTGTAATTTTTTGTGTAATTTCTGCCTTTTGCGTCGTTCGCTGCTTGCATAGCTCTTCCTCGTCTATATAAAGAAGGTACGCGCGAGGCACGATGAACGAACAACGGGCATAGTCTTTTACTGAGCCGTCGTAGCTGGAGTCGCCCAACTGCTCTGACATCCACTTCTGAGCCTCGGCAAGCGTCATGCCTGCAGGCACTTCGAAGATGAGTCGCAGCCCCTCGGTAGAGGGCGTTACGTGGGCCATTACGATGCCCAGCTCACGACAGCGGTCTTTGACCAGCGTGTTGAAGTAGCCGCGAGGGTCGGCAATGTGATCTACGTCGTACATCGACAGTCCTGAGGGCACTGCCGTTTTGTTCTGGCGCTGTCCGTCGCTGAAGGTGGCATGCGGTGTCAGCACCATCAGTTCCTTCTTCTTGTCGCGCTTGTAGGTCTCGAAGTCCTCGCGCGCCATCTCACCACGCTTCACTCGTTCGAGCGCATCCTCAATCTCTGCGCAGATGTGCGCCGTCTTCTCTGCATCCATAGCGGCATACAGATTCTCAATTGTGCAGGTCGTCACGCTGCTTTTGACGTTTGGGGCAAAGCCCATCATTGTAATTTTTTCCATATTCAAATGATTATAATTTTGCTGTTTGCGATTCCTTCTGAGGGCGCCTCTCGTCTGGTCTCGCATTGCAAAGTTACTAATAAGAATATGATATAATAGCCCTTTTCCCCTGCTTTTTCTGAATCGGAAAAACATTGGAAAAGAGTTGGAAAATCTCGGAAAAAGATGGAAATTCTTGGAAGCCTTTCGGCAGATTCTTGGGTAAATTACACAAAATTAGAGTCCCATTTGTGTAATTTTGCTATTTGACGTTGCGGATGATGCCCTCGCTGATACCTGTCAGACGGGTGATTTGGCGGATGCTTGCGCCATATTCTCGCATTCGTTTGATGATGTCGTTTCGGGTGGTCTTGGGGTAGTGCTGGATGTCGACAATGTTGGTGATACCACATGCCGTCAGCAGGAACTCGCGAATCTTTTCGTCGCTGACCCTAATGGCGGTCTCGTTGTCAAAGTCGAGAATCTTCAGGGATTTAGGCAGTAATTCATTTACCAGCCCTGTTAGTTCTTCAGGAGAAAACCTTGCAAAGACATGCTGGGTGGTGCAAACGGGGAGGATGCAGGTCATGTCTGCTTGATACTCACACCAGCTGGTCCAAGGGTATTTCCTGACCTCAGTCACGATGCCTGCTGCGACTGGATTCTGATGGATATACCTTAGCAACGTGGCGAAATAGGCCATATCGTTGACGGGCTCACTCTTGAAACGATCTTGAAACAGATGCCCAGTGTGCTCGTATCGTTTATTGTAGTACTGCGCGTAAGCTATGGATATGCTGCTGATGGGCGCAGAGATTCCCTCGTTCAACTCACGTATTAGCAGATGCACATGATTAGACATCAGACAATAAGCATAGACAATGCAATGGGGAGGCAGCGGATGTCCTTGCTCGTCCTCAGGGAACGTCTGAAGACGTAGTAATCGTAGGAATTTCCAGTAATCCTCGCGACTTTCGAAGATGTCTTGATGGTTTATTCCGCGTAGCATCACATGGTAGATGCCCGTTGCACTGCTTTGTCTCTGTTGTCTTGGCATAGTTCTTCTCGTTATTGATGCGGCAAAGATACGAAATAATCATCAATCTGCCAAAATTTACACAAAAAGTACACAAAAAGAACCGTCCCTTTTGTGTAATTTTAGAATTCTGCGCGGATGGTGCGGGTGAGGATGGGAGCGAACTGGAGGGCTATCTGGTTGCAGATAGAGCGCTCGGCAGCAAGGGTGGGGTTGATGTACGACTGTTGCGTCCAACTGGGCCAAGGCTCCTTTTGTTTCATCAGAGAGGCGTAGTCGCCATGCTTGCGGACAGTGTCGCGCCCCTTGTCGGGAATCATGGAACAGATAAGTTCGTCGAAGCGGTTGATGGTGGGTTTATAGAGGATGCCCTCATCCACCATGACACGCATGACGTGAGCCCACGTCCAGTTCTCCTGCTTCGAGGAGATGATGGCATTAATCTGACGGACGATTTCAATGAGTTTCTCTGCGACCTCGGGTTGACGATAGCGAGGCATGAACTCACAGGGCATCTTCTGAGGGTCGATTACCTGACCTTCACGCAGACGTTTGAGCAGCTGGCGGGCTTCTTCTGTGCAGCCCGTCTTGTCGCCCCATCGCTCAATCAGGTCGATGTAGGGACGTCGCTGGGCAGGCGTAGCCTTCGACTGCGCTATGCTCAGAATGTACTCTACGGGTATGGGTTCAATACCTGTCAGCGTCTTCTCCATCTTACGCAAACCTTATTATATGATGTCACGACGCTGGTTCAGTTCCTCCACCCAGTTGTCTTTGAAGAGGTCGCTCGTGTGGAAAGAAATACGATTGATTTCATCGTTAAAAGCCCCCAGATACACACTTCTCTGGTATCGAAGTTCGCGTTGTATCTCCTCAGGCGTACCCTCGGCCTCGAAGTAGAAGCCGCTGTGGCGGTTGCTCGTCACGCGGAACACACCCTCGTTGTCGTTGCCAACCGGTCCTGACAGTTTCATGACATAAATCGTCACATCGAAATCTATTTGATACACTTCCTCGCCCGTTTCCTTGTCCCTTTCCGTGGGCATCGCAATCTGGCAGCCCAGCAGTTTCATGCGCTCTAATATATATTCAGCACCAACAGGCTCCAGCTGTTGGAAGTCGTACTCAATCATCTTGGCCACCCAGAAGAGGTTGGTGGCGGGGCATCCCTCTTTCTCGGAATACGGGCAGATAACGCGGCAGTCGTGCAGCTCGGCATAGTCGATGAGCGTGCCTGCGGGAAATTCCTCACCCTCGTCGATGACGGGATAGGAGGCAGCGTCCGTGATGCCACCAGCCATCTCTTCATCGTCGTTCCAAACCATCAGCGTGGCAATGTGCCTGCCCACCTTACCCCCAGCGTAGATGACGTTGTAGGGTGCATCGAGTTTTATTAGCTTTGAGTTCATACGTGCAAAGGTAGTGCTTTTTCCTGACTCCACCAAACCTTCATTCACAGTTTCACAGTTTCACAGTTAGTTTTTTAAGGGGTACCCCTGAATTTTTCTAATTATATTTATATAATTATATATATATTTAAATATATTAACATTCTGTACGCAAGTTAAAACGCCCGTGTGTTCGAAAAGGAAATTGTGAATTGTGAATCTGTGAAGATGAGGCGCGTACTAGGCTTCCCCGCTCGCGTACTAGGCTTATACGGTGCTGTACTAGGCTTAGCCGTTTCTGTATTAGGCTGGTACGGGCGCTTATCAGGCTGGTAAGTGGGTAAATCGGGGTGAGAAAATGGGGAGAAAGTGGGGGAAAATGCGAAGAAATTTGGCGTTTCGCACGATTTTTAGTACCTTTGCAGCGTGAAACTGTATTCAGACGAAGCATTAGCGAAGATACTCGATAAGGAGATGTTCCATCTTATTGGCGATGTGGCCGATGAAATGGGCGTGGAATGTTATGTTGTTGGTGGTTTTGTGCGCGATATTTTTCTCGAAAGGCCGTCAAACGACATCGATGTGGTGGTTGTGGGTAGTGGAATTGAGGTTGCCAAGGCCCTGAAGAACCGGTTGGGCAAGAAGGCGCACCTCAGCGTGTTCAAGAACTTCGGCACGGCACAGGTAAAATACAAACCTCTCACCTCTCACCCCTCACCTCTCACCTCTGAAATAGAGATTGAGTTCGTGGGCGCCCGCAAGGAGAGCTACAGCCACGATTCGCGCAAGCCCATCGTGGAGGACGGCACGCTGGAGGACGACCAGAACCGTCGCGACTTCACCATCAATGCGATGGCTATCTGTCTGAATAAGAAGCGGTTTGGAGAACTGGTGGACCCCTTCAACGGCATTGCTGACTTGGAGGACGGCATCATTGCCACACCCCTGGACCCTGAGGTGACGTTCTCGGACGACCCGTTGCGTATGATGCGTTGCATTCGCTTTGCCACCCAGCTGAATTTCGAGATAGAGGACGAGACGTTCGACGCTCTCAGTCGCATGGCTGACCGCATCCGAATAGTCAGTGGCGAACGCATCGAGGTGGAGCTGAACAAAATCATGATGGCACCACACCCGTCGATAGGCTTTGAATACTTGCAACGCTCTGGTTTACTGCAGATTATACTGCCAGAAGTGGCTGCTCTGGACATCGTGGAGAAGCGCGATGGCAGGGCACATAAGAACAATTTCTACCACACGCTGGAGGTGCTGGAGAATGTAAGCCTCCCCCGACCCCTCCAAAAGGAGGGGAGTTCTGGGACTGCCGAATCACCCCTCCCTTTGGAGGGGCAGGGAGGAGGCCTTTGGCTCCGCTGGGGCGCACTGCTCCATGATATTGGAAAAACAAAGTCGAAGCGGTGGGAGCCAGGCATCGGCTGGACGTTCCATAACCATAATATTATAGGTGCCAAGATGGTGCCGAACATCTTCCGCAGACTGAAGTTGCCCATGGGTGCTGAGATGAAGTATGTGCAGAAGATGGTGGACCTGCACATGCGCCCACAAGTGATTGCTGATGAGGAGGTTACGGACTCTGCTGTGCGCCGTCTGCTGAATGATGCGGGCGACGACATCGACGACCTGATGGTGCTCTGCGAAGCCGATATCACCAGTAAGAACGAGGTGAAGAAGAAGATGTTCTTGGAGAACTTCCGCATGGTGCGCGAGAAGCTGGCCGACCTGAAGGAAAAGGACTACAAGCGACTGCTGCAACCCGTCATCGACGGCAACGAGATTATGGAGATGTTCCATCTGAAACCTTCGCGCGAGGTAGGCGTGCTGAAACAGTACCTGAAAGACGCCGTGCTGGACAACCGCGTGGAGAACGAGCGCGAGCCCTTGATGCAACTATTGTTGGAGAAGGCTAAACAGATGGGGCTGAAAACAAACTAAACTTTGTTAAAATTGCTGTAGAATCCTATGTCAATAATATAGAATAGGATTTTTTTTGCTACTTTTGCATCTTGAAAACTAAACGGCGTGTTTAAGTTTTCATGGAGAAAGTAAATTATTCGAATAATATTAATAGAAGTATGAAAATGAAGAAAATCGTAACGATTGCAGCCATTGCTGCAACGCTTGTTTCGTGTAGTGGCGGCGGTGGTCGTCCTACGTTTGGCGACAACGAGTATCCAGTTGTGACGGCAGGTACGTCGCAGGCAGATATGCAGACCACCTATCCCGCCTCTATCAAGGGTGTGCAGGACGTGGAAATCCGTCCGAAAGCTCAAGGCTTCCTTACCCAGATTAATGTGAAGGAAGGACAGACCGTAAGCGCTGGTCAAGTGCTGTTTGTGATTGATAACGAGACCTATCAGGCTCAGGTGCGTCAGGCTCAGGCCGCTGTCAATGCTGCCCAGCAGCAGTGTAATACAGCCAAGCTGACTTATAACAATGCCCAGCAGTTGCATGCGAAGAAGGTCATTGGTGACTACGAGTTGCAGACCTCTCAGAATACTTTCGAGAGCGCCCAGGCACAGTTGGCTCAGGCACAGGCTTCGCTGGCTTCTGCGAAGGAGATGCTGAGCTACTGCTATGTGAAGAGTCCCGCATCGGGTGTTGTGGGTACGCTGCCTTTCAAGAAAGGTGCTTTGGTTAGCGGTTCTAACGTGTTGACTACCGTATCGAACATCTCGTCAATGGAGGCTTACTTCTCTGTTACTGAGAAAGAGGCTATGGTCATTTCTCAGCAGGGACTGGCTTCGTTGCCTTCTGTCAAGTTGCAGCTGGCCGATGGTAGCATCTACGGTTGCGAGGGTACCATCAGCAAGATGAGTGGTGTCATCGATGCTGCCACGGGTTCTGTTCAGCTGATTGCTTCTTTCGCTAACCCTGAGAAGTTGCTGAAGAGCGGAGCTACTGGAACCATCATCATTCCACGTGTCAGCTCTAATGTTGTCATCATACCTCTGAGCTGTGTCTCTGAAGTACAGAACAAGAAGTTCGTCTATACGCTTGGTAAAGATAATAAGGTGAAGTATACTGAAATCCAGGTAGACCCGCACAACGATGGCAACAACTATGTTGTTACTGGGGGTCTGAAGGCTGGCGACAAGTATGTGACCAATGGTATTACCAAGTTGAACGACGGCATGGAGATTGTACCCATCACCCCTGAGCGCTATCAGCAGAAGATTCAGGAGCAGGCTAAGGCCATGAGTGCTGGCGACATCGTAGGCGCTATGAAGAAGTAAACTGAGAAGTTAAAGGAGTTAAAGAAGTAAACTGAGAAGTTAAAGGAGTTAAAGAAGTAAAAGAAGTTAAAAGAATATGACTTTTACAACATTTATCAAACGCCCGGTATTGTCGACGGTGATTTCTATTCTCATCGTCCTGCTGGGTTTCATCGGACTGGTGTCGCTGCCTATTGAGCAGTACCCCAACATCGCACCACCTACGGTAGCGGTGTGGACCAGCTATCCAGGTGCCGATGCAGAGACCGTAAAGAACTCGGTCATCACGCCGTTGGAGGAGAGCATCAATGGTGTGGAGGGTATGGACTATATCTCGTCTACCGCTGGTGCCGGATCAGCACAGATTAGTGTGCTCTTCCGCCAAGGCATGAACCCCGATATGTGTGCCGTTAACGTACAGAACCGCGTACAGCAGGCTCAGGCACTGTTGCCTGCCGAGGTAACGCGTATCGGTGTGACGGTGCAGAAACGCCAGACTTCACAGGTCATCATGTTCACGCTGACCTCTGATGGCCGTTATGATGATGAGTTCCTGACGAACTATAACAATATTAATATCATTCCGGCTATCAAGCGTATTCAGGGTGTCGGTGACGTGCAGTCGCCTGGTCTGAAGACCTACTCTATGCGTATTTGGTTGAAGCCTGACGTGATGAAGCAGTACAATCTGATGCCAAGCGACATCAGTGCTGTGCTGGCTGAACAGAACATCGAGGCTGCTCCTGGTTCGTTTGGCCAGGAGAGCGACGTGGCCTACGAGTACTCTATGCGCTATACCGGTCGCTTGAAGACTGCCGAGGAGTTTGGTAATATCATTATCTCCAGCGATGCCAAGGGACAGACGCTGAAGCTGAAGGATGTTGCCAAGATTGAGCTCGGTGGTCAGCAGTACTCAGTATCTATGAAGAATAACAACCTGCCATCTGTGCTGGGTATGGTACAGCAGATTGCCGGTTCTAACGCTAACGATATTGCCAAGCAGGTGAAGGCCGAGCTGGAAGAGCAGGCCAAGTTGTTCCCGCCGGGTATGATTTATAAGATTAACTATGACGTAACAGAGTTCCTCTATGCTTCTATTGAGGAGGTTGTCTTTACGCTGGTGTTCACCCTTATCCTGGTGTTCATCGTTATCTACGTCTTCTTGCAGGACTGGCGCTCTACGCTCATCCCGTTGATTGCCGTGCCGGTATCGTTGATAGGTACCTTCTTCTTCCTCAACGTGATGGGCTTCTCTATCAACCTGCTGACGCTCAGCGCCTTGCTGTTGGCTATTGCCATTGTGGTGGACGATGCCGTTGTGGTTGTTGAGGCTGTCCATGCTAAGTTAGACCAAGGCTATAAGTCGTCACTGACGGCATCTATCGACGCCATGAATGAGATTTCTGGTGCTATCATCTCTATCACACTGGTGATGGCCTCTGTGTTCATTCCTGTGTCGTTCATCGGTGGTACGACGGGTTCGTTCTATCGTGAGTTTGGTGTGACGATGGCTGTCAGCATCTTCATTTCAGCCTTGAACGCTCTAACGCTGTCTCCTGCCCTTTGTGCTATCTTCTTGAAACCGCACGATGCCGAGGGACACGCAAAGAAGATGTCCGTCATTGACCGTTTCCACGCTTCGTTCAATACCGCTTACGACAAGATTCTGGGCAAGTATAAGACGCGTGTGGAGAAGCTGGTGCGCAAGCCCATTCCCGTGCTTACCACTGTCATCCTGGGTATCGTAGCAATGGTTGTGCTGATGTCTACCACCAAGTCGGGTCTGGTGCCTGATGAGGATACCGGTACGCTCTTCTGTACCATCTCCATGCCTCCTGCTACCTCAGTAGAGCGCACCAAGCAAGTCATCAGTCAGGTGGACAGCATTCTGGCTGCCGACCCCGCCATCCAGAACCGTGAGCAGATTCAGGGCTATAACTTCATTGCCGGTTCTGGTTCTGACCAGGCTACGTTCATCATCAAGCTGAAACCATTCTCGGAGCGTCAGCATGGCTTCTTCTGGAAGCTCAGCGGATTGTGGCAGGGTGACGGTATCTACCGTTTCTTCCTTGACCCACAGAGTGCAACGGGTGTCGTCGCTCAGATTTTCATCAAGACGGCACACATCAAGGATGCACAGATTCTGGCCTTTGCACCGCCTATGATTCCTGGTTTCTCTGCCAATAGTGGTGTGTCGCTCGTTATGCAGGACCGCACGGGTGGTTCGCTGGACAAGTTCTTTGGTGTTGTCAAGGACTATCTGGCTGAGCTGAACAAGCGTCCGGAGTTCCAGACAGCGCAGACCTCATACAACCCGAACTATCCTCAGTACATGCTGCACATGGATGTCGCCAAGTGTAAGCAGGCTGGTGTGTCACCATCAACCGTCCTCGCTACGCTGCAGGGATACTATGGTGGTATGTATGCTTCAAACTTCAATGCCTATGGTAAGCTGTACCGTGTAATGATACAAGGTTTACCTGAGACCCGCATGACGCCAGAGTCGCTGAACAGTATCTATGTGCGCACCGCTGGAGGCATGTCGCCCGTTCAGGAGTTCTGTCGCTTGGAGCGCGTCTATGGCCCCAACAACATCAACCGTTTCAACCTGTTTACGTCTATCAACGTGACGGCAACGGTGGCCAACGGTTATTCAACTGGTGAGGCTATCAAAGCCGCTCAGGAGGTTGCCGCCGAGATGTTGCCACAGGGTTATACTTATGACTATCAGGGTCTGACACGTGAGGAGGCTAAGGCTACCAACTCTACAGCCATCATCTTCCTGCTGTGCTTCATCTTCATCTACCTGATTCTGTCAGCACAGTATGAGTCGTACATCCTGCCGTTGGCCGTAGTGCTCTCAGTACCGTTCGGTCTGGCAGGCTGCTTCCTGTTCACGATGGTCTTCGGACATGCCAACGACATCTACATGCAGATCTCGCTGATTATGCTGATTGGTCTGTTGGCTAAGAATGCCATCCTGATTGTTGAGTTCGCGCTGGAGCGTCGTCGTCTGGGTATGGGTATTGCCTGGTCGGCTGTGTTGGGTGCTGCAGCCCGTCTGCGTCCTATCTTGATGACGTCACTCGCAATGGTTATCGGCCTGCTGCCAATGATGTTCGCCTCAGGTGTAGGTAAGAATGGTAACCAGACGCTGGGTGCCGCAGCCGTTGGTGGTATGTTGATAGGTACATTGTTCCAGGTATTGGTAGTGCCAGGCCTCTTCGTCATCTTCCAGAGCTTGCAGGAGAAGTTCTCTCCGATGAAGTTCGAGGACGAGGAGCAGGCTGATGTCGCTGCCGAGATCTCACAGTATGCACACCGTCCCGTAGATTATGAATTGGAGAAATAAGCTATGAAGAAGATTATAATATTCTTTTCCGCTATACTGCTCATGAGCAGTTGCGGACTATATAATAAGTACGAGCGTCCTGACAACGTGCAGACGCAAGGCCTCATTCGCGACGTGGTGAGCGATGGCGACACGCTGGCTGTAGCTCCTCAGGACACGGCCTCCTTCGGCAATCTGCCCTGGCGTAGTGTCTTCACCGACCCACAGTTGCAGGCACTCATCGAACAGGGCTTGGAGAAGAACGCAAACCTGCAGAATGCCGCGCTGAACGTCAAGATGTACGAAACCATGCTGAAGGCCGCCAAGCTGGCGTTCCTGCCTGCTATCAATATTGGTGGAACATCACCTATCGGTACGATTCAGACCACTTATACCGACCCGTCAGTAACCACGAAGTCGTATGCTATCCCTGTGACGGCATCGTGGACGCTTGACCTCTTTGGCAACATCCTGTCGCAGAAGCGCTCTACGCAGATGAAGCTCTTGGGCATGAAGGACTACCAGATGGCTGTCCGCGCCCAGGTAATCAGTGGTATAGCCAATGCTTACTACACGCTGATGATGCTCGACGAGCAGTTGCGCATTGTGACCTCGATGGGTAAGACGGCTAAGGAGACCTGGGAGATGATGCAACAGCAGTTCACGCTGGGTCGTGTGCGCTCAACAAGCGTGCAGAGTGCAGAAGCTGCTTATCTCTCTACCCAGACACAGGCTAACGACTTCCGTCGTCAGATTCGTTCTACGGAGAATGCGTTGTGTCTGCTCATCGGACAGCCTGGTCAGACCATTAGCCGCGCTAAGCTCGACCAGCAATCTCTGCCTTCGGAGTTTGCTACGGGTGTAGGTGTTGCCCTGCTGCAGAACCGTCCCGACGTGCATAATGCCGAGATGCAGCTGGCTGCTTGTTTCCACGATGTACAGACGGCTCGTTCACAGTTCTATCCTAATATCACGATTGGTGCATCGGCAACCTTCTCTAATATTAATGGTACTATGAACCCAGGCAAGTGGCTCACTACGCTCTTTGGCTCGCTGACACAGCCTATCTTCAATCGTGGTGCGCTGACAGCTAACCTCAAGGTGAAGAAGATTCAGTACGAGCAGGCCTTCAATACCTGGCAGAACAGTATCCTGCAGGCAGGCAACGAGGTGAGCAACGCACTGGTGAACTACACCAACTACGATGCTAACTCGAAGATTGAGGCACAGCGTGTGGAGATTCTCACCAAGAACGTGGAGGACACTCGTGCCCTCTATCAGAGCAGTGGTTCCAGCTACTTGGAGGTGCTCTCTGCACAGAGTCAGTTGCTCTCTGCCCAGATTAACAAGGCCAGCAATGACTTCAGCAAGATGCAGGCTGTAGTATCACTCTATACTTGCATAATGCTTAATCGGCTGCGCATTGTGCATGAGGCAATGAATAATTATGAATTATGCATTAAGAATTAAGAATTAAGCATTAAGATTTATGGCAAGCGAAATAAGTCCAAAAGCTGAGGTATCGCCAAAGGCGAAAATCGGCGACAACGTAAAGATATTCCCATTCGCCTATATTGAGGACGACGTGGAGATTGGCGACGGCTGCATTATCTTCCCCTTCGTCAGCATCTGTGCTGGTACGCGCATGGGTAAGAATAATAAGGTGCACCAGGGTGCTGTCATCGGCGCTCTGCCACAGGACTTCGAGTTCCGTGGAGAGAAGTCGGAGTGCATCATTGGCGATGGTAACATTATTCGTGAGAATGTGGTCATTAACCGTGCTACCCATACTGGTGGACAGACGGTTATCGGTAATGAGAACGTGCTGATGGAGGGTGCCCACATCTCGCACGATACCAAGGTGGGCAACGGCTGTGTCTTCGGATATGGTACGAAGATTGCCGGCGACTGTATCATTGAAGACCACGCCATCTTCTCTTCCAGCGTTATCGAGAATGCCAAGACGCGCGTAGGAGAGGGTTCTATGATTCAGGCTGGTACCACCTTCTCTGAGGATATCCCACCTTATATTATTGCTACCAAGAAGGGACTATATGGTGGTGTGAACTTCGCTGTTGGTCGCCAGCACGGTGTTGACGAGAAGGTGCTCAAGCACATTGCCAACGCCTATCGTCTGGTATTCAATGGCAGTAGCTCTCTCTTTGATACCATCCTGCAGATTGAGGAACAGGTGCCCTCTGGTCCACAGATTGACCATATCGTGGAATTCCTGAAGACCACACAGGCAGGCATCCTTTCTAAGAAAGTCTATTAATTAGGAATACGATGGCTATGAAGAAGATTAAGCGCTTCGACTGATAGAAGGTTGAGATTAATCAGTAGCTGGCAGTACAAGGTATACCGGCTGCAATGACACGGTCGCGGATGGCGTCAAGCTGTTCGCGACTGGCTTTTTCTAATCCTTGGGCAGGCGTCTCACGGTCGATGGTGTATACCATCACCTGCTGGGGCTTGATGGCTTTGACAACTTCCAACCAAGGTGCGACAAACTCTTCGCTGGTGTTATCCACACTCTCGCCTTCGTTAATCCCCCTCATAAACATGGTCTGGATAATAATATGTCCGTTAAAAGCCTTCATGCGCTCGATAATCTGGTTAACATCATAGGCACCTGTCGGACGGTCCACCTTATTAATATAGGTGGGGTCTATGGTGTCGAGTTTCAGAATGTTATCGTCCACGCGCAACAAAGCATCGTGCACCTCTGGACGGTGTATCATCGTGGAGTTACTGAGTACACAGACCTTTGCCTTAGGACAGTACTGGTCGCGCAGACGGATGGTGTCGTCGATAATCTCGGCAAAATGGGGATGACTGGTGGGTTCGCCATTGCCTGCAAAGGTCAGCACGTCGGGCAACTGTCCTTCCGCCACCATTTTCTGTAGCTGCTCCTCTAACTTCTGGGCTACCAGTTGGCGCGAAGGTCTAGGAAGGGTGGGGCGGCGGTCTTTGTTGAAACCACACTCGCAGTAGATGCAGTCGAACGTGCATACCTTACCATCGGCAGGTTGCAGGTTGATGCCTAACGAGATGCCTAACCGACGGCTATGAACGGGCCCGAAAATGGGCGAAGGATAAATAACGGTACTCATAGTGGGCACAAAATTACAAAATAAATCTTAATTGTTGTGCTGTGTTTCATAATTATTTTGTAATTTTGCACGAAATTAGGTGTATTACGTCTAAAAAGATATGAGCAATAAACGTAAGAAGGCCCGCAGCCGTAGAGGTTTGCAGGTTGTTACTTTGTGTATAAGCACTACTATGGTGCTCCTGCTGTTGGGGATGGTGGTGTTCTTCGTACTGTCGGCACGTAACCTGTCGGCACACATGAAGGAGAATCTCACGATGACCATCATGTTAAAGGACTCGGTGTCGGTAAACGATGCCCACCTGTTCTGTCGTGACCTCTACCATCGCCCCTATTCTCGTGATATTGACTATATCAGCAAGGAACAGGCACAGCGTGAGCAGGTCAAGGAGCTGGGCAGTGACCCTTCAGAGTTCCTGGGCTTCAATCCGTTCCCTGCCACTTTGGAGATTCGTCTGAAGGCTGACTATGCTTGTCGCGACTCGCTGAAATGGATTGTCAAGGAGTTGAAGAAAGACGAGCGCGTCAGTGACCTGGCATATATGGAAGACCTGATGAACAAGGTGAATGCCAATATCAGTCGCGTGAGCATCGTGTTGCTGATACTCGCTATCCTGCTGACCTTCGTATCGTTCTCGCTGATTAGCAATACGGTGCGCCTGAGTGTTTATGCCAACCGCTTTGTCATCCACACCATGAAGCTGGTAGGTGCCTCGTGGGGCTTTATTCGTAAGCCGTTCCTTCGACAGGCTGTCATTGTAGGCGTCATTGCCGCCATACTGGCATGTGGCATACTGGGCGCTGGCGTGTATGGCCTTTATCTCACCCAGCCGGGCGTTCCCGAGATTGTAACCTGGGAAGTGCTGGTATTGACAGGTGCTGCTGTACTGTTGTTTGGCATCATTATCACGGCACTTTGCGCTTGGTTGGCAGTCAATAAGTTCCTGCGTATGAAGGCTCAGGAGTTGTATAAGATTTAACTCGTAATAACGTGATAACGATATAACGGAATAACGACAATAAGATATGGAGAAAAGAGATTTCGCTTTTGATAAAGTCAACTACATCCTGCTGGCTGTAGGAATGGCTGTCGTAGTCTTGGGCTTCCTGCTGATGAGTGGTAATGGCTCTACAGAGACTGCCTACGACCCCGATATTTTCAGCGCACGTCGCATCAAGGTGGCCCCACTGGTATGCTTGGCAGGTTTTGTTTCAATGATTTATGCGGTAGTGCGCCGTCCCAAAGAATAAGCTATGGAGTGGTTTGAAGCATTGATATTAGGACTTGTTCAGGGCCTTACGGAGTATCTGCCCGTCAGCAGTAGCGGTCATCTGGCTATTGGCCAGGCACTCTTTGACATGGAGAATGGTGAGGAGAACCTGATGTTCACCGTTGCTGTGCATGTTGCTACGGTACTGTCAACACTCGTTATCCTGTGGAGTGAGATAGACTGGATACTGAAAGGATTGTTTAAGTGCGAGCTGAACGCTGAGACAAAATATGTGTTGAACATTATCGTGTCGATGATTCCCGTCGGTATCGTGGGCGTGTTCTTCAAAGACTATGTCGAGGAGATTTTCGGATCAGGACTGCTGGTGGTAGGCTGTTGTCTGTTCATCACCGCTGCTCTGCTCATTTTCTCATATTATGCCAAGCCGCGTCAGAAGGAGCATATCTCTATGAAGGATGCTTTCATCATTGGTTTGGCACAGGCCGTTGCCGTACTGCCAGGTGTGTCTCGTTCGGGTAGCACCATTGCTACGGGTCTGCTGTTAGGCAATAAGAAGGAGTCACTGGCTCAGTTCTCGTTCCTGATGGTGATTCCTCCCATTCTTGGAGAGGCGCTACTCGACGTACTGAAGATGACGAAGGGTGAAAATGTGATGGGTTCTATCGAAACACTACCTCTAATGATAGGTTTTGTGGCCGCCTTCCTGTCTGGTTGCGTGGCTTGCAAATGGATGATTAACATCGTCAAGAAAGGTAAACTTATCTATTTTGGTATCTATTGTGCCATTGTGGGTGTGATTACAATCATCTGCAACCTGTTATAAATAGTCAAATTGTCAAATAGTAAATTGTCAAATAATCAAGGTGAACTTCACGGCAGGCGAATATATCTATATCAACAAACCCTATCGAATGACATCGTTCGGTGCGCTGGCTTACGTGCGCACGCGCGTGTCACGTAAAATAGGTGTACGCCGTGTGAAGATAGGTCATGCTGGTACCCTTGACCCGTTGGCTACTGGTGTGCTGATACTCTGCACAGGCAAGAAGACCAAGGAGATAGAGAGCCTGCAACTCCACGATAAGGAGTATACCGCCACCCTGCAGTTAGGGGCAACGACTCCCAGCTACGATATGGAGCACGAGGTGGATGCCACTTATCCCACTGCTCATATCACCCGTGAGTTGATAGATAGTGTGCTCACTAATTTTGTTGGCGACATCCAACAGGTGCCACCTCAGTATTCGGCTTGTAAGATTGGTGGTGACCGCGCCTACGAGCTGATGCGCAAAGGCAAGGAAGTGGAGTTGGCCGCCAAGACTGTGCACATCGATTCCGTCGATGTGATAGATTTCAACCCCACGACCATGCAGCTGAGCATTCGTGTGGTCTGTGGCAAGGGTACTTATATCCGTTCGCTGGCACGCGACATCGGACAGGCACTGAACAGTGGTGCTTACTTGACGGCGCTCTGTCGTACTCGTTTGGGAGGTATCCGCATCGAGGACTGCATCACCATCGAAGACTTTCCTAACTGGTTGGAAGAGCAGGAGATAGAACTGTCATAATAATGAAATAACGTAATAACGAGATATAATAATGAAGTTATCACAATTTAAATTCAAGTTACCTGAGAATCAGGTGGCCCTGGAACCGCCCCATCGCGTTTTTGAGAATGAAGACGGTACTGTGGAGAAAGTATATCATCGCGACGAGTGCCGCCTGATGGTGGTACACCGTAAGAGTCAGACCGTCGATATGTTTGAGAAGGATGCCGATGGAAACGATACCACTAATTTCCTGACCTTCAAGAATGTCATTGACTATTTCGATGAGGGCGATGTCTTTGTATTTAACGATACGAAGGTGTTCCCTGCCCGTCTCTTTGGTACCAAGGAGAAGACCGATGCGAAAATTGAAGTGTTCCTGTTGCGTGAACTCAATGAGGAACTGCGTCTGTGGGATGTGCTGGTAGAGCCTGCCCGCAAGATTCGTATTGGCAATAAGCTGTTCTTCGACGAGGAAGGTCCAATGGTTGCTGAGGTTATCGACAATACTACCAGTCGTGGTCGTACGTTGCGCTTCCTCTACGACTGTCCGCACGATGAGTTCAAACAGGAACTGTTCGCACTGGGTTCTGCACCACTGCCACGCTATATCGTTGACAAGCGACCTGCTACACCCGATGATATGGAAAACTTCCAGACTATCTATGCTAAGCATGAGGGTGCTGTCACAGCTCCTGCTTCTGGTTTGCACTTCAGCCGTGAGCTGATGAAGCGCCTGGAGATTCGTGGTATTAGCTTCTCGTATGTTACGGTACACTGTGGACTTGGATGCTTCGATCCTATCGAGGTGGAAGACCTCACTAAACATAAGATGAGTTCAGAACAGATGATGGTGACAACAGAGGCTTGCGAGGTGGTCAACAAGGCCAAGGCTGAGGGTCGTCATGTCTGTGCTGTAGGTATCAGTACCATGCGTGCTACGGAAACAGCAGTAGGTACCGACGGCTTACTGAAGGAGTTTAATGGATGGACGAACAAGTTCATCTTTCCACCATACGATTTTGGACTTGCTGACGCTATGATTACCAATTTCTATCATTCTGAATCGACGATGGTGATGGCTACAGCAGCCTTCGGTGGCTATGATTTGGTAATGAAAGCCTACGAGATGGCTGTTGAGAACGGCTATCAGTTTGGCTGTTATGGTGACGCAATGTTAATCGTTGATGATTAATCATCAGGTATATCTTGGCTTGGGTTCCAACCTTGGCAACAAGGAATGGAACCTGAGCGAGGCTATCCGACTGATTGGTGAACGGGTAGGGCAGGTTGTCCGCCAGTCATCGTTCATCGAGACAGAGCCGTGGGGATTCCAGTCGAAAAACAGTTTCCTCAATGCTGTCATCCTGTGTGAGACTAACAAGACACCACGCGAGGTGCTCCTGCTCACACAACAGATAGAACGCGACATGGGGCGTCGGCAGAAGAGCGTGTCTGGCGGTTATGCTGACAGAATAATAGACATCGATATTCTGCTTTACGATGACCTCACCGTTGATGAGCCCGATCTAAAAATACCGCATCCGCTGATGCACCAACGTGATTTCGTGATGCGTCCGCTGAAAGAAATATACTAATCGATAAAACAAACTGCTTATGAAAAAACTAATTGTAACACTTATTACCGCTTTCGTTGTTATCAGTGGTTTTGCTGCTGACAAGGACGGCAATCCTTATGCAAAGTACACGGAGAAGTTGCCTTTCCCTATGCCGGAGGTGACGGCTCCCGTTATTCCTGACAACCAGGTAAACCTCAAGGACTTTGGCGCTGTGGGTGATGGCATCACACTGAATACAGAAGCCTTTGCTAAGGCCATTGATGCTTTGGTACAAAAAGGTGGTGGTAAACTCGTTGTTCCCCAGGGGGTATGGCATACAGGCCCTATCGTGCTGAAGAGTCATATCAACCTGCATCTTAATGCTGGTGCAGTTATCCTCTTTGCGGCCGACGAGACGCTGTATCCGTTGATTGATACCTCTTTTGAAGGTCTGGATACCCGTCGTTGCCAGTCACCGTTGAGTGCCAATGGCGCAACGGATATTGCCATCACTGGTAAGGGCGTTATTGACGGTAATGGTCAGTACTGGCGTCCTGTAAAGAAAGGAAAGGTAACGGAAAACCATTGGAAGGAATTGCTTGCCATTCCTGGCAGTCAGGAAATGAAACCTGGCTACTGGGTACCATCGGCAGGCTATGCTAAGGGTGAACAGGGGGCTAATATGAATGTACCCAATGCCAAGACTGATGCAGAGTGGAATGCAATCAAGCGTTTCGTGCGTCCAGTGATGGTATCGTTGGTGAAATGTAAGAATGTTCATCTGAAAGGTGTCATCTTCCAGAACTCTCCAGCATGGAATCTTCATCCGCTGATGTGTGAGAATGTTATCGTTGAGGATGTGTTGGTGCGCAACCCCAGCTTTGCACAGAATGGTGATGCACTCGATCTGGAGTCCTGCAAGAATGCGCTGATTATCAATTCTCGTTTTGATGCAGGCGATGATGGAATCTGCATCAAGAGCGGTAAGGATGCTGATGGTCGTCGTCGTGGTATCCCCTGTGAGAATGTCGTTGTTAAGGGGTGCACAGTATTTGCTGGACATGGCGGTTTCGTGGTTGGCTCTGAGATGAGTGGTGGTGTAAAGAATATCCTTGTCGACCAGTGTCAGTTCCTGGGAACGGATGTCGGTCTACGTTTTAAGTCAACACGTGGTCGCGGAGGTATTGTGGAGAATATCTATATCAAGAATATCTCTATGACGGATATTAAGACCGATGCCATCACCTTTAATATGTATTATGGTGGAAAGTCGGTGGCAGAGATGTTGGCGGATGGAGATAATCCTGATAATGTCACAAAGATGCCTGTTAATGAGGAAACTCCTATTTTCCGTAATATCGACATCAAGAACATTATCTGCAACGGTGCAGGACGTGCTATGGAGTTCAATGGTCTGCCAGAAATGCCTATCGATGGAATCTCGCTGAAAGATATTACCATCCTTGCCAAGAAGGATGCCGTCTTTACTAACTGCCAGAATATCACAAAGAAAAACGTGAATATCACGATACAGAAGTAAACAATAAAGCCCCGCCGATTGGCGAGGCTTTATAATTGTTACAACTTTTCGATTACTTACGCAGACCGAGAGCCTTGATAAGTGCACGATAGCGGTTGATGTCTTTGTTGTAGAGGTACTTCAGCAACTTACGACGACGACCTACGAGCTTGGTCAGTGAGCGAGCAGTACCGAAGTCCTTGTGGTTCTTCTTCAGGTGCTCGGTGAGGTGCTGAATACGATAAGTGAACAAGGCAACCTGACTCTCTACTGAACCGGTGTCCTTAGCGTCTTTGCCATACTGGCTGAAAATTTCAACCTTCTTAGCTTGATCTAAATACATTGTTTTGTTTGTGATTAAATGTTTGCAATGACATCTTTCAGACGCATCAGCCTGCCTAATCACAGGGCGGAGAACGTCGTCAAATGCTCCGGATTTTCCGAAATGCGGGTGCAAAGGTACAAATATTTTGGGAAATACCAAAGTTTTTCAAAGAAAATGTGTACCTTTGCAGCCGAAATTACGTAGTTTTATTATGCAGGATATCAGAAATATTGCGATTATCGCACACGTAGACCACGGCAAGACGACGCTTGTGGACAAGATGATGCTGGCTGGTAACCTGTTCCGTGAGGGACAGAACCTGTCGAGCCAGGTGTTGGATGCTAACGACCTGGAGCGCGAACGAGGCATCACGATTCTTTCAAAGAATGTAAGTATTAACTGGAAAGGTACAAAGATTAATATCATTGATACTCCGGGACACTCTGACTTCGGTGGCGAGGTGGAGCGCGTACTTAACATGGCCGATGGCTGTCTGCTGTTGGTCGATGCCTTCGAGGGCCCGATGCCCCAGACACGCTTCGTATTGCAGAAGGCATTGCAGATTGGCTTGAAACCTATTGTGGTAGTAAACAAGGTTGACAAGCCTAACTGTCGTCCGGAGGAGGTTTACGAGATGGTCTTCGACCTCATGTTCTCGTTGAACGCTACAGAGGACCAGTTGGACTTCCCTGTAGTCTATGGCTCTGCCAAGAATGGCTGGATGGGTGAAGACTATAACAAACCCACCACCGATATTACTTACTTGTTGGATAAGATTATCGAGGTTATCCCTGCCCCCAAGCAGATTGAGGGCACGCCCCAGATGCTGATTACCTCGCTGGACTACAGCTCTTATACAGGTCGTATTGCTGTGGGCCGTGTTCATCGTGGCCAGTTGAAAGATGGCATGCAGGTGACGATAGCCCATCGCGACGGTTCAATGGAGAAGACGAAGATTAAGGAGCTTCATACTTTCGATGGTATGGGTCACAGCCGTATTGATCAGGTGGATTGTGGTGACATCTGCGCCGTTATCGGTCTGGAGAAATTCGAGATTGGTGATACTATCTGCGACTTGGAGAATCCAGAGGCTTTACCACCTATTGCTATTGACGAACCTACCATGTCGATGCTTTTCCAGATTAACGACTCACCATTCTTTGGTAAGGAGGGTAAGTTTGTGACCTCCCGTCATATCAACGACCGTTTGGAAAAGGAATTGGAGAAGAATCTCGCCCTGCATGTCGAGCAGTTTGAGGACTCTACCGATAAGTGGATTGTTAGTGGACGTGGTGTGCTCCACCTCTCTGTGCTCATCGAGACTATGCGTCGCGAGGGCTACGAGTTGCAGGTTGGTCAGCCACAGGTTATCTATAAGGAGATTAACGGTCAGAAATGTGAACCTATTGAGGAACTTACCATCAATGTTCCAGAAGAGTTTGCTTCGAAGATGATTGATATGGTAACCCGTCGTAAGGGTGAGATGACCTCGATGGAGTCGCAGGGCGACCGCACGAATATTGAGTTCGACATTCCATCACGTGGTATTATCGGTCTGCGTACTAACGTGCTTACCGCATCTCAGGGTGAGGCCATCATGGCTCACCGTTTCAAGGAGTATCAGCCATATAAGGGCGAGATTGAGCGTCGTGTTAATGGTTCAATGATAGCTTTGGAGACAGGTAACGCCTTCGCATACGCTATCGATAAATTGCAGGACCGTGGTAAGTTCTTCATCGACCCAGGTGAAGATGTCTATATGGGTCAGGTGGTTGGCGAACACGTTCATGACAACGACTTAGTTATTAACGTTTGCAAGGCCAAACAACTCACCAATGTTCGTGCCTCAGGTACTGACGATAAGGCACGTATCATCCCGAAGGTAGTCATGTCTTTGGAAGAGTGTCTCGAGTATATCAAGGAAGACGAACTTGTTGAGGTTACTCCGAAATCAATGCGTATGCGCAAGATAATCCTCGACCATGACCAACGAAAGAAGGCAAACAAGAATTAAATAGTAATCCCTCGTCAAGTGGCGAGGGATTATTCTATTATGCATCAGCAAAGATTTTACCGTCTCCGAGCGTAATCTGTAGCTTCGTGTACTCGCAGTGAAAATCGTTCTGTAAACGGTCGAGATAGCGAGCGCTTTCCCACTTGCACATCGGCAGGTCGTGAAGCAGATAGTTGCCGCAAGCTTGTGGCTCAGTGGCAGGCACCTTGTCCTGTGTAAGAATCCACTGGAGACACTTAATGGTTAAGCGCCGCATGTCCTCTACGCTATAAGTCCCCATCATGATGATGTACATGCCCGTTAAACATCCCATAGGACCTACGTAGACAACATCTTTCTTTACCTCGCTATTGCGAAACCAAGTGGCCATGAGGTGTTCTAGACTATGTATAGCAGCAGGAGCCACTGCGGGTTCTTTGTTAGGCTCTGTGATACGCAGGTCGAAAGTGGTAAAGCCTTTGTCTTCACGTGAGACGTATATACCAGGTTTCAGTTGGGTATGATCGATAGTAAAGCTTGGTATGACTTCCATATTCTTAATGAGTTAAAGGGATTCTACAAAAGTCTTGGTGACCTGGAATGAGTGTTCTGCTACGGTGTCCCAGAAATTATGATACTGTGATGCATCGGTATCTCTCAGAGGAATATCGCTAATAACTCGGAACGAGATGAATGGTACCTTATTGATATAGCAGGTCTGGGCAATAGCACACGATTCCATATCGACGGCCTTAGCTTCAGGAAAATGTCCGATGATTTCACGCATTTTCTCCTTCGAGTCTACAAACCAGTCGCCCGTAACAATCAGTCCAGCATGAACGGAGACACCAGGAACGGCCAGCTCCTTTGCCTTCTGCAGTAGATGAACATCAGCCTGATAGCGTGCAGGTAGTCCTTGAACCTGACCATAGACAGTGGTGTTATCAATAGCTCTGCCACAATAGACATCATGATAGCACAACTCACTGCTTACTACAACATCCTGTATGTTGATATCATCTCCATTGCCTCCTGCACAACCACTGCTAATGATGCAATCAGGGTGGAACTCGTTGATCATACGCTGTGCACCTAAGGCGGCGTTAACCTTACCGATGCCACACTTCTGTACTAACACATTACCATCGTTGAACAACTGCTGCAACTGGTGCAGTTCCTTGTCCATAGCTACAATAATACCAATTTTCATATGTTTTATATGTTTTTGTGTGCAAAGTTACGAAAAAAGTTCGTAACTTTGCATGCAAAATGAGAGAAAACATGAAAAATTGGAAGCTGTGGCTACCCGACGTGGTGGTCGTCTTATTATTCGTAGTGATATCGTTTGCCTATTTCTTCCCCGCCGATATTGAGGGACGCGTGCTCTATCGCCATGATTCCTCGGCAGGACGCGGAGCAGGACAGGAGGCAGTGGAATACCAACAGCGCACAGGTGAGCGTACCCGTTGGACGAACGCTTTGTTTGGAGGTATGCCAACTTATCAGATGTCACCATCGTATCACAGTACGACACTGCTGACGAAAGTAGAGACTGTGTATCATCTCGGTTTGCCAGAAAACGTGTGGTATGTTTTCGTTTACCTGCTGGGCTTCTATATTCTCCTGCGAGCCTTCGACTTCCGTGTCTATCTAGCAGCTTTGGGAGCTGTTGTATGGGCATTTAGCAGTTATTTCTTTATCATCATCGCTGCAGGACATATCTGGAAAGTGATGGCATTGGCCTACCTGCCGCCAATGATTGCAGGTGTAGTGCTGGCCTATCGTGGCAAATACCTTTGGGGTATGCTGGTGACAGCAGTCTTTGCGGCTTTGGAGGTGTTGGCGAACCACGTACAGATGACGTACTATTACCTGTTCATCATATTGGCAATGGTTATTGCATTTTGCATTGAGGGATTGCGTCAGAAACAGTATCAACATCTTGTGAAGGCTACTGCTGCTTGTCTGCTGGGTGCAGCCATTGGTATATGTATCAATATCTCGAATCTCTATCATACATGGGAGTACGGCAAGGAGTCGATGCGTGGTAAGAGTGAACTGGTTAAGCAGAATAGTGCCAACCAGACTAGTAGTGGTCTGGATCGTGACTATATTACACAGTGGAGCTATGGCATTGACGAGACGTGGACCCTGTTGGTACCTAATGCTAAAGGTGGCGCTAGTGTACCTCTTTCACAGAGTAAGACGGCTATGAAACATGCCGACGAATACTATACAGGCATCTATCAACAGTTAGGCCAGTATTGGGGCAATCAGCCGATGACGGCAGGACCGGTATATGTCGGTGCTTTCGTACTCATGTTGTTTGTGCTGGGCCTATTCATCGTGAAAGGACCGCTGAAATGGATGTTGTTAGCTGTGACCATTTTGTCTGTTCTCCTCTCATGGGGTCGTAACTTTATGCCGTTTACGGACTTTTTCCTTGACTACATACCGATGTATGCAAAGTTCCGAACGGTAGCATCCATACTTGTCATTGCTGAATTCACCATTCCTTTGTTGGGAATGTTGGCATTGAAGCGGATTATCGATGAACCAGAATTGTTGAAAGTCAAAGCAAGATGGCTATATGCATCTTTTGCATTGACAGGAGGTGTCTGTCTGCTGTTTGCCTTGATGCCACAAACATTCTTCCCCGACTTCATCAGCTATAACGAGATGCAGGCGATGAAACAGATTCCTGCAGACCAGCTGACTCCATTGGTCAATAACCTTACAGAGATGCGTGTTGCGGTATTCACTGCCGACTGTTGGCGCTCATTCTGGATTATTGTCATTGGTACGGCTTGTCTGTTGCTCTATCGCTACCGTAAGATGCAGGCTCAGTGGATGGTTGCAGCGCTTACCGTACTCTGTCTTATTGATATGTGGCAAATTAATAAGCGTTACCTTAACGATGAAATGTTTGTGTCGAAGACAGTCCGTGAGGAACCGATGCCCAAGTCAACGGCTATCGACCATATCTTACAAGATAAATCGCTTGACTACCGTGTCCTCAATTTGGCAACATCAACATTCAATGAGAACGAGACAAGCTATTATTTGAAGAGCATTGGTGGCTATCATGCTGCTAAGTTGCGTCGCTATCAAGAACTTATTGATGCTTATATCTCGCCAGAGATGAACCGTGTCTTCAAAGCAGTTAGTGAAGCTGCAGGTGATATGACTGAAGTAAATGGGGACAGTATCTATCCTGTGCTCAATATGCTCAACACGAAATACTTCATATTGCCCCTGCAAGAAGGACAGACGGTGCCGTTGAATAATCCTTATACCTATGGTAATGCGTGGTTTGTTGACCGCATTCACTATGTCGGTAATGCCAACGAGGAACTCGACATGATAGGACGTCTTCCACTACGTCATGAAGCGGTGGCCGACAAGAAATTCGAGGAACAACTGGGGCAGGCTGTTATGCAAGATACGCTGAGTCGCGTAACCATTACAGCCTATGAGCCCAACCAGCTGACCTATGAGGTAAACTCTGGAAAGGGTGGAGTAGTGGTGTTCTCTGAGATATACTATCCTGGTTGGACGGCAACCATTGATGGTGAGGAACAGCCTCTTGGACGTGTTAACTACGTATTGCGTGCCTTGCAAGTAAAGCCAGGAAGACACGAGGTGGTGCTCAGCTTCTTCCCCAAGAGCATTGACCGCACCGAGACAATTGCCTATACAGCTTATGGTTTGCTGTTGCTTATTCTATTGGCACTGGCATGGATAGCATATCAGCATCGTCGTCGTCAGCAGGCTCCTCAGGATTAAGGCGGAAACGGACATAGGCCTTATGGCCGTACCAGGTTATCACGCCAAAACAGCATAGTGCCAATAAGAATGACACGTTGATGCTGGGGACGCCTAACAGGGTAATACCGCTATTGGCGATGAGAGCCTGAAAGACTGGGAATACCGAACCGCCCACGATGGCCATAATCAGACCTGCACTACCAACTTTTACATGGTCGCCCAATCCCTGCATGGAAATACCGAAGATGGTAGGGAACATCAGTGACATGCAACCACTTACAAAGACAATGCAATACAGGCCATTGCGGTCAGTAAATAGAATCGTGCCAATAATGCCAACCATTGCGGCAACTCCTGCAAAGGACAGCATCCTGCTGGCACTGAACCAGCGCATCAGCCAAGTTGAACCAATACGGCCGATAGTGAAGAATAACAGTGATAGGAAGGTGAATTTCTGTACCTCTTGAATGCAAGCATGCTCAGTCATTCCCTCGGCAGTGAAGATGCGTGTGCCATACTGGATAATAAAGGTCCAGCACATGAGCTCGGCACCGACATAACAGAATTCAGCGACTACGCCATCGCGGTAATTCTTATTGGCTATCAGAAGCTTGATACGGTCACGCAGATTGCGAGAAACGCGGATACCTGTGGGTTCAGGAATCTTCACAACCATCACAAGTGCCAATACGGCAATCACAATGATTCCCATCACAATGTAGGGTTGTATCATGACGCCAAGGTCGTGGTCTTTAATGGCGTTAAACTGTTGCATGGGCATTGACATGCGTTGCTGGGCCTCGATAGGACTCAAGTGTGAGAATACCTCTCTGGCCAATAGCCAGCCACCCAGGGTTCCCAAAGCGTTAAAGGTCTGGGACGCATTGACACGCAGAATACCATGATGCTTATCTCCCAAGCAGTAAACATAAGGGTTGCAACTGGTCTGCAGGAACGACAGGCCGCATGTCATTATAAAATAGGCTGATAGGAAAGGATAGTAGTCGCCAATCCAACGGGAGGGTACAAAGGCTACCGTACCGAAGGCAAAAAGTATCAGTCCGGCTACGATACCCCATTTGTAACTATATTTCTGAATAAGTAGTGCGGCGGGAATAGCTACACAGAAATAACCAAAATGGTAGACAAAAGATACCAGTGAGGCCTCGCCTGCAGTAATGCGGAATACCTTGGAGAAGTTACCTACCATCGGTGTGGTTACATTACTGGCTACACCCCATAGGGCAAAGCAAATCGTGATAAGCCACCAGGCCGTCAACTGACCTTTGTCATCAATATGTAAGAAACGGTGTTCTCGTGTTGTTGTATCCATAGTTTACGTTTTCTGGTGGCAAAGATACGAAATATTATTTGTTTTTAATAATCTGTTGCCTTCTTTTTTGCGTAGTTGATATAAAATATGTATCTTTGCAGCGTAATAGTCATCCTACAGAATGAAAAAAGACTGGAAATTCTGGCATTGGGATCATGTGGGAGTCTGTCTGACGGCAGCCCTGTTGGCATCAGTTATCGGACTGGTGTCCGTAAACCTTTCTATGTTTAATCCCGTAGAGCAGGCCTTCGAAAATTTCCATATGACGGATGTCTATTACGAAATGAGCCGTAGCGAGGACATAGAGCTCAACAATGATATCGTGATGGTCGATATGGTGGAGTTGCGTGACCGCGGTGAGATAGGACAGGTCATCCAGCAGATTAATATGTGTAAGCCTCGTGTGCTGTCGGTCGATCTGCTTTTTTATAAGGAGGGGGACGATGTATTGGCTAATGCCGTTCTGTTGGGTGCTATCGATGAGGCTGAGGAACCCATTGTTTTCTCCAGTAAATTGGTGGATTATGATGAGGAGGAGAAATGCTTCGAGACGTTGATTCCTTCGTTCTTTGCACCTATGGGCGACTATACCTTCGCCTATGGTAATGTGTTGCAAGACCATGAGGGCGGCATCATTCGTGAATACACGCTGTCACAGAAGTTCAATGATAAGACGATGTATTCGCTGGCCTATCAGACAGCATGCATCTATACTGGCGAGACTCCCCATGAGCAGGATGTTAACGAACGACTTATTGTCTATGGTGATACTGACTTCCCGGTTATCAATTTCAAGGATGTCAAGAAATATGCAAACTTGCTGAAAGACAAGATAGTGTTGTTAGGAACCTTTTCCAATGAGGAAGATGCTCACTTCACTCCGTTGGGTAAGATGCCAGGTATGAAGATCCAGGCTTATTCCATGCTGTCATATATCCAGAATCGTAACATTCAGGATATGCCGATATGGTTTAGCCTCCTGATAGCCTTTGTGCTATGCTATATCTCCTCTTGGGTTAACTATTGGGTACCACGTCTGTGGCCTAAGGTCGATAGTTATATCATCAGTGCTTATTACTTCTTGATAGCTGCACTGCTGGTTTGGGTATCATTCTTGAGTTTTATGCATCTGCAATATAATATTAACCTGCTGTACCCCTTGGCAGGTATTGCTCTCATTGAGTCGGCACGTTCACTCTATGAAGATAGCGTCCGGCTGATATATAATAAGTGGCATTGGAGAATTTTCAAACATTCAATATACTTAGAAGGTGAGGAAGAATAAACGATGAAAGAGATGATGAATATGAATAAAAGACTATGCGCAATACTGCTGATGACTGCAATGACGGTTATGGCAGTGGCTCAGACAGCCCCGGAATTGCTCAATGATGCAAATGCCAAATACGAGGCAGGACAGATGGATGCTGCCCTTGAACTCTATACGCAGGCCGCCAACAAGGGACTTGCGGAGGCACAGTACCAATTGGGTAAGATGTACTATCTGGGTGAGAGTGGGTCAAAAGACTATAGCTCGGCATCCATGTGGTTCAAGCGTGCTGCACGACAACGCCATGCTAAGGCTGAATACGGACTGGCCACCTGCTATATGAATGGCGATGGTCTGCCTGTCAATTACGATCAGGCGTTGATGTATATGAAGGCATCGGCTTTGCGTGGTTATGTGCCCGCTCAGCGTAAACTGGCCGAACTCTATCAGAAGGGTGTTCTCGTTGAGGCTGACAGTGTGGAGGCTAAGCGTTGGCGCGATATGTCTGATGGTAAGGATGTAACCCTCGTTTCTGAATTCGAACGACCCACCAAGATTATTGCACAGGCACCTACCGCCTCTTCAACATCTACTGCTCCTGCTACAACTGCTCCCGTAGCGGCTCCTGTGAATTCCGTTGCCACTACTCCCGCTGTATCAGCAGTGGCTACTGCTATTGCAGACCCGCCTGTCGGCTACTCTGCCACCATTCTCCCTCCTTCTGAGCGTCCTGATAGTTTGGTGAAACTCATGGACCTCGTTAAGCTATCTCGTACTGAGCAACTCGACTCTCTGAATCAGGCACTGATGGATAGCCTAACCACTACAGGTGTTCTCAATAAACGCATGATAGCCACTATCGACTCGATGATGATTGCTGATAGCCTGGAGGTGGTGCGTTTGGAGAGACTCCGCCAACTGAAGTTACAGGTTGCTCAACAGGCCCAGCGTAAGAAGTCATTAGTGGTTTTGCCCAAAGACTCTGAGATACAGCGTGACTTACCGCCTTCTGCATCTACTCACTGGGACGTTCCTTTGGAGGCTCTTACTCTCAAGCAGGACGATAAAGTGCCCGCCCCAGTCTCAGCCCCTGTAGCAACTCCAACGGATGATGCTTCTGATGTGGCCTCTGCCATCACTCCTGCGGCATCTCCGGTAAATAATACTCAGGACCAGATAGAGGAGGAAATGAGCCAGACCAATGGTGCTCCTGTGGTGCGCATTCTCTATCCAGAGGATCAGTCCTTGTTCCATACGGATGTCGTCAAACTGAAATACCAGTTGCTGGCACAGGGCTTGGAGAGTTCTACTAAGGTAACGGTTATGGTTGACGGTGTTCGTCAGCCAGACTCTCGTGCCGTCAAGCAGGCTGATATGATAGAAGTTGATGTTCCTAATCGCGACTGTACCATCATGCTTTTTGCACAGAACGAAAAGGGTAATAGTATCCCTGCTACCATACGCCTCATCCGTGAGAATGTCTCAGAGGCAGACCTTCCACGTCTTTTTGCTGTAGTTGTTGGAGTCGGTGACTATAAGGATGAGAAACTCCTTCCCTTGAAGATGACCGTCAAGGATGCCAACGACTTCGCCAATGTGCTGCGTTCCAAGAAGGGTCATCCTTTCACTGAGGTGGAAGTGAAGCTGCTCTGTGACCAGGAGGCTACACGTGGCGATATCTTCGAGGCGATGGAATGGATGGGGCAGGAGGCCCGTCCCAATGACCTGTGTATGTTCTTCTTTGCTGGTCACGGTTATCGTGATGAGCGCGACCGTTTCTTCTTCATGCCTTATGGCGGTAACACCAAGCGAACCTACGAGTGCTTCAGCGCTACGGACTTCAAGGATGCTGCTGAGAAGATTAACTCCAAATTTGTAGTCTTTGCTGATGCCTGCTATTCCGCTGGCCTGTTGGAGGGCAACCGTTCAGCTGCTGCCGAGCACTTTGTCGAGCAATTGCGCCGTTCAAAGAATGGTATGTTATTCTATGCCTCTAGTGCTGGAGATACCAAGTCGAAAGAAGATCCCACGTGGGGTAACGGTGCCTTCACAAAGGCTTTGGTAGAGGCTTTTAACGGTGCAGCTCGTAAGGACGGTGATGAGGGACTGTCAACTCGCAGTCTTGATGCATACCTCTATGAAGCGGTACGTAAGACGACCGATTATAAGCAGACACCGGTATTTATGAATCCTAGTGGTATCGAACACTTTAACATCTTTACCTATGAAAAGTAGAATTATCCTTTTGCTGTTGGCGCTCATGCCATTGTCGCTGATAGCTCAGTCGTATACAGTTTACTCTGTCGTGGGTTCAGCCCGCTGGCATAATGGCAAGACAATGGTGCCGTTGAAGGCTCGCAAGGTGTTGTCTGCACAGAACAAGGTGCAGATAGGCGAGGAGAGTGCTGTGACGGTTATCGACGAGAAGAATGCCAAGATGTATTCGTTTACCTCTCCTGGCACCAATACGGTGGCTGACCTTATCAAGAATCTGAAAGGTAAGTCGAAGAACCTCTCCAAGCAATACCTCAGCTATGTTGTCAAGCAACTGTTCTCCGACGATAGCGAGAAAATGTCGCATCCCAATACCTATATGCAGGCAACGGCTACAGCCTATCGTTCATCGTCCAATGATTCGCTACTCCTGAATCAGCTGGGGAATTTGCTGTCAGTCGATAGCTCTTCTGCAGACAAAACAGTAGAGGCTCTCCTCATCGATTCCTCTGCCCCCATATCTACTGACTACGATGTGCAGTTTGAACTGATAGACTGTACTACTGGTCTTCCCCTTGAGGACCATATCGCACCAAATACCAGTTGTTACCTGCGTGTCACCAACCGTACACCAGAACTGCTGTATATGAACCTGCTGGATATCGACAGTAAGGGTAACAAGTATCTTGTATTGCCGATGGATGCTGCAGCTACCTGTGCCCATCTGTTAGTACCAGCCATGAGTACGGTGTCTTTTAAGGCCGAACCGTTTATTTTTGGTGATGAACCGTCTGACGAGACGCTCCTACTGATGGCAGTACGTGAACCGGTGGACTTCAGCATTGTGATGGACACTATCAAAACAGGTGGACAGGGCACCATGCGTGTAGGTCTCAACCGTCGTTTTTATCAGGTGAAGTGATGGAGTTCCGTACGCAGGTGACCATCGACAAACCGTCTTTCCTCATAGAGCCCTGTGAAGAGATTCTCTTCGTGGGCTCTTGTTTTGCCGATGCTATCGGACAACGCTTCCGTGAGGAGGCCTTTCCCGTCATTGCCAATCCCTTTGGCGTGATGTATAATCCTGCCAGCATCCTCCACACCCTTCAGCGCTTGGCCACCACTACTCCTGCCGCATCGTCAACGGGTCCTCGTGTCGCTTTCCTGACTCTCGGTACTAACCACATCTATCGTCTTAAAGAAACTGGCGAAATTGTTGACAACTGCGAGAAACGGCCACAGGTTCTTTTCCAGGAAGAAGAACTCACTGTCGACCAGTGTGCCAACTATCTGAGTCAGGCTGTATCTGTTCTCCGGCAACTCCGTCCAGACGTTCATATCGTTTTTACTGTTAGCCCCATTCGCTATCGTAAATATGGCTATCATGAGAGCCAGCTCTCGAAGGCCACTCTCCTCCTCGCCGTTCAGCAGGTTCTTTCCACTATTCCTGCTGTTTCTCTGGCGGGCTCCATGTCCTATTTCCCAGCTTATGAAATCGTGATGGACGAGCTTCGCGACTATCGCTTCTATGCTGACGATATGCTGCACCCCTCTCCACAGACTGTGGAATACATCTGGGAACGCCTTGTGGATAGCTGCTTCTCTCCAGGCGCCAAGCACTTCCTTGCTGAGTGGCGCCCATTGAAACAGGCACTGGCCCACAAACCCTTCAATGCCGACTCCCCAGAATATCGCGCCTTCCATGAGCAGACCCTGTTGAAGGTAGCAGAACTTAAAAAGAAATATCCTCATTTAACATTATGAATTACACCATAGAAAAGATTACTACGCTCATCGGAGCGCGACGCATTGGCACTGCTGATGCTACCATAGGCTGGCTACTCACTGACAGCCGTTCACTATGTTTTCCTGAAGAAACACTATTCTTCGCATTGAAGACTGCCCGCAATGACGGTCACCGCTATATTGACGACCTCTATCGCCGTGGTGTTCGCAACTTTGTGGTTGCCACTGCTCCTGCCGCATCTCCGGCGGGCTCTTATAAGGACGCCAACTTCCTCGTTGTTCCTTCTCCTTTAGAGGCCCTACAACGTCTTGCCGAGCGTCATCGTGATGAGTTCGACATCCCCATCGTGGGTATTACAGGCTCTAATGGTAAGACGATGGTCAAGGAGTGGCTTAACCAACTCCTCTCGCCCTCGATGACGGTAACTCGCTCGCCCAAGAGCTTTAACTCGCAGATAGGTGTCCCTCTCTCCGTATGGCTACTCAACGAGCATACGCAAGTGGGTATCTTCGAGGCAGGCATCAGTCAACCCGATGAGATGGCGTCACTTACCGATATCATTCAGCCCACTATTGGCCTGCTCACCTCCTTGGGTGCTGCCCATCAGGAGAATTTCCGCTCTATGGAGGAGAAGTGCATGGAGAAGATGCAACTCTTCAGCAATGCCAAAGTCCTTGCGTATAATAGTGATGATGACATCATCAGTCGCTGTATTCGTCGTTCTGGCTTCAAGGGCGAGAAGATTGGCTGGAGTCGCGAGAACCCCTCCGCCCCCTTCTATATCGAAAAGGTGTCTTTCGCCTCTGATTCCTCACCTCTCACCTCTGTTTCCTATATATATAAAGGAACGCGCGCGTTCTATAGTCTGCCTTTCTTCGATGAGGCCTCGCTTCAGTGCTCCTTTGCCTGTGCAGCAGTGGCGCTCTACTTAGGTCTTACCCCCGACCAGTTGGCTGAACGTATGGCGTTGCTGGAACCAGTAGCAATGCGTCTGGAGGTGAAGGAGGGACAGCATGGCTGTATTCTCATCAACGACTCTTACAACAGCGATATCAACTCCCTTGATATTGCGCTCGACTTCATGGCACGCAGAACCCTCTCTAAGGGAGGTGTCCTTATCCTTAGTGATATCTATCAGAGTGGAATGTCCGACTACGACCTCTACAGCAAGGTCAACAGTCTCTGTATGGAGCGTGGCATTCGTCATCTGCTGGCTGTAGGCTCGCATATCAGCACACAGAAAGGTGTCTTCACACTTCCTGCCCAGCACTTCTTTACGACTACCGACCAGTTGCTTGCCAGCGATGTGTTCCGCTCTCTCCACGACGAGGTTATCCTTATCAAGGGTGCTCGTCCCTTTGGCTTTGACCGTATCACGGAACTGCTGGAGCAGAAGGTTCACGAGACTATTCTGGAGGTCAATCTCAACGCTGTGGTCGATAACCTCAACTTCTACCGTTCATTCCTGAAACCAGAGACGAAGCTCGTCTGCATGGTGAAGGCTGATGCCTACGGTGCTGGTGCTGTGGAGGTTGCCAAAACGCTTCAGGAGCATCGTGTCGACTATCTTGCCGTAGCCGTAGCTGACGAGGGCGTCACGCTTCGCAACAACGGCATCACGCAGAACATCATGATTATGAACCCAGAGATGACTGCTTTCAAGACGATGTTCGACTACGACCTGGAGCCAGAGGTCTATTCTTTCCGCTTGATGGATGCGCTTATCCATGCTGCTGAGCAACAGGGCATTACGGGTTGGCCCGTACATATCAAGCTCGACACGGGTATGCACCGCCTGGGCTTCGACCCAGAGAAAGATATCGACGAGGTTATCCGCCGTCTCAAAGGGCAGAATGCCATCATTCCGCGCTCGGTGTTCTCCCATTTTGTGGGTTCTGACAGTGACGACTTCGACAACTTCTCCACCATGCAATTCGAGAAGTTCGACAAGGCCAGTCGCCAGTTGCAGGCCGCATTCAGTCATAAGATAATCCGTCACATGGACAACAGCGCTGCAATCGAGCATTTCCCTGAACGCCAGATGGATATGTGTCGTCTCGGCCTTGGTCTCTATGGCGTAGATCCTCGTGACAATCGCATGCTGCATACCGTCTCAACCCTCAAGACCACCATTCTCCAGTTGCGTCACGTTCCCAAGGAGGAGACGGTGGGTTACAGCCGTAAGGGTGTCCTGACGCGCGACAGTGTCATTGCCGCCATCCCTATTGGCTATGCTGACGGTCTGAATCGCCACCTCGGTCGTGGTGCCGGCTATTGTCTGGTCAATGGTCAGAAGGCACCCTATGTAGGTAATATCTGTATGGACGTGGCCATGATTGACGTGACGGGAATCGACTGTCATGAGGGCGATATGGTGGAAATCTTCGGTGAACACCTGCCAGTGACCGTGCTTTCTGATGTGCTTGACACCATTCCCTATGAGGTAATGACCAGTGTCAGCAACCGTGTTAAGAAGGTCTATTTCCAGGATTAGTAAACGTTTGCATGAATTTTTCCATCTTTCACTTTTCACATTTCATATTTATTTCGTACCTTTGCAGACACTACACTTAAAAACATATAAACAAATCTTTCATGGAACAAGTATTCAGCTATATCATTAGCTTAGGTGCCAGTGTTATGATGCCGATTCTCTTCACGATTATCGGCCTCTGCATTGGTCTTACTTTCGGACGCTCGCTGAAGAGTGGACTGTATGTCGGCGTGGGTTTCGTCGGCTTGGGAATCGTCACCGCCTTGCTTACTACGAACTTTGGTGGTCCGTTGAGTGCTATCAGCGAGTTGTACCACCTGCAGTTGAAGGTTTTTGATATGGGGTGGCCTGCTGCAGCTGCTGTGGCTTACAATACGGCGGTTGGCGCACTCATCATTCCTATCTGTCTGGGTGTCAACTTCTTGCTGGTCGTCACCAAGTGTACGCGTACTGTCAATATCGACCTCTGGAACTACTGGCACTTCGCCTTCATTGGTGCTGTGGCATATTTCGTGATGGACCAGTCGCTGGCGTGGGGCTACTTTGCCGCCATTGTGTGCTATGTGGTTACGCTCGTGATGGCAGACCTTACAGCCGACAAGTTCCAGGAATACTATCCAGAGTGGCAGGGCATCAGCATCCCTCAGCCGTTCTGTCAGAGCTTTGTGCCTTTTGCCCTGATTATCGGCAAAGCGCTTGATATGATTCCAGGCTTCAACCGCCTGAATATCGATGCCGACGGCCTGAAGAAGAAGTTCGGCGTGCTGGGTGAACCGTTGGTGTTGGGCGTCATTGTTGGTGCCCTCATCGGTTGTCTGGCTCAGCTCGATATCAAGAAGATTCTCTTCCTGGGAGTCACGATGGGTGCCGTTATGGAACTCATTCCCCGTATCACCAGTCTCTTTATCGAGGGTCTGAAACCCATCGCCGAGAAGACGCAGGAGGTGGTCAAGCGCAAGTTCAATGGCAAGAAGATATATATCGGTATGTCGCCAGCCGTGGTCATCGGTCACCCCACCACGTTGGTCGTTTCCCTGCTGCTCATTCCCGTGGCTTTGGGTCTTGCTGTGGTGCTCCCAGGCAACCAGTTCCTGCCTCTGGCCTCGCTGGCAGGCATGTTCTACCTGTTCCCTGTGGTGTTGCCTTTCACGAAGGGTAATGTTGTCAAGACGTTCATCATCGGACTCGTTGCGCTGGCTGTCGGTCTTTACTTTGTTACCGATATGGCACCAGCCTTCACACAGGCCGCCCATACCGTCTTCGAGCAGACTGGCGACAAAGCAGCCGATATTCCCGCAGGTTTTGAGGGTGGCGCTCTCGACTTCGCCTCGTCGCTCTTCGGATGGGTTATCTACAAGTGCGTGGCCTACCTGAAGTGGATTGGTGCAGCTGTCCTCACGTTAATCACGGTGGGTCTGGTTGTCTATAACCGCCTCCGCATCGTAAAAGAAGAAAAACTCAATAAATAAAAAATAGAAATGAAAAGAAACATTCTTTCCCTAACCCTCCTGGCAATGACATTCGTTTCTGTCAACGCACAGGAAGCCGACCGCTTCGTTGGTGCCCAGCATGTTCGTTTCCAGACCGCCTGCCATCCTCAGGATGTGAAAGACTACGACACGAAGACCCTTCGTGAGCGTTTCGTGATGGAGAAGGTGATGGCCGCAGACTCTATCCTGCTGACCTACAGCCACTACGACCGTTTCATCTTTGGCGGTGCTATGCCAGTGAACAAGACCCTGAAACTGGAGAACTTTTGGGAGTTGGGTCTCGATGTCGATAAGAACATCAAGGAGAAGTATTTCCTCTACAACCGTGAGATAGGTATTGTCAACTGTGGCGAGGGCGACGGTATTGTCATCGTCGATGGCAAGGAGTATGCACTCTCTCCCAAGGAGGCGCTGTACGTTGGTCGTGGCCACATCGGCAAGGACAAGGATGTTAACAAGGAGGTGCTCTTCCGCTCGAAGGATGCCTCGAAGCCTGCTAAGTTCTACCTGAACTCGGCCACCGCCCACCAGCACTACAAGACACAGTGGATCACCCTCGACGGTCGTAAGGGCTCGCTGAAGGCTGCAGTCTGGGGACCTGTCGGTTCGCTGGAGGAGTGCAACAACCGCACCGTCTATAAGCTCATCGTCAACGACGTACTGGAGGAAGGCCCCTGCCAGCTCCAGCTTGGTCTGACTCAGCTCAACCCAGGTGCTGCGTGGAACACGATGCCTCCTCACACCCACGGTCGCCGCATCGAGGCCTACTACTATTTCAACCTCCCGCAGGAGCAGACCATTGCCCACATCATGGGCCAGCCTGAGGAGAGTCGCGTGGTATGGCTCCACAACGACCAGGCTATCATGTCGCCAGAGTGGTCTATGCACGCTGCTGCAGGCACCTATTACTATACCTTCATCTGGGGTATGGCTGGCGAGAACCTCTACTATAACGATAAGGACAACATCCCCGTCATCGATATCAAGTAAAAAATTATAAATATTATGAGCGCTGTTCAAACTACTAAGATGTCCAATTTCCGTTGGGTCATCTGTGTGTTGCTCTTCCTGGCAACCACTGTCAACTACATGGACCGTCAGGTCTTGTCATTAACTTGGAAGGACTTCATTGCCGTCGATTTCCACTGGACCGATGCCCATTACGGCTACATCACCGGTCTCTTCTCCGCATTCTATGCCATTGCCAACCTCTTTGCTGGTAAGTTCATCGACTGGATGGGCACCAAGAAAGGTTACCTCATCGCCATCTTCGTGTGGTCAACAGGTGCTGTTCTACATGCAGGCTGTGGCTGGGCAACGATGAATATTGAGGGTTACGAGAATATCGAGGCCCTGCGACTGGTACAGGCAGGCAGTGATGCTGCTGTGGCTATTGCCACCATCTCTGTGTGGCTGTTCCTCTCTTGTCGTCTGATCCTTGCTGTCGGTGAGGCAGGCAACTTCCCTGCAGCCATCAAGGCCACTGCCGAGTATTTCCCCGCTAAGGACCGTGCCTTCGCCACCTCTATCTTCAATAGCGGTGCGTCGGTTGGTGCCCTTGCAGCTCCCGCCACTATTCCCCTGCTGGCTCGTGCCTGGGGTTGGGAGATGGCATTCATCGTCATTGGTGTGCTGGGCTATGTATGGATGGGCCTGTGGATGTGGGCTTACGACAAGCCACGCAAGAACAAGCACGTCAACCAGGCTGAGCTGAACTATATCGAGCAGGACAACGACCTCGCCACCGTCCAGAACCGCGAGGAGCAGAAGGAAGAGGCCGCTATCCCCTTCTTCAAGTGCCTCACCTACAAGCAGACCTGGTCGTTCATCGTGGGTAAGTTCATGACCGACGGCGTCTGGTGGTTCTTCCTCTTCTGGGCTCCTGCCTATTTCTCTGACCAGTATGGCTACACCTCCGACTCTGCTATGGGTATCGCCCTCATTTTCACGCTCTATGCCATCGTTACCATTCTCTCTATCGGTGGTGGCTACCTGCCCAAGATTTTCGTCGAGAAGCTCGGCATGAATCCCTATCTCGGCCGCATGCGTGCTATGCTCATCTTCGCCTGCTTCCCCGTGCTGGGTCTGCTGGCACAGCCCCTTGGTGCCTATAGCGCCTGGTGGCCTGCCATCCTCATCGGCCTCCTTGGTGCCGGTCATCAGGCATGGTCTGCCAACCTCTTCTCTACCGTCGGCGACATGTTCCCCAAGTCCACCATCGGTACCCTCGTAGGTCTCGGCACCGCTGTCGGTGGTCTCGGCTCTATGGCCATCAACTTCGGCTCTGGCGTCTTCTTCACATGGGCTGAGGGTCAGGGCACTGCCTTCCAGGTGATGGGCTTCGAAGGAAAGCCTGCCGCCTACATGGTTGTCTTCTCCTTCTGTGCCGTTGCCTACCTCATTGGCTGGTGCATTATGAAGGCCCTCGTACCCAAGTACAAGCCCGTCGTTGCTGAAGACTAATCATCAATACTAACATAATCAGGAAGTCCACACGGGCTTCCTTTTTTTGTGTCAAATAATTAGGCCATTAGTCCCTGACTTCCTCTTTTTACGTACCATTTGCAAAATAGATTCCACATTCCCCCTTTTTCGCTGGAATCCCTTTATACAGAGGGATTGTGAGAGGTGGAACCTCCACCTAGGTTCCACCCAGATTCCACCTAGGTTCCACCCCTCTATTGCAATTGCATCACAGAAAGGCAAGGTGGAATCTGGGTGGAATCTAGGTGGGGTTTAGGGGGGAGTCTTTTAAGGTCTTCTGCTGTGTAACTATTTGAAATAGAGGCAAATAAATTTAAAGGGGTGGAATGTTAAATCTTTTTTGAAAACACCTCAAAAAAAGGATATGTGCAGAAAATACAGCTAGTAAGCACCTGTTATTAGCCTAATACAGCGCTGTATTAGGCTAATCCAAACACAGGATAGCTGTATCTGGATGCTGGTACAGCTGATATGGAAACTAATATACCCTCTAATTAACTCAGTCAAGGAAGCCTTGTTTGCGCAAAGCCTCTAAGAGGCCTGCAGACATGGCTTCGTTGTCGCGACGGGTATAGCGGATGTCGGTGAAGATCTGGGCGAGGGTGGCCTTGTGGTTGATTTCGCAGAAGTGGCGGTTCTCCGCAAGGTTCTCCTTATAGGTGTAGTAGGTGTCGATGTCGGAGGGGGTGTAGTCGCGATAGGTCTCGCTGTGGACGAAGCTCTCCAGGGGCAGGCGGTCGCTGAGTGTGCCTTCCTCGGCAGGCCAGCCAACGGTGAGTGTGGCGACGGGCATGACGAGACGAGGGAGCTGGAGGATGTCGATAATCTGTTGGGGCTGATAGACGGTGGTGCCTAAATAGCAGTAGCCCAGACCTTCCTCGTCCATGAGGTTGCAGAGCGTCTGCGTGTAGAGCAGGGCGTCGATGGCGGCATTCTGGAAGGAGAGGAAGTTGTCGTAGCCGGGCTGGGCTTGGCGCTCCTCACACCAGCGGGTGGTGCGGTGGAAGTCGGCACAGATGGTAAGCACCACGGGGGCTTGCGTCACCATGGGCTGGTTGAAGTGGGCAGGAGCCAGGCGTTGCTTCATCGTGGCGTCGCGGGTGACGACGACGGAGTAGAGCTGCAGGTTGCCCATAGTCTGTGTGCGACTGGCCTCTGTGAGGAGGCGGTTGAGGAGCTCTTGGCTGACCTCTTTCTCGGAATATTGGCGAATGGAACGCCTTGTCAACAAGTTTTTCATGGTGCAAAAGTACAAAAAATTACTGAAATGGGAAACAATTTGGTAAATTTAATGGTGAAAGTTGTCTGAAAGTGGAAACTTCTTTGTAACTTTGCACGCGATAAACGTTTATTGATCATGATGACAGACATGAAGGTGACGCTGGTTGAGCGTGTGGCCCGTCGTTTGGCAGGTGCCAGCCAGCACACAGAGAGCCCGTTGACAGAACAGCAGGCTCAGCAATTGTTGGATAAGATGTTTGGTGCGTTGACGGCTGACGAACAGCAGTTGATGGCCAAGGTGGCTGATGCTGCCGTCAAGGAGGTGGCGCAGAACCAGCGTCCGGAGGTGACGGAGGTGCGCCCGAGGGAGTTGGAGTGCGACGTGGTGCGCTTCCAGAACAACAAGGATAAGTGGGTGGCCCTGGTGGGTCTGCTCAACGGCTATCCCTATGAGATCTTTACTGGTCTGCAGGACGACGAGGAGGGTATCCTGTTGCCGAAGTCAGTGACCAAGGGAAAGATTATCAAGCAGGTGAACAACGACGGTACGAAGCGTTACGACTTCCAGTTTGAGAACACCCGCGGCTATAAGATTACCGTAGAGGGATTGTCGGAGAAGTTCAACCCTGAGTACTGGAACTACGCCAAGCTGATAAGTGGCGTGCTGCGCTACCGTATGCCTATTGAACACGTCATCAAGCTGGTGTCTTCGCTGCAGCTGCAGTCGGAGAACATCAACACGTGGAAGAACGGCGTGGAGCGTGCCCTGAAGAAGTATCTGGGCGAAGGTGCTGAAGAGGGTGAAGTAAAGAACGAAGAGTGACGGATGACGATAACGCAGGGCAGCATCCGACTGCAAGACATGCGCTTCTACGCCTACCACGGCGTGATGGAGCAGGAGCGACGCGTAGGTGGTGAATACCTGGTGTCGCTGCAGGTGGAGACCGACCTGAGTCGTGCAGCCCTCAGCGATGCCGTCGCTGACACCGTCAACTATGCGGAGCTCTACGAGGTGGTCCGACGCGTGATGGCTGAGCCCTCGCAATTGCTGGAGCATGTGGCGGGTAGGATAGGGCAGTGCGTGCTGGAGGAATTTCCGCAGATAACGGCGCTGACCGTCAGTGTGACGAAATGTAATCCACCGATGGGTGCCGACTGTAAGGGCGCGAGTGTGGAATTAAGAATTGAGAATTAAGAATTTAGAATTTAGAGTTATCGCTTCGCGATTATGAATTAAGAATTAAGAGTGAGACGACTATACCTATTTATATTAATGATATGCGTGGCAGTGGCTGGTGTTGCTGCCAACAAGCGTTTTACGCTGGTCATCGACGCTGGTCATGGTGGTCATGATGCAGGTGCGGTGGGCAAGATTACCAAAGAGAAGATTATCAACCTGAACGTGGCGCTGGCCTTCGGTAAGCTGGTGGAGCAGAACTGTCCGGATGTGAAGGTGGTATATACCCGCAAGACTGACGTCTTCATCCCCCTGCACACCCGTGCCGACATTGCCAACAAGAACAAGGCCGACCTGTTTATCTCCATCCATACCAATGCCCTGCCGAAGGGACACATCTCGCGAGGCTTGGAGACCTATACGCTGGGTATGCACCGTGCTGCCGACAACCTCGCCGTCGCTAAGCGAGAGAACGAGGTCATCCTCTATGAGAAGGACTATAAGCAGCGCTATCAGGGCTTCGACCCCAACTCGTCGGAGAGCTATATCATGTTTGAGTTCATGCAGGACCACAATATGGCGCAGAGCGTAGAACTCGCCAAGTTCGTACAGCGTCGCACGTGTGCTGCTGCCAATCGTCAGAACAAGGGCGTGAAGCAGGCAGGATTCCTGGTGCTGAGAGAGACGTCGATGCCCAGCTGTCTGATAGAGCTGGGATTCATCTCGACGCCTGATGAGGAGCGCTACCTCGATTCTTCTACGGGTGTCAGCCAGTTGGGTTATGGTATCTATCAGGCTTTCGTGGACTATAAGCGGAAATACGACACCAACGTGGGCGTTCCCTATAAGGTGGAGCCCCAGCCGAAGGAAGAGGTGCAGATTCCTACTGTCGTTCCTGAACCCGTCAAGCAAGAGGTGAAGCAGGAGGACAAGAAGGAAAGCAAGAAAGAGAAGAAACGTAAGAAGAAGGAGGAAGAGAAGGCCGTCGAGGAGATAGAGAAGAAGGTGGACAGCGTTGCCGCTCAGAAAGCAGCTGTCGTGGAACAGCCAGCAGCTATTCCTGCAGAGAAACCTGCAGAAAAACCTGTTGTGAAGCCCGTTGAGAAACCTACGGAAAAACCAGCAGAGAAACCTGTTGAGAAGGCCGTTGAGAAACCAGTAGTTCCTGCTGTCCAGCCTGCAAAGCCCGTTGAAAAACCAGCAGCCCAGCCTGCAAAGCCTGCTGAAAAACCAGCTGTCCAACCTGCGAAACCTGCTGTTGCCGATTCCTCTGCCCCTGTTTTCAAGGTGCAAATTCTGGCCAGTGGCTCGAAGTTGTCGCCCTCGTCGCCTCAGTTCAAGGGTCAGACGGGTATCGACTGCTACGAAGAAGGTGGGCTGTATAAGTTCACGGTCGGTGCATCTACGGACTATAACGAGATATACCAGTTGCGTAAGTCGTTGCTGGATAAGTTCCCTGAAGCCTTCATCATCGCCTTCAAGAACGGTCAGAAGACGGATGTGCGTCAGGCGATAGCAGAGTTTAAGAGCAGAAAGACGAAAAAGTAAATAACAACGGATATGAAATTTACAAAGGAAATCAAGATAGCACTCGTATCGATATTCGGTATCGTCGTGCTGTTCTTCGGATTGCAGTTCCTGAAAGGACTGAGTGTCTTCTCAAGCGACAATGCGATGTATGTGGCGTTTTCTGATGCTACAGGTCTGGCAGTGTCGTCGCCCGTATATGCCAATGGCTATCGTGTGGGTGTGGTGAAAGCGCTTGACTACGACTACGATCCTCACGGAAAGATTATTGCTGAGATTGGTCTGAACAAGCAGATGCGCGTGCCTGTGGGTTCACGTGCTGAGCTGGCCAGCGACCTGCTGGGAAATATCAAGATTAATTTGGTGCTCTCTGACGACCCCATCCACATGATAGGCGTCGGCGACACTATCAGCGGTGATATGGAGCAAGGCATTATGAGTAAGGTGGGCGAGATGATGCCCGTCATTATGGATATCGCCCCCAAGCTGGACAGCATCATGAGCAGTCTGAATCTGCTGTTGTCAGACCCAGCCCTGCGCAATACGCTACACAACGTAGAGGGAATGACGGACAACCTGAATGCTACCAGTCAGGAGCTGAGAACGCTGTCGGCTTCGCTGAACCGCGAGATGCCCACCATGATGAATAAGGCCAACGGCGTGCTGGACAATACCCAGCAGTTGACGCACAACCTGTCGCAAATCGACGTAGCAGCGATGAATGCCAAGGTCAACCAGACGCTGGCTAACGTGGAGCAGATGACACAGCGCCTGAACAGCAACGAGGGTACGCTGGGACTGCTGATGCGCGACCAGACACTCTATAACAACCTGACAGCCACAGCTGCAAGTGCCGACTCACTGCTGACAGACCTGAAGGCTCATCCAAAGCGCTACGTACACTTCTCGATTTTTGGGAAAAAGGACAAGTAAAAAGTCTGTAATTTTTAATTTGTCTAAATAGGAAAGGTGCTATAATATTTTTCTACAGAATCGTCAGAAGTGCCTGATATTTCAAACGTTTAGCGCTCCTCATTTACGATACATGCACACCGCTACGGCGATGTGCATGTATGCGCTAAAATGCTGAAATATAAAGAGATAGATTTTTGCAAGTGTGTTGATGGATAAAAAGTCTTAAAAATTATCTAAAGACCGCAATATGAGTGATTTACGGATTCTGTCCTTAGTTCGTATAAAAACCGAAGATTTGCAGAATTGAAAAAAAATTGCGACCTTTGCATTCGAAAACAACAATAACCAAAAAAGACTAACAATCGTCTTTTCGTTAAACAAAAAAAACAGTAACGCCGCATGGTAAATAATCCAAAGGCGCTTTGGGACAACTGCCTTAGTCTGATTAAGGACAACGTCACGGAGCAGCAATACAAGACATGGTTCGCGCCCATCGTGTTCGAGAAATACGATGAGGAACACCAGTCTGTGCTCGTACAGGTACCTAGTATGTACGTGTATGAGTACTTGGAGCAGTACTATGTGAACTTGCTGAGCAAGGTGCTGACACGTTGCTTCGGACAGAAGGTCCAGCTGAACTATCGTGTCGTTACTGACAAGCAGCACCGCATTAATACAGTGGTGGAGGGTGAGGAGCCTACCAGCGTAGAGCCCGCACCAGCAACAAATCGTGCTAATAAGGCACCTACGACGCTAGATGTTGTTGAGCGTGACCTGAATCCGCAGCTGGATATCCACAAAACCTTCCATAACTATATTGAGGGCGACAGCAATAAGTTGCCACGCACCGTGGGACTGTCTATTGCCGAGCATCCAGGAAAGTCGACGTTCAACCCCTTCTTCGTCTTTGGTCCCTCAGGCTGTGGTAAGACCCACCTTATTAATGCTATAGGTGTGCGTTGCAAGGAGATGTACCACCAGAAGCGTGTGCTGTATGTGTCGGCACGTCTCTTCCAGGTGCAGTTTACCGATGCCAGCCGTAAGAATACCGTCAACGACTTCATCAACTTCTACCAGAGCATTGATGTGCTGATTGTCGATGATGTTCAGGAGTGGGCAACTGCTGAGAAGACGGTGGCTACGTTCTTCCACATCTTCGATCACTTGTCACGTCTGGGTAAGCAGATTATCCTGGCCAGCGATCGTCCACCAGTTGACTTGGGATGGTTGCCAGAGCGTATGCTGACACGTTTCTCTTCTGGACTGATTGCAGAGTTGGAGAAGCCCAATGTGCAGCTGTGCATAGATATCCTGAATGCCAAGTGCCGTCGTGACGGTCTGAAAATTCCTGCTGACGTCATCCAGTTTATTGCTGAGACGGCCAACGGTTCTGTCCGTGACTTGGAAGGTGTCATCAATTCGTTGCTGACCTATTCGATTGTCTATAATACGAATGTCGATATGCGACTGGCTGAGCGCGTAGTGAAGCGTGCTGTGAAGATTGACAACAAGCCGCTGACCGTCGATGATATCCTGGAGAAGGTCTGCAATCACTATCATGTGCCACAGCAGCATGTGTTCAGCAAGAGCCGCAAGCGTGACTTCGTGATGGTGCGCCAGGTGTCGATGTATCTGGCTCAGAAATACACCAAGATGCCTGCATCACGCATCGGACAGCTTATTGGCGGGCGTGACCACTCGACCGTAATTCATAGCTGTTCTACCATTGAGCAGCGCTTGAAGGTCGATAAGGAATTCTCTGCCGAGCTCACCAGCATTGAAAACTCATTCAAACTGAAGAAATAAAAAACTTCCAACCATTTGGCTGGAAGTTTTTGTTATCTTACTTCTTATTTCAGAAATCTTACAGGTTGTTCTTCTCGATATCCTTGAAGTACTTGTAGGTAGCAACCTTCAACTCGTCAGTAGCAGGCTCATCGGCAACAATAATGCCGTGCTCGTGCATCTGCAGGGCTGAGATAGTCCACTCGTGAGTGACAGCACCCTCGACTGCAGCTTTCAAGGCACGTGCTTTGTGGTGGCCGTTGACGAGAATCATCACCTCTTTGGCATCCATCACGGTACCTACACCAACGGTGAGAGCCAGTTTGGGAACCTTGTTGACGTCGTTGTCGAAGAAACGGCTGTTGGCAATGATAGTATCAGTGGTCAGCGTCTTTACGCGGGTGCGGCTGGTCAGTGAACTGTAAGGCTCGTTGAAGGCGATGTGACCGTCAGGGCCGATACCGCCAATGAACAGGTCGATACCACCAGCTTCCTGTATCATCTCCTCATAGTGTGCACACTCAGCAGCCAGGTCCTTGGCGTTGCCGTTGAGGATATGAATGTTTTCCTTGGGGCAGTCGATGTGGTTGAACAGATTGCGAGCCATAAATGAATGGTAGCTCTCTGGGTGCTCCTCAGGCAGTCCGACATACTCGTCCATGTTGAACGTCAGCACGTTCTTGAACGATACGCGACCTTCCTTGTTGGCCTTCACCAGACAAGCATACATTCCCTCAGGTGATGAACCTGTGGGCAGACCCAGTACAAATGGTTTCTCTTTGGTGGGCTGGAAGGCATTGATACGCTCAATGACGTGCTCTGCAGCCCATTGCGACATCTTCTGATAGTCGGGTTCAATAATTACTCTCATAAGCGAAAAATATAAAGTTTTTTGTCTTATCGGGTGCAAAGGTAAAGAAAAAACAAAAAATAAAAGAATAAATAGAATAAAAAAAGAAAGAAAATTCGTACCTTTGCACGGATATATCATAAATATGTATGAAAGAATTTGTTATCTCTGAAGCCAAGGCCGAGACTGCCGTGCTCGTTGGACTCATTACACAGCAGCAGGATGAGGCTAAGACTAAGGAATATCTCGACGAACTGGAATTCCTTGCCGATACTGCCGGTGCCGTCACTGTGAAGCGTTTTACGCAGAAGGTGCAGGGCCCCAGTCAGGTGACGTATGTCGGTAAGGGAAAGCTCGAAGAGATTCACCAATATATCAAGCAACAAGAAGATGCCTATTACGACTGGCTCGACGCTGGCTCACCAGAGCCTGAGGAAGGTCAGGAGGCTCCACAGCCAGTGGGAATGGTAATCTTTGATGATGAATTGTCGGCTAAGCAGATGCGTAATATCGAGAACGAGCTGAAAGTCAAGATATTAGACCGTACCTCGCTGATTCTGGATATCTTCGCTATGCGTGCCCAGACCGCCGAAGCTAAGACACAGGTGGAGCTGGCACAGTATCGCTATATGCTGCCTCGTCTACAACGCCTGTGGACGCACTTGGAGCGCCAAGGTGGTGGCTCTGGATCTGGTGGCGGTAAAGGTTCTGTGGGTTTGCGTGGTCCTGGTGAAACCCAGTTGGAGATGGACCAGCGTATCATTCGCCAGCGTATCTCGCTGTTGAAAGAACGTCTGGTGGAAATAGACAAACAGAAGACCACTCAGCGTAAGAACCGTGGTCGCTTGATTCGCGTAGCTCTCGTAGGTTATACGAATGTGGGTAAGTCAACGATGATGAATCTGCTCGCAAAGAGTGATGTCTTTGCAGAGAACAAGCTTTTTGCCACGCTGGATACGACAGTGCGCAAGATGACTATCGACAACTTGCCGTTCCTGCTGGCAGATACCGTAGGATTCATCCGTAAGTTGCCCTCTGACCTGGTGGAATCGTTCAAGTCGACCCTTGACGAGGTTCGCGAGGCAGACATGCTGGTACATGTCGTTGACATCTCGCATCCAGACTTCGAGGAACAAATCCATGTGGTAGAGGAAACCCTCAAGGAGCTGGGCTGTGCCGAGAAACCTGCCATGCTGGTCTTTAACAAGATAGATGCCTATACATGGGTAGAGAAGGAGGCCGACGACCTGACGCCTATCACCAAGGAGAACCTGACGCTCGACGACCTGAAGCAGACGTGGATGGCGCGTAGTGGTGAGAACCAGCACTATTTGGAGTGTCTGTTCATTTCTGCCAAGCAGAAGGAAAATATCGACATGCTGCGTGAAACACTCTACAAGCGTGTTCGTGAACTCCATGTCCAGAAATATCCGTATAACGACTTCCTATATAACATCGAGGAGGTTGAAGAAGGTAGATGAAGATAATTGAACCAAACACAAAATAGATTTATGAGAGACTACAGATTTTTGACAGACGATGAGATTCGTGTACTCGAAAACAATAGCTGCTGGGCTGAGGACTGGCAGCGTGTACAGGTTGCTGAGGAATTTTCTCCCTATAACTTCCACCGTGTCATTTTCTATGGCGATATCCGACTGGGTGTCTTCGAGAAACAGGTAGAAGTATCGAAGGGCTTTGTGAAGCACTCAGGTATTAACGATGCTACCCTGCGCAACGTTACCGTAGGCGACAACTGTCTCATCGAGAAGGTCGGCAACTTCATCAATAACTATACGATAGGCAACGACTGCTACATCTCGAACATTTCCACGATGGAGACTACCGAGGGTGCTTCCTTCGGCGAGGGTCACCTCATCAGTGTGCTCAACGAGATGGGTGATGGCAACGTGGTACTTTTCCACGACCTGAACTCCCAGTTGGCTGCCTTTATGGTGAAATACTTCAAGGACAAACAGCTGAAGGACAGTCTGACACGCTTGATTAATGAGGAGATACGCTTTACTCAGCCAGAACGTGGAACCATCGGCAATGGTGTGAAGATTATCAACTCGAAGGAGATTACCAATACCGTCGTCAAGGAAGACTGCGAAATCAATGGTGCTGCACGTCTGAGCGACTGTACCATCCTCTCCTCAAAGGACGACTCTGTATATATCGGTACGGGTGTTATCTGTGAGAACAGCATCATCTCGAATGGTTGTTCGATTACTAACTCTGTAAAGATGCAAGACTGCTTTGTTGGCGAGGCCTGCCAGATTACCAATGGTTTCACTGCTGAGGCCAGCGTGTTCTTTGCCAATAGCTATATGGCTAATGGTGAGGCGTGTGCAGCCTTCTGCGGTCCGTTCTCTGCCTCACACCATAAGAGCTCGCTGCTCATTGGTGGTGAGTTCTCGTTCTATAATGCCGGCTCGAATACCAACTTCTCGAACCATGCCTATAAGATGGGCCCCATGCACTATGGTGTCTTGGAGCGTGGTACGAAGACGGCTTCTGGTGCCTACGTGCTGATGCCAGCTAAGATTGGTGCTTTCAGCGTCTGCTTTGGTAAGCTGATGAACCATCCTGACATGCGCTGTCTGCCCTTTGCCTATCTGTTGGCATACGGAGAGACGATGTATATCGTGCCAGGACGTAACATTACGACGGTGGGTCTCTATCGTGACATCAAGAAGTGGCCAAAGCGTGACAAACGTGCTGCCTCCAGTCGAAAGAGTATTATCAACTTCGACTGGCTCTCGCCCTTCACCGTCGGTGAGATTGTCGAAGGTAAAAAGATTCTGGAGAACCTGCGCCAGGCCGGTGGCAACAATGTATCGTCCTATAACTTTCAGGAGTATATCATCAATGCCTCTTCACTGAAGAAGGGTATAAAATACTACGATATCGCCCTGCGCATCTATATGGGTGCCGTGCTGAAGCGTGCCGTCAAGGAACAATGGTTGGGTAAACCTTCCAGCGATATTGGCCTGGGACAGTGGAACGACCTCTCTGGTCTGCTGTTGCCCGCCAGCGAGGAGGAACGCCTGCTCAATGACATCAAAAATGGAACCATTGAAAGCATCCGTGAGGTGATAGACCGCTTCAATAACATCAACGAGCATTACCGCGAATACCAGTGGACGTGGACCTACCAGCTGATTCTCGACTACTATGGTCTCGACGAACTCAACGATGCAGCCATCCAGCGCATCCGTGAGGACTATGTCAAGGCCCGTCGTGCATGGATTGCTGAAATCCGTAAGGATGCTGAGAAGGAGTTCGCTATGGGCGATGTCGAGCAGGAAGTTTTCGATGACTTTATATCAAAATTGGATCACGAAATAGATTATGAAGATTAAATTGTCTTTACTTTTAGCTGTTAGCTGCTGGCTGTTGGCTACTTCCTGCAGCAAGTATAAGTACGACGAAGTGAAGGGCGACCTGTCGAAGACGCGTATCTATACGCTCGACAATGGTCTGAAGGTGTATCTCAGTGTGAATAAGGAGAAACCCCGTCTGAATGCTTTCATTGCTGTACGTACAGGTTCCAAGAACGACCCTGCTGAGACGACGGGTCTGGCTCACTACTTGGAGCACCTTATGTTTAAGGGGACCGACAAGTTTGGCGTTACAGATGCTAAGGCTGAGAAGCCATTGCTCGATGAAATAGAACAGCGCTACGAGAAGTATCGCACATTGACAGACCCCGCTGAGCGCCGTCAGGCCTATCACGAAATCGACTCTGTCTCGCAGTTAGCCGCTAAATACTTCATCCCCAACGAGTACGATAAACTGATGGCGGCCATTGGTGCTGAAGGAACTAATGCCTTCACTTCGAATGATGTCACTTGCTATGTCGAGGATATCCCCAGCAACGAGATTGAGAACTGGGCAAAGATTCAGGCCGACCGTTTCCAGAATATGGTTATCCGTGGTTTCCATACTGAGCTGGAAGCTGTCTACGAAGAGTACAACATCAGTCTGACGCAAGACTTCCGCAAGGAGATGGCGGCTATGATGGGTAAATTGTTTCCCACTCATCCCTATGGCTTGCAGACCACGTTAGGTTCTCAGGAGCACTTGAAGAATCCCAGCATTACGAATATCAAGAACTATTTCAAGAAGTGGTATGTGCCCAATAATGTGGCAATCTGTATGGCTGGCGACTTTGACCCTGACGAGGTGATTGCCATCATTGACAAGTATTTTGGTCAGTGGAAACCTGGTGAGGATGTCAGTCAGCCTGAGTTCCCTGCTCTGCCAGAGATAACGGCTCCCATCGACACTACCGTTGTCGGTCCTGAGGCTGAGAACCTGTGGCTGGGCTGGCGTTTTGAGAAAGCCTCTTCGTTGCAGAGCGATACGTTGCGTGTGGTTGATATGATGCTGAACAATGGTACTGCCGGTCTTTTTGACCTCAACATCAACCAGCAGATGAAGATGCTAGGCGCAGAAACCTGGAACTACCAGATGCTTGACCATTCGATGTTTGTACTCATGGGTAATCCCCGTGAAGGACAGACCCTCGACGATGTTCGTAGTCTGCTTCTTGGCGAGATTGACAAACTGAAGAAGGGTGATTTCTCTGACGACCTGCTGCCCTCTGTCATCAACAACTTAAAGTTGCGCTATTATAATTCTCTGGAAAGCAATGATGAGCGTGTTGGCGAGTATGTCGAGGCCTTCATTAACGGTACTCCCTGGGAACAGGTCGCCAAGCGTTTAGAGCGTATGGAAGGTATGACGAAGCAGCAAATTATGGACTTTGTCAATCGTCATTTCCAAGACAATTATGTTGCTATTTATAAGCGTCAGGGTGTCGACCCCAACCAGAAGAAGATAGATAAGCCTGAGATTACGCCTATCCCCACCAACCGCGATACTGTCAGCCAGTTTGTGCAGGATATCCAGAATACAAAGGTGAAGCCCATTGAACCTAAGTTCGTGGATTTCCAGAGCGACCTTACCTTTGGCGATATGCCGATGGGCAAGGATGGTAGTGTAAAACTGCCTTATATCTATGTCAAGAATGTGGAGAATGGCCGTTTCACCCTCTCGTTCCGCTATGAGTTTGGTGAGGAGTCTGAGCTGAAGTATGCCTATGCTGCAGAGTATCTCGACTACTTAGGTACCGACAAACTTACCCCCCAGGAGGTGAAGCAGCAATTCTACAAGTTGGCCTGCAACTACAGAATATCTGTCAATGACCGTACCATCACTGTGGAACTCAGTGGCCTGGGCGAGAATATGGCTGAAGCACTGGCGTTGCTTGAGAATGTGTTGCAGCATGCGAAGGTGGATACAGATGCTTACTCCCAGTATATCGCTGTGCGTGAGAAACAGCGTGCCGACAACAAACTCGACCAGCAGTATAACTTTGCATATCTGGTGCAGTATGGTATGTATGGCCCCTACAATGCCTATCGCAATACTCTGACAGCACAGCAGTTGCAGGATATTAATCCCCAGGAACTGTTAGACCTACTGAAACAGTTGAACCAGTACGAGCATACCGTGCTTTATTATGGTCCGATGACTGAGCAGCAGCTTTGTGAGACGGTGGGTAGCGGCCACATCGTTCCTGCCGCTCTGAAACCAGTTCCTGAGGGCAAGCACTATACCAAGCAGCCCACTGCCCAGAGCGAGGTGCTCATTGCACCCTACGATGCCAAGAACATCTACATGCGCATGTTCTGTATTGAAGACAATAAGTTCAATCCCGATGAGGCTGCCGTCAAGGAAGTCTTCAACGAGTATTATGGTGGCGCTATGTCCAGCATCGTCTTCCAGGAGATGCGCGAGAGCCGTGGTCTGGCCTACAATGCCTTTGCCTTCTATGCAGATGCATCGTATAAGAACGATTCGGAATATGCGATGGTACATATCATCACGCAGAACGATAAGATGATGGATTGCGTCCGTCAGTTCAACGTCATTCTCGACACTATTCCGCAGAGTGCCGCATCGTTCAAGGTGGCCAAGGAGGCTGTTCAGAAGCGTATCGCCAGCGATCGTACCACCAAGTACGGACTTATCACCAAGTGGCTGTGGGCTAAACAGCGTGGCATCGACTATGATGAGAACGAGCGTATCTACAAGGCCCTGCCTGGCACTACGCTGGAGGATATAGTCAAATTTGAGCAGAGCCGTATGGCCCATAAGACATGGCGCTATGTCATCCTCGGTAATGAGAAGGAGCTTGACATCCAGTCACTCCAGCAGTATGGTCCAGTTCGTCGTTTGACGACAGAAGAGATTTTCGGATATTAGTAACTAACAAATACAAACAACTATTATGGCAAATCCAGTAGCATTCAAGTATGCCCCCATGTTTCAGGTGGGCGAGGACAAGACGGAGTACCGCTTGTTGAGTAAGGAAGGCGTTACAACGTCAGAGTTTGAAGGTAAGCAGATCGTGAAGGTCTCTAAGGAGGCACTGATACTGCTGGCTCAGCAGGCTTTCCACGATGTGGAGTTCATGTTGCGTCGCGAGCATAACGAGCAGGTGGCTAAGATCCTGACCGACCCAGAGGCCTCAGAGAACGATAAGTATGTGGCCCTACAGTTCCTGCGCAACGCCGAGGTGGCTTGCAAGGGTATCCTGCCTTTCTGCCAGGACACGGGTACGGCTATTATCCACGGTGAGAAGGGGCAGCAGATATGGACAGGTTTTGAGGATGAAGAGGCGCTGAGCCTGGGTGTCTTCAATACCTTTACACAGGACAACCTGCGCTATTCGCAGAACGCTCCGCTGAACATGTACGACGAGGTGAATACCCGTTGTAATCTGCCTGCACAGATTGATATCGAAGCTTGCGAAGGTGCTGAGTATAAGTTTGTGATGGTTGCTAAGGGTGGTGGCTCTGCCAACAAGACCTACTTCTACCCAATGACCAAGGCTACCATCCAAAACGAAGGTACGCTCATCCCGTTCCTTGTAGAGAAGATGAAGTCGCTGGGTACAGCTGCTTGTCCTCCATACCACATTGCATTTGTTATCGGTGGTACATCAGCTGAGAAGAACCTGCTGACGGTGAAGCTCGCTTCTATCAAGTTCTACGACGGTCTGCCAACAACGGGCGATGAGACGGGTCGTGCTTTCCGCGATGTGGATCTGGAGCAGAAGCTGATAAAGGAGGCTCAGAAGATTGGTCTGGGTGCACAGTTTGGTGGTAAGTACCTGGCTCACGACATCCGTGTTATCCGTCTGCCTCGTCACGGTGCCAGCTGTCCTATCGGTATGGGTGTTTCTTGCTCTGCTGACCGTAACATCAAGGCAAAAATCAATGCTGACGGTATTTGGTTGGAGAAGATGGACAGTAACCCCACAGAGCTCATCCCTGAGGAGCTGCGCAAGCCTGGTGAGGGTGGCAAGGGCATTGAGATAGATCTTAACGAGGGCATCGATGCTGTTCGCAAGGAACTCTCTAAGTATCCTGTTTCTACCCGTGTCAACCTGAAGGGTACCATCATTGTAGCCCGCGATATTGCTCATGCTAAGCTGAAGGCTCGTCTGGATGCTGGCGAGGGTATGCCCGACTACTTCAAGAAATATCCCGTGCTGTATGCCGGACCTGCTAAGACACCGGAGGGCTATCCCTGTGGTTCGATGGGCCCGACAACTGCCAACCGCATGGACCCCTATGTGGATGAGTTCCAGGCTAATGGTGCCTCATTGGTGATGATTGCCAAGGGTAACCGCAGCGATGTTGTCACCGAGGCTTGTAAGAAGCACGGCGGTTTCTACCTCGGTACCATTGGTGGCGTGGCTGCAGTACTTTCACAGAGCAGCATCAAGAGTATCGAGTGCGTAGAGTATCCCGAACTCGGCATGGAGGCTGTGTGGAAGATTGACGTGGAAGACTTCCCCGCATTCATCCTCGTGGATGACAAGGGCAACGACTTCTTCAAGACCCTCAAGCCTTGGTGCCCGAGTGGATGTAAGAAGTAAGATGTCTTATTTGAGAACTAAGATATCAATGATTCTTCTGTTGCTGCTGATGGTAACATCAGTGGCAGCAGAAGATATTGTCGTTCAGCGTGGTTGTCGCAGAGGAACACCGCGTCCAGAGAGTATGCGTCTTCGCCGTGGAGGCAGTGAGGAAAGATTGCCAGGTGGTGATTTCTATCACGGTGAACGTCACCAGTTGACTGTATTGGTGGCATTCAACGATCGTCCGTTTGTAGGCGACGAGACAGCCACGCTGACGCAATGGAACAAGATTTTCAATACTAAAAACCTCATGGAGGATCCTTTCAAGGGGTCTGTCCATGACTATTTCTTTGATCAGAGTTATGGCGACTTCAGCATCATCTTCGACTTGATATATGTGCAGGTCAGTGGCGATGCCGAAAAGTATGCCAGTACTTGGTCGGATGATGAGAATTCACAGTATCTGGTCGAGGATGTTATGGAGGAACTCCTGAAGCGTGACATCGACTGGAGTCTCTACGACTGGAATGACGATGGCTACATCAACCAACTGCTCATCATATATGCCGGTAATGGCATGCACGACAGTTCTGGCTCTAATCTGATATGGCCGCACCAGTGGTGGATGAGTGAACACTTGAAGGACCGCCAAGAGGGAGTATATTGTGAGCCTATTCCCGTTTCTTCGGGCGATAAGGACTATCTGGTTGACTGCTACTGCGCCTTGAACGAGTTGACAAAGAATGGCAACTACGGCTCTTTTGGCACCATCTGTCACGAATATACCCATTGCTTCGGATTTCCCGATTTTTACTATAGTGGTGGAAAAACTGTGAATGATTGGGATCTTATGGACTATGGCAACTACAATGGCGACGGTTACCTGCCTCCAGGCTATTCTGCCCACGAACGCTGGTTGATGGGGTGGCTTATTCCTATAGTATTGGACGAGACAACCACGATAACTGATATGCCGGCTTTGGCAGAAGAGGGTAGGGCATATCTTATCCGCAACGATGGCTGTGAGAATGAGTATTACATCGTGGAGAACCGCCAGCCGATGGGGTGGGACACCGGTCTTCCCAGCAGTGGCATCCTCGTTTTCCATATAGAATTTGACCCCTCTATCTGGACGAGTACGAAGGTTGCTCCCAACTCTTCCAGCCGTAAGCGTTATGAACTCTTCCATGCTAACAACAAGACATCCGCCTATCAGAGAGCAGACTGGCCCTATCCTTATCAGGAGAACAACTCGCTGACCAACACGTCCTCACCTGCCGCCACGCTGAATAATGAAAATAGTGATGGCACCAAGCTGATGTCTAAACCCATCACGAATATGGCTGTCAATAATGGTTTGGCTTCGTTCGACTTTACTGTCACTACTACGGGACTTTGCTCTCAGCCTTCATCCCTCGGTCTTCGTCCTACAGTCCTCTATCGCTTTGGTCCTATAGACGTTGTAAGGACTGCTGATGGAAAGATACAGAAAGTAGCGCGTCGTCCACTTGATTAAAGGTTAGTGAATTTGAATGCAAAGATAGTGAAAACCGAGCGAAATGCAAAATAAATCACGATTTATTTTCAAGAAAATACGAAAACCTTACAATCTTACATTCTTACATTCTTTCACAGGGTGTGTCCCTAAGATGAATGTATTCTCTAATTATTAATATATTATAATATATTAATAATTAGCAATAAAGTAGTACCAATGGAAGCACGTCGTGTAAGGGTGTAAGATTGCGTGCCTTTTTTGAGAAATAATTTGGAAATCATCTCTATTTTTCGTACCTTTGTAGTGTCAATCAGAAATACAGCTGATACGCTGAAAAGCCAGCCTGATAGCGATGCGTATTAGCCTGATACGGCGCCATATCAGCCTGGTACGGAGGCCTTACAAGGCTGGTAAATCCAGCGGGAAGGCTGACAAGACAGAGAATAAACAACCAAATTATTAACCATTTAAAAAATTACTAGTTATGTCAGTATTTTATCGTTTGCATCAGGACCAGTCCACTGGTACCAAGCGTTCAGAAAAGTGGTCTGCACGTCGTCTTCATGCCTGAGCGCACCACCGACTCTGGTGGCAACAAGTCCAAGCAGTTCCTGCAGGGATGCCGAGTCGAAGAGTTGCCTATGAACACGGTGGAGAAGGAAGAGCCCGAACCTTAAACCCACCCCCAACCCCCTCCCGGCTGGGAGGGGGCTTTTTTTGAGCGTTGAACGATGAGCGTTGAACGATGAATGTTGACTTATACGCGGAAGATGCGTTCCGCTGTGGCGGTCGTCTGTCGGCAAATTTCCTCTTCGCTGACCGCATAGGCTTCGGCGAGTCGGGCGATGACGTGGCGGATGAAGGCGGACTCGTTGCGCTTGCCACGCATGGGAACGGGGGCCATGTAGGGGGCGTCGGTCTCCAGGACGATGCGGTCGAGGGGTACGCAGGCGGGCAGCACTTCGGGCAGGTGGCTCTTCTTGAAGGTCAGCACACCGCCAATGCCGAGGACGAAGCGGTCGAACTCCAGCAGCTGACGGGCTTCCTGTTCGTTGCCCGTAAAGCAGTGAAACACACCGCCGGGCAATTCTCGCGCGTACCTTTTTAGTATGGCTACCATCTCGTTTTGTGCCTTGCGACAATGAATCATGAGGGGCAGTTGCAGTTCTATGGCCCACTTGACCTGCGCTTCGAAAGCCTGCAACTGCTCTTGCTCAAAGTCGCGACTCCAATAGTAGTCGAGACCCACCTCGCCGATGGCGATGGGAAGAGCCTCTCCCTCCGGCCTCTCCAAATGGAGAGGGGACTGCAGAAGCTGGTGGATGGCATCCAACTGCTGGCGCCAGTCGGCACGGACCTCTTCAGGGTGCAGTCCCAGCATGGGGTAGCAGCAGTCGGGATAGCGGGCGCAAGTGGCAAGCACCGATTGGCACGACTGAGCATCAATGGCTGGCAGGAAAATCTGGGTGCAGCCAGCCTCGCGGGCTCGCTGAACGACGGCGTCGCGGTCCGGGGCAAACTCTTCGCCGTCCAGGTGGCAATGGGTGTCGATATAAGTGGCTATTGGCATTTGGCAGTTAGCTTTTAGCTTACTTGTTGCGGTGTAACAATTCGTCCATATACTGGCGCAGGTGGGCTTTGCGCTCTTCGGGCACGTTGACCTCAGAGAGCGTCTGGCTGGCCTGCTGGAAATAATAGTTGATCTTGTCCTCACAGAGTTGGCGAATGCCAATCGCATCGTACAGGCGGGTTACGGCAGCCACCTTCTCCTGGCGGTTAAACTCCTTGGCACCAATCCAGTGCTCCAGTTCCTTGCGCTGCTCGTCGTTGGCACGGTTGTAGGCATTGATGAGCATGTAGGTCTTCTTGTTCGACGTGATGTCACCGCCAATGGCTTTGCCGAAGACCTTCGGGTCGCCATAGACGTCGAGCAGGTCGTCCTGCAACTGGAAGGCCAGTCCCACCTGTTCGCCAACACGATACAGGCGGTCGGCATCCTCTTGGGGCGCATCGGCCAGCAGGGCACCCGTCTTCAGCGCACAGGCCAGCAGTACGCTGGTCTTCAGTCGGATCATCTCGATATACTCGTTCTCCGTCACGTCGTTGCGCGTCTCGAAGGTCATGTCGTACTCCTGGCCTTCACCAATCTCCAGCGCTGTCTCTGTGAAGAGATTCAGCACGGCAGGCAACTTCTCGGCAGGCACCTGCTGCATGCGCTGATAGGCCAGCACCAGCATGGAGTCGCCCGATAGGATGGCCTTGTTGGCATCCCAGCGGCGGTGTACCGTCTCGTGTCCGCGTCGCATGTCGGCATTGTCCATCAGGTCGTCGTGCAGCAGCGTGTAGTTGTGGTAGGTCTCCAGTCCGACGGCAGGCATCAGGATGCGCTCTGGGTCCTCTTTCCACAGGTTATACCCCATGAGCGTCAAGACGGGGCGGATGCGCTTTCCGCCAATAGACAACACATACTCTACGGGTTCGTACAGCGGGGTTCGTACAGCGACTTGGGTTTTCTCTCGTAGGGCAGCTGGGCCAGGAAGTCGTTGACCAGCTTCAGGATTTCACTTGAATTCAGCATATCTCTTGTCTTTTTTTATTTGTCTCACAACTTGAACACGATGGGGATGCACACCTTGGTACGGCAGGGCTCGTCGTGGTAGATGCCTGGCTGCCATTTAGGCATCATGCGAAGTACGCGCAGCGCCTCGCGGTCGCACTCTGCCGACAGCGACTGGGTAATCTTGATGCCCGTGATGCTGCCGTCTTTCTCTACGTAGAATACCGCCACCACCTTGCCCTGTGTCCGGTTGTCCTTGGCCACGGTGGGGTAGCGCAGCGTCTTGGTGAGCCACTTCAGAAACTCCACGGCACCACCAGGATATTGCGGCAGGTCCTCTACCACGTGGAAGTTCAGCGGGTTCTGCGGGTCAACCTCCAACGGTGCCAGTGCCTTATCGTCCTGCTCCTGTTCCAACTCCTTCAGTAGTTGCTCGTCGTCGTTGGCAATCTCCTCCTCATTGTTCTCTACCTCCACATCGTCGTCCACGATGTTCAGTTGCTCACCTTTCTCTGAGAGTTGCTTCTCTTCGAGTTGGGTAATAAACTCTTCGTTCGACATGGGAACCAGTTCCGTCTCGTGCATCAGGTCGGTGAGGTCGATGGGGTCGATGCCGTCGCCTGCTGATTCAGTAGAGTTCCACTCCAGCGCCACATAACATACGGCCAACACAAAGATGAGTCCCAGGAGAAATCCCGTGGCTCTGCGCTGTTCCATATCGGCCTGTGGTGTCTTCTTGATTTCCATATCGAGTGCAAAGGTAAGCATTTCGTTCGATACTGCAAAAGAAAAAAGCCTTTTCCTTTTGTATTCTGCTCACTTATTTGTACCTTTGACTTCGTCGAAACTACTCTCGCTCGGAAATACTCAAATAAATTTGGTATTTCGCTCACTTATTTGTACCTTTGCATCAGAAAAGCAAAAACGATAGAATGAAACGACTTGTACTGATACTCTTTGTGGGACTGTTGACGCTGGCTGCTGAAGGTCAGATGGTCAATCCCGTACACTTCTCGTCACAGTTGAAAACGTTGAAAGGTGGCGAGGCTGAAATCATTTTTAGTGCAACCATTGACGACGGATGGCATGTCTATTCCACCGATATGGGTAGTGACGGTCCCATCTCCGCAACATTTAACGTGGTGAAGATGGAGGGTGTGGAGACCGTTGGCAAGCTACAGCCCCGCGGTCAGGTGACGAAGCAGTACGACAAGATGTTCGGCATGGAACTGCGCTTCTTTGAGAAGAAGGGACAGTTCGTACAGCGTGTCCGTTTCACCCAATCGAAATACGTCATCGACTGCTATTTGGAGTATGGCGCGTGCAACGACGAGATGTGTCTGCCACCTACGGAGGTAGCATTCAAGACAGAAGGTGTCTGCAAGGAGTTGAAGGAAGATAAGAAAGAAATAAAAGAAGAGAAGGTAGTCCCTGTTGCACCAGAACCTGAGAAACCTGCAGATACCGTCGCAGTGATAGAAATACCTGCCGGTACAGACTCAACGGTAACTGCCGAAGTGCAGAAACCCGTGGCGATGCCGATGGTGGAAGAGAAGGTCACCGACCACTCGTTGCTCTACATCTTGCTGATGGGATTCGTCGGTGGTCTGCTGGCCGTGTTGATGCCCTGCATCTGGCCCATCATTCCCATGACAGTGAGCTTCTTCCTGAAGCGTGCCAAGACAGACCGGAAGAAAGGACTGCGCGACGCGCTGACCTACGGACTGAGCATCGTCGTGATATACCTGGCACTGGGACTGATGGTTACCCTGCTCTTCGGTTCAGACACGCTGAACGCTATGTCGACCAATGCCGTATTCAACGTGTTCCTCTTTATATTGCTCGTGGTCTTCGCCCTGTCGTTCTTCGGATGGTTCGAAATCAAGCTGCCCAGTCGCTGGGCTGATGCCGTCGACGATAAGGCCACATCGACCAGCGGCTATATCAGCATCTTCCTGATGGCCTTCACGCTGGTGTTGGTGTCGTTCTCTTGTACAGCACCCATCATCGGACTGCTGTTGGTGGAGACAGCCACCACAGGCAACTGGCTGGCACCTGCCTTGGGCATGCTGGGCTTTGCCGTCGCACTGGCACTGCCCTTTACGCTCTTCGCCCTGTTCCCCTCGTGGTTGCAACAGGCGCCGAAGTCGGGCTCGTGGATGAACACGCTGAAGGTGGTGCTGGGATTCATCGAGTTGGCCTTCGCACTGAAATTCCTGAGCGTTGCCGACCTCGCCTATGGTTGGCATATCCTGGACCGCGAGGTGTTCCTCTCGCTGTGGATTGTCATCTTCGGTCTGCTGGGTGCCTACCTCTGTGGCTGGCTGAAGTTCCAGACCGACGAGATAGGTGGTGAACTGAACAAGCCCATGCCCGTCGTCTGCATCATGGGCGGACTGGTGTCGCTGGCCTTTGCCGTCTATATGATTCCAGGCTTGTGGGGGGCTCCCTGTAAGGCCGTCAGTGCCTTCGCTCCCCCTATGTATACCCAGGACTTCAACCTGAACAGTAAGGTGGTCGAAGCCCGCTTCCGCGACTATGACGAGGCACTGGCTGCTGCCCGCCGAGAGGGCAAGCCCATACTCGTAGACTTTACGGGTTTTGGCTGCGTGAACTGTCGTAAGATGGAGGCTGCCGTATGGACTGACCCGCAGGTGGCAGATATGCTGATGAATGACTACGTGCTCGTGTCGCTGTATGTCGACGACAAGACTCCGTTGCCAGAACCTGTAGAGGTGGCCGACGGACAGGGCGGCACCCGTACGCTGCGCACCATCGGTGCCAAGTGGAGCGAGTTGCAGCGCAGCCGTTTCGGTACCAATGCCCAGCCTTACTACGTTATCCTCGACAGCGAGGGTAAACAGCTGGCGCCAGGTCGTGGCTATGACGAGGATGTGGCAGCCTTTGTGAAATTCCTGAAACAATAACCAAACTACTACTAATGATATGCTGATAAAAAGATTTTTGGCGATTAGCTGTTGGCTGTTGGCTGTTGGTCTGATAGCCTCGGCACAGCAGCGACAAGAACAGCTGCTCAGTGACGGTTGGCAGTTCTCGCGCGACAAACAATCGTGGGAGAATGTTCGTATTCCGCACGACTGGGCCATCGCAGGACCATTCGACAAGAAGTGGGACCTGCAGAAGGTGGCCATCACCCAGAACGGTGAGACGGAACCTACGGAGAAGAGTGGACGCTCGGGTGCTCTGCCTTGGATTGGCGAGGGGCACTACAAACGCACGCTGACCATTCCAGAAGGTTTCAATGGACATGCTGAACTGCTGTTTGATGGTGCGATGTCGGAGCCTACGGTCTTTGTCAATGGCCAGAAGGCAGGCTACTGGGCTTATGGTTATAACACCTTCCGCGTGGATGTCACCCCGTTTGTGAAGCCTGGCGACAACCTTTTGGAGGTGGACTTGCAGAATAAGGAAGAAAGTTCGCGCTGGTATCCTGGTGCAGGTATCTATCGCCCTGTAACGCTCATTCTCACGCCTGAGGAAACCCGCATCGACGACTGGGGTCTGACCACCACGACGATACTGAACTGGAAAGAGGTCAACGGCAAGAGTCTCAGCAGATTTACTGTCGAGGTGCCCGTCATCAATCCTAAGGGCAAGCCTATCGTCTCGATGAGACTCGTTGGTCCTGACGGCGAGCAGATAACCAGTAGTGCACTACCATTAACGGGCAACAAGGCCATCGGCGCCTTTATGAGTCGTCAGTTTAAACTGTGGACCCCTGAGACACCTTATTTATATAAGCTGCATGTGACGCTCTTTGACGGCAAGCCCAACAAAGACCGTAAGATCTATGATGACTTCGGCAAGGTCATTGACCAGAAGACCTTTACAGTAGGCATCCGCACTGTCCGTGTGTCGAAAGAGAAAGGCTTTGAACTGAATGGTGTGTCACGCAAGATTAAGGGTGTCTGTCTGCACCACGACCTCGGTCCCTTGGGCGCTGCTGTCAACAAAGCAGCCCTGATTCGCCAGATCAAGATGATGAAAGCGATGGGTTGCGATGCCATCCGTACCAGTCACAATATGCCGAGTCAGATGCAGATGGATATCTGCGACTCCTTAGGCATGATGGTCATGGCAGAGTCGTTCGACATGTGGGTTTATCCTAAGTGCAAGAATGGCTATGCCCGCTTCTTCCGCGAGTGGGGCGAGAAGGACATCACCAACCTTGTGAAGGCCAACCGCAACCACCCTGCCATCGTGATGTGGTCCATCGGCAACGAGATTCCTGAGCAGTGGAGCGAGGAGGGACGCTTGTGGGCCATCCGTCTGCAGGCACTCTGCAATACGCTCGACCCCACACGTCCCGTCACACAGGGTGTCGACAATCCGGACGGTGCGCTGAATGGAGGACTGTTGCAGTCGATGAACGTGCCAGGCTTCAACTACCGTCTGCACCGCTATGCCGACGGCATCAAGCGTCTGCCACAGGGCTTCCTGCTGGGTTCAGAGACTACGTCGACCGTATCGTCGCGTGGCGTCTATCACTTCCCTGCAGAGCCTAACAACAACGATGGCAAATTCTCTTATGCCGGCAGCTACGACCCCAAGGCTATTGAGGGTACTGACGGCCAGTGCTCTGGCTACGACCTCGACTACTGTCCGTGGTCGAATCTTCCTGACGATGACTGGTGCTGGCAAGAAGATTACAAGTGGGTCATTGGCGAGTTTGTATGGACGGGCTATGACTATCTGGGCGAGCCGTCACCGTATGATGAATACTGGCCTTCACGCAGCAGCTACTTCGGCATCTGCGACTTGGCAGGACTGCCTAAGGATCGCTACTTCCTATACCGTTCGCACTGGAATAAGAAGGAGCACACCATCCACCTGTTGCCGCACTGGACGTGGGGTAAAAGCAGGGTAGGAGAGGTGACGCCCGTCTACTGCTATACTGACTATCCCACTGCCGAGCTCTTTGTCAACGGCAAGAGCCAGGGCAAGATAACGAAGAACCCTGCCGAGCGGCTGGACCGCTACCGTCTGCGCTGGAACAACGTGAAGTATGAGCCAGGTGAGGTGAAGGTGGTGGTATATGATGCCAATGGCCAGAAAGCTGGCGAGAAAACCATGCGTACAGCAGGCAAACCCGCCCAGCTGAAACTCAACGTGTGGACACAGCATCAACCATCAGCCATCAGCCATCAGCCTTCAGACTTCTTACTTGCCGATGGCGAGGACTTGGCTTTCGTCACCGTATCGCTGACGGATAAGCAAGGCACGCTGATACCAGATGCTGCCGACCAGTTGGACTTCGAGGTAACAGGTGCTGGCAGCTTTGAGGCCGTCTGCAACGGCGATGCCACCTCGTTGGAGTCGTTTAAACAGCCCACGATGAAGCTGTTCCACGGACAACTCGTCGTAGTAGTGCGCAGCGCCAAGCAGGCTGGAAACCTGACGCTCAAAACATTATGAAACCAACATTATTTCTTTTAGCAGCAGGCATGGGCAGCCGTTATGGCGGTCTGAAGCAGCTCGACGGTCTGGGCCCCAACGGCGAGACCATCATGGACTACAGTATCTACGATGCCATCCAGGCAGGATTCGGCAAAATCGTATGGGTTATCCGCAAGGATTTTGAGGAGCAGTTCCGCACCCAGATTCTCTCTAAGTATGAGGGTAAGGTACAGTGTGAGCTGTGCTTCCAGGCCCTCGACGCACTGCCCGAGGGCTTCAAGGTTCCTGAGGGTCGTGAGAAGCCTTGGGGTACTAACCACGCTGTGCTGATGGGTAAGGATATCATTAAGGAGCCTTTCTGCGTCATCAACTGCGACGACTTCTATGGCCGTGACTGCTTTATGCAGATTGGCAAGTTCCTGAGCAACCTGCCCGAAGGTGCCAAGAACCAGTATGCCATGGTAGGTTTCCGCGTCTGCAACACGCTGAGCGAAAACGGTAGCGTGGCTCGTGGCGTCTGCACCTACAACGATAAGCGCCATCTGACGGATGTTGTAGAGCGTACGGAGATTCTGCGCAAGGACGGCGTCATCCAGTTTAAGGACGAGCAGGGCGAATGGCAGAAACTCGAGGACAACACCCCTGTGTCTATGAATGTGTGGGGCTTCACTCCCGACTACTTCGAGTATAGCGAGGAGTATTTCAAAGAGTTCCTGAGCGACCCGAAGAACATGCAGAACCTGAAGGCTGAGTTCTTCATTCCGCTGATGGTCAACAAACTCATCAACGACGGTACAGCTACCTGCGAGGTGCTCGACACCACGAGCAAGTGGTTTGGCGTAACCTATGCTGCCGACCGCGATGCTACTGTAGCACGCATCCAGCAACTGGTTGACGAGGGTGTTTATCCCAACAAACTGTTCTAAACAAGAATTAAAATTAATGCTCGATAACATTATGACTGATGGGGAGTGCAGCACGCTGCGCTCCCTCCTTGAAAGTTGCAGCATGCCCGTATTGTGTTGCCATCAGAATGCTGATGGCGACGCATTGGGTGCTGTGCTGGCGATGGGTGAGGTACTGCGCCTGTTGGGTAAGGAACCATTGATGGTGGTGCCTGATCAGTACCCGGACTATTTGCAGTGGTTGCCTAATAGTGAGAAGATTGTGCGCTATGATAAGCGTCGCGACTATGTTGATACGGTATTGAAACTGGCAGACCTGATTATCTGTCTGGACTTTAATACGTTGGCTCGTACCGACCAGATGGAGGTAGCGCTGAGTGGTTCGCCCGCGAAGAAAGTCCTCATTGACCACCACCTCGATCCTGACGTTGATGCTGTCGTCAAAGTCTCGCAACCCAAGGCGTCGTCCACCTGTGAACTGGTGTTTCGTGTAGTTTGGCAGTTAGAACTCTTCGACCAGTTAGGCAAACACTTTGCTGTGCCCGTCTATTGTGGTATGATGACGGATACGGGTGGCTTTACGTATAACTCCACCGACTGCGACATCTACTACATCATTTCCCAGTTGCTAACAAAGCGTATCGACAAGGACAAGATTTATCGTAACGTCTACCATAACTATTCAGAACACCGCCTCCGTATGGTGGGCCATGTGCTCTGTAATTGTCTGGTGGTTGACGAGGCACGCCATGCTGCTTTCTATACGCTGAACCGTGAAGACCAGAAACGTTTCCATTTTGTCAAGGGTGATGCGGAAGGTTTGGTCAACATGCCGTTGCAAATCAAGGGTTTGAAGTTGAGCATCTCGTTACGTGAGGACACGGAGAAGCAGATGATATGGGTTAGTCTGCGTTCTGTAGACGATTTCCCCTGCAATGAGGTTGCTGCCCGTTTCTTTAATGGTGGCGGTCATCTCAACGCTTCTGGTGGTAAACTGCAGTGTACCCTTCCTGAGGCTGTCGACATCGTTAAGAAGGCTTTCATCGCCTTTGAAGACCGACTGAAATAGGCTCATTACGTAAACCTTTACGACGAATAGAAACGTATTAAGCACCTAATTATTTGGAAATTTCAGTTTAAATAATTATCTTTGTGCCGTAATTGTACTACAGAACACAATCAAATATTAATTTATAAACTAAAACAAAAATGCTTATGAAGAAAATTTTTACGCTTATTGCTATGGCTGTAGTGGCTATGGGTGTTAATGCGCAAACGTACAACTTAGGTGGCTTAACAGTTTCAGACTTTACTCTTGGTGATGCTTTCGAAGTTGGTGCTGATTGGACAGATAGTGATGGTGGCTATGGAGAAGCTGGGAAGGCTTATGCGACTATTAGTTACACCAAGAAAGACAAGAGTAATTGGTCAGATCTGCTACTGACAGGTAAGCCTATCGTGTTCCAATATAAGAACAGTGGCGCGAAAGCTCAGTTCTACAGACTGCTCGACAACTTCTTCTATGCTAACGGTAAGCCCTCACGTATTAAGGTGACTGGTCTGAAAGCTGGTCAGCAGGTGACGTTCAAGGCTGCAGGTAAAAATGATGATGGTTGTATGTTTGCAGCTGTTGATAACTGTACTGCTGACGCCAATAACCCCTCTTCAGCTGTAGGTAAGCAGGTCAATGTAGAGAACTTTGCAGACTTCAAATTCATTGTTACTGCTGATGGTGACATCACTATTGAGGAGAATAATGCAGGTTATCATCTTGCATCAATCACTGTTTCGGAAGGAGAAGGTGGTGGACAAGGTGGTGATGACCAGCCTGCTGACGCTATTAACTATCCTGCATCAAAAGACGGCATTACCTTGAATACTACTGATGCATCTCAGGTCGCTTTTGCTACTGTTAAGATCCACAATAACGCAGATGCCGTTAATTGTATTAAGTTTGGTAAGTCATATAAATATGCCGAGAGTGTTGAGTATTACTATGCACAAATTGAGATTGAAGGTGGTTTCAAGAGTGGTGATGTAATTACTATTGCTGGTGCTTATAATAATGCTGATGAAAAGAACGCTGCTGTAGCCTTCCGTTCAGATCCAACAAGTACTGAGGCTCTTTGGACAACTGAAAACTTTATCAATGGTAAAACGAGTGAAAGTGATCCCGTAGAGCAGACTTATACGTTGACTGAAGCTGCTGAAAAACTGTATTTTGGCCGTAGTGGTAACACTGGTACTTGCGTTACCTTGTTGAAAATTACTCGTGGTGGTGCTACTGGCATCAACGAGATGCTTAACGTGAAGATTAACGATGATGCTGTTTACAATCTTGCTGGCCAGAAGGTCGCTAAAGACTTCAAGGGTATTGTGATTAAGAACGGTAAAAAGATACTGCAGAAGTAATCGTACGTACCTTGATATATTAATAATAGGTGGAGCCTGCGGGTTCCACCTATTATTATATGTAACAGTCAGTTATTACTCGAAGATTTTGAAAGCGTAGCCCTCAGCCAATAACCATTCGATGGCGGCAGGCAGAGCGATGCGCAACTTCTCAATGCTTTTCAGCGAATCGTGGAAGGTGATGATGCTGCCGTTGCGGGCATAGCGCTTCACGTTGTTGAGTACGTCAGTAGCTGTGAGCCATTTGGAGTAGTCACGCGTCACGAGGTCCCACATGACAATCTTGAATTTACGACTGAGCCACGCATACTGATCGTGACGCATCCAGCCATGAGGCGGACGTACCAAGTTGGTATGCAAATAGGCGTTGGCTTTCTCCACATTGTAGCTATACTCGTGGACAGAATGGCGTAAGCCACCCATGTGGTTGTGCGTATGGTTGCCGATTCGATGTCCCTCGTCAACGACGCGCTGGTGCAGTTCAGGGTACTTGCGGGCGTTATCACCCACCATAAAGAAGGTGGCCTTAATGCCATACTTTGCCAGTGTATCAAGAATGAAGGGTGTAGCCTCAGGGATGGGCCCGTCGTCGAAGGTCAGATAGACGGCCTTCTCCTGTGGGTCCATACGCCAGAGTGCCTTCGGGTACATCCAGCGCAGCCATTTGGATGGTTGCTCAATAAACATTATTCGTCACCATATAGTTTGCCACCGCGCTGCTCGAAGATATTGCCGAGAAGCGAGAGTTCCTTCATCTGCTTGTCGTAAGTTGTCTGGTCAACAATCTCAGTGAGTGATGCTAACTGCTCGAGGATGTAGAAGTTTACGAGGCAGTCGTGCTTCGCAGCATCGAAACGGTATTGCTCCAGTGAGCAGAACCACTTCATATACTGCACGGAGTTTTTCCACATCTTGTTGATGATGTTCAACGCTTCCTTCTTGTTACCCAGCGAAGCCCATGTGCGAGCCATATCAAGTGAGCCGGAACTGTAGTTGTGAGCAACATTGAACGAGGGAATCATCTTTTCAGTATATCGCAGTACCTCTTCAGCCTTCTTCTCCTTGCCTTCGTACATCAGTTCAAGAGCTAGCTTTGACATCGTGCGACGATGGGTATAGCACATGCGCATGACCGTCTCGTCAAGATAGATGCCGGGCTTGTCGATACCACCGAACTTAAAGCGATGCATCACATTGTCGTACGTCTTCTCCGTATCGAAGTTCTTAACGCCAGGGATGGGTCTGCCCTCGTGGGTCGTCGTGAATGGCGTGATGCGGTAGGCCAAACCCTCGGTAATCACATTGTCACCTAGGTTGATGTAGTTGTCGTCGCCAACAGAAACGGCCACATAGATAGGACGCTCCCAGTTGCACTGAGCCAGCATCTCCAAAATCATGAGGTCACCCTTGTATAGCGCACGCTTGCCTTTCAGAGAGATAACCATCTTATCAGGGATGGAGTCAGTTGCCATCAGCATACCACTACGGCGTACGGCCTCCTTATCGATGGTCATATAGATGGTGTCAGTAGGAATTAGGTGCAGGTCAGCGTTCTTGGAACGTACCCAGTACTTCAAAATGTTCTTCAGTTCGAAGGGGTCCTCACCAAACTGCTGACGGGCCTCATCAGGATGCTGACGGTAGTGGTCGAGTACGGCCTCTTTCATGCCCGGTTCAATAGAGACATACTCATTCGTACCTGCGCAGTACTCGATGCGCTCCCACGAGATGGGTACACTAGGCGAATCGTAGGCAGGTCGACGCATCTGGTCAATGTACCAGTCGGTCTGCAGGTAGCTCAGGTTGCACACACGGGTATCGGTGCGCACACCCTCCACATCCTGATTGTACCACAAGGGGAAGGTGTCGTTGTCACCATTGGTAAAGATAATAGGATTGCCTTTATCCTGCAATGTCATCAAGTAATTCTGTCCGAAGTCACGGCAGGTATAACGACCTGAGCGATCGTGGTCATCCCATGTCTGAGTTGCCATCTGAACAGGAACGGCTAAACAAGCAATAGATGCAATAGATGCTATAGCGACAGCACTGATGCGCTTAATTCTTTCCTTCAGCAGCTCGATGATGCCAGCAACACCAATACCGCACCATATAGCGTAGGCATAGAATGAACCAGCGTATGCGTAGTCACGCTCACGAGGCTGTGAAGGTGTCTGGTTCAGGTAAATAACGATGGCAAGACCTGTCATGAAGAATAGGAAGAAGACTACCCAGAACTGACGAATACCTGTCTGGTCCTTGCTGTTATTATGGTGCTTCCCTAATGACTGCCAGAAGAGTCCAATAAGACCTAGAATGAGTGGCAGGCAATAGAAGACATTGTGTCCTTTGTTCTCTTTCAGCTCGTCGGGCAGCTTGCTCTGGTCGCCCAGACGCCAGTTATCGAACCAGTCGAAACCTGACAGCCAGTTGCCGTGTTCCAACTCTCCATTACCCTGCAAGTCGTTCTGTCGGCCAGCAAAGTTCCACATGAAATAGCGCCAGTACATCCAGTTGCACTGGTAAGAGATGAAGAAACGCAGATTCTCAAACTGTGAGGGCATCTTGACGCTAATCATCTCGCCACAGCGGTCGTACATCTCCTCACGACCACTGATTTCACCCATCCAACTCTCATAGTTGCCACGATGGGCGGAACTGTACATGCGTGGGAACAACATGTTCTGTGCATACTGGTACTCGTCCTTCGTACGTACTACGAAGTACTCATCCTTCTCGTCGGGTGAGGCCTTCTCCTTACGCTGCCAAACGGGATCGCCCTTCTTCATGACGGGCTTACAGTATTCTCCGTCTTTCTCCAAAGCCACCTGTGAGGTGTAGGCAGGACCATAGAATAACGGACGTTGACCATACTGCTCACGACCTAGGTATTCACCCAAGGTGAAGATATCCTCTGGTGAGTTCTGGTCCATTGGCGGGTTAGCGGATGAACGAATCACGATGAGGGCGTATGACGAGTAACCAATCATCAGCATCAGCATGCAGAGTAATGACGTGTTCTTGATACGAGCACTAACGAGGGCTTTGGCTTTTTGGCCACTGACTTTAATCTGGTAACCGAGGATGAACCACATGATAATGAGTACCACGATACCAATAATGGCAGCTGAATAGCCGTGTCCGTAGAACGGAATACCCAACATGGCGACAGCCAATAGGAAGGCAGCGTTCTGACGCTTAGGAGCCTTGTCGTTGTAGGTCTCGTAGATTGCCCAGATGATGGTGGCTACGAGAAGGAAGATATAGACAATCTCACCTGTGTTAAACGGACAACCCAATACGTTGACAAAGAATAACTCGAACCAGCCGCCAACTTGTACGATGCCAGGTACTACACCATAAAGCACAGCAGCCAGAATGACTACCGAGATGAACAGGGCGATGAGTGAACCTTTCAGGTCGCGCTTGGGGTCGTCGATGGGGAATTTGCAATAGTAATAAACCAGTACGATGGCAGGTAGACACAGCAGGTTCAGCAGGTGAACACCGATAGAGAGGCCTGTCATATACATGATGAGTACCAGCCAGCGGTCTGCATGGGGCTGGTCAGCCTGGTCTTCCCATTTCAGAATCAGCCAGAAAACAACTGCGGTGAAAGCCGATGAGTAGGCATATACCTCACCCTCTACAGCCGAGAACCAGAAAGTATCACTGAAAGTGTAGATGAGGGCACCCACCATTGCTGATGCCTCGATAGCTATCCATTTGTACATAGGGATATCTTTCAGCGTCGTGGCATTGCGGAAGTCCTCCTGCTTGATGAGCAGACGGCGCACCAAGTGGCTAATGGTCCAGTATAGGAATAGGATGGTTGCAGCCGACAATAATGCACTCATCATGTTCACCATAAGTGCTACCTGTGAGGGGTCGCTGGCAAACTGAGAGAACAGATTGGCTGTGAGCATGAAGAACGGTGCCCCGGGGGGGTGACCGATTTCCAGTTTATAACCTGTAGAAATGAATTCCGGACAGTCCCAGAACGATGCAGTCGGTTCGACGGTGGAACAATACACGATGGCGGCAATGGCAAAGGCCAGCCAGCCCATGATGTTGTCCACGATTCTGAATTGTTTCATTATTTGGTCTATTGATTTTCTATTCTAACCTGCAAAGGTAATACTTATAATTGAAAATGGAGAATTTTAGGAAAGAAATTTGGGGAAATTAAGGGAATTTATCAGATGAGAAGCTGTGCACCATAAATAAGTACCACGTAGCGTAGGAATTTACCAAGTGCGATACTGGTCAACGAGATAGGAATATTGGCACGCATCAGTCCTAAGACGATGGTGATGGCTGAACCCAGCAGAGGTACAAAGGCAAAGAATCCCATCCATGCGCCGTGACCGCCCATAAAACGAGTAGCCTTGTCTAGGTCTTGTTGCTTGACGTGCAGGTATTTCTCTATCCACTCCAGCTTACCCATGCGTCCAACGAAGTAGTTGAACATTCCGCCTGCCACATTGCCAATGGTGCCATATATAATTAGTCCCCAAGGATCCAGACCGGCAGCCAGCAGTCCCGTCATCACCGCCTCGCTGGAAAAGGGAAAGAAAGAACCGGCAATAAAGGCCGTGATAAGCATTCCCCAATAACCGTAGCTTATGAGTAGAGAAATGATGAATTCCATATATTATAAACTGTCAGCAGTAATGTTGCAAAGCAAAGTACCAGAAAGACGATGTTGGTGATCTTTGTCGATGTCAGTGCTATGAAATGAGCTATCAACGGAGAGGTGTTCAGTATCATAATGAGTAGCATGGCATTGAAATGCTGTGGTTGCAGCAATAGGAATGCCAAAGCTGCCAAGTCCATCCAAATGAAGAAACCGTAGAACATGCGGACTCGTATTTTGTCAAGGTAGTTCTTGCGTATGAAGTGTATAGTGCCAATTACAGCCATCAGAATGATAAGTGCTAGCGTGGCTTTCTGACTGTCAGTGATACCGTAGAGGTTGAATGGCTCGTCGAAGACAGCCAGTGCTGTAAAGTGTTCTGTGAGTAGTGAATAATCCTGCCTGTAAAGCAGCCAGATGCAACCAAACCAGTAGGGAGTCAATAATCCTAAGAGTGATGCAGTCCCTGTGCGCCATGATATAGACATGGTATTGGTAATCATCATTACCCAAATGAGTGGTAAAAAGAAGAGCACGTGGACATAAGCTATCGATGCCACTCCATAGAAAAGGAAGGCATAGTATGTGAATCCTACCGCTTTCTTATCCTGATAAGTGTAGAAGAATAGTAGGGTGAAGGCTGTCAAGCAAGTAATCATTACAGCTTCGCGCAAGAATGGGAAGAGAAAGCATGAAGCACACGACAATGCCAGAAATGAACTGCTCACCATACGTGAGAAGATACGTATTAGGACATTGGCGTTGTTCAGTTGCACCATTAAATAGGTGGTGACGGCAAAGCATCCTATCTGCCACCACCAATGGTTTGACAGTACACCACACAATAACCACACCGCCAAAGCATATGCGATGGTGGCGGGCATGGTCATCTTGCTTTCCGCAATCCTATTCTGCAGTAGCTTTCTCACTATTAATTATGCATTCTTATAGGTCTGCTCCGATGTCGCGACGGAAGTACTTGTCAGTGAATTGTATCTTCTGAGCTTCGGTGAAAGATTTCTTGAGAGCCTCTTCTTTGTTGACTCCATAGGAAGAAACGGCAATGACACGACCACCGTTGGTGACAATCTGACCATCTTTCAATGCTGTTCCTGCATGGAAGACAATGCTACCTTCAACATTCTCAATACCAGTAATGGGATAACCTTTCTTGTATGCCTCTGGATAACCACCGCTGACCAACATGACGCAGACAGCAGCACGTTCGTCGAATGTAATTGCATGCTGGTCAAGGTTACCGGCTGCAACACCTTCAAAAAGATCGACGATGTCTGATTTCAAACGTAGCATAACACTCTCGGTCTCTGGGTCGCCCATACGACAGTTATACTCGATGACGTATGGTTCTGGTTCGCCAGTAGGGGTGTTTGTTCTGTTGATTAGACCAAAGAAGATGAAACCCTTATAGTCGATGCCATCGGTTTTCAGACCCTCTACAGTAGGACGGATGATGCGGTCTTCTACCTTCTTCATCCACTCCTTGGTTGCAAAGGGTACGGGACTGACAGAACCCATACCACCGGTGTTCAGACCGGTGTCGTGCTCGCCGATTCGCTTATAATCCTTGGCCTCAGGGAGTATCTGATAGTGCTCACCATCGGTCAGTACAAAGACAGAACACTCGATTCCGCTCATGAATTCCTCAATGACAACACGGCTGCTAGCATTGCCAAACATACCGCCCAGCATTTCTTTGAGTTCCTTCTTGGCCTCCTCGAGGGTAGGTAGGATGAGAACACCTTTACCAGCACACAGACCGTCGGCTTTCAGTACATAGGGAGCTTGGAGGGTATCCAGGAAGGCTAATCCTTCCTGCACATGTTCACCGTCAAAAGTTTCGTAGCGTGCAGTAGGAATATTGTGACGTACCATGAAGGCTTTGGCGAAATCCTTGGAGCCTTCCAGTACGGCACCAGCCTTTGACGGACCGATGACGGGAATGTTCTTCGTACGCTCGTCGGCTTTCAAGTCGTCGTAGATGCCTTTAACCAGTGGGTCTTCCGGACCAACCACTACCATGTCGATGGCTTTGTCGATACAGAACTGCTTGATGGCTTCGAAGTCATCAGCCTTCATATTGACGTTCTCACCGCAGTTGCCTGTACCACCGTTGCCTGGTGCGATATACAGTTTCTCACATTTCTCACTCTGTGCAATCTTCCATGCCAGGGCGTGCTCACGGCCGCCACTGCCTAAAAGTAGTATTCTCATAATTTTTATAATTTTCCTTGTTCTCCTAAATAACTGTCTTTAAATCCCAAGAAGTAAAGTACACCATCCAGTCCTATGGTATTGATGCTCTGTTTGGCATTAGCCACCACGCGGGGTTTGGCGTGGAAGGCTATGCCCAGTCCGGCTTCGCTAATCATGGGTAGGTCGTTAGCACCGTCGCCCACAGCAATGGTCTGCGCGAGGTTAACCTTCTCGACTTGTGCGATAAGCTTCAGTAACTCTGCCTTGCGGTGTCCATCAACAATCTCACCGACATAACGGCCAGTCAATTTGCCGTCTTCGCCTACCTCCAGCTCGTTGGCGTAAACGTAATCTATACCGTAGCGGCGCTGCAGGTATTCACCAAAATAAGTAAATCCACCACTGAGGATGGCAATCTTATAACCGCAGGTCTTGAGGATATTCATCAGTCGATCAACCCCCTCAGTAATGGGCAGGTGCTCGGCAATGTCTTGCATAACGCTGACATCCAAGCCTTTAAGCAGAGCCACACGACGGGTGAAACTCTCTTTGAAATCTATTTCGCCACGCATGGCACTCTCGGTGATGGCACGAACTTCAGCACCGACACCGTTGCGCTCAGCTAGTTCATCGATACACTCCGTTTGGATGAGTGTAGAGTCCATGTCGAAGCAGATGAGGCGGCGCATACGGCGGAACATATCGTCTCTCTGGAAAGAGAAATCAATCTCCATCTGTTGCGATAGCTTCATCAGTTTTGATTGCATCTCCTGACGATTGATGGGTTCGCCACGCAGCGAGAATTGAATGCAGGCACGGGTGTGCTTGTCGAGCTGTTTGATGCTCTTACGTCCTGTCAGTCGCAGGATGCTGTCGATGTTCAAACCTTGGTCAGCCAAAATGCGCGTAGCAGCCTCTATCTGACGGGCTTCCAACTGTCGTCCTAATACCATGAGAATGTAACGGTTTTTGCCCTGATGGCCTACCCAGTCTTCATATTCATCGTCACTGATAGGCGCGAAACCGATGTTAACCCCCAGTTCTGTGGCCTTGAACAACAATTCTTTCATAGCCAGTCCTGATTTCATTTCATCCATGCGAATCAGAATACCGAGTGATAGGGTACTGTGGATGTCGGCCTGACCGATATCGAGCACTTGGGCATCATACTTAGCCAAAATGCCCATCACGGCTGCTGTCAGTCCTGGACGGTCTTGTCCTGTGATGCGGACTAGTATCTGCTCCTCTTTCATAACTCTTATCTCTTAACTATTTCAGATAATCTTCAAAATACTGTGTGATGCGTTCGTGTAGATGCACACTGGCATGTCCTCGCATGTTGTGCTCCTCGCCCGGATATGCAAAGAAGTCTGGTTGAGTACCAGCCTTGATACATGCATCGAGGAATGACAGGCAGTGCTGCGGCACGACAGTGTTGTCGTTGTAACCAGTGATAATCTGGAGTTTTCCTTTTAGGTTGCCTGCTTTGTTGATGAGACTTGTTTTCTCATAACCCTCAGGATTCTGCTGGGGTGTATCCATATAGCGTTCACCATACATTACCTCATACCATTTCCAGTCGATAACAGGACCACCGGCAACACCAACTTTGAAGACATCAGGGTAGTTGAGCATAAGTGAAATGGTCATGAAACCACCGAAACTCCAGCCGTGAACACCGAGCTTGTCGGCGTCTACATACGGCAGACTCTTCAGATATTCTACGCCTTTCATTTGATCTTGCATTTCTATCTGTCCCAGTTGGCGAAAGGTTGCTTGTTCGAAATCGCGCCCACGATGCTCGCTTCCTCTGTTGTCGAGAATAAAGACAATATAGCCTTTCTGCGACATATATGTTTCCCACGAACGGCTTGCCCAGTGCCACGATGCCTCGACATTATGGGCATGAGGCCCGCCATAAACGTAGACCACGGTAGGATATTTCTTGTTAGCGTCGAAGTTATAAGGCTTCACCATGCGATAGTATAGGTCGGTTATTCCGTCTGCAGCCTTGATGCTTCCACACTCGAAAATGGGTTGCTCATAGTCCTTCCAAGGGTCGGCGGCTGTGAATAAGCGGGTGGCTTTAGCGGGTGAACCGCTGGACAAGGGGATCACACTGATATTCCGAGGCTGGGTGGGATGTGAATGGCGGTCAAGGAGAAAAGTTCCTGATGCCGACAACTCACCATGATGCACACCGTCTTCAGTAGTCAACTGTGTCATCTTGCCATTACTAACATTGACACTGTAGATTTGACGGTGCAATGGGTGGTATTTGTTAGCCTCAATGATAATACTCTTCTGTTTAGTGTTGAAACCAAGTACATCCTGAACAACCCATGGGCCACTGGTTAGCTGACTTAATAACTTCCCTTCCTTATTATATAAATAAAGGTGGTTGTAGCCGTCGCGCTGGCTCTGCATGATGAACTTACTACTGTCCCAAGGTAGGAACTGGATGGGATGCAGGGGCTCTACATATTTGTCGCTGGTCTCGCGATAGAGTTCGGCGATGCGCTCACCAGTCATAGCATCATAGCTCACTAAGTGGCAGTCGTTCTGGTCGCGATTCAGTTCGAATATGTAGATGGTTTTGTTGTCTGGGCTCCAAGCGATGTTGGTGAAATAGATAGGGGCGGAGGTGGCAACACTGTCACCACATACTGAACCCTTAGGTGTCTTGAGATAAATCGTTTTTTCGGTGTTAATGTCATAGACACCGACTGTCACTACATGGGCATTCATACCTGCCATGGGGTATTTGTCGGGCTCGTAGGTAGCCTCACGCGGGAAAATATTGACCTGTGGATAGTCGGTCACCATGCTCTGGTCCATGCGGTAGAAGGCCAGGCGCTGTCCGTCAGGACTCCAGAACGTACCTTTATTGATGCCGAACTCGTTGCGGTGAACGCTTTGGCCGTACACAATCTCACGACTGCCATCGGTGGTCAGTTGATGTTCCTTGCCTTGTGCGTCAACGACATATAATTGATAGTCCTTGATAATTGTTGTGGCTTTCGCACCACCTTTTCGTTCGTTGTTCTCATCATCGGTAAGGGGACGGATGTCCTCGCCTGTTTTCTTGTCAACGAGGAAACACTGCTCTTTGTCGATGCGTACTAGCTCGTCGCCCCACCATGCATACCATTTGTTCTCGGGCTGCAGGTTGCGGTAGTTGGCGCCACCAAAGTTCAGATCCTCAAGAGAAAAAAGCTTTTGCATCTTTTCAAATAGCATGTCAATGATTTTCTCAGCCTTTTTGTCTTCCTGTTTGCTCTCTTGAGCATTTATTGCGAGAGGCAATACGAGGAAGGCTAAGATGAGTAGGTGTTTAATCTTCATCATTATTGTCGAAACGTCTGTTGTTTTTTCTCTTATCAAATCCGCGACCACCCTTATTGAACTTTTTCGAGTCTCTGCCGTCTCTAGAATATTTAGAACCCTTAGAATCCCTAGAATCTCTGGAGTCCCTAGGCTCTCTATATGGTTTTGCCTCCTTGCGTTCCAGCGAGCGGAACTTAAACGAGCGAATGTCTGCTTCGGCATTCTCTTGCTCTTCGTCAAGACGCTTTTTGAACTCGCGATTCTGCTTAAAACGACGTTTCTCTGCCATCTGACGTTTCTCCTCTTCGGTCTTAACAACACCGCCTTCTTCACGGAAGACACTCATCTTACCATCAAACATCTGATATTTACGGAATTCACATTCCAGAGAACCATTGAAAACAGGTATTTTGATGCTGGGTTTTAAGCCAATCTGGGCAAAACACTCTTCGCGATATGAGAGAATCCACGCCTCATTGCCTGTGAACTGGTGCTTCAGTCGTTCGCCAATCATCTTATAGGTCCCTAACAGGTCGGGTGTAGAAATACGCTCACCATAAGGAGGATTTGTCACCATGATGCTCTTGTTCTTGGGCTGGGTAAAGTCCTTGAAGTCGCGCTCCTCAACGGTGATGTCACTGGTCAGACCAGCAGCTTTGGCATTCAGTCGGGCGGTGTTGACAGCCTTGATGTCAACGTCATAGCCATAGATATGGTGATTGAACTCACGCTCTTGTGAGTCATCATTATAAATTTTGTCAAAGAGGTCAGCATCGAAGTCTGGCCACTTCTCGAAAGCAAACTCCTTGCGGAACAGACCTGGAGCCATGTTGCGAGCGATGAGCGCAGCCTCGATAAGCAGTGTGCCAGAACCACACATGGGGTCGATGAAATCGGTTTCTCCCTGCCAACCAGTCATCAGAATCATACCTGCTGCCAATACCTCATTAAGGGGCGCTTCAACAGATTCCTGACGATAGCCACGACGGTGAAGCGATTCGCCACTGGAATCGAGACAGAGTGTGCACTGGTCTTCTGCGATATGGATGTGCAGACGGATGTCTGGATTGGTAATACTGATATTGGGTCGTTTACCTGTGCGCTCACGGAACTGGTCAACGATAGCGTCCTTAACCTTATAGGCAACAAACTTGGAGTGGCGGAACTCTTCAGAGAATACTACTGAGTCAACGGCAAATGTTTTGTCGTTGGCAATGTATTCGCTCCAGTCTATATCTTTAACGCCTTCATAGACGTCGTCCGCAGAGAGCGCACGAAAGTGCTTGATAGGTTTTAAAATGCGTATTGCGGTATGCAGTTGGAAATTAGCGCGATACAAAAGCTCTTTGTCACCCTTGAATGATACCATTCGACGCCCTACTTGTACGTCGTTTGCGCCCAGTTGTGCTAACTCTTTCGCTAAGACGGGTTCTAAGCCCATAAAGGTCTTGGCGATGATTTCAAATTGCTGTGCCATTATGTAAATATATATAAATATGGTGCAAAGGTAGTGCAAACAGAGCAAAAAACCAAAGAAATTTGTATTTTTCTTTGGTTTTCAGAATCTTTTTTGTAACTTTGCGCAATCATAAGTGCTTAGCCGGATGAACGCGATAGAATCACTTCCCCTCGTAGCTCTTGCCGACCTGATGCAGATAGATATTCTGTTCTGGTTGGTTGCACTGTTTGTGGTCGTATTCTTGCTGCTTTCTCTAATTTGGCAGCAACGCCAGTATAAGAAGCTTGGAGTTGAACAGACGATGCTAAATGGTGTTAAACGTCGTACGATAGAGTATGATCTGGTATTGAAAGCAATGAAACTGGCTGTATGGCATATTGATGTGTGGGAGCGCACCATCACTTATGATAGCGACTATCGTGATGCACTGGATATTCCTTCCATACCACCGGGTTCTGATGTAGAACAATTTTGTGATAACCTGTTGCCAGAGGATAAAAAGCGTATAGCTGAGCGAATGACGGATTTGGTGGAAGGACGTGTCGATCAGGTTCACGAACAGTATCAGTCACGTTCTCCGTTGGGTGATGTCATAAATTGGGGCGAAACCTATGCTGTCGTGGACAAGCGTGATGCCAATGGCCATCCTTTGACTATTGTTGGCACCTCCATGCGTATTGATAAGCAAAAAGAGATAGAAATGGCACTCATCAAAGCCCGTAATCAGGCTGAGGAGAGTGACCGATTGAAAACAGCTTTCCTTGCTAATGTTAGTCACGAGATACGTACACCACTTAATGCTATCGTCGGCTTTAGTGAGGTGTTGACGGATACGACCTCGGAGGAAGAGCGTAGGCAATTGTCGGAATTGATTCTCCAGAACAATGCTCGCCTGTTGCAACTCTTCGAGGACATGGTTAATATGTCCAAGTTGGAAGCAGGTGGTGAGTCTGTCCATAAGACCCGTTTCCAGATTGAAGACTTTTTACAGGAAGTGGTGAAAAAATATGCTGAACGGGCCGCTAAGAAGCATCTGTCATTGGCAATAGATAAGCATTCGGAAATGCTGATATCCTATACCGACCGTAATCGTCTGATGCAGATAATTTGCCACTATGTTGATAACGCGCTGAAGTTTACGTTGGAGGGTGGTGTGACAATCGGTTGTAATTTGGAGGTTGGAAACATGCGCGTGTGGGTGCGTGATACCGGTAAGGGAATTGAATCAGAGTTCTGTGGTGATAGGCTCTTTGAACGTTTCGTGAAAATTGATGAATTTGAACAAGGTACAGGTCTCGGCCTGAGCGTATGCCGTAGCTTGGCACTCACGTTAGGTGGCAAGGTCGGTATGGAGTCTGAGCTGGGCCAGGGTTCGCTGTTTTGGGTAGATGTGCCCTATAAATGAAAATGATAAGGATAATAGGACTATTATTGTTGCTGATGTTCCTGCAACCTATACATGCGCAGGATATTATCAAAGGTCGTGTTGTCGACGAGGCAACAGGTGAGGGTATTGGCTTTGCCAGTGTACAGTATAAGGGTCTTAATTTGGTGACCATTACCGACCCACAAGGAAACTTTACCATTCGTTTGCTGAAAGGGAAACGGTTAACTATTAGCGTACTGGGCTATAAATCACGTGTCGTTGATGTTTCGAGTGAGAGTGAGAAACTGTTTATTTCACTGCGTCAGGATGCTAAGGCACTGAAAGAAGTTACAGTTAAGAAAAAGCGTACACGTTACAGTCGAAAGAATAATCCTGCTGTAGATCTGATGAAACGTGTTATTGCTAACAAGAAACAAACAAATCTGAACCTGCGCGACTATTACCAGTACCAGAAATATCAGAAACTGACACTGGCTCTTAACGATGTAAGTTCAGAGATGCTTGCAAATCCAAAGTTGAGCAAGTTCCCTTGGTTGCTCAATCAGGTGGAAACCAATGACTTGACAGGTAAGCTGATACTGCCACTCAGTGTTGATGAGACTGTGACGCAGAAAGTTTATCGCCGTAACCCTCACGATGAGAAGAGCATTGTGAAGGGACAACGTTCATCAGGTATCAATGATTTCTTTCAGACTGGTGAGATATTGAATACTGTGACGAAGGATGTCTTTACTGACATTAATATCTATGACGATCATGTGCGCCTCCTGCAACATCCGTTTGAATCACCTATCAGCTCTGGAGCCATATCCTTCTATCGCTACTATATTGAGGATACGCTGCTTGTTGACCGAGATTCATGCATCCATTTGCATTTTCTGCCGAATAATCAGCAGGACTTTGGCTTCCGTGGCGATCTCTACGTCTTGAAGGATTCGTCTTGTCAGGTCAAACGTTGCGAACTGATACTTCCCAATCAAACAGATGTGAATTTTGTGGAGAATATGAAGGTCGTACAGGAGTTTACGCAGTTGCCTACAGGTGAGTGGGTACTTTCTGTTGACGACATGATTGTGGAGATGGCACTCTTCGACTTCATTCAGAAGGGTGTGGCCATTAAGTCTACACGTCTCACTGACTATGCTTTCGACGAGATTCCTAAACAGTTGTTTCGTGGCAAGTCGAAGACTGCTGTTGATCCTGATGCTGAGATGCAGGACGATAGCTTCTGGCAGGAGCACCGTAAGCTTCAGCTTACTAAGAGTGAAAATGCAATGGATGATTTCCTTACGGGAATGCAATCCACAGGAGGTTTTAAATACGTTTTGGCCGCCCTGAAGATACTCATGGAGAACTATATTGAGACAGGAAAGAAGAGCAAGGTCGATATCGGTCCCGTGACATCTATGCTGAGTAGTAACTTCATAGACGGCTTGCGAACACGCTTCGGTGCCCAGACTACTGCGAATCTCAATCGTCACCTGTTCTGGAAAGGATATGTTGCCCATGGCTGGAAGAGTAAGAATACCTATTATAATGCTGAGATGACATGGTCGCTTAACAAGAAGAAGTATACCCCTGAAGAGTTTCCCAAACGGAATATTTCTTTCCAAAGCACCTACGATGTCATGTCTCCTTCCGATAAGTTCCTCAGCACTGACAAGGATAATGTCTTTACTGCATGGAAATGGGCTAAGGCAGATAAGATGATGTATTATAAGCGTCAGAAGCTGACCTTTGAGCGTGAAGAACAGTGGGGTCTGCGTACTCAGTTCCGCATTAAAACCGAGGAGAATGAGGCTACAGGTAACATGCTGTTCATCCCTCTGTATTCTCTTGCCACTTCTCCCACCTCTATAAAGATTCGTACTACAGAGTTGCGTGCAGAGATAGAGTATAGTCCTGGCGCATTGTATGTTAACTCCAAGATGAAACGTCATAAGGTTAATCGAGAGGCTCCTATCATTACCGTCAGTCATGCTGTTGGTGTGGAGAAATTACTAGGAGGTGACTATACCTACAACTACACTGAGGCCAGTATTTTTAAGCGTTTCTGGTTAGGATCGTGGGGGCGCATCGACCTCTTTACCCGTGGTGGTGTGCAGTGGAACCAAGTTCCTTTCCCCCTGTTGTGCATGCCAGCATCTAACTTGTCTTATTTCAGTCATAAGCACATGTTCAATCTTATTTCTGAGATGGAGTTCTTGAACGACCGCTTTGTCAGTGTCGATTTTAACTGGGATATGCAAGGAAAAATATTCAATCGCATCCCGCTGATTCGACGACTTCGCTGGCGCGAATATGTCGGAGCAAAGATGCTGTGGGGAGCCTTGTCCGATAAAAATAATCCTTATCTGGAACAGAATGCAGGCAGCAATGTGCTGATGGTATTCCCTGAGCAGACAAATCTGATGAATCCTAAAATCCCTTATTGGGAAATTTCATTAGGTATTCGTAGTATTTTCCGCTTTTTCCAGGTGGAATATGTTCGTCGCATGAATTATAATGATTGCCGTTTCGGCCCTAAAAACAGTGTACGCCTTGGCTTTACACTGATGTTCTAATAAAGGCTTTGTTGGCGTGTTAAAAAGAAAAAGGCTAAAAATATCTCACGACATCCTTAGCCTTAGCTTCTAACTAACTTATTATCAACTATTCATTACTCATTCTGTTTTTTCTGGTGCAAAGTTACGGAGATTTTACGTAAAATGTAACGCAAAAACATAAAAAAAACACGTAAACGTTTGCGATTTTGCTCATATTTTATTACCTTTGCGGTGACTAACTATTTCGACTAACCAATGAACGTGAAAAAGCAGCATCGTATATCGCTCAAAGATCTGGCTAAGGAACTGGGTGTCAGCATCGCCACCGTCAGTCGTGCCCTGCGCAATTCTCCTGAGATTGGCGCAGAGATGCAGCAACGTGTTAAAGACCTTGCCAAGAAATTAAACTACAGACCTAATCCTTTTGCGCAGAGTCTGCGTAAAGAAGCTCCAAAGGTTATTGGTGTGGTTGTTCCTAACCTTGTCACTCATTATTATGCCGCTGTTTTAGACGGTATTGAGGATGAGGCACGTCGTGCAGGATACAGTATTATCAGTGCCAATAGTCATGAGAGCTACGAAGATGAGGCCCATGCTATTGATAATTTTATCGGCATGCATGTAGAGGGCATTATTGCCTGTTTGGCGCAAGGTACCACCGATTACCATCATTTTGAAGAAATAGCAGATATGGGTATTCCCTTGGTATTCTTTGGACGTACCTGTCTGACGGATAAGTTCTCTTCGGTAACTGCCAATGGCGATGAGGCTGCGCAAATGGCAACGCAACATTTGATAGATACTGGTAGTCGACGTATAGCCTTCTTAGGTGGACCTAATCATCTGGATATGGTGCGTCGCCGTAAGCATGGCTATTTGGAGGCGCTTCGTGAAAACCGTCTCCCGATAGATCGCGAGATGGTGGTGTGCGACAAAATTGATTATGAGGTGGCTTTAAATAATGCTGAAGAACTGCTGCGCCGAAGTGATCGTCCTGATGCTATTATTGCCTTTAACGATATTATCACTTTTGCAGCCTTTACGGCTATCAAGAACTGTGGACTGCGCATCCCCGATGATGTAGCACTGATTGGTTTCACTGAGGATGTTCATGCAGCTTACGTTACTCCTCGCATGTCCGCCATTGTTGATCAATCGCACCAAATGGGCGTTACTGCCTGTCAACTGTTGCTCAAGAATATTCAGGGTGACACGAAAGTATATAAGAAAATAGTTTCTCAGCAGTTGGTCATCCGTGATACTTCTGCCAAAGTGATGAAATAACTCCTATGATATCATGAGAAAAACGATTTATACCTTATTACTTCTTGTCTTGCTGCCATTGGGCGTGCAGGCCGCGATTCCCGATATGAAGTTCCGTAGGCTGGATACCCGTAATGGCTTGTCTAACTCGCAGGTTAACTGTACGTTCCGTGACTCTAAGGGTTACGTTTGGATAGGAACGATGTACGGTTTGAACCGCTATGATGGTTATCGCGTGAGGACGTTCTATGCCAATACGCGTGATACTACCACTATGCGCGATAATAATACTTCTGAGATAATGGAGAGCTATGATGGTAAGATCTGGCTCCATCAGGGTATGAACTATTGCGTGTATGATCCTGTGACGGAGAGCTTTGAACGTAATATCTCCAATATACTGGAAGAATATTTCGGTTTCAATAAGGGCGTTGAGCAGATGTTTATCGACGCGAAGAAGAATTTCTGGGTAAAGTTCTACGAGAAAGGACTATACTACTACAATCCCAATACGAAAAAGACCTGCCACTTTAATTTCGGCTATGGCGACAATGAGCTGAATCCTACCTATAACTTCACAGCTTTTTCTGACTGTGATGACGGTATAATGATGGTTACCTCGAACGGTGAAATAGTTTGTTTCGATGGTGAGAAGGGTAGGAAGGTGTATGACGACAATTGGATGCGTCAGCACGGTTCTCCGGAGAACAGGGAATACCACCTGTGTGTGGACAAAGATCGTAATATATGGGTGTCGGCAGAAAACTATAGCTATGTTCGAGTAGATAAGGATAGCAAGTGGCGTATCGGTTATGCCAACCTGTTCCGCGAATACCAAATAGAGAATGTGCCTGAAGACTTGCAGGTATGGGACTTGAAAGTGGATGGCAAGGGACGTATCTGGCTAGCCACTGACCATGAAGGACTATTGGTCTTTGACCTGAAAAAACACGAGATGCGACAGTTCTTGAACAACAAGTTCGATGAGTCGTCCATCAGCGAGAATACTCTCCGCAATATCTATATGGATGCTCATGGGCTAGTATGGATAGGCTCCTTCAAGAACGGTGTGAATATGTATAGGGAGATGTCGGCCAGCATGATGAATTTGGAATTGGGCGACATCAATGCTGTCAGTGAGGACCGTTTTGGCAACTACTGGCTGGGTACGAATGACCGCGGTATTATAGTCTATAACCCGAAGCGTCAGGAGACAGTTGCTCATTATACAAAAGAGAACAGCCCGATGTTTGGTAATATCATGGTGGGTACCCACAGAGCCAGCGACGGCAGTATCTGGTTTGGCGGCTATAATAGTGGTTTGACGCGTTGTATCCCTAAGAATGACAATGGCGAGGCGACCATCATCAATTATCACTTTACAAACGAGCCTGGTGGTATTGCCACCGATAATGTGTGGAGCGTCACCGAGGACAAGTGGCACCGCATCTGGATTGGTACGCTGGGTTCTGGTATCCAGATGCTTGACTTGAAGACGGGTAAATTCCGCACATGGGATACCAGTAACACTAAGATTAATGCCAACTATGTTACTTCTGCTTCGTGGATTAAGAAAGGTTGGTTGATGATGGGTACCAGCTGGTACTGGTGTTTCTTAAATCCTGTGACGGGGCAGTTGTGCCCCCGCGAGATACCGAACTATACGCGTTTCCCATCGCAGTCGGGTAATACCGTTTCTGTAATGGAGGATTCGCGTGGTATCATCTGGCAGGGCTCGTTCTGTGGTGTCCTCGTTTTCGACCAGAAGCGAAAGACCTGCAGTCTGATTGATATGCAGGACGGATTATTTGGCTCCAGTGTTTGTTCGATTATTGAAGACCAACAGCATAATATCTGGGTTGTCACCGACCATGGCGTGTCGAAGGTCGTTCCCCAACAGCAGGAAGACGGTACTTGGCAGTTTAATATCAGTAGTTATAACAACCGCGACGGACTGCAGCAAGCTGTCTATAACCAGCGTTCGACCTGTCTGACGCACGATGGTAAGATACTTATTGGTGGACAGGGCGGTCTGGATATAATCAATCCCAAGGCGATGACTGACGTAAAGAGTAAGGAACGTCCTATTTTCAGCGGCCTGCAACTGTTTGATGCCGATGTACCTGTGGGTCATGAGATTGACGGGCGTGTTATCTTGGACGAGGCGCTGGAGGAGTGTCGTGAGATTACCTTGAACTACAATGACCAGTTTACCATTCAGTTGGCTAGCGATGCTGGTATTGTTAATAATGGCAAGCGCTTTGTCTATAAGCTTGAAGGTTTTAGCGACAACTGGGTAAGAACTTCGGAGTTGAATCCGAATATCACTTATAACTCTCTGCGTGACGGTGACTATACGCTATGTGTACGCATGCTCAACGACGATGGCTCTATCGGAGAAGAAGAGGCACGCATGGATATAACTATCCTGCCTTCTCTCTGGCGTAGACGTTGGGCTTTCATGCTCTATATGCTTGCTGTTGTTGGTATTGCACTTCTCTGGCGTCGTTGGTTCATGAAACGCCAAGGTCGTCGTATGGAGACAGAGACGATACGTCGTGAGCTGGAGAAGAAACAATGGATGAACGAACAGCGTATGCAGATGAAGAAGGAGTATGCCGAGAAGCACGGCACTACTGACCATCCTGAAGAGGCGGCTCCTGGCTATCATGTTGTAGCTCGTCGTCATTTGAATGATATTGTTGACTTCCTGCGAAATTTCTGTGAGGACTATGTCTCGCCAGACAAGAGCAAGAGTGTCAAGGTCAACTTCTTCTCACCTTTAGAACAATTGGAGGCAGAATACGACAGTGCCCTTTTGTCTGAGGTATTGACAATTCTTTTCAATAACTCCGTACTCTTTGCCCATGATGACAGTATTATCAGCGTGGGTGTTGTACGCCAGCAGGACAATCATGTGCAGATACAGGTTGCCGACAATGGTATTGGTATCAAGGACGAGTACAAGGAGCATGCCTTCGATCCTATGGCTAATGATGAAGGTATTGGGCTGGATCGCGTGAAAGCTATTATCGATGCACATGAGGGTACAATCCGTATTCAGGACAATCCTGGCGGCGGTACAATCTTCGTAATCACGTTTCCACCAGCTGAAGAAATAGAAGAAGCTGTGCTGTTAGATGATTAATAATTAACAAACGATACTTAGAAACAAATGAAACTAATGAGAACAATGGCAGCGGGAGTGCTGTCGATGGTGACAACCGTACTACTGGCTGCAGACTACACCGTTACAGGACAGTTTATTACGATTCCTGTACAACAACCCCAGGCCGATGGCGCTAAGGTGGTTCGTCTGCAGGTCGTGACAGACAATATTATTCGCGTGCAGGCTACCTCTCAAGCACAATTGTCAGAGAAGCAGAGCCTGATAATCGTCAAGCAGACCGCCAAACCTAAGTTTGAGGTCACTGATGGTCATCTGGTGCGTGTCAAGGCCGCCAATATCGAGGCTCGTGTTGACAAGCGGACAGGACAGGTGCGCTTCTATGATGCCGCAGGAAAGTTGATTATCGGTGAAGCAGAGAATGGCAAGACATTTAAGCCGTTCCGTGTGCCAGACCGTGAGATTGGTGTCGATGCAGATAAGGTTCCTGAAGAAAAGCGTAATGGATTATCGTGGCACCTGTTGTTCAATGGTAATCCTGGCAGTCTCTATGGTTTGGGACAACACCAGTCTGAAGAGCTGAACATGTTGGGAAAGAATGAGGACCTCTTCCAATATAATACCAAGGTCAGTGTTCCTTTCGTTATGTCCAGTTACAATTATGGACTGTTGTGGGACGCTTATTCCTATGGACGCTTTGGAAATCCAGATGACTACCAGCAGCTGAACCGTATCTTTAAACTTTACGATAAGAAAGGCGTAGAGGGCCACTTGACGGGTACCTATACCGATGCTAATGGGCAGACGCTGGTGCGTCAGGAGGACTCGTTGTACTATGAGTTTGATACGCCGGAGAAGTCGGAACTGGCACTCCAGACTGAGCCTGGTGGTATTAAGAATCTGCCCAAGGGCTTTGTGCTTAATGGTGCCAACGTTGTTTATGAGGGCTTTATAGAACCCAGTGAGTCGGCATCGTTTAACTTTATTCTCTATTATGCGGGTTATATTAAGGTATATATCGATGGCAAAGAGGTCGTCCCTGAACGTTGGCGTACAGCATGGAATCCTAATACCTACAAGTTCCACTGCCGTCTGATGAAGGGGGAACGTTACCAGCTTCGTGTGGAGTGGCGTCCTGACGGATGGGTAAGCTACTGCGGATTGCGCGCCTCTGTGAATACGACGCAAAACCGTCTGAGCATCTGGACGGAGATGGCACAGGATATGGACTATTATTTCATTGCGGGTAAGAATGCGGATGAGATTATTGCTGGTTACCGTACGCTGACAGGCAGGGCACCCGTCTATCCAAAGTGGACGTTGGGCTTCTGGCAGAGCCGCGAGCGCTATAAGACCTCTGATGAAATCGTAGGTACACTCGCAGAGTTCCGCAAGCGCCAGATTCCTATCGACAACATCGTGCAGGACTGGAACTACTGGGTGGAGGACCAGTGGGGCTCTCACCAGTTTGAGAAGTCGCGCTTCCCCAATCCGCAGGCTATGCTCGACAGCGTGCACCAGATGGGTGGCCGCTTTATGATTTCCGTCTGGCCTAAGTTCTATTGTAATACCGACAACTACAAAGAACTTGACAAGAACGGCTGGATGTACCACCAGGCTGTCAAGGACGATATCCACGACTGGGTAGGTCCTGGCTATGTGGGTTCGTTCTATGATGCCTATAGTGCTGGCGCTCGCAAGATGTTCTGGCGTCAGATGAACGACAATCTCTACTCTAAGTATAAATATGGTATAGATGCTTGGTGGATGGATGCTTCAGAGCCTAACGTCCGTGACTGTACACCGATGTGGTATCGTAAGGCACTCTGTGGTCCGACAGCCTTAGGTACATCGACAGAGTATTTCAATGCCTATAGTATTGTGAATGCCGATGCTATCTACAACGGACAACGTTCTGTCAATCCCAACCAGCGCGTCTTCCTGTTGACGCGTAGTGGCTTTGCTGGTGAACAGCGCTATAGTACAGCTACATGGAGTGGAGATATCGGTACTCGTTGGGAAGATATGCGTGCACAGATGACAGCAGGCTTGAACTATTGTATGTCGGGCCTGCCCTTCTGGGGTATGGATCAGGGCGGCTTTTGTGTGGAAGACCGTTATGTAAAGGCCCAGCAGTTATATGATCAGGAAAAGGTAGAAAATGAAGACCTGAAGGAATGGCGTGAATTGCAGGCCCGTTGGAGTCAGTTCGGTACGTTCATTCCCTTGTTCCGTGTTCATGGCCAGTGGCCCTTGCGTGAAATATGGAATATTGCGCCCGACAACCATCCCGCCTACCAGTCGTTCGTCTACTACGACAAGCTGCGCTATCGTCTGATGCCTTATCTCTATTCAATGGCAGGCTGGGTACATACTAGGGACTATACCATGATGCGTGGTCTGATGATGGACTTCAATGGCGATAAGGACATCTATAATATCAAAGACCAGTGGATGTTCGGTCCTGCTTTGATGGCTTGTCCCGTTGGCTACTATAAGGCTCGCAATCGTGCTGTTTACTTCCCCAAGCAGACAGGTTGGTACGATTTATATACTGGCGAGCACATTAATGGCGGTCAGCGTCTGATAGTTGATGCTCCCTACGAGCGCATCCCTGTCTATGTCCGCGAGGGTAGCATTATCCCTTATGGTCCTGAGATGCAGTATAGCGATGAGCGTCCTGCCGATAACATTACGCTGTATGTCTATGGAGGCAACAATGGCGAGTTCCAGCTCTATGAGGACGAGGGTACTAACTACAACTATGAGAAGGGCAAGTTCTCTACTATTGATGTGAGTTACGACGATGCCGCCAAGACGTTGACTATTGGAAAGCGTCAGGGAGACTTTAAGGGAATGCTCAAGGAGCGCCGTTTCCGTATTGTCTATGTCACTGCCGACCAGCCTCGTGCACTTGACTTCGAACCACAGAATGCTCCAGTAGTGGACTATAAAGGCAATCAAATAGTGGTGAAACTCTAACTATTGCTTATTGCCTCAGAAATAAGCCTAGTAAGCACTACTTATTAGCCTAGTACAGCTCCGTATTAGCCTAATAAGTGGTGCTTACTAGCCTAATACAGAACTGTATCAGCCTTATACGAGACACCCTTATATATTATAATAAGGTATAGGAATCAAGTTGTATTTCCTTTGTTACAATTTGGTAGTTTAACTTATTTTTTTCTAATAAAAACACAAAAAAGTTTGCGTATGTTCTGATAAAGTGTTACCTTTGCACTTGTGTTTCTGATAAAATACACCAAACTGGACAATGCAATGAATTAACTATTTATAATTATTATTCACTAAATGTTCAACTATGAGTAAAAAGTTTACATCTTTTTTGGTCGTGTTAGCAGCATTGCTGTTGACAGTACCTACTCAGGCACAGTTTGCCAAGAAGGCCGCTAAGCAGACAACAGTTCTGAAGGCTGGTCCTCTGAAGGTTAACGATGTGCAGAAGGTCAAGGCTGCTATGGCCAAGGCCAATGACAAAACTGTTGGTTTGGCCTTTACTGGCGCAAAGTTTAAGCAAATCGCTAAGGCCACTCTTTTGGAAACGGCTATTAACAAAATCGAAGAAGACAAAGTCTCTTTCGAAAAGTTGATGGCAGAGAATATGGCAGGTGCCCATAATGTAGCCAATTCTCTCTTGGGTGGAACTCCTCGTCCAGTATTTTTCAATTCATCTGCTTCAAGTGTTTCTCGCCGAGCAGAGGCTGTAGATGAACATGGTATTATCACTGCTCCTGCAGAAGGTGAACTGAAGTACTACACGCGTACAGGTTATTCTTACTATTACAATAGTGGCTGGAAAGTAACGACCCAGTCTGGTCATGCTACACTGATTGAGTGTGAAGATGGTACCGTTTACTTCAAGGATCCGATTGCTCGTATTGCAAATGATACTTATATTAAGGGTACAAAGAGTGGTAATACCATCACATTCCCTGCTGGTCAGCCAATTGTCTATGTTGCTAACTATAACGCCACAATTGATGTAAAATGGGGTTCATATGTTAGCGGTTCAGGATTTGCACCTAATGCCGAGCAGGCTGACATTGTTTTCACTATTGATGGAAATACGCTTACTTTGCAGGGAACAAGCTCAACAGATTATGTTGTAATAGCAGGTTTCTGGAGTGATGACAACAGTATGCAGTCTGGTGATGCAGAGACTGTTCTGACGTTTGATAGTGAATATGCTCCAGCATCTACCGATCCTGTTGTTGCTCCTGATGGTTTGATAACTGAAACATGGAATACGGAGATTGATGGTGCCGTTTCAACTGCTACCATTGGTTTCGATAATAACGATGTATATATCAAGGGCTTGTTTACTGCATACCCCGATGCTTGGATTAAGGGTACTATTAATGGCTCAACTGTAACGTTTGCTAAGCTTCAGTTCGTTGGTCTTTATCAGGGCATGAATATCTGGGCAACTGGTGCTGATGTTGAAAACAACAAACTGGCTGATTTCGTCATGACTTATGATGCAGTTGCTAAGGTGTTGACAGGTTCTAATCTCCTTTTGAATGCTGCTGACGATAAGATATATTATCTGTCATGGTTTGAGAGTGTTACTGTTCAGGAAGGTTCATTTGCTGAGGAAGAGGCTACTACTGGTGCAAATGTTGACGTTCTGCCTTATACCAATACGTTGGGTACTGAAGACGAGTTCGCTCAGTTTGGTGTTATCGACAGCAACAGCGACGGTAAGACATGGATTTTCAGCGCAGACAATGGTACATACTATGGCTATAGTAGCGCAAATGCTGCTGATGACTGGTTGATTTCTCCCGCTATCAAGTTGGAGGCTGGCAAGAAGTATCACTTCGCTATCGATGCTGCTAGTGCCTCTACATCATATCCTGAGGTATTTGAGGTATTGATTGGTACTGAACCTAAGGCTTCTGCTTTGAAACAGAGCGTACTGGCTGCAACACAAGTTGCTTCTAAGGAGTTTGCTACTTACGAGAATGAAACCGTAGAGGTTGCTGAGACTGGCTACTATCACTTCGGTATCCATGCTATCAGTGATGCCAATATGTGGAATCTGTTTGTTGCTAACTTCCTCGTAGAGGCTGGTGCTGAGCCTACTGCTCCTGCTGCTGTAACTGACTTTGCTGTTGCTCAGACTCCCAATGTGTTGGAGGCTGTTGTTTCATTCAAGGCTCCTACCAAGACAGTTGCTGGTGACGATTTGACAGAACTTACCAAGATTGACGTACTCCGTGATGGTAATGTCATCAACTCTATTTCTCCTTCTATTAATTGGGTAGCTGCCGATCAGGGTTACGAGAATTCACAGGATATTACAAGCATTGACTTTGGTGCTGGTCTTACAGCTGCTTTGGCTCAGAATGATGCTAGTACTCATCCTAGATATTGGGCAAATGATAAGAGCCTACGCTTGTATGACAAGAACTCTATGACTATTAGCGGTGGTGTTATTAAGAAGGTTGTTTTCACCTTTGTGAGTTCTTCTAACAATAAATTAGCAGCTGAGGGTCTGGTAGTCGATGGTGCTACTGGTACATGGACAGGTTCTGCTAATGAAATTGCATTTACTGCTACTGGAGGAAAGGCCTTTATCCAGAAAATAGAAATAGAATACGAGGGTACTTTAACTCCTGGTGTTGAATATAGCTATACTGACAATGCTGAGGACTTGACTATTGGTACTCACGTTTATCAGGTAATTCCTTATAACACTTCTGGTATTGGTGTCAAGAGTGAGGAGAAGAGCATTTTCTTGTCTGTCGCTTATGATGTTCCTCATACCTTCGACTTCTCAGAGGATCTGCTGGATCTGTTCGGCGTTATTGATAACAATGGTGATGGCAAGACTTGGCTGTGGAGTGCATCGTATGGTGCTTACTATGGCTATAGCTCTTCTAATGCCGCTGACGATTATCTGGTTACAATGCCGTTCAAGCTGAAGGCAGGTAAGAAGTATAATGTCATTGTTACTGCCCGTAACTCTGGCTATGATGAGAAGTTTGAGGTCCTGGCTGGTAAGGAACCTACAGTAGCTGGCCTGACAGAGAAGGTTATTCCTGAAACTACCATTTCTGGTGATGACGAGGCTACTAACAGTGTATGGAATGAGTATGAGGGTACATTCGCACCCGCTGAGGATGGTTCATATAATTTCGCTATCCACGCTACCTCTGATGCAGACATGTTCAACCTGTGTGTACAGACTCTGACCGTTGAGCTCGCTCCTGAGGAGACTGCTCCTGCAGCTGTTGCTGACTTTGCTGTTGCTGCTGGTGCTGAGGGCGCTCTGGAGGCTAACCTGTCATTCACCGCTCCTGCCAAGGCTATCAATGGTAATGCACTGGAGGGTAATGTTGACGTGAAGATCTATCGTGACAACGAGCTGGTTAACACACTGACTGGTGTTGCTGCTGGTTCTGCTCAGAGTTGGAAGGATACCAACGTTGAGAATGGTAAGATCTATACTTACTATGTAGTTGCTGCTAACGAGTCTGGCGACGGTCTGAAGTCTGAAAAGAAATCTGTATTCGTTGGTGTTGACGAGGTCGGTGATGTAGCAAACATCCAGGTAACTGGTACAACTGCCAATACCATCAGCATGTCTTGGGATGCTGTTGCTGGTAAGAACGGTGGCTATGTCAATCTGGCTGATGTGAAGTATGCTGTAGTAAGCATGCACGTTGAGACTGTTTGGTTCTGGCAGGTACTTGTTGTTGACGATGTTCTCGCCACCGTTACGGGTCAGACCTCTGCTACATTTGACTATCCTTGTGACGAGGGTGAGCAGGATTACAAGTACTTCGGTGTCGTAGCACTCCAGGGTGATGCTGCTGCTCCTGCTGCAGGTGATGAATTTGCAGGTGGTTACACATGGGCTCTGGTAGGTGCTCCTTACGAGTTGCCGTTCGCAGAGAGCTTCACTGGTGGTAATCTCGCTTATGGTACATGGGCTGTAGACGGTTGCGAAAACACCTATGGTTTCCTCACTGGTGTGGCTTCTGACGACGACTGCGCACTTGCTATTACCACTGTTGACGAGCCAGGTCTGGTTCGCTTGGAGTCAGGTCGTGTAAACATCAAGGGTGTTGCTAACCCAACTCTGTTGTTCGATGCTATGGGTATTGGTGCTGCCAATGCTAAGGTCTTTGCAAGCAAGGATGGTGGTGACTGGGAGGTAATTGCTACTGTTCCCGTTACTGAAAACTACTCAACAGTGAAGGTTTCTCTGGCTAATGTTAATACTGAGCGCTTCGTCCGCTTTGCAATCGGTATCGACGTTACTAATCCTTCTATTGCTACTGGTTATGACGACAATGGTAATGTTGTCTTGGACTACGGTGACCTGCTGCTGATTGACAATATCAAGATTGTTGACTTGTATCAGTACAACCTCGTGGCTGACATTCAGGCTCCGAAGTCTGTAGTTGCTGGTCAGAAGGCTAAGATAGTTGCTACTGTAACCAATGCAGGTGAGAATCCCGTGAAGGACTATGTTGTATCTATCACAGCTGGTAACAAGGCGCTGACAAACGTTATTGGTGACAAGGAGCTTGCTCCGTTCACGAAGGACATCATCGAGGTTGACTACGAGACCTCTATCTTCGACGAGGCTGGTGACGTAACACTGACTGTTAGTGTTGAGTATGAGAACGAGTTGCTCCCTGAGGACAATACCGCAAGTACTATCATTACTGTTCAGGAGCCTGCTGCTGTTGCTCCTACATCTCTGCTTGCTGAGGATAAGGGCAAAGCTGGCGTAGACCTCACTTGGACTGTTAATGAAGGTGGTGTTGCTGAGGTTACTGAGAGCTTCGACGACGAGACTGTATTTGAGCCATTCGGTCTTGGTGGTATTACTGCTGATCAGCACACTGGTGCATTCGGTGACTGGACTGTTTACGATGGCAACGGAATTGGAACTTATGGATTCAATGGTACTGACTTCCCGAACGCATATCAGCCAATGGGATTCATCGTGTTCAATCCTTCTCAGATTTCTGAAGCAATGGCTGAGACCTATGCTCCTCACAGTGGTAATCAGTTCATGGTATCGTTCTGTCCAGCTGAAGAAAGTAATGCTCCTGCTACTGACCACTGGATGATTTCTCCTGAACTGCCAGGTACTGCACAGACCATTAGCTTCTTCGCTCGTGTTATTACTAATCAGTATGGTGCTGAGACCTTCGAGGTTTGGGCTTCTTCTACTGACAATAATGTTAATAGCTTCACAAAGGTTGCTGATTACTCTTCCGATGCTACTGAGTGGACTGAGTTCTCTGCTGACCTGCCCGCAGGTACGAAGTACTTCGCTATTCGTCACACTTCTACCGATGTATTCGGTCTGCTGATTGACGATGTGAAGTTCAGCGCTAATACAACTGCTACTGTAGCTTCGTTCAACATCTACTACAATAACGAGAAGATTGCTACTGTTGATGGTGACAAAACTACTTACACTGTAGCTGCAGATAAGGTTGAGGTTGGTACACAGACCTTCGGCGTATCTGCTGTATATGCTAACGGTGCAGAGTCACGTGTTACTACTGCTACGATTGAAATCGTTACTGGTATCGAGCAGATTGCTGCTGATGGCAAGCCCGTTGATGTTTACTCTATCGATGGTAAGCTGATTCGCAATCAGGCTAAGAGCCTCGACGGTTTGAAGGGCCTCTATATCGTGAACGGTAAGAAGATTATGGTTAAGTAATCTGAAACCACATATTTAAAGGAAAAGTGCAGCAAAAGTTGCACTTTTTCTTTTTTTTATGCATTTTCTTTGCAATTTCTTACTTTTTTTGTACCTTTGCACACAATTGTAAAATAAACACACAAAAATGAAAAGAAATTGTACAGTACTGTTGGGCCTTATGTTAATGGTGGCCCTGATGGTAGATGCTGCTCCTCGTACGCCGGCACAGATGAAAGAGGCTGCTGCCAAAGCTATCAATGGAGAGCGTAAAGGTAAGAAGATGGCGCCTCGTAAGGCTGCTGCCTTGAATGTTCTAAAGACTACTGCTGAATACCAGATTATTGGTAATGAGCAGGGTGGCTTTGCTGTGATTGCTGCTGACGACTTGGTGCCAGAGGTGCTGGGTGTCTCGACATCCAAGTATTCCGATGGCGCTAATGAGAATTTCCGTTGGTGGTTGGAGGCTGTTCAGGGTGCCGTACAGTATGCTGTACAAAATGGCGTCAGCCTGAGTACTACCAAGCCCGATCCTGCAAAATATCCCACGCATGTAGGTCCATTGATGACAACATTATGGGACCAGGGTGAACCATATAACCGTCTGTTGCCTACGTCTCTCTATGGTGGTGGTCGTTGCGTGACGGGTTGTGTGGCTACGGCTATGGCTCAGGTGCTGAAGTATTTTGAAGTTCCCGTGTGTGGTATTGGTTCACGCACTATATATTATCCTCAGGGAAACTATACGGGAACGGCTATTACAGCCGATTTTGGTGAGCATACCTACGATTGGGCAAACATGCTGGATGATTACAAGGGCGTTTCCTATAATGACGATCAGGCAATGGCTGTAGCTGTGCTGATGCGCGACTGTGGTGTTGCTGCTGACATGCAATATGGTGGTTCCAATAATACGGAGAATGGCTCTGGTGCCTACTCCACAGATGCTGCCGCTGGTCTGCGTACCTATTTCGGCATTGCTGAAGCAGAGTGTCTGGAGCGCGACAACTATACCGAGGCTGAGTGGATGGATATCGTCTATCGCACACTCAGTGAGGATGGTCCCTGTTACTATGGCGGTGCCAGCTATAGCAGTGGTGGTCATGCCTTTGTGCTTCATGGATACAACGAAGAAGGTAAGGTGTATGTCAACTGGGGCTGGTCTGGCGATGACGACGGCTATTACGATATCGCTCTGCTGAATCCTGGTTGGTACACGTTCAATATGGGTCAGGATATGATTATCGGTGTCAAGGGTGCCCCCCGTGAACTTACTGAGGAGAGTGTTGAACTCGCTGAGGCAGGTACACTGAATACTGTATTGGATGACGAAAAGATTGGTACTGTTGGTACGCTGAAGATTACTGGTAATCTCAACTCTAGCGACCTGCGTCAGATTCGTCGCTTGGGTGGTGTTGATGAGAATGGTGAGAAGACTGGTGGTTACTTACAGGTGCTTGACCTCTCAGAAGCGCGTATTGTCAGTGGTGGTGACCCCTACCTGATAGAGAATGGCAAAAAGCTGACAACGGCTGATGATGAACTTCCCGCTAAGGCTTTTTGGGGTTGTAAGTATCTGCAGAAACTGGTGTTGCCTGCAGGTTTGAAGAGGTGGGGTGAAGGTGGCTTAGGTCTCTGTACACAACTCCGTGAACTGGAGATTGGCGAGATTGCAGCTGATGCTGATTTTGTCATTGACGACGAGATAGTATGGAACACAGAAAAGACGGAGATTATTGCCGTACTGCCTGTGAAGAGTGGAGAATTGAGAATTGCCGATGGTACGGTGGCTCTGCGCAACTGTGCAATGGCTGGCTGTGCTCGTCTGTCGAAGGTGGTGCTGCCTGCCAGCCTGACTACGATTGGTCGTGAGGCTATGCGTAACTGCAGTGGTCTGATGGAGATTCGTGTAGTCAACAAGGAAGTTCCTGAACTGAAAGGTAGTGACGTCTTTGCTGGAATTACTGTATATACCTGCAAACTGTATGTCCCTGCAGGAACGAAGACCAAATATGCACAGTCGGCACAGTGGAAAGCCTTCAAGAACGATGACTTTGACAATATTATAGAATATGGCTCCAGCGTGAAGGTGCGTAATACTATTCGTAAGTATGGTGAGGAGAATCCTATATTTGTATATTCCGTATCAGGCGATCCCATTACAGGTGAGCCTGTGCTGAGTTGTGAGGCAACGCCCACTTCTCCTGCTGGTAAGTATCCCGTTACCATCAGTAAGGGAACTATCGATGGCGAGAATATTGATTTGTATGATGGCTACCTTATCGTGCAGAAGGTGGATGCTACGGCTACTGTTGAGAACGCTACCCGTGAGCAGGGACAACCCAATCCGGAGTTCTTGCTGGTATTCGACGGACTGGTGAACAACGAGACGGTTCCTGTTTGGACTGTTGAGCCTGTATTCACCTGTGAGGCTGACGAGAGTTCTCCTGTTGGTGAGTATCCTATCACCGTCACTGCTACAGCCGAGAGCTATAAGCTCACTTTCGTGGCTGGTGTGCTGACTGTTACTGAGTCAACAACAGGCATTACTGAAGTAAGAAGTAAGATGGAAGAGGGTAGAGGTAACGCCTACGACTTGCAAGGCCGCAGGATAAATGCTCAACCCAGTAAGGGCCTGTATATTCAGAAGGGTAAGAAGTTTGTGAAGTAATTTCTTCACCATAGTATATTAAAAATGGGCGGTCTGTTGAGGACCGTCCATTTTTAATGTTGCTATTACAGGTGCTTATTTGTAGCATTCAAAAATCTTGTTGACAATATTGCTGTCTATCTTCTTCGTCAGCAGACTAGTAACCCATACTACAGGGAAACCACCCAGCATGGCGATGGCGCCACAGTTGATAGGATTAATCAGATTGCCCAACAGCATATTGACAACCGTCAGTCCTACGCCCCAGAAGAAGCAAGCCCAGACGCTGGTAGTTGTAACACCACGCCAGTAAAGACCGAGCATGAAAGGAGCGAGGAAGGCACCAGCCAGTGCACCCCACGAGATACCCATCAGCTGGGCAATAAACGTCGGCGGATTGAGGGCAATCATCAGGGAGATGGCGATAAAGAACATAATCAGTACGCGCATCACTACCACCTTGCGCTGCTCAATCTTCTCAGCCACCGTATCGTCGATGGTTCCTTCCTCCACTTCGCCAGGCAACGATTTCTTGTCGCGATAAATAAGGTCGAGTGTCATCGTGCTTGATGATGTGAGCACCAGTGAGGCCAGCGTTGACATGGAGGCAGAGAGTACTAGCAAGACTACGAGTGCAATAAGCACGTCGGGCAGTGTGACCAGCATAGCGGGAACGATACTGTCGTAGGCAATCTTGCCGTTAACTGCGATAACAGGGTCGTACAGACGGCCGAAACCACCGAGGAAATAGCAGCCACCAGCCACAACGAAGGCGAAGATGGTCGAGATGACAGTACCACGCTTGATGGCACTCTCGTCGGTGATGCTATAGAACTTACCCACCATCTGCGGCAGTCCCATAGTACCCAGTGATGTCAGGATAACCACTCCCAGCAGTCCCCATGGGTCTGGACCGAACCACGAGGCAAAGCCGCCATTCACCGATGGATCTGCATCAGAGGGTAGGGCAGCCAGCTTGTCAACAGCAGCCACCAAGCCACCCTGCGCATTCAGTACTGCAAGAATGACTGCAACAATTCCGAATAGCATTATGATGCCCTGAATAAAGTCGTTCATGGCCGTTGCTTTATAACCACCAAGGATGACATATACGGCAGTAAGGACTGACATGATGACTACACAATACTCGTAGGGGATATTGAAACCCATCTCAAAGAGTCGTGAAATGCCGCTATACACACCAGCGGTATAGGGAATCAGGAACACGAAGGCAATGATACTGGCTGCTACGCGCAGTCCCTGGTCCTGGAAACGGGTACCGAAGAAATCGGGCATGGTGCGGCTTTCGATATGCTGCGTCATAAGTTTTGTACGCTTGCCGAGAATGACCCACGCCAGCAAGGAACCGATAATGGCATTGCCGATACCAATCCATGCGCTGGAGAGTCCGTATTTCCAACCGAACTGTCCGGCATAGCCCACAAAGACTACTGCGGAGAAATAACTGGTGCCAAAGGCAAAAGCGGTAAGCCACGGACCTACGGCACGTCCGCCGAGTACGAAGCCGTCCACACTGCTGGCCTGCTTGCGGGTGTAGAGACCCACGCCAATCATCACGGCCAGGAAGATGATGGTCAGAAGAACTTTGATAAACATTTCGTTATTCCGTTATGTCGTTATTACGTTATTTCGAGAATTTAGAATGCTACCTGCACTTGAGCCTGGACGCGGTTGTGGTCGTCGCCCATCAGGTGACCGCAGAAGCTGTGTGTGTACTGCAGTTGCAGACGGCACTTGGGGTAGAACCAGTATTGCATGCCGCCAGTAAGATTTGTCTGTTGCCAACCGCTCTCCGACGTATTGCGGTCGTAATAGTCGGCAGATGCGATAACATCAAGACCCTTACCCAAGGCTACCGAACCTGTGAGATAGGCACCACGACTGCCTACTTCGCCATCCTTACCGGCGAGGAACTCACTGCGCAGACAGATGCCGCCACTTGTCGACTTGCGTCCCAGCACAGTGGGAATTTTTGCCTCGCCACCAAAGCTGACGCGGTCGCGACGGTAGTCGTCACCAATAGCTACGTCAGGGTTCCATGCACAGGTGTTGACAGCATGTCCGCGACCCTTCTGTCCAGAGGCCACGATGCGGAACTCCTTGCTGGGACGGTATTCTAATTTCAGAATGACGTCCTTGTCGCTGTTGCCGTCGGCGACATTGATGCCCTGTCCGTTCATGACAGCCAACTCATAGTGGAAATGGTCGTTGAAGAGGTCGCCCAACAGCATGATACCCTGGTCACGACCGTAGTTGGGGCCCAGCAACGGCTCGTTGCCATTGGCCAGATTGGTAACAGCCTGTGAGGTGATGTCTACGAGCTCGAGCATGGTGGGCGTCAGCGGACTCTCCAATGAGAACGGGTGCTGGAACTGTCCGATGCGAACGGTCAGCGCCTTGTCGTTAGTCACGCGGTAGTCAGTCCAGAACTCCAAGACACCCTTTGATAGGGCGAAGTTGTTCATGAACATAAACGACCAGCGGTCAGTAATGCGTGCTCTTCCCCAGAAGATGGCGCGCTTGAAGTTGAACGTGCTGGTGGTCTGACCGCCTTTGTCGCTGTATTCGTAACCACCTTGCATGTAACCGTTAATGGTGATGCGACTCTTCAATTCCTCCAGCCAGTTGATTTCTTTCTTTTCCTGAGCGCTGGCTGTCAATGAGAGCAGCATCATCATACTGATAATTCTAATTGCTTTCATCTTTTATTTAATGGTTAAAACGTTTCCCGTCTTATTTTTTCTTGTTTATTTTCTCTTTGTTGACAATATATTTCTGGTAATAGGTAATCAGCAGCGTGGTCATTGGCAGGGCAATAATCATACCCAGAATACCCAGCAAAGCGCCCCAGATAGACAGCGACAGCAGGATGATAGCTGAGTTAAGGCCCATGACCTTACCCATGATCTTCGGCGTGAGGATAGTGTCCTGAATAAGTTGTACCACCGCGAAGACGATGAGTGCAGACAGCATGATAATCCAGAAACTGTCTCCCGTATCTGCAGCCTTGACGATAGCCAGGATAATGGTGGGGATGAAACCCAGCAACTGCAGGTAGGGCACCATATTCAGCAGTCCGATGAACATTCCTAAGCCAATGGCCATTGGGAAACCGATAATCAAGAAGCCGATGCTGAACAGTACGCCCACGCAGAAGGCTACGCAGCCCTGTCCGCGGAAGTATTTGTTCATGCCTTGCTCTACGTCGCTCACCACCTGTGTGGCAATGGGACGCCAGCGCTCCGGTAGCATCAGCACCCAGCCGTTGGAGAACTGCTCGTAGTCTAATAATATGAATAAGGTATAGAGCAGTACCATCGTTAGCGTCAAGACGCTTGACAGGACGCTGAACGATTGCGCCACTACGTTCCATACCTTGGGAATGGTCTGCTTGACGTTATCGATGAATCCCTCCTGGGTGACAATGGCCTTGATGTCCTCTGTGGTGAAGTGATCGTGAATGAAATCGTCAATCATCGACGGAATGTTACTCATGAATTCGTCGTGCGACACATAGGCGATGAGCAGGTCCTTTACGCGGGCTCCTTCCTCTATCATCGGTGGAATCATGAGCAGGAACAGCCCCGTCAGTGCTGCACCCACCAGCAGGAAGGTGCACAGAATGCCAACAATGCGGTATTTCAGGTGACAGCGATACTGGAAGAACTTGACCAGAGGGAACAACAGGTAGGCGATGAGCCAAGCCAGGAAGAAAGGCAACAATACACCACTGAGATAGTTGAGCAACATGATGATGCCAACGGCTACTGCCCCCCATATGATGTTACGTATGAAGCTGTCAAAGGTAATTTTTTTCTGTTCCATGGGTGCAAAGATAATAAATAATTCATAATTTATGGTGCATAATGCATAATTATTTGGTTATTCACACCGCAAATTCATATTTATTTATTATTTTTGCAGTATGAATATTGAACCGATAGCATATTTTCGCTCTCCGCTGACCAGCAAGTTCGGTGTTCCGCGTCAGAGTGGTATTGTCAGCGAACTGCGCGGACGGATAGAGTTTGTGGCGAAATACCGCCAAGTCGAGGCGTTGCGTGGACTGGAGGCCTACGACTACCTCTGGCTTATATGGGGATTCTCTGAGAATGTGAATGCCCAGAAACATCCCACTGTGCGCCCGCCATTGCTGGGTGGCAACCAGCGGGTAGGGGTATGGGCTTCGCGCTCGCCGTTTCGTCCCAACAATCTGGGTCTTTCGTCTGTACGCATCGCCAGCATCGATATGGAGTACATGACGATAGAGGTGTTGGGTGGCGACTTGATGGATGGCACGCCCATCTACGACATCAAGCCCTATCTGCCTTATGCCGACAGTCATCCTGAGGCGCGTGGCGGATTCACCGATAACCACCAGTGGCAGCAGTTGGAAGTGGTGATGCCAGAGGAATTGCATCAGCTGTTTCAGTCGGCTGACTTAGAAGTGCTGCGCCAAACGCTGGCGCTCGATCCCCGTCCTCACTATCAGCAAGATGCCTCACGCCAATACGGTATGCCCTTTATGGGTTACGATATTCGTTTTCATGTCGTTGACCGCACGTTATTTATCGACGGATGGGAAAAGTAGTTAATTAATACGAATGTCTTAAACTTTTTCTGGTTATTTGCGTCAAAAGAACAGTAACCACACAAAAACATTTATTATATATTTACTGAAAACATCATAGTGATTTAGGTTAACATAGTGTTTTTTTAATGGCAAGCGTGCCTTCTCATGTGGGTAACAAGTCTTGGCAAAAAGACATCAGGACGACTTATGGATGCTCCGCTGAATAGGCGGAGCGTCTATTTTTAGGCCATTTCCTTGCACATTTCGTAGTTTTTTATTACTTTTGCAACATCATTTTTAATCGTTATGAAACAGAAAGTATCAATGCTCCTTTTGGCCGGTATGGCAGTCATGCTGGTCGCTTGTGGAGGAAAGAAGAAGAGTGAAGATATTATTGCGCCGCGTATTGTCAAGGTGCAGCCCAAAGACCCTATTCGCATGCAGCCCTATCTCGATGAGAAGGAGGTGTCGTGGATTGGCAAGAAATATTTCGTTTCCGTCAGTCGCCAGCCCAGCGACTCCCTGCCGATGGTGAAGGACGAGACGGGTCAGAAGTTTGTTGATAACGTGTTCCGCCTGACTGTTTCGCGCCAGGATGGCTCTGTCTTCTATAATCGCACATTTACGAAGAAGGCGCTGACGCAGTATCTGGACGACGATTTCAACAAGACGGGTGTCTTCGAGGGCTTGGTCTTCGACAAGGCCGATGGCGACTGGCTGGTGTTCGGTGCCAGCGTGGGCCATCCACAGAGCGATGAGTATATTCCGCTGGTGTTCCGCCTGTCGCGCATGGGTGTGCTGGATATCAAACGCGATACCCAGATGGACTCTACTCCCGAAGATCAGGATAAACCAGCCCAGCAGGCTACTGACGAGGACGAAGACGTTTAAAATCTTCGCTCAGCGCAGTCATTTTCGGATAGATAAGGTCAGCCCCCTCACGCAGGAGCATATCGTCGGGTAGGGGACCAGTATTCACGGCAATGGTGAAGCAGTGGGCGGCATGTGCAGCCCGCACGCCCAAGGGGGCATTCTCTACGACGATGGCCTCCCACGGTTGCACCTCACACTTGCGCATTCCTATTATATATGGTTCGGGGTTGGGCTTTCCGTGTGTGACGTCGAAGGCTGTCACCATCAGTTCTTCGCTCAGCAGACCGGGAAAGTCGGCCAACAGCTTGTCTAATAATGTGTGCTGACCACTGCCCGTAACCACACAGATTTTCATTCCGCAGTCCTTGATTTGCTGCATCAGTTCCTTGATGCCAGGCATGATTTGTGCCGGCGTCTGCTGACAGTGTTCGGCAAACAGGCGCGACTTGTGCAGATACATTTCCTTGGCCTCTTCGTCGCCGACGGCCTTGCCCCATTGTTGCTGGGTCAGCACTTTGATGGTTTCTACGCCCCGCATGCCCTCATACTCGTAAGCGCCACTCAGTGGCATGTCCAGTCCGTAGCTGTCCATTGCCTCGTGCCAGCTAATGGCATGATTCTTCATGGAGTCGTAGATGACACCATCCATATCGAAAAGCACGGCTTTCGGGCTGAATTGCCCGAAGCCGTGTCTTCCTAAGTATTGCTCAATGGCTTTATTCATTTGCAATGCGCTCGCGGATAGCTTTGGTCTCTGCCTCGTAGCCGGGCTTAGCCAGCAGGGCGAACATGTTCTTCTTGTAAGCCTCTACGCCAGGCTGGTTGAATGGGTTCACACCCAGCACGTTGCCGCTGATACCGCAGGCAATCTCGAAGAAGTAGATGAGCTGTCCGATGTAGTACTCGTTCAGCTTGGGAACGCTGATGCGGATGTTGGGCACGCCACCGTCGACGTGTGCCAGACGGGTACCCAGCTCAGCCATCTTGTTCACCTCATCCACGCGCTTGCCAGCGAGGAAGTTCAGACCGTCCAGGTTCTCCTCGTCCTCAGGGAACAGCAGCTTCTTCTCAGGCTCCTCTACAGAAAGCACGGTCTCGAAGATGGTGCGCTCGCCGTCCTGAATCCACTGACCCATAGAGTGCAGGTCGGTGGTGAAATCTACGCTAGCAGGGAAGATACCCTTCTTGTCCTTACCCTCCGACTCGCCGTACAGCTGCTTCCACCACTCTGAGAAGAAGTGCAGCTTAGGCTGGTAGTTCACCATAATCTCAATCTTCTTACCGTTCTGGTACAGACCGTTACGCACGGCAGCATACTGGGCGGCAGGATTCTCCTCGAAGGGCACACTGGGGGCGCAAGCCTTCTCCATATCCTGAGCACCACCTACCAACTGCTTGATGTCGAAACCAGCGCAGGCAATGGGCAGCAGACCTACGGGAGTGAGCACAGAGAAGCGGCCGCCCACGTTGTCGGGAATGATGAAGCTCTTGTAACCCTCCTTGTCAGCACAGGTGCGGGCAGCACCGCGCTTGGCATCGGTAACAGCTACAATCACCTTCTTGGCCTCTTCCTTGCCGCGCTGAGCCTCGCACTGCTTCTTCAGCAGACGGAAGGTCAAAGCAGTCTCGGTGGTGGTACCACTCTTTGAGATATTGATAACGCCAAACTTCTTGTCCTTTAGGTATTCTGTCAGCTCGAAGAGGTAGTCCTCACCGATGTTGTTGCCAGCAAAGAGGATGGTGGGGTTCTTCTGGTCCTTAACCAGCCAGCCGAACGAGTTGCTCAATGCCTCGATGACGGCACGGGCACCCAGATACGAACCACCGATACCGGCCACTACTACAGCCTCGCAGTTCTCGCGGAGCACCTTTGCGCAGGCTGCAATCTCGTCGAGGAATGCAGGTGTGATCTCTGTGGGCAGATGCAGCCAACCCAGGAAGTCGTTACCCGGACATGTACCCTTTTCCAAAGCCTCTTGTGCGGCTTTTACCTTTGGCTCAAAAGCCTTCACTGCGCCAGCCTCCAGGAAGCAGGCAGCCTTCGTGATGTCAAGTTTGATGTTGCTCATAATACTACTTTTAGTGTTTATTTTAGTTATGTTTTTTGTCACTGTCCGCAAAGATACGACTTTTTTTTGAATTGACCACCATCTGCCGCCGTTTTTTCTTGCAAGAAGTGTGGATTATTCAGAAATATTTATTATTTTTGCGGAATGAAACAGAAAATCATCCTTCTACTACTGCTGATGAGCAGCACTTTTGCACTCGCACAAGAGCGCGCTGAGGTCTTGTTGGAGACTACCGAGGGCAACATCCGTCTGGCCCTCTATAACGAGACACCCCTGCACCGCGACAATTTCCTGAAGCTCGTCCGCATGCACGTCTACGATTCCTTGCTTTTCCATCGTGTCGTCAAGGACTTCATGATTCAGGGCGGCGATCTGAACAGCAAGCATGCCCAGCCCGGCCAGCTGTTGGGTACGGGCGACCTCGACTATACCATCGAGCCAGAGTTCCGCCTGCCGCAAATCTTCCATCGTCGCGGTGTCTTAGCCGCAGCCCGCGAGCCCGATGACGTCAATCCGGAGATGCGCTCTGCCGCCTGCCAGTTCTATATTGTCTGGGGACGCCAGATGGACGACCCTAGTATTTGGCGCATCCAAGACCGTCTCGACACACTCACCAAAGGGCGCGTCAAGCTGACACCAGAGATGATAGAAGTCTATAAGACCCAAGGCGGCACACCCCACCTCGACGGTCAATATACTGTCTTTGGTGAAGTCCTGCAGGGCCTCGATGTCGTCGATAAGATTCAGCAGATGGCTACCGACAAGAACCACCGCCCCCTGGCCGATGTCCGCATCCTTCGTGCCACCGCCGTCGTCGACCCGTTCGCACCCAAGCCAGCACCTAAGAAGCCCCAACCGGTAGCGCCCAAGCGCCGCAGAAAGTAGCAGAAAAATTTGGAAGTCTTGGAAAAAGTCCTTATATTTGCACTCGAAAGCGTGCGAGAACGGGCGGCGCCTCAGTAATTCGAGCGAGCTCGATTGCATTCGGCTTGCACCGTCCTTGCAAGCAGAAACAAAAAATTAGCAAGATATGACACAATTGGTGATAACATTGAAGGACCAGTCCTATCTCCCCAACATCCGACGCATTGTCAAGTCGCTGGTGGGAGTGGAAAAGGTTAGTACGGCCAAGCCTGCAGATAAGCCAGCAGCTCGCCGTCGTCGTCTTTCGCGTTACGAACAATCTTTGCTCGATGCCAAGGAAGGACGAGTGAACTCATACGAGAGCAGCGAGGAATTCTTTAAGAAGATGGGAATCTGATGTACAAGATTAATACCACTCATCAATTTGAGAAGGATCTGAATCGTTGCATCAAGCGTGGTTACCCCATGGATGATTTCCGTGAGGTCATCAAATTATTGGAACGTGACGGGAAACTCCCTGCCCAATACCGTCCCCATATGCTTCATGGCAGTCGTGAAGGTCAGTGGGAGTGTCACATCAAGCCAGACTGGCTGCTGATATGGAAACAATATGACGATGTGTTGGAATTGTTGATGCTCAATACTGGCACCCATTCCGACTTGTTTAAGTAATAATATATATAATTGTTGAACCCTTAAAACTGCAGATGGAAAAGGCCAACCGCTTTTTGGATCAGGCGGAAATGGTAAGAGGTTTGCAGCAATGGGACCTGGCAGCGAATCGCTACTATTATGCTTGTTTCCATGCTGTTCAAGGTTTGTTTATTCATAATGGGCAGGCCAGCAAGAGATTGTCTAATTTTGAAGCCGTTATAAAAAAGTGAAGCAATATAATAATATGAAAATGAATTTTAAGTTTTGGATGCTGCTGGTGCCCATGGTGCTCGGTGTAGCATCGTGTTCAGACAACAGTGACAACCCGTCTCTGGTAGTAGACAACAAAGAGTTTAAAGCCGATGCGAACAGGGATGCAAGCGTCCGTCCGGGCGATGACTTCTTCATGTATTGTAATGGTGGCTATTGGAACAATACTACAGTCGACGAAGCCAATCCGTTCAAGAAACTGTTCATGGGTAAACTGGACGACGAGATGAAGAAGCGCGAGGCTGCCCTGACTTTACCCTCGAAGGTGAAAATACTGGCTGATGCAGAAAAGACCGACGCGGCAACCATCAAGGCCCAAAAGGATCAATTGCAGAGCGCTATCGACCGCGTGAACGCCGTTACCACAAAGGAAGAGGCATGGAAGTTGCTGGGCGAACTTTATAAGGAGGGTTATCGCACTCCCTTTGAGCTTTTAACCTTCGCCAACGACGGAAAAGTGGTCATCACGCTGAATGTTTACGCAGTAAAAGACTATACAGCTCAGCTCTGGTCGAAGCAGAGTCTGTCGTGGCAACTGGCCAATAATGCCGACCTGCTGGCTCGTGTACGTCCCCTGAAGGGTGCTGCCACACGTGGCTTTGACAACGAGAAATGGCCTATGCTGGTTACATTCTTCAATACGCTGGGCATCTCGCTCGACGATGTGTATACCATCGATACTTTTCCCGATTTTATTTTGAGTGGAAGCGCTGGGCAGATGTTAGACGCGATGATTGGAGCACAGGATATGAGCCTCGAAGAATGGAAGAAGGAACTGAAAGAAGTGCTGGAAGAAGATGCCGTTTACTTCGATGACAGCGCAGCGGCCAAAGTCTCAACAACCCGCAAGGACGCCGTCAACAAATTCCTTTCTATATACCTGAGATATGAGTTGTCGCGTGCCTTTGCTCAGGCCTACGTCACTGCCGACCAGAAGAAGCTGATGGCGGGATATGCCGAGGAACTGCGTCAGACACTCCGCGAGCGCATCCAGCAGTACGATTGGATGAGCGACGCCTCCAAGCAGAACGCTACCGAGAAAATCAACAATATGACGTTCAACATCGGCGCCCCCGACGAGTGGTTCGATGAGGGTATTGCAGACCTTAGCCAGGAGCAGACGTTGTTTGACGACATCCGTGCGCTACGCCGTGCCAAGGTGAACCTGAACCGCAAACTGGTAGGTATGACCACCAAAAGGGCCAGTTTCCACCAAATAATCCTGACTATGCCGCTGACCACTGTCAATGCCTGCTATATAGCTTCTGGCAACTACATGAACATCCTTCCGGCCTATATGCTGTCTCCTAATTATGACCCGAACGTGAACGATGCCCATAACTACGCTAACATGATGGCCTGGGGCCACGAGATTATCCACGGCTTCGATACCGATGGCGCAAAATTCGATCAGGTAGGCAATTGGGGTACACTCTGGGCTAACGAGGCTGACAGCCAGGAGTTTGCAAAACGTGCTCAGCAGCTCATCGACTACTACAGTTCGATAGATGTCATGCCCTTTGAGACCAGTCTGAAGAACGACGGTGCCTATACCGTTGCCGAGAATGTGGCCGACCTCGGTGGGTTCTTCCTGGCCTACGACAGCTATATCAGGCACCTGAAGAAGCAGGGATTCACGGGTGACCAGCTCCGCCTGCAAAAGCAGCGATTCTATGAGGCCTACGGCTATTTCTGGTCAGGAAAATGGACTGCTGAACATGCTAAGAACAGGACCCTTGGCAATGAGGCGAAAGGTGTCGCAAAGGACGTGCATTCCTTGTTCCGCGAGCGTGTCAACGGCGTCGTGACAAACACCGACGACTGGTACGACCTCTTCGACGTGAAGCCCACCGACAAGCTCTATCTTGCACCCGAGAAGAGAATCAGAATCTGGTAAAGAGAATATTTAATGACATAATATGAGAAAGTTACTGATGACGTTTGAATGATCAGAAGAACCGACCCCATGATCCCAACCTTGCCGCTTGGTTTCTCTTACCTAAAGGTAAAGAGTGTGGCGTTGCAATCCTTCACTCAAATACAGAGCTGGTCACGTGTGGCCAGCTTTTTTCATATCTTGATGTAGCGCTTTTTCTATTTGTAATACCCGATTCTGACGAAGTGGCGGGGTAGGGCGAAGGGATTCCAGGAGATATGGAGCCAGCCGTTGCCAGTCAGGAGTTGGTCGGTGTAAGGATTGGCGCGGAGGAAGTCCACAAGTTTAGAGAACTGCTGCGGGTCGCGAGGGCGGATGTCGGCAGCCTGGCCAAGGAGGTGCTGCGAGTTTTTGACGCCACCAACGAGGGCGTTGACGCGAGGGTTGCGGTAGCCGGAGTTGATGATGATGGGACCGACCACTTGGCGGGCGGGCTCCAGGAGCATCAGGCAGCCATAGGTCATGTTCGCCACGAGTTGCATGGTGGGCTTGTTGTCG
>ONCH01000035.1 GCA_900316265.1 uncultured Prevotellaceae bacterium | reverse complement strand
CGGGGTCCCACCTCTTCCCATTCCGAACAGAGAAGTTAAGCCCGCTTGCGCCGATGGTACTGCAATGCAATGCGGGAGAGTAGGAGGCCGCCACTTTTCGAAGAGAAGCCCTTGAGTCCAAAAGACTTGAGGGCTTTTTCGTACCTTTTCGTATAACGATGTAAGGGTGAAAGTTTTTTGATTTTTGTTTTGCCCGTTATTGTTTTTTTAATATCTTTGCACTCTAATCAAAAAGAAGCAGTGATATGAGAAGCAAAGTGATGAGTGTCATTGTGCTTGTTAAGCAACTGCAATAAAAAAGGATGCGTTACGCTGACGTCATATTGCCCGTGCCTTTGCACGCTACCTTTACCTACGCCATCCCTGAGGGGATGAACGTTGCGGAGGGTATGCGTGTTCTCGTACCCTTCGGAAGAGGGAAAAAGTATGTGGGGTTGGTGGGGCGTTTGCATGACCAACAACCACAGGACTATACTGTGAAGGACATAGAGGCGGTGATGGATGTGACGCCCATTGTTACTAATACCCAGCTAAAGCTGTGGCAATGGATTAGTGATTACTACCTGTCTCCCATTGGCGATGTATATAAAGCCGCCCTTCCTGCTGGTCTGAAAGCCGAAGATGGCTATAAGCCAAAGACCGAGACATATATCCGGTTAACGGAGCAGTATCAGAATGTGACAGCCCTGCATGTGGCGCTGAACGTCTTAGCACGTGCCAAGAATCAGCTGAGTGTCTTTACGGAGTATCTGGCATTGTCGTGCTGGGATCAGGTGGACGAGAAATCTGCTGAGGCAGAGCCTCAGCCTGCGGGAAATCAGCTGATGGAATTTCAGCCGACAGAGGTGACCCGTGAGGAACTGATGAATGTCAGTGGGTGCTCGTCAGCCACGCTGAAGCAGTTGGAACAGCGTCAGATGCTGGAGACTTATGAAGTGGAGGTAGGACGCCTGAATCATGGTGGTCCCTATCGCCCTGAACTAATAAAACCGCTGAGTCCATCCCAGTCGGAGGCCTATAACCAGATACTGCTTTCGATGATGAAGAAGCAGGTGACGTTGTTGCACGGCGTGACGTCAAGTGGTAAGACAGAAATATATATTCACCTGATACAGCAAGCGGTGGACCGAAAGGAACAAGTGCTGTTCCTGATGCCAGAGATAGCCCTGACGGTACAGATGATGCAGCGTCTGCAGCGTGTGTTTGGTGATAAGCTGGGCATCTATCACTCCCGCTATTCCGATGCAGAGCGTGTGGAGATTTGGCAGAAGCAATTGTCAGAGAATCCATACGATGTCATCCTCGGTGCCCGTTCGGCCGTATTCCTGCCCTTCCATCGCTTAGGCCTGGTCATTGTCGACGAGGAACACGAGACCAGCTATAAGCAGCAAGACCCTGCGCCCCGCTATCATGCCCGTAGTGTGGCTATCATGCTGGGTACTCAAATGAAAAAAGAAGGAAAAGCACCAAAGGTGCTGCTGGGTACGGCTACGCCCTCTTTGGAGAGCTACCATAATGCCATGACTGGCAAATATGGACTGGTGGAGTTGAAGGAACGCTATCAGGGAATAGAACTGCCGGAGATACAGATTGTAGATACTGCTGACCTGCAACACCGTAAGATGATGCACGGCCCGTTCTCGCCACTATTGCTGACGCGTATGCGCGAAGCTTTGGAGCGTGGCGAACAAGTCATCCTATTCCAGAACCGTCGCGGTTTTGCCCCCGTGGTGGAGTGCCGCCAGTGTGGCTGGGTACCCACGTGTCAGCATTGTGATGTCTCGCTGACCTACCACCGCCAGCTGAACCAGTTGACGTGTCACTATTGTGGCTATACCTATCGCATTCCCTCGGAGTGCCCGTGTTGCGGTTCTACCAATCTGCGCAGTCGTGGCTACGGTACGGAGAAGATAGAGGAGCAGGTGCATGAATTCTTTCCAGAGGCCCGCATAGCCCGTATGGACCTGGATACCACACGTACCCGTAATGCCTATGAACGCATTATCAGCGACTTCTCGACAGGGCGAACGAATATACTGATTGGTACACAGATGATTTCTAAGGGCCTGGACTTTGATAAGGTCAGTGTGGTGGGTATCATCAATGCCGATTCGATGCTGAACTATCCCGATTTCCGTGCTTTTGAACACGCTTTTATGATGATGTCGCAGGTGAGTGGACGTGCTGGTCGCAAGGGTAAGCGTGGTCTTGTCATCCTGCAGACTAAACAAAAGGAAGTATCGGTCATTGGTCAAGTGGTGCGCAACGACTATACCTCTTTATATAAGGAGCTAATCGCCGAGCGTCAGGCATTCCACTATCCCCCCTACTACCATCTGGTATATGTCTTCCTGCGCCATCGTCAAGAGAACGTGGTTAGTACTGCCGCCATTGAGATGGGCAGTCGTCTTCGCCAGTGGTTTGGCGGCCGTGTGTTAGGTCCCGACAAACCCGCTGTTGCCAAGGTGAAGTCGCAGAACATCCGAAAGCTCGTGCTCAAATTAGAGAACGGCATAGACATGAAAAAGGTCCGCGAGTACCTGTTGCTTGCGCAGACACAGATACTCGCGGATAAACGCTATTCGTCGTTGCAGGTCTATTACGATGTAGACCCGCTGTAATTAGAAATCAATCTGGCAACCGGCACCCAGTACGCGGTTGGTACGGGTGAAGGTATCGCTGACACCTGCCGTGGGATAATTCTCACGTGTATATTTGTCGTAGTTTGTCTGGAAATAAGCGGCAGATAGTGTGATGTTTTCCCTGACCTTGTAGCTGAAACCAAAGCCAAGGCTGTAGCTGTTGACGACGAATGACATGTCGTTCATATACTCATCGGTCAGGCCGTAGCGGGTCAGCTGACCACCGCATGACACATTCAGCTTATCGGTAACGTCCCACTCGACACCTGCCAGATACTCGTTGGTATTGCGGCGCAACAAATCCTGAGTATTGTTATACCAGTTGGCATCCTTGTCAAAATAGTGGTGCCAACCCACGTTCAGGCTCACCTCCTCAACGGGTCTCCACTGTGCACCTAATGTGAGCAGTGCAGGAGCATCCTCGTTAACCTTCTCGCCATCACGGAAGCGGTTTACGGCAGGAATCTCACTGGCCTTGTTGACTGTCGACTCGTTCTTCATGCGAATCTGGGTCTTGAACTCGTACTTAGCTGCGAAGTTGAAGTTTTTGTATTTCCAATCGATACCAATTACCGGTGCAATGCCTAAACCATCCTGGTTGCTCAGCAGGTTAACACCCTCAGCATACTTCTGCAGCGTACCCAACTCCTTTCTGGTACCCTCCAGCTGGGCCTGCTGAGCCACTAATGTTTGCTGTTGGGCTGTCAGTTCAGCAGGAACTGGAATACCTGCACTCTCATACTGGGTAATACCATTGTTTATCTGTTCAATGCCAGCCTCAACCTGTGAGATACCATCTTCAACAATACCGATGGCACCCTGCATGAAGTCGCCAAACTCTACGTAGCCACCTGCGGTCTTTACGAGGATGTTGTTGATTTTTGCCTTGTAGGTAGCATCGCCATAGAGCAGACGCAGACCGCCATATACTGAGAGGTTGGGGTAAATCTTGTAGGCAGCACCTATTTGTATGCCATAGTAGTACTGACGTCCTTTCATATAGCCGTCCATGTCATAGCCAAGAGCACCCAGCGGTTTCAGCTGATTAGCGATGTTTCCGACCACGCTCTCAAACGAGCCCAAACCGTCAGCAAACTCACAGGCTCCACCACCGCCAGGTACTGAGAAGTTTACCTGGATGCTCCAGTCGCCTTTGTTGTATGCAGCCTGCAGCGAAGGGATGATGGGAGCATCTGCTACGCCCTCAAATTCTTTTACCGAGCTACCGTCGTTTTTCTTACCCAGTGCAAAAACCGGATTGGTGGATGTGATGGTACGTGTCTGGTGTGCATACTGCCAGTTGAAGGCAATGTGGAAACCTTCTGGCATGAAAGCCACACCGGCAGGGTTAGAATAAACACCGTCAATGCCGATAGCAGCATCGCGGGCAGGATTCTTCAAGAATAATACACTCTGATTAGTGTTGGTAAGGATACCGCCAGCAAGGGCGCTTACCGATGTCATCGTAAAAACAATCAGCGATAAAACAATCTTTTTCATAACTTTTAAACTAATTTCGCTAAAATCGGGTGCAAAGGTACGCTTATTGCACAAAACAGCCGCGAAAGTGCAGTTATTCTTAACGCTTATTAACTAAAATCTGCACACTTTCTGCACAAATGTGCCAAAGTGTGCAGAAAAATGAGTGTTTTTTCTTCACTTTTGGGTCAATCCTACTATGCCTTTTTCTCAGTTGGATAGTTGACTCGGGTGTGGTAGATGGTTTTCAGTTTCTCTATCAGTACCGTCTTGGCATACTGGATGTCGCGGAAGGTGATGGGACATTCGCGAAAATAACCGTCAGCCACCTGTCCGTCGATGAGACGTTCTACCAAGCCACGGATGGACTGTTCGGTATAGTCAGGCAACGAGCGCGAGGCCGCCTCTACCGTGTCAGCCATCATCAGACAAGCATGTTCACGGGTAAACGGGTTAGGACCAGGATAGGTAAACAGCAGGTCGTCGACGGGTTCGTCGGGATGCTCGTTGTGATAATGCACGTAGAAGTACTTGGCCTTGCCCTGTCCGTGGTGGGTGGCTATGAAGTCGCGGATGACATTCGGCAGATTATACTTATCAGCCATCTTCAGACCCTCTGTCACGTGGCTGATGATAATCTGTGCTGATTCGATGTCTGTCAGCATCTCATGGGGATTGATACCCGACTGGTTCTCCGTATAATATATAGGATTAGCCAGTTTACCGATGTCGTGGTAGAGTGCGCCGGTACGTACCAATTGCGCCTTGGCACCAATCTTGTTAGCTATCTCACCAGCCAGATTGGCTACCTGTATAGAGTGGTTGAATGTACCAGGTGCCACCTCGCTCATCTTGCGTAATACTTCGTTGTTGGTATTCGAAAGCTCAATCAGCGTAATGTCGCTAGTGAATCCGAAGGCTTTCTCGATGATGTAGAGCAGAGGGTAGGCGAAGAGCAGCATGATGCCGTTAGCTATCAGATAGTTGTAGTAGCTGTAGTCTATCTCCGTCATTCCATCGCTGTTCATCCAGTCGAACGCCATGTTGACGGTGATGCAGGATACCGTGACAAAGATGGCTGTCTTGAAGAGCTGCGAGCGCTGCGACAGCTCACGCAGACTGCTGATGGCCACCAAACCTGCTACCGTCTCCATAACGATAAACTCAAACGGGTGTTGTAGCATAACCGCACAGATGAGTACCATTGTGCAATGAGCCATGAAGGCCGTACGTGAGTCCATGAACACGCGGATGAAGATTGGTACCATAGCATACGGCAACAGATAGACGTGGATGAACGTGTTGCGCATGAACAATGCCGTCAATACGGCAAAGAAGATGATGAGCGCATAGAGCATCGTGGTGCTGCGCGGCTTCTCAAAATAGTCCCTGCGGTAGAGGCTGAGGTAGATGGTGAAGCCAAAGATGAGGATGGTGACATAGATAATCTGGCCAAATAGTGCCAGGTGGTTCTGTTTGATATCCTCGTTGCGCAATTCGTTCTCTTTCTTGAACGACTCGATAATGCGGTAGGTCTTCTCCGTTACGATGTCGCCCCGACCAATAATCTTCTGTCCCTTCTGCACCACACCGCTGGCCAGTGCTATGCCTGACAGCAGGTCGTTTTTGCTGCTCTCGCTACGCTCACGGTCGTAAGTGAGGTTGGGCGCGATATACTCGTTAAGGTTGCATTTCTGCAGAATGGTACGTACAGGTGCCAGTTTCTCGTCTTGAAACAGTTGCTCATACGCCAATTTTGGCGAGTAGAGGTCTGCAACGGAGACGCTCGTGGCCTGTTTGTCGTTGACGATGCGTATCATCGTTGTAGTATCGCCCAGCAGTTCAGTATAGTCTTTCTGGTCGATGATGCCCTCGTGGTAAAGGCTTAGCAGACGGTCGGAGATGATGCCCATGTAGCTGGCAGGAAGGTCGGGGATACCGTCGGCATAGTCCTTATAGAACTTCTGCACCATCTTTTGTCCAGTCTCCTGATGGTATTTGTAGTAGGGCTCATATTGGCTCAGTGCACTGTCGCGTTCCTCACGGATAACGCTTTCCGACTTGTAGATAGGGAAGTCGAAAGGTGCCGTGAAATCAGCATATTTCCACGGTTTCCCTTCCTCTACATGGAAGTAGCTACGACTGTCGTGTGGCATCGACCAAACGGTGATGGTGACAGTGACAATAATGAGTATTGTTCGGGTGAGAATATCACGCCAATGCAGTTCTTTCATACCTAATAATTACTTTTACCGTGCAAAGATAATAAATAATTCATAATTCCTCATCCGTAATTCATAAATATTTTGTACCTTTGCGGACAAAATACACGAATAATATATGTCTGATAGAAGAGTAAGAGTACGTTTTGCACCCAGTCCGACGGGTGCTTTGCATATCGGTGGTGTTCGCACAGCCCTGTATAATTATCTGTTTGCCAAGCAGCATGGCGGCGATTTGGTGTTCCGTATTGAGGATACAGACTCAAACCGTTTCGTGCCTGGTGCAGAGGAATACATCATCGAATCGTTCAAGTGGCTGGGCATCAAGTTTGACGAGGGTGTCTCGTTTGGTGGCGACAAAGGTCCCTACCGCCAGAGCGAGCGCCGCGATATCTATAAGAAATACGTTAAGCAGTTGCTGGATGCTGACAAGGCATATATCGCCTTCGATACCCCTGAGGAGTTGGAGGCTAAGCGTGCGGAGATACAGAATTTCCAGTACGACTGTCACACCCGTCAGCAGATGCGTAACTCGCTGACCCTTTCAAAAGAAGAGGTCGATGCGTTGATTGCTTCAGGCCATCAATACGTTGTCCGCTTCAAGGTGGAGGCTGGTCAGGAGATTCTGGTCAACGACCTTATCCGTGGTGAGGTACGCGTGAAGAGTGATATCTGCGACGATAAGGTGCTTTACAAGAGTGCTGACGAGCTGCCTACTTACCACTTGGCCAATATTGTCGATGACCACCTGATGGAGATTTCTCACGTTATCCGTGGTGAGGAGTGGTTGCCCAGTGCTCCACTGCATGTGATGCTCTATCGTGCCTTCGGTTGGGAGGATACCATGCCCCAGTTTGCCCACCTGCCGCTGTTGCTGAAGCCCGACGGAAAGGGTAAGCTGTCAAAGCGTGATGGCGACCGCCTTGGCTTCCCTGTTTTCCCGCTGTTGTGGAAAGACCCCAAGAGTGGCGAGACCTCTCGTGGTTATCGTGAGGACGGCTACTTCCCTGAGGCTGTTATCAACTTCCTTGCTCTGCTGGGCTGGAATCCAGGTACTGAGCAGGAGTTGTTTACTCTTGACGAGCTGGTGCCCCTATTCGATATCTCCAAGTGTTCTAAGGCTGGTGCTAAGTTCGCCTACGAAAAAGCTGTTTGGTTCAACCACGAGTATATCCTGAAGAAGTCTAACGAGGAGATTGCCGCCTTGTTCGAGCCTATCGTCAAGGAGCATTGTCCTAACGAGACCTTCGAGCGTGTGCTGGAGGTTACCCGCATGATGAAGGACCGCGTGTCGTTTGTTCATGAGTTGTGGCCCCTGTGCTCGTTCTTCTTTGTGGCTCCTACGGAGTACGACGAGAAGACAGCCAAGAAACGTTGGAAAGAAGACAGCGCTGCCCAGTTGACTGAGCTGATGCAGGTGTTGGAAGACATCGATGACTTCTCACTGGAGAACCAGGAGCAGATTGTCCACGCATGGATTGAGCAGAAAGAGTATAAGCTGGGCAACATCATGAATGCTTGGCGTCTGACACTCGTTGGCGAGGGCAAGGGTCCTGGCATGTTCGACATCTCTGCTTTCCTTGGCAAGGAAGAAACGTTGCGCCGTATGAAGCGAGCCATTGAGATACTTGGTTAATTCATCGTGGCGTAATAATGAAATAACGTAATAACGAAAGACATTGTATAATTTAATTATCTATCTCTATCTGTGTGGCGTAGCCATTGTGAGCCTTTTCAGCGAGAAGGTGCGCAAGATGTGGCGTGGTGAGCGCGAGGCTATCCGCATCCTGAAAGAGAAGGTGGACCCTGATGCCAAGTATGTGTGGTTCCATGCTGCTTCGCTGGGTGAGTTCGAGCAAGGACGTCCACTCATGGAGCAGTTGCGCCGTGAGCATCCGGAATACAAGATTCTCTTGACGTTCTTCTCGCCCTCAGGCTATGAGGTGCGCAAGAACTACGAGGGTGCCGATATCATCTGCTACTTGCCACTCGACACCATTACCAATGCCCGTCGCTTCCTGCGTACCATCCGTCCTGTGATGGCGTTCTTCATTAAGTACGAGTTCTGGTACAACTATCTGCACATCCTGAGCCATCGTGGCGTTCCCGTCTATAGTGTCAGCAGCATCTTCCGTCCAGGTCAGGTGTTCTTCCGCTGGTATGGTCACCAGTACAGTCATGTGCTGAAGTGCTTTACCCACTTCTTTGTGCAGAACGAGATTAGCAAGGAGTTGCTGTCAACCATTGGCATCACCGATGTCTCTGTCGTTGGCGACACTCGTTTCGATCGTGTATTGCAGATCAAGGCCGCAGCTAAGCAACTGCCCATCGTTGAGGCCTTCTGCGACAATAAGAAAGTATTCATCGCTGGTTCCTCGTGGCAACCCGATGAAGAGATATTCATTCCTTGGCTCAATGAACATAAGGACTGGAAGGTGGTTATTGCACCTCACGTCATTGGTGAAGATCACTTGCAACAGATTGAAAAGATGTTGGAGGGGCGCAAGGTGGTGCGCTATACCCAGGTGAATGAGACTGACCTCTCACCTCTTCAAGATGCTGACGTCCTGATTATCAATTGCTTCGGCCTGCTCAGTAGCATCTACCACTATGCCGATGTAACCTATGTGGGCGGAGGTTTTGGTGTGGGTATCCACAATACTTTGGAGGCTGCCGTCTGGGATGTTCCTGTTTTCTTTGGTCCCAACAACCAGCGTTTCCAGGAGGCACAGGGCTTGAAGGCCTGTGGTGCTGGTCTGGAGATAGCCAATGCCGACGACTTCCGTCGCTATATGCAGGGCTTCGAAGAGCATCCTGAGGTCATCAAGGAACTGGGCGAGAAGGCTGGTGCCTACGTCAGCAGTCTGGCAGGTGCCACACAGAAAGTCCTGTCTCAAGTAAAACTATAACTCGTAATAACGACATAACGTTATACGTCATAACAAAATATTAAGAAATTGGCTTTAATCAAATCATATCGCGGTCTGACACCCAAGTGGGGCGAGGACTGCTACTTCAGTGAGAATGCAACGATTGTAGGTGACGTGCAGATGGGCGACCAGTGCTCCATCTGGTTCAATGCCGTGGTACGTGGCGATGTAGCTCCGATTACTATTGGCGACCGTTCCAACGTGCAGGATGGCTCCTGCATCCATGTTACCCACGAGACGGGACCTACGCATATTGGCTCTGATGTTACCATCGGACACAATGTTACCGTTCATGCCTGCACCATCCATGACGGCGCCTTGATAGGCATGGGTTCTACGTTGCTCGACGGCTGTGAGGTGGGTGAGGGCTCCATTGTTGCTGCTGGTGCACTGGTGTTGCAGAATACCAAGATTCCTGCTGGTGAGATATGGGGAGGCGTGCCTGCCAAGTACCTCAAGCCCGTACGTCCTGGCCAGACCGACAACTCCAAGCACTACGTGGAATACGCCAAGATCTTCATGGAAGAAAATCCCGACTGCCGCTTCTAACCTCTTAATTCTAACCTCTTAACTCTTACCTCTTACCTCTTAATTCTTAATTGTCAGAACCACGTACTCCGACTGAGTACCTATGCGGAACATACCGCCCCAGATGCCCATACCACTACTGATGTAGTAGTGGGTGTTGCCGCGTTGGTGACTGCCCCACGAACACTCATAGATAGCATCTGTAATCCAGGAGATAGGCCATACCTGTCCACGATGGGTGTGCCCACTGAACTGGAAGTCGATACCAGCTTTCTCTGCTTTCTCCAAGTGGTGGGGCTGATGGTCTAACACAATGGAAAACAGTGACTTGTCAATATTCATGGTGAGGTCAGCCAGCGTTTTACGCCTTCTGTTCATCGCATCGTCGCGCCCAATAATCACCAGACTGCTGTCGATGACTGCCGTGCTGTCCATCAGCAGGTGGATACCTGCATCCTTGTAGAACTGGCGGGCTTCCGGCTGTCCGCTGAAGTATTCGTGATTGCCCAGGCAGGCATAGACAGGAGCCTGCAGGCGTTGGAACTCCTCATGCATACGCTGTTCCTTCAGTGGACGCATGCTACCATCGATGATATCACCGGCAATAAGTATCGCGTCAGGCTTTTCGCTGTTGATAATGTCCACCCAGCGATGCAGCTCGTCGCGCTGGTTGTGGTATCCTAAGTGCAAGTCGCTCAGCAGTACGGCTCTGAAAGGCTTCCTTACCTTCTGCGATGTGATGGTCAACTCCTCACGCACCTTGTGCTTGTAGTTCAGGTGCCCATAGAGGAACAGGCCAAAGAGGAATACCGCAATGCCCCCTGCTGTCCACCAATTATTATATAATAAGGTACGCGCGAAGAGATGCGTCAATCGCCCTAAGTCCAGTACCAGGAAAATCATGAATAGATAGAGCAGGACGAAGATGCTCGACGTGCCTATCACATAGACCGTCGTGGCCAGTGGCATCGGCATACCATCGGTTGCCCGTCGGAAGCCAGCGAACAGCAATAGGAACGATGCCACCATCACGGCAATCACTATCGTCTTCACATACCACTTCACGGGCAGCAGGCACCACACGTGCCACCCGATATACGCCATTGCCACCACGGGCAGCAGCATGAATAACAACATTCCCATCATCTTCATAGTTTTTGTATTACTCAGCAAAGGTATCGATTAATTTTCTATTTACCAAACAAACAGACAAAAAATTAGCCCGTCATCCCGACGGGCATACAATCCAATTACTATGAAAAAACTACTAACCTAAATGATGAATCTAAAACTATATGAAAAACCTATTTCTGTTTTCTTTTCTTGATGCAAAGGTACAAAACAAACGGGACGCCCGCAAAAATTTTCAGCGAACGCCCCGTTTTTCTAAGTGAATGCCTGTGTATCTTATTGTAATATTACAAATTCGGGTTAATCTTGTTCCACTCAGCGATGGGAGGTACGATGTTCAGCGTAACCAGCTCGTCGCGCATCTTGCACAGGTGCTCATAGCTCTGGTCGAGCTTAGCGTTCTCCTCGGCAGTACCCTGAGGAACCTCGAACTTAGCACCCTCAGCAGTCATGGTGGTCTTCATAGCCATCATGATGTGGTCGTACTTGTCGGTCTTCACGTATGTTCCTACGGGGAAGCGGAAAGGCTCACCACCCATAGCGGCACGAATCATCTCAACAGAGAGGTAGGCAGGGCTCTGGAAAGAAGAGCGTCCGCGAAGCTCGATGATCTTGGCACCACCCTTGGTGACGTCAACCTTCATCTGCTCCCACTCCTCTGCGGGGAACTCAGCGGTACCGATGATGTCAGTCAGCTTGCGACCAGCAACAGTTACATGGCTTCCGAATACAGCCATCTGCTCACCGTGACCACCGTAGGTAGCACAACCCTTAATCTCGCTCTGCATCACACCGAACTTCTTAGCCAGTGCGCTCTGCAGACGGGTAGTATCCAGACCGGCGAGGGTAGTAACCTGACCAGGCTTCAAGCCAGAGTACAGCAGTGTTACCAGACCTGTCAGGTCAGCGGGGTTGAAGATGATAACGACGTGCTTCACGTCGGGGCAGTACTTCTTGATGTTCTGGCCCAGCTCCTCAGCAATCTTACAGTTGCCAGCCAGCAGGTCCTCACGGGTCATACCAGCCTTACGGGGAGCACCACCAGAAGAGATGATATACTTTGCACCCTTGAAAGCCTCCTCGGCGTTAGTGGTAGCTACGATGTTTACATCATCGAAACCACTCTGGCGCATCTCCTCAGCAACACCCTCGGGAGAGAATACGTCATACAAACAGATGTTCTTGGTCAGACCCATCATCAGGGCGCTCTGAGCCATGTTTGAACCAATCATACCGGCAGCGCCGACGATGGTCAGTTTGTCATTAGTTAAAAATGCCATAATATTTGTTTATTTAGAAATTTCCAACTGCAAAGATACGAATTATTTCATAAAACATAAATCATTATTCAAAATATTAATGTTAATTTTCTGAAAACCCGCACCTTTGCAAACTCCGTGTGACAAAATAGGCCAATTATTATTTTATCTAATCAAGGAAATACTCAGACCATCTCGTTATTATCCAAATATTTTATTTCTTTTTCTTTGTTGATTCAAAAATAATTCCTATCTTTGCAAGCGGAGTGGGGAGAAATCCACTCTGGCAGAAGGAGCGTTATGCACCAACCTTGCGAATGGAAACCTGAGAATCTTTCATTCTTGATAAGCAAGCGGGCACAACGGCTGCCACGCTATATGCGTGGGGCTGTGGACCCAATTTCTTATCAAAGGTTTTCTCAGGACCTCCATTCGGAACTGGCCAAGCAGTCCCGCGCTTCTGCTATAATTGGAGGCGAAGATAATTATTAACTTAAAACGAATGAATATGAAGAAGAAATTATTATTCCTATCTGTTATGTGCGGTTGGGTTGTGGGCAGCCAAGCTGCTACTCTAAGGGTAAACAACGTAGATCCATCAGCTCCTTATGCCACTATCACTGCTGCGGTAAATGCTGCGAGTGATGGTGATACGATTATGGTAGAAGGAAGCAGTATTAAGTATGCTGATGCGATATTAGACAAACGTGTAGTACTTGTTGGCCCTGGATACTGGCTTCGAGATAATGGTATTGTTTCAGAGTCAGGTTATGATGCGCGACTGGATTATCTTACCAGTACAGCGGAGGGTACTATCATCATGGGAATGTATATTACCCAGCAAATAAAGGTTCAGGCACCAAGGACTATAGTCACGCATTGTAGTGTAGTGTCAGCTATGGGCACTTCCATCTCTCTGGTGAAAGGGACTGACAACTGTGTGATAACGCAGAACTTCTTAGCAGGTGGTATCGGTGGAGTAGCAGGACATGAAACCTACAGGCATCAAATAACTAATAATATCATCGAGGATTTTACACCGTTTTATATATATGACAGCTACATAGGCTACAATACGATATATGACGAGTGGCGTGTAGCGTGGAGCCATGGTGGCAATAAGATAGAGAGGAATCTAGTGAATGACTTAGACTTCAGCCAAATCAATGAATTTACCAGAAGCAATAATTATGTGGACAACTATTTTGCCAAAGATTTGTTTACGAACACTGTTCTTAGTATCAAAAAGGATACGGATGTTCGCGACTATGAATTGCCTGAAGACACCAAAGACTACGGAGCCTTTGCGGGCGATAACCCCTACGTCATCTCTGGCATACCAGCAGGTCCTATTATAGAGGAACTGACGATTCCCACTTCGGTAGAAGAAGGTAGCTCAATGGAAGTAACCATCAAGTTAGGAAGTGCAAAATAATAAAACCATTAGAAAACTACGAGCATTATGGAAAAGATTACGTTATTTTTAATAGGGTTGATTCTCATTGGTATCCCATCGTATGCTGACACACGTGCTTCCATTCTTTTGTTACATAACGGACAAGGTTCGTCTTTCGAGGACGATCAACTACAGGATGCTGTCAACCAAGCGGTAACAGGTGATACCATTTGTTTGAGTGAAGGATCCTATGAGATAAATGAACCACTAATAATTGACAAGATTATCAGTATTATAGGGACAGGACAGACTACGAAACTACGCGGAAGTATCAATATCTGCATTGACGGAACTCCACAAGTAACTGGCTATATGCTGAATGGTATGAGAATATCTGGTGATATTATTGTACAGAAAGAGCTGAATGGACTAAAAATGAAAAAGATATGGATAGGAGGCTATTTCTATTCTACTGCAGATGTTAAAGATGTAGAGATAGACAAATCGTATATTAAAGGATTTGTACCAACACAATATGTTAAGAGTGCTGTTGTGACTAATTGCATCATCTATTACCATGGTGCTTATAATAGTGGGCAAGTTTGTAATTCGGTAGGTAACGATTTGCTTTTTGTTAATTGCAATATAGCATCTGTGCATTGTAATAGTTTCCAGAACATCCAAGATGTTACGTTTTTAAATTCAATTATCGCGAATTATAGTGCTGGAGCATCTTCCGTAGGAGTAGGTAACGTTTCAATAGGTAATAATACATTCATTAATTGTTTATGCAAAACTGCACTAACTTCCCAATATGGAGACATTGTAGAAGAATGTTATACTGAAAGTGCATTGGCAACATCTACTGATAGTTATAATGATATGTTTCCTATTTTTACTGTATCAAAAGCTGAGATTACTGCGCAATTCCTACAGGAAAAGAACTATCTTGGAACAGATGGTTCTATCGTTGGAGCCTATGGCGGCTCTACTCCTTACACACTTGAAGCAGATGGTATTCATATCAAAGAAAGAATGCTGAAAGTAGACCCATTAACACGCCAGTTGAACGTAACGTTGAAGGTGGAATAATTATAAAACATTCTGACTATGCAAAAAAAATTATTGCATATCATCATACTGATATTGCTGATAGTTACGTCAGCCCAAGCTCAAGAGTATGAGTATTGGCTTGATGGCGACTATAACCATAGGGCTTTGGCTACATACGGTGGGGGCGAAGTCACTGCCAGTATGGATGTCAGCAGTCTTACCCCAGGCTTACATTTCTACAATATCCGTATGCAGTACGGCGAAGGGCAATGGGGACCTGTCAGACGTTACTTGTTTATGGTACCGGGTATGGCAGGCGAAGAAGCTGCATCCTCGTATGAATACTGGATAGACGGAGCATACGCTCAGAAGCAGACGGTTGTATATAATGGCGGGGACATCAATGTCGCTACTGACGTCAGCAGCCTGACGGACGGCATACATTATTTTAATATGCGTGCGCAAGACAAGTTTGGTGTCTGGGGGCCTGTCAACCGCTACCTTTTTATGGTGTCTGGGAAGAATGTGCTTCAGCCAACGGCTGTGGAATATTGGATAGACGAAAGGTTTTCGATGACACAATCTGTCAGCGGTTCTACAATTCAACTGTCTGTAGATATTAGCCAGTTAGAGCCTGGCACTCACCAGTTCTATTGTCGCGTTCAGGCTTCTAATGGAACATGGAGTGATACATACGCCAGTGAATTTACGATAGAGGCACCTGTTTTACAAGAGGCTTTCATAGAGTATTACATCGATATCGACCCTGGTTATGGCAATGCTAATGTGCTGAAAGAGATGGAGCAAGGTACGAATAAAATATCGGTAGATCTTGCCAATACTGTGGCTGGTGCTCATGTGCTTTATTTAAGAAGCCGTGATGAATATGGCCGATGGTCTGCCAGTGTTGCCCGTCCTCTCTATGTACACCATAAGCGTTATGAGAACTTTGTGCAGATGGAGTATTTCTTCGATGAGAATGACCCAGGAAATGGTAAGGCCACACCTTTGTCTGACTTCAAGACTGACATGGAACTGCTTGTCAGTCAGTTGCCTACAACAGGCCTTCTGCCTGGCTCTCATACGCTCAGCGTCCGAGGCATGACAGAAGATGGTGTCTGGTCGTCTGTCGTCACTCGTCCATTCCTCATCATCGCTACGCAACCCATAGCTCCTATGATTGAATATTTCTTTGACATCGACCCGGGATATGGTAAAGGTTTCATTATTAATGATATCGAAATGGGGACGAATCAATTAGCTATCGACCTTGGCGACCTATCATCTGGTGCTCATATCCTCTATCTGAGGAGCCATGACAAGAACCGATGGTCGAGTACCATTGCGCGTCCGCTTTATGTTTGTAAGCAAACAGACATTGTTGCCTTGGAGTACTTCTTTGATGGGGACGATCCAGGCTGTGGTAATGCTACACAAGTTTCTCTTCCTTCAAATCTGAGTAGCAGTTTTACATTTGAGGTGCCACTCAGTCATCTTAAAGTGGGTGAACATCTATTGAATGTACGCGCAAAAAGAAGCGATGGCCTGTGGTCTGTTATTAGCTCTGATGTCTTTACCATAGAAGCTACAACAAGCATCAATGGTTTGACAAATGATAGGGTTTCTGCTGTAACCTACTCTTTAAAGGGATATAAGGGTATGATGGAGAAAGGAGTTAATATCGTACGCAACAATGACGGAAAGGTAAAGAAAGTTGTCATCAAATAATATTGTTAAACTAAAAACAACAAAAGACTTTGAAGAAGATATATATGAGCGGATTTGACCGTCATGAAAGCTGTACTCTATTTGAAATAGACCTACTATCCCTAACATGGATTCTCTGAAAGGCTGATGTACAGGGCGTTTGGAAACTCTGACCGGTATGCTAGACCTACCATCAGACCTACCACTAGACCTAACATTATCCCTAACATAGGGGGCGGAAGATGGCAATGTTTGATGCCTGAAGACTGTTAGGGATGATGTTAGGTCTAGTGGTAGGGATAAATAGGACAATAAGAATGTAACAGTCTGTTTTACAGTTATTTGCAAACTGAATGTTAGGGATGTTAGGTCTTATGTAAAAAACCTAGAAATAAGCCTAATAGAGTTTCTGGAATAGCTAATATGGACGCAGGATAGGCTAATACAGATGCAGATCAGCTGTATTTGACCACCAAGATAGCTGTATTATTACTTCCCTTGATACCACTGCTGGAGGACGTAGAAGGCTTTCTTCTTCTGGCCGTTGTCAGAATAGAGGCCCTTGCGGTTGTAGTAGTCCTGGATGCCGTTGAGCACGCGGCGGGGTGAGCGGAAGTCTTTGAGGACCCAGGGGGTGGTGCCTGCCAGTCCGTCAATCTTGTCGAGCATAGCGGTATTCTCGATGTAGAGGTTCTCCTGGAATTCCTCCGTCCAGCGCTGGTTCTTGGCGCCATGCAGTCCGTACTTGGCACCGCCACCGAATTCGCTGACGATGACGGGCTTGTCGTAGGGGATTTCCCACTCCATCTTTGGCGCGTCATTAACGTCACGATACCAGCCGATGTACTGGTTGAAGGAGACGACATCTACATACTGGTGCATGTTGTCGTGCAGGCGGTTCTTGTAGTTCGAGGCCCCCGTGACCTCCATCGCCATTGAGATGAGGCGTGAGTTGTCGAGACTACGGGCATACTGTGCCAGACGGCCTAGGAACTGGTCGCGCTGGGGAGAGTGGGGTGTCTCGTTGGCAATGCTCCAGATGATGATGTTCGCACGGTTCTGGTCGCGCAGAATCATATCCGTCACCTGCTGCTGCGCGTTGGCGTAAGTCTGTGGATTTGTCCACGCGATAGTCCAGTAGCACGGTATCTCGCTCCATACGAGGATGCCCATGCGCTCAGCCTCACGAATCATGTTCTCGTTGTGTGGATAGTGTGCCAGACGTACGAAGTTGCACCCCAGCTCCTTCGCCCACGACAGCAGGGTGTGGGCGTCGCTCGTGCTGTTGGCACGACCACCGCCGTTGGGCTTCTCCTCGTGCATGCTGATGCCTTTCAAAAAGATAGGCTCGCCATTGAGCAACAGCTGTTTGCCACGCGTCTCGATGGTGCGGAAACCGATGGAGTCCACCAGCGTCTCACCATCCATGGTGAGCTCCACGCGGTAGCGCTTGGGACTGTCGGGCGACCAGCGCTGAGGCTTGGCCTTCACAGTGAGACTGGCAGTGCCGTCGGCTGTGGTGGTGACTGTCTTTTTGATTTTCAGTTCAGGAATCACCAGCGAAATCTGGCGATTGCCCTCCTGCTTGTTCAGCTTGACGGAGAAGAGCAGTTGACGGGTGTCGCTCTTATCCAATAATAGACGGTAGTTCTCGATATAGGTGGGAGCCACCTCGACGAGCAGGACATCGCGGGTGATGCCGCCATAGTTCCACCAGTCGAAAATCTGGGTGGGCACGTTCTCTGCACGTCGCTTGTTGTCTGCCTTCACAATGACGAAGTTCTCACCCTCCTTCAGCAGGTCAGTCACATCCATGTTAAACGGCGTGAAACCACCGATGTGGTGGCCAGCCAGTTTGCCGTTGACATAGACATAGGAGTCGTAGTTGATGGCACCAAAATAAAGCAGCGTGCGATGATCAGTATTGCTATGCCAGTCAAAAGAACGCTTAAACCATACGGTACCCTCGTAGAAGAACAGCCGGTCGTCCTGCGTATTCCAGTCGCCAGGAATCTGCATGGTCGGCGCTTTGTCGAAGTCGTATTCTATCAGGTCTTCAGGGCGCTGAGGCTTGGCATTGAGGAAGAAGCCCCAGGGTGTGGGATTCATGCGATAGTCGTAGTAGCCCTCTTCCTGCACATCGACGATATAGTGCCACTCGACATTGAGTGAAGTGGTCTGGCGTGCGGTGATGTTGGCGACCTGTGGGATGATCTCAGCCTGTACGGTAGTCATGCCGATGAACAGCAGAAGTACTGATAGAATCTGTTTCATTGTGTTAGCTCGTTTTAGTGAATTGCGCCACAAAATTACGAAAATAATTCGTAATTCGCCATCTGTAATTGATAATTTTTTCGTAATTTTGCCGTCATGAAACAAGAACAAATAGCAGAACGCTTGGCATTGTTGCGCCAGGAACTGCGCAGGGAACACCTGTCGGCATACATTTTCCCCACGTCCGACCCACACCAGAGCGAATATACCGCTGACCACTGGAAGGGTAGGGAATGGATAAGCGGCTTCAACGGGTCGGCAGGTACGGCCGTCGTCACACTGACGAGTGCAGCCCTGTGGACTGACTCGCGCTACTTTATTGCTGCTGCCGAGCAATTGGAGGGTACGGAATTCCAGTTGATGAAACTGAAGGTGGAAGGTACGCCGACCATCGCTGAGTGGCTGGGCAAAGAGTTGACGAATGTGGCAGACAAGGCGGTAGGTATCGACGGTATGACGGCATCGGTCAATACCGTAGAAGAGCTGATTGACGACCTGCGCCAACAGGGTGGCCTGACGCTGCAGACGAACTTCGACGTGCTCAGAAGAATATGGGCTGACCGACCTGCTATTCCTCTTAATAAGGTGGAGCTGCAACCTGTGGAACTGACAGGCGAGAATGTGCAAAGCAAGTTGCAACACATCCGTAAAGCCCTTCGCGAACAACATGCCGATGGTATGCTGATGGCGGCGCTTGACGATATCGCCTGGACGCTGAACCTACGAGGCTCGGATGTGCATTGTAATCCCGTCTTTGTGTCGTACCTGCTGATAGCATCACAGATCGCCACCCTATATATTAATAAGGAGAAGCTGACCAGCGAGGTGGAGCGATACCTGAAAGACAACGGCATCAGCGTGGCTCCCTATGAAGAGGTGGGCAAGGGCTTGCGCGACTATTTCGAGTACAATATCCTGATAGACACAGATGAGGTGAACTACACGCTCTTCAAGAGCATTAAGCGCGAAGTGGTGAGGGCAGCATCGCCTGTACCCCTGATGAAAGCCGTGAAGAGCGAGGCTGAGCAGGAGGGCTTTCGTCGTGCCATGGTGCGTGACGGTGTGGCAATGGTGAGATTCCTGAAGTGGTTGGAGGAGAACCCCCAGCAGACGGAACTGTCTGCCAGCGATAAACTGGAACAGTTGCGTAGCGAACAACCCCTGTATCGTGGACTGTCGTTCGATACCATTTCCGCCTATGAACAGCATGGTGCCATTGTGCACTATGAACCTACCGAGGAGAGCGATATCGTGCTGGAACAGAAGGGGTTCCTGCTGTTAGACAGTGGCGCTCAGTATCAAGACGGTACGACGGATATCACGCGTACCATCGCCCTTGGTCCGCTGACCGACGAACAGCGTCGCGTCTATACGTTGGTGCTGAAGGGACATATCGACCTGCAACTGCTAAAGTTTCCTGAGGGTGCCACAGGTACGCAGATAGATGCTATTGCCCGTCAGCCGTTATGGCAGGCTGGTCTGAACTTCCTGCATGGTACGGGCCACGGCGTCGGTAGCTACCTGAACGTTCACGAAGGACCGCACCAGATTCGCATGGAGTGGAAACCGGCTAAGTTGCGTGCAGGTATGACGGTGACTGACGAGCCTGGCATCTACCTGGAAGGCCGTTTCGGTGTGCGTATCGAGAATACCTTGCTGGTGGTTCCTGACAAGGAAACGGAGTGCGGTCGCTTTCTGGGATTTGAGACACTGACGCTCTGCCCGATAGATACCAAACCTATTGTGAAAGAATTGCTTACTGATGCTGAGCGGTGCTGGTTGAACGACTATCATGCGAGGGTATGTAAACAACTAAAACAGTACCTTTCTGTTGACGAACAGGCGTGGTTGACAACCGCTACAGCCCCGATTTGACCAAAATGACGGTTGAAATCGTAAAAAGTTCGTAAAAAACTTGGCAGTTCGGCGAAATTGTAGTAACTTTGCACCCGCTTTTCGTGGCACTATGTCCGAAGCGGTAAGAAATTAACATTAACAAATAAAATAAATTAAAGCAAAAAGTAACATGATTATTGTACCAGTAAAGGAAGGCGAGAACATCGAGAAGGCCCTCAAGAAGTTTAAGAGAAAGTTTGAGAAGACAGGCGTTGTTAAGGAGCTCCGTTCACGCCAGCAGTTTGACAAGCCCTCTGTACTGAAGCGCCTCAAGATGGAACACGCTGTTTACGTACAGAAGCTGCGCGCTACTGAGGAGTAAAAAAGAACGCAGATTATTTGGTAGTTTCAGGATTTTTTCGTAACTTCGTTGCCGAAAAGACATGTGACGAGTTATGATGACTGAAGATTTTCTGAACTACTTGCGTTACGAACGGAACCGTTCGGAATTGACAGTGCGCAGGTACGAGCAGAGTCTGAGAGACTTTGAGTCGTACTTCAAAAATCGAGATAGTCAGCTCTCGTGGGAGTCGGTAGACTCGGACGTCATCCGTGACTGGATGGAGAGTATGATGGATAAAGGCGACATGGCATCAACAGTGAATAGCTCGTTGAGTGCCGTGCGTTCCTTTTTTCGTTTTGCTTTGTCGAGAAAGCTCGTCGATCGTGACCCTTCCTATGTTGTAAAGGGTCCCAAGAAGCAAAAACCCCTACCACAATTTGTTCGCGAAGAAGAAATGAACCGTCTGCTGGATACCCCGCAGATGTGGGAAGAAGGATTCACTGGTCTTCGCGCGCGTACCATAATTATATTATTCTATGAGACCGGCATCCGACTGGCCGAACTGATTGGGCTGGATGTAGAGGATGTGGACTTTGCCGCCCATCAGATCAAGGTGACGGGTAAGCGCAATAAGCAGCGCATCATTCCCTTTGGGGCAGAACTGGAAGAGGTGCTTCGTGAGTATATTGCCCAGCGCGATAGTCAGCCTCAGATAGATGCTGCCCTGATACTCAGCGATAAAGGCAAGCGGATGACTCGCAGTCAGGTGGAGAAAATCGTGAAGCAGCATCTCTCGCTGACGACAACGCTCAAGAAGCGTACGCCTCACGTGCTTCGCCACTCTTTTGCCACCGCGATGCTGAACAATGGCGCCGGACTGGAGGATGTGCGACTGCTGCTGGGACATGAGAGCGTGGCTACCACACAGATCTATACCCATACGACATTCGAACAATTTTAAAAACAGGAGGTAACTATGGAAATTAAGATTCAGTCAATTCATTTTGACGCTACTGACAAGTTAGAGGCGTTTATCGAAAAGAAAGTCGCCAAGTTGGAAAAAGCTTTTGAGGATATCCAGAAGGTGGAGGTACAGTGCAAGCTGGTGAAGCCCGCCACTACACAGAACAAGGAGGTCAGCATGAGCGTGGCTGTTCCCGGCACGACGCTTTTCGTAGAGAAGACAAGCGATACTTTTGAGGAAAGTACAGACCTTTGCGTCGATTCTATGAAGGTTCAACTGCAGAAATTCAAGGAAAAATTGCGTAATAGATAAAAAAAAGCCCGAAAAGTTTTGGTAATTCAAAAATAATGCCTACCTTTGCATCCGCTTTCCGACATAAAGACTCCATCGGGGAGCGGATGCTTGAGTAGCAAGCCTCTTTAGCTCAGTTGGCCAGAGCACGTGATTTGTAATCTCGGGGTCGTTGGTTCGAATCCGACAAGAGGCTCTGCTAAACGAAAGCTGATAAGCATGAGGCTAAAACATTGAGGGTGGTTTCCAGAGCGGCCAAATGGGGCAGACTGTAAATCTGTTGTCTTTCGACTTCGGTGGTTCGAATCCATCACCACCCACTTCCACACCAGGAAGTAAAAATGCGGAAATAGCTCAGTTGATAGAGCACTAGCCTTCCAAGCTGGGGGTCGCGGGTTTGAGCCCCGTTTTCCGCTCACGACTCGCTGTTATAGCTCAGTGGTAGAGCACTTCCTTGGTAAGGAAGAGGTCCTGAGTTCAAATCTCAGTAACAGCTCTTGAGAAAACGACGATTTAAATCGGATTACTTTTAATAAAACAATAAACAAAGAAAAGCTATGGCTAAAGAGAATTTTGTGCGCACCAAACCGCACGTAAACATTGGTACAATTGGTCACGTTGACCATGGTAAGACAACTCTGACTGCTGCTATCACTACCGTTTTGGCTAAGCAGGGTCTTTCTGAGGTTAAGTCTTTCGACCAGATTGACAATGCTCCTGAGGAGAAGGAGCGTGGTATCACCATTAACACCGCTCACGTTGAGTATGAGACCGCTAAGCGTCACTACGCTCACGTTGACTGCCCGGGACACGCCGACTATGTGAAGAACATGGTAACTGGTGCTGCTCAGATGGATGGTGCTATCCTCGTTGTTGCTGCTACTGACGGTCCTATGCCTCAGACTCGTGAGCACGTTCTGCTCGCTCGTCAGGTAAACGTTCCCCGTCTGGTTGTATTCCTGAACAAGTGCGATATGGTTGAGGAT
>ONCH01000034.1:14630-38575 GCA_900316265.1 uncultured Prevotellaceae bacterium | reverse complement strand
CATCCGCGACGCCTGCGACATCATCCCCATCTACAACGAGTACCGCAATCGTGGTCTGAACGTGTTCAGCCTTGCCCACGAATTCAAGTCCACCGATGCTATGCGCAAGGCCGTCGAGCGTCACGCCTTCCCCTGGCCCTGTTTCGTTGACCTTGACGACGAGTTCGGCGTGTTCCGTAAGCACGGCACTCAAAATAGTGCTCTGTTCCTCATCGACTGCGACGGCACCATCCTCTCCACCTCCACCGATGCCAAGGAATTGGAGCCGCTTATCAAGGCTGCGATTGAGCGAGAGTAGAGTCAAACATGTTTGAACTCTACCGAGCATGAGCAGGTTCGACTGAAGGTCAAGAAAGCACTAAATATCGAATAAAACAATACGAGAAGGAGTTCCACATGAAGTATTTGGATAAGGCAGACACCAGCATTTCCTTAGCAGAAGCATACAAACAGTGGAAAGCTGAAGAATATCTGCCAGGTAAATCGAATCCTTATGGTGACGATACGAATTGGCTACATGTGTTTGAGAATGGGAGCAATTTGCAAAAAGACTTAACCCATTAACATGACATGCCTCAAACCCTTTGTACATCGGGGTTTGAGGCATGTTAAATGTTTGCGAAACATTTAACATACATGCGTAATGATGAATGCACCCAAAAAGTTGGACACAAAGAATTGAAGTGACCCCAAGAATGTGAAATGCATGTTAAATGTCTGAGCGACTATTAACATGGCGTGAGCCCTTTGTTTATCGGGGTTTCAAAGGGGTTATGTTAAAAGGTTACATGTTTTGCAAGAATTTCCTCCACGTCGTCCACAATATAATGCAGTAGCTCAGAAATACAGCTAATACAGCGCTGTATTAGGCTAGTACGGACACTGTATACAGCTAATACAGATCTGTATACAGCTAGTACAGACGTGGCTACAACTGTCTTGCTCCTTAGAATTTTTAAGTACGAAAAAACTGTTAATTGTTTTGCGTTTTGCAAAAAAAATCATACCTTTACAGCCTGTTAATTGATAACTGAATAACGATATAATATAAATAAGACTATGAACAAGAATGAGAAATTCGTTGTTACCATCAACCGTGAAGTAGGAACTGGTGGGCGTACTGTTGGCCGCAAACTGGCCGAGAAGTTGGGTGTGAAGTACTATGACAAGGCCATTATTAACGGTCTGACACAGAAATTCGGACTCTCCAAAGAACGCATTGAGGAAATCAAGGCGCAGAAGAAGTCGTGGTGGAACGATATCAACAACTATTATAATACGCTGGTCAACAGTACAACTAAGCCCATGGAGGCTGAGGTGAAGCTGGACAATGCCAGTCTTTTTGAGACCGAGAAGCACATCCTGGAGGAAGCGGCCTCACAGACTTCGTGTGTGGTGGCAGGTCGTACGGGCTTTATGGTGTTCCGTGAGTGGCCCAATCACCTGAATATCTTCATCCAGGCTTCGTTGGAGCATCGTGTGCAGCGTGTCATGCGTCGCCAGAATGTCAGCGAGAGTGAGGCCCGTGAGATTATTGCTAAGATGGACACCAGTCGCGAGACCTATATCAAGAAGTATGAGGACACGTCGCGCTACGATACGCGCAACTATCAGTTGGTCATCTCGATGGACGATCTGAGTGAGGACGATGCTGTAGAGGTCATCCTAGACTATATCAATCGCACGAGTAAATAAGCAATCCAGACTGAGATTACAGAAAAGAATAAGTGCCCAACGCCTCGCGCTGAGCACTTATTTTATGTGTTGTGGATTGATGGCTTAGAAGAACCAGGCGAGAGAAACCTGCCAAGCGTTGAATTTGGCGCTGCTGATTTCCTTCGTTACACCTGCAACGGTAGCGTCGACCTCACCAGTCTTGCCCAATGCGATGTTATAGTTCAGTTTGGCCTGCAGCTTACTCAGTACGGTGGCACCGATACCAATGTTTGCACTGAGGTTAGAAGACTTCAGTGTCCACTCTGCAACTCCAAAATCCTTATCACCGCTCAGTTTGAAACCGAACTGAGGACCAGCGAATGCAAATACCTCAGCGACACTGCCCAGACCAAAGCCATAACGGACGTTGATGGGAATCTGGATAGATTGAGACTTAATGGTCTCATCACCAGCTTTACCTTCACGCTGGTCGTAGAGCGCAGAAGCGTCGATGCCCAGACCTACCAGAGGAAGGGTGAACTTAACGGTCGGACCAACGAAGAAACCGGTACGGCTCTTTACTGCTGTTCCTACGTTGTCGGCAGCATCCTTGACAGAGATGTTTGACATGTTCAGACCTGCTTGGATACCCCAGCTAAATTGTGCTTTTGAAGGCATTGCGAAGGCAACGGCCAACAGCACTACTGCAAAAATCTTTTTCATAATCGATTGGTTTTAAAAATGGTTTGCTTGTTTCTGTGGGCAAAAGTAAGCAATTATTCTGACATTTCCAACATTTAACCGAGTTTTTTCACTTTTCGCTCTTCACTTTTCACTTTATCAGTGTCTCTGGCGGCGAACAGACATGCGTGCACTGCCTGATGATGACGACGAAGAGCTGTTCTTGCTGCGCGACTTCTTGGCGGTAGCACTGGTGCTGCGGGCACTGGTGTTGCGCTTAGCCTTCTTGGCGGCTTTCAAGTCCTTGGGCGCGTTGGCAACAGAGTCGAGCGAGTCCTTGCGGTGCTTGTCGCCGAAAATGTTCTCTTCGAAGGCTTTCAGCTCGGCCTCGATGCGCTTCTGCTCGGCAGTGAGCTTGGTGGTGTCACCCTCGCACATCTGTGCCAGCGTCTTGCCCAGCATGTTGTTGGTCTTATAGATGGTGCCATCGTAGCGGTTCAGCGTGAAGTAGTCGTCCATAGACATCGTGGCGGCATTGTTCAGATTGCTGGTCATGACGGTCTGACGACTGAGGTAGGGCTCCAGGTCGGAGTATTTCACCCAGAACAGAGGATATTTAGAGGCTTCACCACCGAAGTCGTCTTCGCGCAACATGACGGGGCAGAGGCTGAGCACCTTGCGGTGGAATGAGGAGTTGGCCTGGTCGTAGTAAGCACTCTCCTTCAGGTAGTAGAGTTTGACCTCTGCTGACGGGATGTCGCTATTCTCCACGCGCAACTTGCCGTCCTTCTCTTCATAGAAGATGTGGTAGTTGTCGAGCACGGTCTTCATCTTAACCTTTGCGGAGTCAGAGAATACCTCGTTACCATCGAGGCGGTACTCATAGACGGGGATATAGCCGTTGAGTGCTAACTTGAAGATATAAGTAAACAGGTTGACCTGCTTATCCATCGGCTCTACAGGGTAGTAGAGTCCACCATTGGCATCCTTGTTGAGGTCTATCTCGCGGTAGATATCACGGCGCCACACGACATCCTCTGGCATATCGATAGCCGTGGGGAACATCAGTCGGGCACGCATCGACATACCCTGGTTCTGCGACTGAGCACCTGCCTTCTGCTGTGTTTGCTGTTGGCGACGTGCCTTGGGCTGAGCCATTGCGTCTCCAGCCATCAGCGTTATCATCAATAGGAACAATACTCTTTTCATATATCTTTACTTCTTTATTTTCTTCAATCTACTTCTAACTACTTCACAATCACTTCCATCGATGCGTTCAGCTTACGAGGAATACCGTCGGGACCGATAGCATTGACACGTGAGATGTAGAAACGACGGTTGCGCTGCAACTTACGGAAGGTCTCCTTCTGACGAGCAGAGAAATTGGCGCCCTCAGAAACCATCGGTACGGCATTACCCATGTTGTCGAAGAACACCGTTTCGAACGACTGTACCTTGAAGGCAATGTCGAGGATGCCGTCGTCGATAGCAGCACCGATGCCATCAACACTCATCAGCTGGCCCTTCGACAGACCACCGCCCTTGTAGCGGACAGGTGAGCCACTCTCATCCTTCATAGCAATATATGGTGTTGGGTCGGGCAGACGGCGCACACGGAAGGTGAACTGTCCCATCTGCTGAGGACGACCCGTATTCGTAGAGGTAACGGTAATCGTTACGTTCTGACCAACGGCAGTAGGACGGGCAATATATTTGCCTGGACCTACGGGCTGCAGGGTGCCTCCCGTCATCGTAGCTTGCACCTTATTGAGAGGTACGCCTGGAACGCTGACGCTCAATGGGTTAGAATAGCCGGCATAGAGCACGTTCATCAGGTCGGCAGAGACTGTTGCCGAGGGGTCAACGACGGTGTATTTCTGTTCGAAGTTACGCTTGATGATTTCGCCGTTACCATTCACCATCTGGATATGTCCGGAGAGGGTGAAGTCGCCCGTACGACCAGTGACAGTCTCGTAGATTCCACCAGGCAGGTTGACTTCCTTGTCGCCAATGAATATCTGTGGTACCTGTGTGGTATCGACAGCAGCCATCACGATATGTGCCGAGAACTTGTCGCCACGAACGATGGTCTGCGAGTTAGGAATGACAAAGGCGTTGAGCGCATTCACACGGATATCCTTGACGTCGATATTGCTGACTAACGTGTGCAGCACCTCACCTTCTGCATAGCGCACGTCGTTCTGCAGCTTTGACAGCAGGGTAACGGCGGCAGCAGCAGGCATCGACTCAAACATATACTCCTGCCAGTTCTTGCCCAGCGTCTGTTCATTCTTAGGAATATCGGTGGTCAAGTTAGAGGCTATCATCTGTTTCTGATGGTAGTCGCTGACCATTGTGAGCATCTTGGCGCGATAATTGTTGATGGCGTCGAAGAGCTCCTTGCCGCGACCGCGGCTGGGTGACAGCATCACCTGATTAGCAGCCTCCAGGTCTTCCTTGTTACGCAGGTTGCGAGGGTCGCCATTCTTGCCGTCAGCCTCGTGGGCGATGGCCACTTTCAGTTCTTCGGCCAGCTTGTAGAGCTTGTTGCTCATCTCCTTGACCTGTTGCGACTTGTCGTACCACTGCTGAACCTTCTGCGGGTTCTTCTTCATCTGTTCGGCAAAGTCGTCGTATATGGCCTGATTCTCCTTGGTAGCGTTGATCGTGGTGCGCTTCAGACTTTCCTCCACAATAGAGAAACCGTTGAGCACCTCGTTAGAGACGTTCAATGCCAGCATCGCCATCAGTACGACGTACATCAGGTTGATCATCTTCTGGCGCGGAGATACCGGTCTTTTCTTGATTGCCATTGTTTAATTCTTCGTTATTGCGTTATAACGTTATTTCGTTATGACGATATGCTTAAATATTTGCTCTAACCTGCATAGCCTCAATCATGCGGGCATAGATCTTGTTGAGCTCGATGATCTGTTCGGCCATGTGGCGTGTCTGCTCATTGATTTCGTCGATGGTGCTGATTTGTGCTGAGGCACTCTTCAATTGCATCTCATAGACGCGGCTGATGCCTGTCAGCGTGCGATTCAGGTTCTCCATCTCCTCGGAGTCGCGCGTCAGACGCTGGCTCTGGGCAGAAACCTCTGAGAGCATCTCTGTCAAGCGGTTCAACTCGTCAATATAATTAGAGGTGGCTTCCTTCAACTCCTCGCCCATGCCAGGAACCTCAGGCTGTTGAGGAGCAACGCCGCCACCAACAACTCCGCCAATGACTCCACCGCCGCCGATGACTCCACCGCCACCAGCAAAGCTGATGTTGTCGCCAGCATTGCCTTCCCAACGGGCAGCCTCGTCGCCATTGCCTACAACGCCACCGATGCTTCCACCGCCACCGTTGATGACGATAGTGCCACCACCGGCTACGCCAGTACCCTGTACAGCACTTCCTCCAACGACGGCAGGTGTCTCGCTACCATCTTCATCTGCCATATGAATGTCAAGATCCATTCCCTCGGTAGTCTTGTCGAACGGACGGTCGAAGGCAGAGATAAAGAACACGAATACCTCAGTACCCATACCCAGGAACAGGAAGAGGTTAGCTCCTGGCAGGTGGGTCAACTTAAACAGCGTACCCAGGATAACGATAGATGCACCCCATGAGTAGGCGTAGTTCAGGAATGTCTGTCCTGCCACGCTGTCCATCCACTTCTGTAAGCGGTAGACGAAATTCAGTTTACTGTATGTAGTCATTACTTCTTTCCTTTCTTTACTTTAACCTTGTCACTGGTGGTGTTTGCCAGCGAGCGCACGCAACGGAAGCCGATGTATGAGCGGGGCTGGTTCTGGTATTCGTATGAGCGCCAAGCAGAACGGATATAGCTCTCTGGGTCTTTCCAAGAACCACCACGCACCGACTTCTTCTTCAGACGGTAGGGGTCTTCTTTGGCGGCATTATAGCGCAACTGCGGGTTAATGTCGTTCATCGCCTCAACACCTGCCTCAGTATAGATGGTTGAGCACCATTCGGCGACGTTACCAGCCATATCGTACAGGCCATTCGAGTTGGATGAATAGATACCCGTACGGCTGGTTATCAGGTTGCCGTCTTTGGTATAGTTTCCGTTGTCGGGCTTGAAGTTGGCATAGAAACAGCCATTGCCGCTGGCAACATCTTCATTCTCCCAAGGGAACTCGTTCTGATCCTTGCCACGGGCTGCATACTCCCATTCTGCCTCTGTCGGCAGACGGTAGCGCTGTACATAGCGGGCTGCAGCACCCAGACCACGCAACAGATACTCTGTACGCCATGCGCAGAAGGCATTGGCCTGTTCCCACGTCACACCGACCACAGGGTAGTCGTTGTAAGCTGCGTTCGAGAAGTAATAGCGCATATAGCTCTCGTTGTCAGCGTTGGGGAAGTCGTTGACCCAGCACGTCGTATCGGGGTATATATTAATAATGTACGTGTTCAGGAAGTCCCATGGACCCGTATGCTCACGATTGATGGTCTCGCGAACAATCTGACCTTCGTCGTTGATGTAGGCAGTGTCCTTTGAAATCCAGATCTGTTCGTTGGGGTTTGGGCGCACATCGGTATTGAGCACGCGCTCCTCATGTGTACTACGATATTTGCGCTTAGCGGCCTCCGTATAATCGTAAATCTCGTAGCGGTAGTTCATTTGCTTCCAGTCGAGCATCTTCTCACCAGTCACAGGATTGGTGGTGTAAAGGCTTTCAATGGCACGCTGCTCGTCCTCGTTGGGCTTACGGGGCAACTGCTTCTTCCAATTCAGATGAGGCTTCACGGGGTCACCGTTCTTGTCTTCCTCAATCTTATAGGTCTCGTCGCCTCCATAGGCAGGATCTGCCAGACGCTCGCGCAGAATGGAGTCGCGCACGTAGTTAACAAACTGACGATACATCGAGTTGGTTACCTCGCGCTCGTCCATCCAGAAACCTTCGACTGAGATGTCTCGTACAGGAGTCTGCTTACCCCACAGCGAGTCTTTCTTGTCGATACCCATACGCAGATGACCACGTTTGATGAGTGTCATACCATAGGGAGCGGGTTCGCTGAAAGCACGACCGCTGACACCAGTAACCTCGCCACCTGATGACGACGCCATCTTGCTACCAAAACAGGCAGTAAGCAGTGTCACCATCATGGCGCAAAGTGCTATGCTAATAATCTTTTTCATATGTTCTTTTATCTTCATCTATCTTCTTAACTTCTTCTAACTTCCCTAATTTCTAAAGAATTCTCACGCTCTGATGTCTGTTGCGTCCCTTCTTTTGGAAAATCAGGTCTGTCTGGTAACCCACAAACAACTCGTGGCTTCCGTTGCCTATCTTCAGCACTGAGGTATATATCTCGTAACTGTAGCCGATAGTGATGCCGTGGAAGAATCCGCCGATGAGCGCTGTCACCGAATTGGAAGGACTGTAGCCCACTCCCGCGTACATCATTTTCTGCTCGTGTGTGTACTTCAGACGCGTCGTCACGTTTACACGGTGACTGGTGCCGTCGGTATGTGCCAACACGGAGGGGTGTATTGATAACAACGGATTTCGTAGCTGAATATTGTATCCGGCTGTTAAATAATATGCTCTGGCAACGTCGTAGATGGAGCGGTCGCCCAGTTCAATGGACGGTGCTGTAGCGTGAAGCATGGACAATCCGGCATACCACGGACCATGTGTATAGTATAGTCCGGTAGACAGGTCGATAGCCACACCATTGACGTCTGATTTTGTGAAAGCAGGGTCATTGCCGTTCTCCAAGTCCAGTCCGCTACCTCTGAACTTCTCGCTCAGCACACCTCCCTGAAGTCCAATGCTCAGCGTACCACCAAAGAGACGTAGTTTATAGGCATATTGTGCCATCAGACGCTGGTGCGAGAACAGTCCTATCTGGTCATTTACCAGTTGTAGGCCCACACCGTGATATTGGTTCATAAGGCGAAATGGCATATCGGCACCGAAATGCATGGTTTTGGGTGCATTCTCAAAGCCTGTCAGTGTCATAGCGTAGGCGCCCGTCACGTTCAGCTTCGACTGTTTACCCACTGCCGCAGGATTAAACGACGGTTCCATCGCCCAATAGTGGGTGAAGGACGGCTCTTGCTGGGCCCAGACTCCTGTGACCGTCAGCAACAGCAAGGTTATTATCGCTATTTTTTGCTTAAGCACGTTGTTTATAACGACGTTACACCTTATTTATTGTATAAAATAAACAAAACCCCTCCGAATGGGAAGGGTTTTGCTATATATTGGGGTGAGAAATTTACTCATAAACAAGTCCAGAGGTTGGATATTTATACCAGTCGGTAGCATTATTACTATTTTCTGCCCATTCAGCAAATGAGTGTCCAGGCTCATTATAGGCACCTTTGTTTTCTCCGCCTTTGTTCCAGCCGATAACTTGCCACTCGTAGGGGTACTTGAAATCGCCCGGTACCTTGATAGCCCAAGGCATGTTGCTCTTGTATGCTTCAGCATAGGCGCTACCGTCAGGCTTGTTAGGTGTGATGACTTGCTTGGTCTTGAAACCGTTCTCTACGGTGTGTACCTCCCAGTACGAACCATTATAAGGTTCTACAATGAATACGTCGTAGAGATTCTCGGCAAGCATTTGATTTGCTTTGTTAGCGTCCTTGAAAACAAGGGTGTAAGTGGCAGTCTTTACATCCACATCTCTTTCATAGTAATCACCAAGTTTTACGGTGTTGTAGAAAGTACGCTCTACCGTCCCAGTGGAACTTTTCACGGGATTGATGGCCCAGTGAGCATCCTTGAAGAGTACGATAACCATGTCGTTAGAGATGTTAGGTGATTGGTTCTCATTGAGGAATGTTTCGTCACTCTCAATATTGTGGTACTCTCCGAATCCCTGTCCATCGGGTGATTCAAAACCTTGAGTGACGGTGCAGCTCTCCAAATCAGTTTTCTTGATGCCATCCAAACGTATGGCCGCAGCAAGGGTCTTTGTAGCGCCTACAGCGTCAAGGCTTACTTTTATGGTCAGTGTCTTGTCGTTCACTGTAGGTGTGACAGTCAGCACTACGTCGTTAAAGTCATAGTCGCCAGCATCAGGGAAGTTATCCTCGAAGCAGAAGCGGAAGCCCATTGGAGTCTCCTCACGCTCTTCTTCATCAGGAGTACCTGCATAGGCTGCACCGCAACCCTCATCAGATAGTGTGACATTAGCACCATTGTATGTTGTCATCTTGGCACCAGAAGCTGCATCCAATCGGTAATAGGGTTGTGCACCGACTTCACCGTTTTCTATCTGCTCTTTTGACTTGTCAGAGTAACCAAATTTGAAATGACTATCGCAAGCAACATAGAGATGTCCGAAGTAGTTTGCCGAGAATCCTTGGTTGGTCTCCCAACTGTAAAGACGTTCGATCGTCTTAGCCTGGAAGACGGCATCAGCGCCTGTGGATGGACCGTAAATACCGTAGACATCCTTATTGATAGAGAATTTGGCGGTACCAGTGACATGGAACAACGAATTAGATCCCATCTTGATAAAGGTAGGACCAGCCGCCTCAAAGTCTTTGGTGACGACAGATGCTCCACCATTCAGCTGGAAGCTGTTCTTGTCGGTGTCGCCTAAATTGATGCGGAACTTCTCCGTACAAATCAGTTTACAGTTATTGATGACATCTGTACTACCTGCATTGTAAATAAAAGTTCCAGTTGTATAGGTTCCGTCATTAACCCATGAACAATCGTTGCTATTGACAACAGTTCCGTCAGTCGCTATAACAGTTCCGTAATTGACAAAATGAGCTGAGCCTTCTACACAAACGCCACCACAATTAAGCGTTCCTACATTGATAAACTGTGACGTGCTGTTGTTAAGTGTCAATGGCTTGTTTATATTCATATTAGCCGTATAATACCCTTGAGCACCTTGGATGGTAAATGTGCCTTCGTTATAAAAAACACCAGGACCATAGATGCCCGGCTTATATGAATTTCCATCGACAATTATTTCTCCTCTGTTATAGAGCATCATGTAACTCTGCAAGCCTGAACTGAAAGTAACCTTTGCACCATTTGCAACATACATCTTAAAATTACTGTCACTGATAGCATTCAAATCAAAACAATTGTCTGCAAACGTCAAATTTGCTCCTGGCAAGACGTAAAAAATCATGTTCTTAGAGCCATTGCCTGGATTGGTGAACTTCACAGTCTTAGTGCCACTAACATATAAAGCAAAATTACCATTGTAGAAATTTAGTTCCTGCTTATTTGACGTCTCTGCCAGCTTGTAATTATGGAAAGTGTCCTTCGTGTCATTTCCGTATTGACTAGCGAAAAGAGCATCTGTGGGTATAGCTGTTGCGAAATCCTCATCCTTGGGTGCTGGTGCAAATTGGAATGAAGGTTCAATTCCAGCACGATGTGGAGCATTCTTTGCCGCAGTGTTGTTAATGTCCACCTTCAGCAGACCATCCTTGATCAGTGCGGGATATACAGACATATAGTTCTCTGAGTCGAACAAGGTGACATAAGCCCATGCCTGAGCCAGCGGGTAGCTAATCTTCATGTCCAGCGTATTGCCGTCGGCAACGCGCCCCTCACCATACAACTTCAGTGTTCCTTTATAGCCGATGGGGTTTTCATCATAAATCTTCACTTGATAGGTATCGCCCGTACCTGTATTGACGGCAATACTGGTGTTGGCAACGCCAACAGTGGTCCACTGATGGGTGGGATCAACATTCTTAACGGGAAAGGCTTCCTTGATCAGGTTATCATAGGTGTCCTGGTCAAAAGTGACATCGTCCTTGCATGACGTTACTCCCAGCGACAGCAAGGCCATAGCAATAAACAATTGTTTCTTCATGCGCATACTTTATTATAATGATATCGATATTCGGGTGCAAAGATAAGCAAAAAAAACTAAACTTGCGCAATTTTATAGCAAAAAATTTGATATTTAACGAAATAATTGCTAACTTTGCAGCCGAAAAGAGATGATTCCTATCTTTGCAAACAGATTCAGACCAAAGCATTTAACTAGTAATAATATAATTTTCTGCGTATGAAAAAGTATTTGATGATGGGCGTTGCAGCCATGACAATGGGTATAGCCCTAACAAGTTGCTCAAAGAACGATATTGATTTCTCTCAGAGACCGAGTGAGCACGAGAAGGCTCTTGAACAGTACGCTGATGCATTTGCCAAGACTTTTGGCACTCCTGCTGCCTATCAGACCTGGGGATTTGGATCTGCTGTGACAACTCGTAGCGCAATGCCAAACAGCAATGAGTGGGGAACATCTAGTGGCGCTGGTTATTTGAATTTTCCAAAACCAGCAGACATTACACCTGAGGAAAGAGCCGCTGTGTTAGCTGTGTTTAATGAAAAAGGTGCTACATCTTATACATCTATTATTGATGTAGATAGTTTCTATGTTCAGCAGGTATATTGCGGTCCTAATGGTAGTAAGATGAATGAGCTTGCAACTACAGTTAATTATACACGTGAGAGAAAAGTTATTTCTTGGTGGCCATATCAAGATGAAGTTGTTGAAACATCTGTTGACCCATACGATGATATTATTAATAACTTTAATGGAGGCAAGTACAGTGGCAATGGAGAGCAGGGCTGCATGTTGATGTACAATTCTGCAACCAAGGACTTCAGTTATAAGACCTCTCAGGGTGGTGGCCAGCGTTGGTATAACCATTGGCGTATGGAGAAAATTACCGTTAATGGTAAGGTTGGTTATTATGTAGGTTTTGACCATGAAAGTGCCAAGCAAGGTTCTGATGCTAATAACAATGAGTTAGATGTACGTGATTACATTTATAATGATTGGATTATCAAGATTGTTCCAAGTCTTGGATACAAGGAGGATCAGACAGATAAGATAAAGGAAAGTGGTCGCGTAATCTGTGAGGACCTTGGCGCTATTGGTGATTTTGACTTCAACGATGTGGTATTCGATGCTACTGTTTATGAGAGTGGTAAAGCCATCATCACTTTACAAGCTGCTGGTGGTACACTGGAACTCTCTGTCGCTGGCAAAGAGGTCCATGAGGCTATGCTGGGCGCTGAGAATGCCAAGAATGGTTCGGTCTACAAAATGATTAATACAGGTCAAGGTGCTACTGCAGAACCTTATACTTTTGAGGTGACAGGTATCTCAAGCCTTAACAGCATTCCTGTTGTGGTTAAGAAAATTAATGCAGGAGAGGTTACTTCTTATGAGTTGTCAGCTAACATGGGACAGGCTCCTCAGAAAATTTGCGTTCCGACTTCTTTCAAGTGGTGTAAGGAGCGTAAGTCTCTAAAGGATGCTTATCCAGGTTTCAAGAGCTGGGCTACTGGCGATTCACAAATCTGGTCGGCATCTAATGACGATCCCAGCTTACTCTATAACGCTAACTAATATTAGTTAAATAGAAATGAAAGGGCAACTATGGAGGTAGTTGCTCTTTTTTTTGTTCGTTTCATTTTTTTTTGTTACCTTTGCCGCCACTATGGTACTGAATTATATCTGGGTAGCTTTCTTTCTCGTTGCATTCGTCATTGCAGCGGTGAAACTATTGTTCTGGGGTGACTTTGATGTCTTCCCCGCCATGATGGACTCTACGTTCTCGTCGTCAAAGACGGCGTTTGAGATTTCGTTGGGTCTGACGGGTGTATTGTCGCTCTGGATGGGTGTGATGAAGGTTGGCGAGAAGGGTGGAGTAGTCAATGTGTTGGCACGCCTGTTGTCGCCTGTGTTCACCAAGCTTTTCCCAGATATTCCCAAGGGTCATCCCGTGACGGGCAGTATCTTTATGAATATCGCTGCTAACATGTTGGGCCTCGATAACGCGGCAACACCGTTGGGCCTAAAGGCGATGGAACAGATGCAGGAGCTGAACCCGAAGAAGGATACAGCCTCTAATCCGATGATTATGTTCCTTGTGCTGAACACCAGTGGTCTGACGCTTATCCCTGTGAGCATCATGGTGTATCGTGCACAGATGGGAGCAGCGCAACCCACCGACATCTTTATCCCCATCCTGCTGGCGACATTCTTCTCTACAGTAGTGGGTATCATTATTACCTCTCTCTTTCAGCGTATTAACCTCTTCAATCGTACTATGCTACTGACGTTGGGAGGAGCGTGTACGCTGGTGGCAGGTGTCATTTGGGCTTTCTCGCAGATGGACTCTGACACCATGAACCGCTGGAGCACTACGGTAGCCAACATTCTGCTGATGACCATCATTACCGGATTTATCGTGGCGGGTGTCCGCCAGAAGGTGAACGTTTATGATGCCTTCATCGAAGGCGCTAAGGAGGGCTTTACTACTGCTGTGCGTATCATCCCCTATCTGGTGGCAATTCTCGTTGGAATCGGCGTTTTTCGCGCCAGTGGAGCGATGGATATGCTCATTGGAGGTCTGCGTGCAGGTGTTGATGCCTGTGGTGTTGATGCCCAGTGGGTGGACGCTATGCCTACAGCACTGATGAAGCCGCTGTCGGGTAGTGGTGCCCGTGGTATGATGGTAGATGCAATGACAACCTATGGTGCTGACTCGTTTGTCGGCCGTCTGGCATCGGTATTCCAAGGTTCTACAGATACCACTTTCTATATCCTTGCCGTCTATTTCGGTTCAGTAGGTGTATCGAAGACGCGCCATGCTGTAACTTGTGGTTTGTTGGCTGATTTGGCAGGCATCTTGGCGGCTATTGCCATCTGCTATCTCTTCTTTGCGTGACGTTTTCTTCCATTTTATTTGGTAGTTCTCTTACTTATTCGTACCTTTGTACCCGCATTTGAAAATTATTGATTTTGAAGACATTTGAAGAGTTAGGCGTTAGCGAAGGGATTCGCAAAGCCATTGAGGAGATGGGTTTCGTACAACCCATGCCTGTACAGGAGGAAGTAATACCTTACTTGTTAGGAAACAGAAACGACGTTATCGCCCTGGCCCAGACGGGAACGGGCAAGACGGCGGCATTCGGCATACCCGTATTGCAGCGTATTGACACCAATCGCAAAGAGACGCAGGCACTCATCCTGTCGCCTACCCGTGAGCTCTGCTTACAGATTGCCGACGATTTGCGTGATTTCTCGAAATACATGGACGATATCCATGTAGAGGCTGTCTATGGTGGCGCCTCTATCGAACAGCAGATTCGTGCCTTGCGTAAGGGTGCCCAGATTATCGTGGCTACCCCTGGTCGACTCATCGACCTGATGAACCGTGGTGTTGCTCAGTTAGACAACGTGTATAATGTAGTGCTTGATGAGGCCGACGAGATGCTGAACATGGGTTTCTCGGAGAGCATCGACGCCATTTTGGAGGGTATTCCTGAAGACCGTAACACGCTGCTTTTCTCTGCAACGATGAGCAAGGAGATAGAACGTATTGCCAAGGGATACCTGCACGACTATAAAGAGATTGTGGTTGGTTCGCGTAATGAAGGTGCCGAACACGTGAACCATATCTATTATATGGTCAATGCCAAGGACAAGTACCTGGCATTGAAACGTATCGTTGACTACTACCCACGCATCTTTGCCATTATCTTCTGTCGTACGAAAATTGAGACACAGGAGGTGGCCGACAAGCTCATCAAGGATGGCTATAATGCGGAGTCATTGCACGGTGACCTGTCGCAACAACAGCGCGACCTGACTATGCAGAAGTTCCGCCAGCACACCGTCCAGCTGTTGGTGGCTACCGATGTGGCTGCTCGTGGTCTGGATGTCGATGACCTCACACACGTCATCAACTACGGTCTGCCCGATGATATCGAGAACTACACCCACCGCTCTGGCCGTACGGGCCGTGCGGGCAAGAAAGGTACGAGCATCTGTATCGTTCATAGTCGTGAGAAATTCAAGATTCGCAATATCGAGAAAGTCATTGGCAAGGAGTTCGAGAAGGGCGTCATCCCTTCTGCTGAGGAAATCTGCAAGAAGCAGCTCTACAAGGTGATGGACGAGATTGTGAAAACCGATGTCGATGACGAGGAGATTGCTCCCTTCATGCAGGACATCCAGCGCTATTTTGAGTATATCGACAAAGACGAGCTTATCAAGAAAATCGTGTCGATGGAGTTTGGCAAATTCCTGTCCTACTATGCCGATGCTCCAGAGATTGAGGAGGTAAAAAGTAAGAAGGAAGAGAGCCGCGGAAAAAGAGAAGAAGGCCGCGGTAAGAAGCAACTGACACCCACCAGCAAGGGCTATAAGAAGCTGTTCATCAATCTGGGTAAAAAGGACGGTTTCTATCCAGGCGAGCTGATGCAGACGCTGAACCGCTTCGTTGGTGGTCGTCAGGAGGTGGGACACATCGACCTGCTGGACACTATCTCCTATTTCGAGGTGCCTGAGAAGGATGCCAAGAAGGTGATGATACAGCTAACGGGCATTCGTTACAAGGGACGCACTGTTCGTTGTAACGATGCGGACGAAGGAGGAAAGCCCAGTAGTCCTAGAGCGTCTAAGGACTCTAGAAACTCTAGAGAGTCCAGAGAGCCTAGAAAGAAAGCTCCCAAGGAAACAAAGACCCACAAGAAGGACGAATGGCAGAAGTTCCTGAATCCGAAGAGTATGAAGCTCAAGGGCGAAATCCCCGATTTCAGCGAAGAGGGCTGGGCCATCCGCAAACCTCGTAAGAAGAAATAAAAAATACCTCCAAGCAGTCTTGGAGGTATTCTTTTATCATTAAGCTTTATTTTGAAAATGAGATGGTACCAACATCAGAAGTGTCGCCATTCTTGGTTTTGGTAATCTTAATATAACCTTCAAATCCCTTTCCACTGGTGAAGTTTTCCAGATACTTCTTGTAAGCATTAAGCACCTTGCTGTCAGAAGGAGTTGTTCCACCCTCTACCATACTTTGCAAATTACTATCACCCTGCTTAATAGCGTCAAAAAATGCAAGTAAAGTCTGTTGTTGCTCTTGTGTGAGCAAGGCTACAGTAGCAACATCGGCATATGCAGACATAGCTCTGTCCTGAAATTTCAAAGAACTAGAGAAATCTTCTCTCGTATAGGTCACTCTCTCAATACTACCAGGAACGGTTGTTTCCTCTTTAGAGCATGACTGCACACACAAACTCATTACTGCCACCAGCAGCATGAGCATCATGGAATGAATTTTCTTCATAATTATTGGTTGTTAAATATTAAATCGCAGCAAAGATAATCAATCCGTCTGAATCTCGCAAATTTTTCAAAAAGAAATTTTACAAGACAGCCGAATTTTATTTTGCGTTAATCTCCTTAATTAGTCGGTCGGCATGACCCCACTGGTCCATCATGAACAGCATGTAGCGCACGTCAACATTGATGGTACGTGCCAGCTGGCGATCGAAGAAGATGTCGCTGGCCAGCGAGTCCCAGTTGCCGTCGAAGGCCAGTCCCAGCAGTTCGCCCTTACCGTTGAAGATAGGCGAGCCAGAGTTACCACCTGTGATGTCGTTGTTCGAGAGGAAGCAGAGCTGCATGGTACCTGTCAGCGGGTCGGCATACTTGCCGAAGTCCTTCTGTGCCATCAGCTCGTGCATGACGGGCTCGGCATAGTATTCGAAGTTCTGGTCGGCCTGCTGCATCTTCTCCCACAGCGAACGGGCTGTGGTGTAATAGCCAGAGGGACGGCCGCCCAGCGTGTATTCGCCAATCTGTCCGTAGGTCATACGCATGGTGAAGTTGGCATCTGAGTAGTTGGGCATATCCATCTCCATGCGCAGCACAGCTGCACAGAGCAGCTTCTCCTGTTCATTAATCTCCTGGGTCAGTGTGCGACGGGCCTCGTTCAGCTTGCTCGCGAAGTCAGACAGGTCCACACCGTACTGCACACCCAGGTCTTTCTTATAGCTCTTCTTGTTGAAGTAGATGGGCTTGCCCTTCATCAGCAGTGACTTGTTGTAGAGGGCGTTGACGTAGGCCTCGCAGTCGCCGTGGAACTTCTCGTCGATGGTCTTATACAGGTCGGGCAACCATTCTGCATCTGTCACCTGCTCACGGTAGTTCTTGATGAGGGCGGCCAGTATCTCGCTGTCGGTGGCTTTGTCCCACTCTGCGCTATTGTCAGGGAACTCATGAAACTGCTTGCTAGGCTTCTCCTTAGGACCCATTACACGCATGCCCCAGTTCAGTCGCCAAGCACGCAAGCTCAACTGTTCCTGTGCAAAGAAGGTCTCCGTGAACAACGTGCGGATGCGGGTCAGGCCCTGACGCTTCTGGTAGAGCTCTGCCATCTTGTCGAAGTCCACCTTCTCGATTCCTGTATTCTGGGCGGTGTCCTGCCACTGGCGTATGCGAGCCTCGAAGTCGCGCTTCTGCTGGATGAGTCCAATGCTGTCGATACACTTGTTCATACCCAACGAGTTCTTCCAGTAGTTGCTGGACTGCGCATATTTTGAGTCGTACATGATGCGGATGGCCTCGTCGGCACGCATGTGGCGCAGCATGATCTTTTGTTTGATGTCACGCACCTGGGCACGTGGCGCATTGGCGGCGTCGCGACGCTCCTGGATGCCGTAGCTCGACAGGTAGCGGCTGGTGCTGCCAGGATAACCCATAATCATGCAGAAGTCGCCAGGCTTATAGCCATCCATGCAGATGGGAGCCCACGACTGTGGGTGATAGGGCACGTTGTCCTTCGAATAGCTGGCAGGACCGTTGGTCTTGGGGTCGGCATAGATACGGAATACGCTGTAGTCGCAAGTCTGACGGGGCCACATCCAGTTGTCGGTCTCGCCACCATATTTACCCATCGACTTGGGAACGGTGAACACCAGACGCACATCGTTGAAGTCGCGATAGGTGGTCATGTAGTACTTGTTGCCCTCATAGAATGGCTTCACTTCGACACGCAGGGTAGAGTCCTTCGCGCGGACGTCCTTCTGCCAGACATTCTCGATGGAATCGACGAATTCTGCAACATCCTTCAGCTTCAGCTTGTCCATACCCAACTGGTTCAGCTCGTCGGTAACGTCCTTCTGTTCTATCATGAAACTGACAAACAGATCGTCATTGGGCAATTCTTCCTCAAAGCTCTTGGCATAGAAACCATTGAGCAGGTAGTCGTGCTCCACGGTGGAGTGCTCGCGGATAGCATCGAAGCCGCAGTGATGGTTGGTGAACACGAGACCATCGGGCGATACGACGACGCCTGAACAGAAGCCACCGAAGTTGACGACGGCATTCTTGACGGCGTTATCTGTTTGATACAGTTGTTCTTTCGACAGTTGGAAGCCATACTGCTGCATCTGCTGATAGACGGCCTCCGGCAGGTTGTACAGTGTCCACATACCCTCGTCGGCATGGGCGCCTAAAGCGCACAGACACATCAATGATACTAAAATCTTTTTCATTCTATATTGATATTTATTTCTTTCTAAAATGTTTACCGATGACAGGTAATGATGAAAGTGGCAAATCTTTGCGGATGATATATGCCACGAAGAGGACGATGAAGAGCGTGTTGAAGGCCAGCGCCCCCAGCATAGGCCATTCGCGTGACACCTGCATCAAGCAGAAGAAACAGGCGGTGATGAGCACATAAAGGGTAATGTCCTTCATGGGGTAGGGTATGGGGTTCTTCTTCTGTCCGATGATATAGCTCAGCACCATGGCCGTGCCGTAGCCAGCGACACCACCCCACGCACACGCCCAGTAGCCGTATTCAGGGATGAAGATAATGTTTACTAGGAACAGTACCGTGCACCCTGCCAGCGAGAACCACGCGCCATAGATGGTTTTGTCGATGAGCTTATACCAGAACGACAGGTTGAAATAGACACCCATCATGATTTCTGCCGCCATCACGATAGGCACCACGCCCAAGCCCTCACGGTACTGCGCACCGATGATGTATTGCAGCAGGGGCATCCAGCCCACCACGCAGAGGAATGCCAACAGCGTGAAGATAAGGAAATACTTCATCGCTGCAGCGTAGTATTCGGTCTTGTCGGCATCCTTCGATTTCGCAAAGACGATGGGCTCGTAGGCATAGCGGAATGCCTGGGTAATCATTGCCATAATCATCGCTATCTTCACGCACGAACCGTAGTCGCCCAACAGCACGTTGGCCTGTGCCTCGTCAGGATAGACCAGCGGGAAGATAATCTTATCGGCCACTTGGTTCAGAATACCTGCAATACCCAGTATCAGGATAGGCCACGAGTAGCTGAACATCTCCTTCAGCAATGCACCATCGAACTGCCACTTAATCTTGAACAGGTCAGGAATGAAGAACAGCGTGATGAAACCCGTACACAACAGGTTGATGAAGAAGACGTAGAACACCGTCGTCTTGCCCAGCACGACGAAGTAGAGCACGTTCAGTCCGATGTTCAGCACGATGAACAGCATCTTCAGCGATGCAAAACGGATGGCACGCTTCTGGAAACGCAGGAAGCTGAACGGGATAGCCTGCAAGGCGTCGAGGGCTACCACCACGCCCATCATCAGCAGGAACTCCGGGTGTTCGCTATATCCTAACGCACCACTAATCGGTGTGATAAATCCGAACAGCAACAGCAGAAATACGGCGGTCAGCGAACCCACCACCGCCATTGCCGTTGTGAACACGGTGTCAGGCTTGCTACGCTCGTCGTTGGCAAAGCGGAACAGGGTGGTCTCCATACCGAAGGTCAGCAACACCAGTATCAGCGCCACATAAGCATAGACGTTGGTGCTCACACCGTAGTCGCCCGTCTCGTGCGGCATGTAATAAGTATAGAGGGGTACTAAGAGGTAGTTCAGGAATCTGCCGACAATGCTCGACAGTCCGTAGATGGCCGTATCCTTGGCCAGAGATTTCATGTTTGCCATAGCTGCAAAGACCGTTTAAATCGTCAGAAACTGCGCAACCACGCCTTCAGCTCCAGCATCATTTCCAGATGGTAGGCGAACGACTGGCGGATGCCGAAGCCGTGACCGCCTGTGGGGTAGATATGCATGCTGGCAGGCACCTTGTTGACATACAGCTCCTCGTAGTAGTTCAGGCTGTTGATGGGCAACACCACTTTGTCGTCGTGGGCCAGCACCAGGAAGGCGCGTGGCGTATGATGGCCGATGTGCTGCTCGTTGCAGTAGTCGTTCACCAGCTTACGCTTAGGCTTCTTGCCCAGCAGGTTGTCGCGCGAACCCTGATGCGTCACGCCCTGCTCCATCGAGATGACGGGGTAGAACAGTATCTGGAAGTTCGGCATGGCGTCGCCTGTGGCATGCGTAGCAACGGTAGAGGCCAGATGACCACCTGCCGAGAATCCCATGATGCCCACATCCTTCGTGTTGATATGCCACTGCTTTGCATTCTTGCGTACCAGTCGCATCGCCTCTTCAGCATCCTCGGCAGGCACCTGCCAGACACCGTGCGGCATGCGGTACTTCAGCACGATGAGTGCAATGCCCTGACCATTGAAGAACGGTGCCCACTCGTGACCCTCGTGGTCCATAGCCAGATGGCTGTAGCCACCGCCAGGACAGCACACCACAGCACGTCCCGTTGCCTGTTTCTCGTCGGGCAGATACACCCACACCTTCGCCATGTCCTTCGGATCACCATTGCTGGTCTTGGGTCCTTCCGGCCACAGATTCATCTCTATCGGTTTTTGTGCCGTAGCGCTCATCGCCACCAACATCATTGCCATTAACAGTAGTTTTTTCATATTATCTCGTATTTGGCAGGCAAAATTACGAAGAATATTTCTATTCTCCAACTTTTTCCGCATTTGTTATGTATATATATGAAAAAATCGAGCTGTAAAAACAATTTGTTTTTATTCCATTAACTATTTTTTATACTAAGATTTGTGGAAAAGCTATGGTCAGTTCATTTCTTTTTTGTACTTTTGCAAACTGGAAAGAGGAACGAGCCAAGAGCCTATAATCCCCTAAAACAAGATGTCAGCGCAAACCGTCAATATTCCCCAAGGTGGCGCTGGTTTTGACGACGCACTACAAGATGCGTTGCGCCAGTGTCTACTGCTGTCTGATTACGATCAGGCAACAGCGCGGTGGTATCAGATGACGCGAATGTTGCGCAAGGCGGGCTGTCCGCAGGAGATCATCGACAGGTATGAGGATAAGTTGCTGGAGTATTTCGAGCAGAAGCAGCATGCTGAGGATGCGCCCTACGGACAGGTCATCAAGGGCAACGTGGGTACGCTCAATATCTATCAGGGTAAACGGGAGGTGCCGATGCGGAAGACGATTACGACGCAGCAGATAGCTACTGCCTATAAGCAGTGTCTGTCGTATACATGGGGTAAGAGTTCGCTGGCGTCCATCTTCCGCGTCTGTGTGCAGTACTATGGTCTGGCCGACAACAGAAGCCAGTTCGAGCGTGACATGAGCAAAGCCGGTGTGGAGTGTCCATCAGGCACCCTCGACAGTGCCTTCCAGGCCAATGCCTATCTGCCATACCCCATCGAGCAGTGGCCTGAGAAAGGTGCCAAGGAACGTGTTATGATACTTGTGGACGCCTTCTGTAAAGCCGTTGAGGGGACAGAGTAACGGAAAAACTATCAGAACTATCAGAAAAACTATCGGATGCACCCTATACTCCTTGGGGTGCATTCTTTTTGTCTTTACTTTTGCAGCGTCTTGGCCGAGACACATGTGTAATATAAAGTAAAGATGATGACAATGACAACGAAAACAAAAACGAAAAGTCAGGAGACGCAGAAGGAGCGTAAGAAGAATTGGAAGGAGGTCTATGCCTCGGTGGAAGACATCCAGCAGTTCCTGTCGGACAGGGTGCTGATGCGCTACAACCTGGTGACGCACCAGACGGAGGTACACTGGCTGACGGACTTCGGCGACGACCTTCAGCAGATACCCCAGTGGGAACGCATCAACGACCGCATAGAGAACACGCTGTGGAAGGAGCTGTCGAAAGAGAAACCCGTGCGCATGCGCGACCTGCAATATGTCATAGGGTCGGACTACGTGCCGGCATACCACCCTTTCCGCTTCTATCTGGAGCACCTGCTACCCTGGACGGAGGAACAGGGCGACAACATCATGGAGCTGTCGCTGTCGGTGAATGTCAAGGGCGATAGCGACGAGCAGTTCCTCTTTGCCGAGTATCTGAAGAAGTGGTTGGTGGCAATGGTGGCATCGTGGATGGACGACCGCGTGGTGAACAACGTCATGCTGGTCTTGATAGGTCCGCAGGGCGCGTATAAGACGACGTGGTTCGCCCACCTCTTGCCGCCACAGCTCCGCGAGTACTTCTACACGAAGACCAACTCAGGCATGGTGTCGAAGGATGATCTCTTGACGCTGTCGCAGTACGGACTGATGTGCTGGGAGGAGCTGGACAGCATGCAGCTGAAGGAGCTGAACAAGCTGAAGGCGGTGATGACTATGCCCTCCATCAACGAGCGTGCGGCCTACGCCCACTATCACGAGAACCGCCCGCACCTGGCATCGTTCTGCGGCACGGGCAACAATGTGCAGTTCCTGTCGGACCCCACGGGAACGCGCCGCTGGCTGCCTTTCGAGGTGGAGAATATCGACAGTCCGATGTCGTCGCCCTTCAATTACGAGGGCATCTACTCGCAGGCCTACGCGCTCTACCGCCAAGGCTTCCGCTACTGGTTCGACCGCAACGAGATTCTCCGTCTGTCGCAGCACAACCAGCAGTTCGAGACGGCACGCTCTGAACATGAACTCATTGACGAGTACTTCCGTCAGCCTGTCGGCATAGAGGGTGGCGAATATCTGCCCGCATCAGTCATCTTGCAGCTGGTGGGTGGTACGAGCATGAAGGATATCAACGCCACCAAGCTAGGACGTGCCCTGACTGCCATGGGCTTCGAGTCCAAAATGACAAGGGGTATCCGTCGCTATCGTGTAGTACGTCGCTCAACTTCAGAGATGCAGCAACATCGTCAGCTGCTAAACGTAGACTCAGAAAGTGGTGGTGTGGTGGAGTAGGTGGAGTAGTTTTTAAAAACTCCTTGCGTACATATACACACACGTACGCGAGAAAGTTTAGAAAATATATACACCAACCACACCACTACACCACCCTTTCCGGCTGGGCGAGTTCACCAAGAGTATTACTGCCGAAAGGCTCCGCATCGTCAACGAACCAGGCTACGAGCAGATACTGGCACTGCGCCACCTCTGCCGCGAAGTGCTGGAACCTCTGCGCCAACACTACGGCCAGCCCATCCGCATCACCAGCGGCTATCGCTGTGAGGCACTGAACATGGCTGTGGGTGGTGTCAGCAACTCGCAACATCAGTATGGCGAGGCCGCCGACCTCTCAGTACCCTCGGAAGCAGTGGCACGCGACTGGTTCCAGTGGATTGTGCGCAACACCGAGTTCGACCAGCTGCTCTTCGAGCACAGCCGTCGCCTGCGCAACCGCTGGCTTCACATCTCCTGTCGGTGGGACATCACCCGCAACCGCCATCAGTCCTTCTTTAACTATCAGGCACGATGAGACCACGCAACGAACAACAGCGGCACGCCACCCACCTGGTGTGCCGCCATTGCGGACAGCGGTTGCCCGTCAGCCGCTTCGAGCGCTACCGTACTGGCACCTACCGCCACATCTGCAAGCGCTGCTGGTGGACGGTCTATGGCCGCCGCCTTCGTGAGCGCTACATCCTGAAGCAACAAGAAGCTGAGAAATACAGCTAGTACGTATCGT
>ONCH01000034.1:0-14625 GCA_900316265.1 uncultured Prevotellaceae bacterium | reverse complement strand
GGGAAAACCTTGGAATTCGGCAAAAAATGTTGTAACTTTGTACTCGCAATTGAGATGCATCACGTTGCACAGAGAGAACAGTAAACTTTAACCATTAACTAAAAACTTAAAAACTATGAGTGTATTTTATCGATTACATCAAGACCAGAGTACCGGAACGAAGCGCAGCGGCAAGTGGTATGCCCGCGCCGTACCTACGGACGTGATTAACACCCGTCAGCTGGCGGAGATTGTGCAGCGCAACTGTACCGTCAAGAAGTCCGACGTGATGGCCGTCATCGAGGAACTCGTCGAGGTCATGAAGGACCAGATGCAGGACTCCAAGCGCGTGAAGCTGGACGGCTTCGGTTCGTTCAAGATCGGTGTCCAGTCGAAGGGCGCGCAGACCGCTGCTAAGTTCAGTGTCGCCGAGCACATCAAGGGCCTGCGCGTGGTCTTCATGCCTGAGCGCACCACCGACAGCGGTGGCAACCGCGTGAAGCAGTTCCTGCAGGGCGCCCGCGTAGAAGAGCTGCCTCTGAACACCGTGGTGAAGGAGGAGCCCGAACCTTAAAAGTGCGCCCTTCGGGGCGACACTTTTTTGAGTTAAGAGTTAAGAGTTAAGAATTAAGAGTTGTCGCTAAAGCGATTAAGCATTAAGCATTAAGCATTAAGAATTAAGCATTAAGAGGTAAGAGGCTATGAAGAATTCACGTTTTTGGGAAGTGCTGTTGAAGGTGATAGTAGCAGCCGCCACCGCCGCCATTACGGCGCTCACGACCACATCATGTATGGGCCACGGCCCATTCTAAAGAAGAAAGAGAGAGGACTGACAGACGGGGTGCTGTCGGTCCTTTAAAAAACCTCCACTATTCTCACGAACGGTGGAGGGCGAAAGTATATATAATTACAATCATAAACTTTATACACCTCATGGTGTCATAATTTGCCTTCTTCAAGGCAATTTTATCCAATCATCTTAGAGTTATCGGAGATCGTCTGAGTCTTCGAGACCGTCGCCATCAATAATCAGATTGAGGTCTTCGGCATCGCCCTCCAGGCTGAAGGGACTGCTGCACAGCATCTGAGTGGCGTGAATCTCTACTACTTCTACTTCCGGTGATATATATATCTTCTTCATTGCGTTATCCTCCTTATTTAATTACGACCTTTCTACCGTTCACGATATACAGACCTTTCTTTAGAGGTGAGGGGTGAGAGGTGAGAGGTGAGACCTTGCGGCCATCGAGCGTATACCATGCGTCATCGGTTATTGGATATTGGTTATTGGTTATTGTTCCAATTCCTGTTGTTTCCTCGCCTCCGAAGTCCACAATGAACTCGTGGGCCTGCGTTGAGCCAGTATCGAAGTATGCACGGCAACTGCCGAGGGTGCGTTCTACCTTGGAGTATCCCAACTTATTGCCACCGGCAAGCAGCAGGATGCTGTTCTTGTTCTCGTTGGTAATCTCAAATGGCGAGTAGGTACCCACAAATGAGGCGCCTGTGAAGGGAACCGTAGTTGATGCATTATTGATGGTGACGCCGCTGAACGTGGGGTTCGCGATATTGGTACCGCTGGCCCACTTCACGAGGTACGGCTTGCCGGCCTCGATGCTGGTTGCGGTGTTGAAGTTCAGCGTCAGCGTGTTACCCGTCAGGCTCGATGTCGTGGCGTTCAGTTCCTTTACCGTTGCGCCTTCCAGCGGCGTGCCCGTGAAGTTGCTGACTGCGAACGGCAGGCACAGCGTGTTCCACGCGCCGTCCTTGTAGAGCGTGCGGCCCTGCAGGGTGACGTCGAGGGTGGCACCGTCACCCGCCTCAATGAGGCCGCTGTTGTCGGCAGCATCCTTCAGGTTGATGTTTTCAATGGGCAGGACGTCGTTGGCGTCATAATGCAGTTCCGATGCATATCCCTTGTAGGTATTCACACAGTCGCTGAACACGTATATCTTGCGACCGCTGGCATTACGGTTAAATATAAGTCCAGCCCACGAGTACAGCGAAGGGGCATAAATGGTGACGGAGGCCAAACTTGTGCAGTAAGCGAAAGCCTGTTGCCCGATGTTCCTCACGCTGGCGGGGAGCTCGATGCTGGTTAAACCATCGCAATACATGAAGGCCTTATTCCCGATGCTCGTCACGCTGGTGGGGAGCTCGATGCTTGTCAAACCAGAGCAGCTTCTGAAGGCAGCGTTACCGATGTTCGTCACGCTGGTGGGGAGCTCGATGCTTGTTAAACTAGTACAATCCTCGAAGGCATCGGAGAAGATGTTCGTTACACCATAATCGATAACGACAGCCTTGATATTCGTGCAATAGCTATGCCAGGGCCTTTCGTTATAATCATAATCCGTCATGGCTCCTGCGCCGAAAATGTGAAGAGTCTTAGTAGTGCTGTTGTACGTATAATAGACATAGGAACCGCAGGTGCCGTCGTAGCCCTGTATCTTGTCGTCGTAGGCTAACCAGCCAGTGGCAGCTTTGTATGTCTCTACTGCGCTCGAAAGTACGTAGATGGCGTTGAGCGCTGTGCAAGCGTCGAACGCGTTGCTGCCCAGTGTCAGCGGAGTTGTAGCAGATAAGGCGATGAAGTCTAGGCTGGTGCAACCGCTGAAGGCATCCGCTTCGATGGCGGTGACGGTGTATGTCACGTTATCGTTGCTGACGGTTGTGGGGATAGCGACCATCGTTGCATTGCTGTTGCAAGCTGTAATCTTCACCTCTGTTCCGTTGCCCGTCCATTCATAAGAAAGGTCGCCCCTGGTAAAGCTGGCAATCTCGTAGTTAGCGGTGTAGGTGCGGTCTTTCGTAGAGCCTTGTGCGATGGTGATAGTGGTCTGTGGGGTTGTGCCGTTGCTGCCCGTCCATCCAATGAAGGTGTAGCCAGGCTTGGTGGGATTCTTCAGCGTAAAGGACGCGGTCTCTATATTATAAGAGTCGGGGTTGGCTGAAGCCACGCTGCCGCCATCAAGATTGTAGGTGATATAATAGGTAATAATCTCCCATTGTGCCGTGATGGTCATGTCCTCGGCAGGCATCTTTGTGGGTAATGCTGGACTCCAGCCTGTGAAGACGTAGCCCATGCGATAGGGATTGGCGGGGGCAGTAATGTCCGAGCCGTAGTCCTGCGTGATGGGGTTGATAGCTGTGCCGCCGTTCGTATTGAATGAAATGGTGTACTGTTTAACCGTCCACTGTGCGTAGAGCGTCACCGTGCCGCCATTGGTAGTGGTAAGGTTATTGACGCTCGCTTGGTCGCTGTAGCTATCACCGGTGCCGTCGGCCTTGGTGTTCCAACCAGCAAAGGTATAGCCTGTGCGGGTGAAAGCATTGGCGGTGAGGTTCTGTGCTGTGCCATAGGTAAAGTTCATATTGCTCATCTCGCCTGTGGCATCGGTGTGGTTCTTGTCGAACTGCACGGTATAGGTATTGTATTCCTTTACGGCAGTGAGGGTCACATCACCGTCGGTACTATTTACCGTGTAGGTATTGCCGGTGAGGGTATTGCTGCCGGCCTTATAAATGACGTGATAGCCTGTGGGGATGTTGAGGTTGGTGGTGAGCGTCAGCTCAAGCCCCTCGCGATAGTAGCGTTCGCTGTTATAAACGAAGCCGTTGTCCATATCGGTGGCGGCAGGGGTGACGCTGGCGATGCCGCTGCCGAAGGTTACCTTGCGGGCGCGGCCTACGTTGGTGCCGGAATTGTCATCGTAGATAGCGTCAAGGGTGCCACCATAGAAATAGAGGTTTTGGAGGGTGCTATTGCTATTGCTGCCAATGATGGCACCTTTGTTGGTTGTGCCTCCATTGACAGTGGGGTTGATGACCACACAGTTCTTAACAGTAGCTTGATAGGTCTTGCCAATGAGTGCAGCATGAGCTGTAAATTGATTACCATTAACGTTGACTGTAGGACTGACCATGCGGACGTTCTTCACAGTACCAGGATATTTGACATAGCCATAGAGTCCGTAAAATTTATGAACGTCTATTTTGCCAATATTAAGACCGCTGATGGTATAATCGCCGCCGTCGTAGGTGCCGCTGAAGTAATGATTGCTATCGTAGCCACCAATAGGTGTGAAGTTGGTGCTAGAAAGATTGATGTCGTTGGTCTGGCGGAAGGTCTTGCCGCTGCCGTTGTTTCCTGCGTTGACGGCTACAGCCAGGTTGCGCAGGTCGGTCTCGTTGGTGATGGCGTAGGCATCGGTGCCTCCCTGGTTGGTGGCCGTGAAGAGTTGGGAGCCTAATGCGACGCGCAGCTTCGAAGCGAGGCCGCTCCAATTCGATGCGTCCTTATACTGCAAGGCGAGCGTCGGCGTGGGGGCAACGATATACTGGAGGGCGGTACAGCCATATAAACCGTTGCTGCCAAGGGTGACAAGGCCGTTGGTGCGCTGGATGTTCAGGCGCTGGAGACCATAGCAGTTCTTAAAGCAGTTGTTGATGCTGGTGACGCTGGCAGGCAGGGTGACCTCTGTGAGGGCGTCGCAGTGGTCGAAGGCATTGGTGCCGATGGTGATGACACCCGTACCGATGGTGAGCGAGGACAGTTGCTGACAGCCGATGAAGGCGTTGTTGCCAATGGAGGTGATGCTGTTGCCGATGGTAACGCTGGTCAGGTCATAGCCCCAGGGAGCATTGGTGTGCCAAATGTCGGCGTTGTCGTGGCCGTAGTTGTTCATCGCACCGCTGCCGCTGATGGTCAGCGCGGTGTATTGGCCGTTCTGCTTGCTGAGCTCCCATTTGGCATTGGTGCCGCAATCGCCTTTAATGTAGCCGAAGGTCAGCGTAAAGCCATTGAAATAAGTACTACTGGCAAGAGTGACCGTGTACGTTGTGCCAGGCTCTGAATTAGACGTGGCGCTCACGTCGCTGCTGACATTCTTGAACGTTACGCTGGTAATGGCAATGTTGCCGTTGCTCGGAGCCGTAAAAGTAAACGTAGTGCTGCTCAGGGTTTGTAAACTTCCGTTTTGATTGCGCACGTTAGCATTGGGCTTTACGGTGATGCCATTAGCGAGGTTGTGACTATCATCGGCTGCCCAAGTACCATTAGACACAATCCAAGAGTCCGTTTGAGAGCCACCTCCCGAAATGCGGATGCCAGTATTGCTACAACTAATCGTGTAAACCGTTTTCTCTGTCTTGATGGCCCACGCCGTCTGCGCTCCTGCGAAGGCGAAAATGAGGGTGAGCAGCAGCATGGCTGCCCGCATAGAGAAATGTCTGAATGCTTTCTTTTCCATACGTTTATGATTGTTGTTTTTTATTCTTTCGCGCGTACTTTAATTAAAAAAGTTGTGCAAAAGTACGAATAATTTGGTTAATAATTACCCCTTCCTCCTTAAACTTTGTTAATATAGTGTCAGTTTAACAATTCATAAAAAACCGCCCCGATTTATTGTCGTTGCGGAATATCTGAGAGCTCGCTCTCGGTTAATGCCGTGGGGGGGCTTATTGTGTGTCTATTTGTCTTTGTAATGTTCTTCGGCCTGGATGACGAGCACGGAAACGCGGTCGTCGTAGATGTCGTAGATAATACGGTCGTCGGCTGTGATGTGACGCGAGTAGGTAATATCGTTACCGCCTACAAGTGCCTCGGGGTGGCCAAGTCCTGTACGGGGATGCTGCATGATGTCGAGCAGTATCTTCGATGCCTTCTTAAACAGGCGAGGGTTGGACTTCTTCCACTTGCGGAGGGTGCGGTCAGCCTCTTTGGAGTATTCTACGCTGTAGATCATAAGCTGTCGAAGTATTTCTGCATATCCTCAGGAGTATGGCACACGATGGTCTCACCACGTACTGATTCCTGGCGTGCCTTCTGTATGCTACGGCGCATGGCGGGGGTAATGGCGCGGTCATCGGCGATGGTGGCAATGCGCACGGAGGATATGCCGCGGATGAGCTTCAGGGCCTTGCGAATCTCTGATGCCATAGCTCCTGACTCCAGCGTCACAATCATCTGCGTCGTCTGTGGCATTTGTACTGTTGCTTCCATATTGTTATCGTATTTATCGTTATCGACTGCAAAGATACAAACTAATTTCGAGAATAGCAAGAAAACCTCCATTTTTTATCGGTGTCTATGCCTGAGCGCACCACCGACTCTGGTGGCAACAAGTCGAAGCAGTTCCTGTGAGGTTGTCTTTGTTGCGTATTGCATTTTAAGGTGTTGCGTATAGTGTTGCGTAGAAAATTTTTGGAATTTTTTGGAAAATAGACAATATTTTTCTACTTTTGCACAAACCAACACAAAAATTTATATATAATAATGCTTAGACCACCTGCTTGCGAAAGTTGGTGGTTTTTTAAAAGAAGCAAAATAGAATGAAAAAAATATCGCAACGTGACATGGCCAAGATGCTGGGAGTAAACGTCTCCAGCGTGTCTCGGGCACTGAAAGGACAAAAGGGCGTCGGCGAAGAGCTGAGGCAGAAGATAGAGCATATGGCGACTGAGAACGACTATCAAGCTGATATGAGAGTCGCTCGCGGACGCTACGGCACGACACGGCTCATTGGTGTCGTGGTGCCTGACATAGCGTTCAACCACAATCCTAGGGAAATAGGCGCGAAGGCATTCCGTCTGCTGTTAGACCAGATAAATGGCGACGACCGCGTGAGACGTATGGTCGTAAAGACTCGTCTGGAGATACGTGAGAGCACAAGAAATATATAATTATCATTAAATAAAGAAGAAAGGGGACTGACAGACGAGGTGCTGTCGGTCCCCTCTCTTGAGGGTAAAGGGAATTATTGTATAGAGCGTCTATAAACCAACCTGTTGACAGTGTTGTTGAAGACCATCACGTCACCCGTACCGCCAACATTTAATGACATTTCGGCCTTTTTGCAGGCTTCCAGCACTTCATGGTCGCATTCTTCTTGAGAACCATGTTTAGTGAATTCCTCGGAATCGGTGCCAAGTGCAGCCTGATAAACACTCATAACACTATTACGCCAGTTTCCTGCTTCGATGCCATTCATGAGTCCACCCGGCTCTGCCTTAATGGTATAGACGAACTTGTCCTTGTCTTTGGTACAGGAGGTCAGTACTGTCATTGTCATTGCGCAGCAAAGGACGGCTGCAAGCGTCATCAGAGTCTTTTTCATTGTCGTATAGCTTGATTATTATTGTTCATGAATATCTTACCATCTTCTAAAATAGTCTAGTGGCAGGGGCTGCAAGGGACGCCCTTCATCTATTCTCCTTTTTCTTACGATATAGTCGCGGAAGCCTTTTAAGCCATCTTCATTACCCGTCGTCATATACTTGGCGCGCTTAAATTGATATTGTGTTGGCGCGTTTTTTTCTCTGTGACGCAGCATGATGGATTGACAACTGTCGGTGTCCTCGTGCTGTATGCTATCTAAGGATATAGAATCCTTCCCTGAAACAGCAGGGTTTGTCTGTGCCATAGCTGTCGTCGTGATGCAAAGGACGGCTGCGAGTGTCAAGAGATTTTTTTTCATATTACTTGTTGAATATTGATTTTGAATTATTAATTTCTCTTTTAATGATTATAATACTCACCGATGATGGCACTCAGGTTGTCCAAGTCCCAGAAATTCTGGTAGTAGTATAAGGTATAATCGTGGCCATCGTATGTGTATACCATATCTTTGGCATAGTCTATCGTCACATGCGGGGTGATGCCATCGTTGATGTTCTGCCAGTTCGCGTCACTCAGACGGGCACATGCTGCTGATATCTGGTAATAGAAGCCGTCGGCAGTGCGATGAGCACCGACGGCACAGCTACCGCCCCCACTCTTCTGTCCGGCGATGAGCAGTCCTGCATCCTTGCAGAGGGATGGGTAGAGGTTACCGCAGGAGAAAGAGATGGGTGAAGTGATGATGCAGAAGTTCAGGTCGTAGTGAACATCCTGGTCTTGAGCATCATACTTACCGTCGAAGTTGCGGTCTACGTCGTAGTACCACTCCGTCTTCTGGCCGGTGAGCACGTTGTAAACACGGAAGAGGCTCTGGTCGTACATCAGCGAGGTCATAGCCATCACAACATCCGAGGAGCCACCGGTGTTGACACTCAGATCGAGTACGAAATTCTTTACCTCAGGGTCGGCAGCTGCCTGCTCCAGTGCATCGAGGAAGATGGCCATCGGGTCTTCAGGACTTGTTGCCAGCGTGGGGCGCGGTCCCTTGCCCTGATAGTAGTTATCCCAGGCCGCTTTATCGTTAAGTGCGAAATTGTCGAAATGACAGATAGCAGTATTGCCCTTCTTGTGATAGGTGTTCTTGTCACCAAAGAAAGCCTTACGCTCTGGAATGGTCATGCCATATACCTGCAGAGACGTCCTATTTCTAACTATCGTGACTCTTTCATCAAAATAGCTGTAGAGCGAGGGATATTTTTCGGCGAATGTCGTGGTGGGGGTGCCATACCACATATGTGTGTGTCCTCCGTCGTAGAGGTAGGCATAGAGCATACACATGCCATCAGCATAGTCGTCAATGTTTGCAGACAGCAGTAACTGCTTAACGGTCTGTCCGTCAGCATCGGCCTCGAGCGTCTTGTCCAGACCTTTCTCCTGGATGGATTTCTCGAAGTCAGAACCCGTGGGCATGCCATAGAAATGGTCGATGGTGAAGCAGAGTTCAGCATAGTTGTAGGCGGCCATATCGGCCTTGCGTTCCTTATTCTTCATCAGATTCTCCATCAGGAAGTCGCTATCAAAGCCACCGATGCCGCTATCCCCATTATCGTCTTTGCTGGCATAGATCACCTTCTCGCCGTTGCAGGCGGTATTATGGCCATAGAGGTCAGCATAGAGGTCGGCCAGCGTGGCAAAGGGGAAATAGACCATCGTCTCGTCGCCGCGCAGGTTGATGCCGTAGGAACTGTAGTCGAAGTTCACAGCCGGTGAGCCACCGCTGAGTGTCTGATGGTTGAAGCGTACATAGGGAAGACCGTCATAGTAGGCATTCTCCATGCCTGCCTGCACCAGTTCCATCTGGTTGGTAAATCCCAGGAAGTCATCGAAGGCGCAGGTCTCGACAATGGTGTTTACGATCAGCGTGCCACCAGCGTTCTTCAGTTCATAGGTGGCTGTACCCGTCTTCGTCACGCTGACTGTCGTGCCAGGTACCACGATGTTCTGGAAATCAGCTACAGAGATATAAGGTACTGAGGGCATGTCTTCGTAGAAACGGAGGGCTACGGTGCCACTATTGTTGCCGTCACGGTTCACTGGCACCATCTTCACAGTATAAGCTGTCTGGTCGTCAGGATTCGTTTCTGGTTGCTGCGAAGAGTTGTCATCGTCGTCGGTACAGGCGGTGAATACCATTGTTGTCATTGTGCAGCAAAGAAGCGCTGCGAGTGTCAAGAGATTTTTTTTCATATTATTTATCATGTTTGTATTTCTTTGTTATTTCCCTGCTACCTTGCGGTAATCCGATGGTGACATGCCATAGGCATCGCTGAAGATGCGGAAGAACGAACTGCGGGAGAAACCGGAGAGCTCGGCAATGACAACCATAGCATCTGTTGTAGTTGCCAGCAGACGTGCGGCATAGCGCAGGCGGTACTCATTGAGGAAGCTGTTGACGCTTTTCCCATTAGTACAAGCACTGATGGCATCGGTCACGTAATGCTCATTGGTGCCGAGGAGCTGGGCCAGTCGGTTACGATCCAAATCGCTATCGGTGTAGATATGGTCTGGACCATCCATGAGGTCGCAGATACGACGGAAGAGCTGCTGCTCGGCAGTGAGCAAATCCTCTGGCTCTGCCTTTAACAGTTCAATGTTCTGCTGCTCCTCACGTTCGCACTGCTCTATCTCAACCAACAGTCGGCGGTTCTTCTCAAGGAGTACCTTGTTGTATTTTCGTACACGCACAAACAGATAACCGATGAGCAGGAGGACAAGGACGGCAGCGGCAAGCAGTACACGATGTATACGGGTCTCGGCACGGGCATCGTTCAGTGCCAGCTCTTTTTCATGAGTCTGGTAGATGACAGCCAGTTCGCTCGCATCGTTTTCTTTCTGCCAGACGAGGGCAGAATCGATGGCAGCGCTGACACTATCGGCAAGTACCAGTGCGTCGGCATTGCGGCCAGCCTTTCGATAGGCCATGTAGCAAGGAGAGAGACGGGTTGCGATGATGTCGAAAGTCATCTTGGCGCCATCGGTAGCCAAATAAGTGCTGTCAAGCCGTTCATACCAGTCAACTGCCTCGTCGTAGCGACCAGCCGCCATCAGGTAGTCGGCCGCCTCTCTGTAGCCATTAGGCTCCATCAGACGACTATGAGGGATGGCATTATAAGTAGCAGAAGCCTCGGCAGCATGACCAGATTCTTGTAAGAGCAGTGCCCGCTGGAGTGCAACATGGCCTTTCCATTCCTCAATCAACAGTGAGTCGTCATGCTCTTGCTCGGCGAGAGCAAGCCCTTGAGCGCAACGGTCAAGCCATGCTAAAGCGCCTTCGATGTCTCCTGATGTGTGGTGAATAGTGGATATGCTCATACAGGCCCAGGCCATATCCCAACCTTTTCGTTTCGCATTATCGGCATTCTCTTGTTTCGCCTCGTAGGCTTTCTGCCCCGTGAGTTTTGCCTCGTCGTACTGGTGCAGCTGCAGCTGGATATCCGCCATAAGCATCAGCAAACCAGACTCTTGACCCTTAGGGAATGCCTCGTTTTCCTTTGCTTGGTGCAGCAGTTCGGTGATGACGTTCAGCGCGCCCTCTGTGTCGCCTCGACCGAGACGCAGACATGCCCAGCGATAGCCCGCATCGGTATAGGAGCTCCAATCCTGTGAGGGGTCTGAGGCATAGCCTTGATATGACTTATTGTAGAAATGCTCCGCTATCTTCATCTGCCAGCCTTGGTCGTAGACAAGTCCACGCAGATGGTCAGCCTTTGGCGTACTGACAATCTTCTCCGTCTCCATGCTGTCGATGACGGCCAGGGCGCGTTTCAGGTTCTTAGCATCGTAGGCTTCGTAATACCGCTGCCACGCTGCTTTTGCCTTCTCATCGTCCTTCGTCTCGCTGCTATGAGTGCAAGCTGCCATCATTGTCAGCACGACACATAATATAGTGAGGTAAATCTTTTGCTTCATTCACACATGCTTTTTTGAGTGCAACACACTTAAACGATTCCTGCTTTCCTCATCTTCTGACGCATCTCTTCGTTCTGACGGATGAATCGCTCGATGAAGACGTTTTGGTCGCCAATACGCCAACGCTGGTATATGATGATGGCCACAAGCACAAGTGCCACCACGATAAGCGTAGCGGCAACGGCAACAGTGAAGACAAATGTTATATCCATATGCAATATTGATTTGATTTCGTCTGCAAAATTAGTCTATTTTCAGGAAATAATAGTCTCATAGTAGGAAAAAAGAGTCTCAAAATGAGAAAAAAGTAAGCCTGGCAGCAATTGCCAGGCTATAAATATCCCGATGAAATGGGCGTTTTTTGTTAAGTATCTACACGATCTTTCTTTGATGATTTAATTACCTAACCAAGAAGTAGATGACATGATTCTCTCATTACTAGCTTTCAAACCGTATGTGGTAAGGGAAATGACACCATATCTCTCTTTATCGCGCTGGAGCGTTCTAACAGCTGTATTCACCAAATCTTCAGTACGTTCAAACACCTTGAAGTTGAAAATATTTTTAATTGTGCGATTATCGTTAGTATTCTCGTATTTCAGTACAACCGAACCCTTCAACTCAACTTCCATATACTGGGTGCCAATGATTTCTCTTACCTTTTCTTCATTGATGTCGCTGAGGTAAACCTGCATAGATACTACAATATCACCATTATTGTCAAACGCGTAATCCACAGCTTTCTCGAATTTGCTGCTGGTGATCTCCTCCGTTTTGACAGTACCGTTTCCATAGGTGTATCTAATCATCACCTTTCCGTCGGCAGACATGGCCTTAAGGGCATCCAATCCAGTGCTGGTGACAACGAATGCTGAAGAAGCAGAAAGGAGTTTGCCAGGTTCAACGTCTTCCTGTTGCTGCTCCTGCTTTTTGCCACTGTTGTTATCATCATCATCACTGCCACAAGCTACGAAGCTGGTGGTCATCACGCATGCACACATCAGTGCAAAAACGCTCTTAAAAAAATTCTTTTTCATAATAAATTGTTGTTAATTAGTTGATTGAAAAATATTATATTTACTTATTATATTGTTTGTCTTAATCCAGAGACATGACAGCCAGCGTCTGACCATCATCGATGGCCTCCTTAATGTCCTTACTGCCACTGGTTACCTTACAACGGCTGATGTCTTCGCCAGCCACCTCTTCAATTCTTAACTTGCCAAGCAGTGACTTCCCTTGCTTGCCCTTGATGGTATAGAGCTGGTAGATGCCCATATGCATTCCCTTGTAGGCACCCTCGCGACTGCCCAAGTCAATGAACACCTCCTTCTGCTTGTCCTTCTTCACTGCACCAGCCTGAATGAAATTGGCTGTGATGGGCTTGTAGTTGTTCAACCAGCGTTTGACGCTGCCTGAGAGCATGCCGATGGCGTCCTTGACAGCCTGGTCAGAGGTGGAGAACATAGAAGTGGTGGAGCCACGTCCGCTGATGGTGGGGTTGGCAATGACCTCTCCTGTCTTGATGTCCTTCAGCGTCAGCACAGCCTCTACCTCACCGCGGTAGTAGGTGTCTACATGAACCTTGCCCTCCTTGTCCTTCCATGTGCGTGAACTCGAACTGGCATTGATATTGGTAATGAGGGCATTGACGGCGATGTTACCCTCTTCTGCAACATCACTCACTTGTACCAGTCCGTCGTTATAATGGAAACGGTGCGCACTGGAGAGCCCTTTGATAATGGCACTCTTCACATCGTCTTCATACTTCGTAGCTTCCACAGAGGTCTGACCTGTCAGTACACCCGTAAGTACAGCACCGACAGCATCGCCTGCCGACATCTTCTCGTTGTGGTGGGCATACTGTATGTTGTTCAGTACGATGTTATACGTACGGTTTCTGTCGGGATCAACATCCTGAGCCGAAGTAGTGATGATGGTGCAACAGAGAAGTGCTGCTAGTGTTATGAGGACCTTCTTCATATTTATTTGTTTTTACTTATTTTTGTCCTTCTTGTGCTTCTTCATGTAGCTGTGGTAGGCATCCACCATCTTCTGACGCTGCTCGGGCGTGGGGGTAATCATGCGGACATTGTAGTCCTCCTTGGGCACGAAACCGTCCTTGCTGTAATTGAAACCGTAGTTCATTTCGCCATGCATGTCGTCATAGACCTTGCCGTCTTCACCGTAGAACAGTTTCAGTTCCTTACTCTTATCGCCACCATCGTTGCCAAGGCCACCCAGCCAGCCCATCAGTGGCATTTCCACATTCCAAGAGCCATTGGCGATGATGACGTACTTCTTGCCGTCCAGCGTCAGCTCGGTCAGCTTGTCACCATACGACTTACGGTATTCCGACAGCAGATTCTCGTACAGCATGACGGTCATCGGATCAGAATAGTCAATACCCACTTTCTTGTCGGCAATGAGAAGCTTGCGCGCATCCTGTATGTTACACAACGCCTTTGCAGCATTGTTGTTCATCAGGTTGAACACAATAGCCATCACATTATAAGAGGTCACATAGTCCCTATTGATGTTCATACCTATTTTATCAGCGCGCATCAGCTCGTCGATGTAGAACAATACCTTATTGACGTCCTTCTTGTCGGTAGCTACCGTCATCAGCATGACAACAGACTCTAAGAATACGGAGTCGGGCACTTCCTTGTTGACGCCAACGGCCTGCTGGTAGATGCGCTCATAGTATTTGGCGGCACGCGACTGGTTATAGACGCCGCTCTCCTTGTCGAGCAATATGTGGCCCACTTCCAGTTGAGCCTGCCAGTTGGTGGGGTTCTCATCGGCTTCCTTCGACAGGCGCAGATACTTGTCCATCTTGCTCTCGGTCTCTGCCGTCTGAGCATTTACAGCTGTTGTCATTGCGCAGCAAAAGGCGAAGGCGAGTACCATCCTTCCGGCTGCATAGGTCATAAGATTCTTTTTCATAATAAATGGATAATTGATGATTAATTACCTGTGCGGAGGAACTGCAGGGCACGGTCGAGCTGGGTGTCTCTGCCAGTAGCCGTGAATGTTGCCTCGTCGAAATCTACTTCGATATCGGGCGTGATGCCTTCACCCTCGATGATCTTCTTGTCAAGTGTGAATGATGCCACCGACGGCAGATAGACATAGACGGGTGTCTTTTCGCGCTCTCCGATATGACCCATATAGTTGTCGGTGAATGTTGAGTTGTCCGAAGTTAATCCGCAGATACCTCCTTTGGAGCGTTTGCCGATATGGGTACCGTTCTCCATGTTCTTGACGACGATGGTGGTGATCTCGGCCATGCTCAGCGACTGACCGTTAGTCATAACGACTACAGGCTCGGTGATAACCTCATGCTTATCGGCCTCCATGGTCCTCAGATAGTTCAGTGTCAAGGTAGAGTAGTCATAGCGTCCGGTGCCACGCTTGAAACGGGAGTAACTAAATGGAGAACCGCCTTCTGGCAGTAGTGAACCAGTAACATAATAGCCATCGTTCTGCATGCCGCCACCGTTACCGCGCAGGTCAATAATGACGCCACCCAGTGTGCCTGCCTTGTGCAACTG
>ONCH01000023.1 GCA_900316265.1 uncultured Prevotellaceae bacterium | reverse complement strand
TGACCACTTTCACTTTCATACTGGTATTCGTCCAAGTGGTCACTCTCGGCACAACCTGTCAAGAACTGTGTGCCCCATGCCAATAGGCAAAAGGCCATCGTGTAGTTCACGTATTGTCTTATCTTCATCATTTTCATAAGCTTTCTTAATTACCGTTCCTAATAAATTGCAATGCACGATCCAGCTGAGTGTCCTTGCCAGTGCTTCTCAGCTGTTTGACGTCGAGGTCAACCTCGATATCAGGGGTGACACCAACGCCTTCCAGCAGCTGACCCTCACGAGTGAACTGGGCCACTAGGGGCAGGTAGACATAGACAGGTGTCTTGCCTTCCTCGCCGATGTGTCCTGTGTAGTTGTACGAGAAGAACTCGTTGCCTATCAGTCCGCACAAGCCGCCCCATGTGCGCTTGCCAATTAATGTGGCATTGTCGATATACTTGGTGCCGAGCGACGTGATTTCGGCCATGCTCACAGAGGCGCAGTTGGCCAACACCACGATGGGCTTCGTGATGAGGGCATGTTCCTCATCCATGGTCGGAGCATAGGCAGGCATCAGAGGCGAGTAGTCCAGACGGCCTGTACCACGTCTGTAGCGCGCCTGGCCAATTTCGAAACCACCACTGGGAATCAGGGAGCCCAACACATAGCGATAGTCGTTCATGGAACCACCACCGTTATTTCTGACGTCAATGATGACGCCACCCAGCTTGCCAGCCTTGTGCAGCTCCTGAATGGTGTTAAACCAGGAGTTCCAGACCTCCTCTACCTTCTTGATGTGGGCTAGGGTAGCCTCGCTGGCATTAGGGAACCCCTCGTTGGTATACTCCTTATTAAGATAGTATGACAGGGCGAAATCGCTGAAATACAGATAGGCGATATTACCCTTCAGCAAAGCAAACCTGATCTTCATGCCATTGTCGTAGAAGTTCTCGTCGATAGGGTCGAAGCCAGGAATATTCAGATAGGCATAACGGTTGGCCAACTCATTGTACAGCGCGATGCCCTCCTTGGTATCTTCAACCTCGTCCAATTCTTTGTTCAGGTCCGTCAGCACCTTCAGCATGTCGACCTCTTCGGCAGTAGGCGTGGTCAGGTTCTTCAATGCGGTGATGCTGTCGTTGATCCATTGCTGACCAGACTTCTCCGTGTCAGTGAACTTCTCAAGGAGATCGTCACTGGCGGTAGAGTACTCCAGATAGATAGGGGTGCCGTCCTCGTCGAGCTCTATCTCGCCATTGGCCTTATTGGCGTAGTATTTCAGCGTAGGCGGGGTATTGCGGACAGCCACAAACTCGGGGCGCTTTGAGTTGCGCACCATACTGGGGGATACGGTGATATATTTTCCCGTCTTATGATTCTTCAACTGCACGTTCATGTGGCCATCGTGCAGCGGACTGACCACCTGTTCCGTGAGTTCTTTCAGTTGATTATCCGTCACATCCTCTTGCTCGTCAAGGGCCTCAAACTGTGGAAGATACTGGTCGTAGACGGCATCCCAGTCCAGTCCCAGCTCTTTCTCATAGTCCCACAGTGCATAGCTCTGGTTCAGACCATTCCACAACACCTTGAACTTGCCAGCATAGCTATTCTCGGCCTCGCCAAACGACAGCTGGTCTTGGTGGCCATAGCTCACCAGCGTGTCGCTCTGTTCACGGCATGCACCCAATGTCAGTAACAGGAGTCCTGCTCCTATGATAGATAATATCTTGTGCTTCATAATCCTCGTCATTAAAATTTGTAGTTCACTCCTGCCTGAATGGCAATAGTACTGTTATAGCGATAGTCTTTCACTCTCATATACTGCTTCTGTGTGCTCGTCGTACTATGGTAGTAGCGTGCCTCCACCTGGGCAGCCCAGTGTTTGGCAAAGCGGTATTCCAAGCCTACGCCACCTACCAGACCACAGTCCCAGCGCTGGTCGCGGTCGCTGTCGAATTCCACCTTCTCGCTGAACGAGTAGTATTTTCCTGAGAACATGTTCCAGTCATAACCCTCACGATGGCTGCTCAGCCAGTAGCCGCCATAGACACCCAGATTGACGAAACCGCGTAGCTTCTCGCCACCCATGCTCAGCGATGCCATGACGGGCAGTTGCAGGTAGTTGTTGAAATACTTGTAGTCGATGGGTAACCTCTCGCGATTGTGGCGATAGTTCTTCTGCGTCCAATTAAGGTCAGCCCTGACACCCAACCAGTCGGTCACATTATACTGTCCCGTAATACCCACGGTGGCACCCCAGCGACCTTCTGTCTGCCAGTCAGTCTCATACTGCTTGTCCATCGTGTACAAATTGTAGTCGGTACCTGCTGTCACACCAACACGCCATTGAGCATGAACGGCCATTGACAGCATCATTGCACAGACCAGAATCATTCTTTTCTTTTTCATTAGTAGCTGTTTTAGTATTTTATTTCGATGCAAAGATATAGGCTTTATTGACCGTTGATGGCCTGGAATTCAGATAGTCAGCGAAGATGCTGACGGAGAGAATTACTCCTTGCGGTAGTATTCCTGTGTGTGGTCAGGAAATTCTAGGATGAGGGAGTCGGCTGTGAGCATCCGTATCTGAACGGTATCGATGTCTGGCACGTCGCCCTCCTGTGAGAATCCGGCTATGGTGTCGGCTTTCAGAATCAGCTGGCCATTATAGAAGTGCCAATCAGTATAGCGTTTGATGGCAGGATACTCCACAGGTGACATGTCGTCGGTTGTGGTACGGCGACGCATGCTTCCTCGTGCTGATACGGTGTAGTCGCGCTTCAGTCGCAATGAGTATTCGCGGGGTGTCATCATCAGCTGACGCAGAGAGTCGGGCATGCGCTCTATCATACGGCGCTGCATACGTCTCGGCATACTCTCTGGTGCACGTAACTGAGGCTGAACCATGTAGCACCATTCTCCTTTCAGCATCTCCATATTAACCACACTGAGTGCTTCGTCGCGGTCTTCTGGATTGACAATGACTGCCAATTCGTCACCGATACGGGGACGTCCGTAGATGCGGTGCTGCTGGAAGGCGGTGATAATATCAAACGTGTCTGGGTCACCGCCAGAGTAGGGGAGAAACACCAATACGGAGTCAGTACATCCGTCACATGCCAATCCGTAGAGGGCAGAATCACCAGGCTGGTTCTTCTGCAGACTGATGGCGTCTTCTGCAATGTCAGAGGCTGGCTGTTGCTGTTTACTGCCGCATGCTCCCGTTAAGAGTACGGTGGCAAAGATGAAAAGAATGGCCTTTTTCATTGTTTCTATCAAATTATTGTGCAAAAGTAATAAATATTTCTCAATTATTTTGTATCTTTGCAGAAAATTATGAATCTAAATAAAAAAATAACATGAAAAAGAAGATTAAGTTTAGTCTTGTGTACCGCGACATGTGGCAGTCGTCAGGTAAGTTCCAGCCTCGTAAGGACCAGTTAGAGCGCATCGCTCCCGTCATCATCGATATGGGTTGCTTTGCCCGTGTTGAAACCAATGGTGGTGCCTTTGAGCAGGTGAACCTGATGGCTGGTGAGAACCCCAACCTGGCGGTGCGTGCTTTCTGTAAGCCCTTCAACGAGGTGGGCATCCAGACTCACATGTTGGACCGTGGCTTGAATGCCCTGCGTATGTATCCTGTTCCTGACGATGTGCGCGAGCTGATGTACAAGGTGAAGAAGGCACAGGGTGTGGATATTCCCCGTATCTTCTGTGGTCTGAACGACACACGTAATATTATCCCCTCTATCAAGTGGGCTAAGGCCGCTGGCATGATTCCACAGGCTACACTGTGCATCACCACCAGTCCTGTGCATACCGTAGAGTATTACTCGAAGATTGCTGACGAGGTGATTGCCGCCGGTGCTGAGGAAATCTGTCTGAAGGATATGGCTGGTATTGGTCAGCCAGCATTGCTCGGTGCCCTGACGAAGGCCATCAAGACGAAGCATCCCGATATCATCATTCAGTATCATGGTCACTCTGGGCCTGGCCTGTCAATGGCCTCTATCCTGGAGGTTTGTAACAATGGTGCCGACATCATCGATACCGCTATCGAACCACTATCATGGGGTAAGGTTCATCCCGACATCATCTCTGTACAGTCCATGCTGAAGAACGAGGGCTTCGAGGTGGCAGATATCAATATGAATGCGTATATGCAGGCCCGCAGCCTGACACAGGAGTTCATCGACGACTGGCTGGGCTGCTTCATCAATCCTGCCAACAAGCACATGTCGAGTCTTTTGCTGGGCAGCGGTCTGCCTGGTGGCATGATGGGTTCGATGATGGCCGACCTCGGTCCTATCCAGTCGATGATTAACAAGCTGCGTGAGAAGAAGGGCGAGCCGACACTCTCTATGGACGACATGCTGGTGAAGCTGTTCAACGAGGTAGAGTATGTATGGCCGAAGGTGGGTTATCCCCCATTGGTAACACCGTTCTCACAGTATACCAAGAACATTGCTCTGATGAATCTGCTCACCATCGAGCAGGGCAAGGGGCGCTACGTCATGATGGACGATGCCATCTGGGGTATGATTCTCGGAAAGAGCGGCAAGGTGCCTGGCACCATCGATCCGGAGTTTATTGAACTGGCCAAGAAGCAGGGTCGCGAATTTACCGATGCCGATCCACATACCCTTATCCCCAATGCGCTTGATGGCTTCAAGAAGGAGATGGATGAGAATGGCTGGGACTACGGACAGGACAACGAAGAGCTCTTCGAACTGGCTATGCACCCAGAGCAGTACCGTCCGTTCAAGAGTGGTCAGGCTAAGAAACAGCTGCTTGCTGACATCCAGAAGGCTAAGGATGCCAAGTTGGGTTCAAAGTTGAGTCCTGCTGACATCGCCGCCTTCAAGCATGCCAAGGCCGATGCACTGACAGCTCCTATTGCTGGTCAGGTGTACTATGAGTTCTCTGGCGAGGGCGCTTGCGAGCCTTGTCTGGAGCCATTCGTTGGCCAGCAGTACAAGGAGGGCGACACCTTCTGCTATATCCAGGCACCATGGGGCGAGATTGTTCCCATTCCTGCTGCCCTCGGTGGTAAACTCGTGGAGGTTGCTGCCAAGCAGGGCGCCAAGGTTCGCAAGGGCGACAACCTGGGTTGGATAGAAAGAACAAACAGCTAATAGCCAATTGCCAACAGCTAATAGCCAATATGGATTATCAAACAATTATCGATAAGTATTACCCTGCGGACGATGAGCTCCGCAGGGTTTTATTAAAGCATTCCCGACAGGTAGCTGACCGTTGTTTACAGATTGTGCGTAAGCATCCGGAGCTGCCAGTTGATGATCGCATCGTGATGTTGGGTTGCCGTTGGAAACTGTAATTCTTTACTCCTCTTTTTTCTTCTCTCGGATGTGCGCATACTCCTTGCGGGCCTTCTCCAGTTGTTCAAGGAAGGCGGCATTGGAGAGTAGGCGACTCATCACAGCCGTGGCTTCAACGAGAGAAGCGTCGATGTCGCTCTTATAGTGACGACCACAGATGACACGATTGATGGCGTATTCCTGAGCACGTGCTATGAGTGCCTCGGTAGAGTCGGGAACAACGAGCGCCAAGGTAAGGGCATAGACCCAGCCACGAATGGTGTGCCCAGAGGGATAGCTGAATGTTGTGCGGTTTCCTTCATCCGCCTCAGACACTAAGGAGGGTTCGTTGAAATAAACGTAGGGACGCGTGCGACGGAAGTAGTTCTTGGCACGTTTGTTGGTGGCATTGGCATCTTTCTGTGCTCCTTGCGCCAACTTGAAAATCTCTGGTGTCTCGTCAGGACCAATCATGAAACCTGCAGCTTCGCTGAAGGCTTTCGATGTCCATTGTACCTCGTCAAGAGCGGCCTGATTGCCACGGGGTGTTTGGCGCTGTGCCTTGCCATAATGGTAATAATAGGTATCATTATCGAAAGGACCTGTGCCTGGCTGTGGCGGTTCAGGGATGAAACGAATGGGGTTGGGTAGCTCGTCATTGGAGAGGAACGCTGGGGTCTTCAATCCGGAATCGTTTCCTGCTGAGCTTATAGCTTTCAGAACTGCCGACAGATTGTTACCAGCATTGGGTTGAGGCTTGAAGTCGATATTGGCAATGGCAATGCTTCTGAACCAGTCTTTCAGATAGCCCTTATACTGGTCCTGCGAGTCGGCAACGAGCATGAGTAGCAGGCGGCCGTCTTTCAGCTTAGGACCGACACAGAGTCCTTCGTAGTTGGCAAAGCTTCGGTCCGTAACATTCATCTTGGTAGTGAAATCAGTGATGAGCTGTTTCTGGAGCAGGTCGCCAGCTTTCTGTAGGGTAGGGTTGACGACATAGAGCTTGACATGTACGAATGAACCGACATTCTTAGGTGACTGATAAACCTCACGCTCCAAAACAATCAGTTGTCCGTCGTCGAGGGCTGCCAAGGCACTGACGCCCAGCGTGCTCTTGCCTTCTGTGCCTTTGACCTCCGACGAGTCTGTCATGTACCAATACTGCTCGCGTGGTTGCAGGTCGTCTGCAAAACTCTGGAAGCGCAGCACATTGGGAATCTTCCTACTGATATTCGGCTTGACACCATCTGTTTTCAAGGTGTTCTCCGTGGTGGTCCAAAAGCGGTGTGTAGTGGCATTGTATGTCAGGGCCTCGAAACCGCCATTGCCGCGGGCAGACTTAAAGACTGTGGGGATGGTCAGTTGCTTGCCTGTCAGTTGCCCGTCAAGCTGGTATTCCACCATGCTGCGGTCGGTCTCACCACTGACAAAGAGCGTGTTGCGCTGGGGCACGTAGCAGATGCCCTCCTCGTCGCGGTTAGGCTGGTTGCTGGTGACGAACGAGTCGGCACGTACCTCTTTGATATCGCCTGTGGTTTCGTCGATACGGATTGTCATAAGATGAAAACCGGCAGTCCGTGCCTTGTCGTTGACGACGGCATAGCGGTCACCGCCCAACCACGTAATGCCACTATAGTTCCCTGGGGGAACGGTCTTGGGAAAGCTGTGTTGCTTGTTAATTGCGACCTGCTGGGCAGAAACCTGCAGTGCAAGCAGGCATATCAGGATGGGAAAGAGGCTTCTTTTCATAATAAAATGTATTTCTTTTGCAAAAGTACAAAATAATTCATAATTCATAATGCATAATTCATAATTATTTTCTACTTTTGCAATCAAATATAATACAAATGAGCGAAAATGGACTACTTATCTATCATAAACAAGTATTATCCTGATGACGATGCCTTGCGTCAACTGTTGCTGAAGCATAGCCGGCAGGTGGCGGACCGTTGTTTGCAGATTGTCAAGAAACACGTAGAGCTGCCTGTTGATGTGCAGTTCTTGGAAGAGGCGGCTATGTTACATGACATCGGCATCTATCAGTGCGACGCCCCGTCGATTCTCTGTCATGGTACAGAGCCGTACATCCGTCACGGACAGATTGGTGGTGATTTGTTGCGTGCCGAGGGTTTCCCCCGTCATGCCCGTGTTGCTGAGCGCCATACGGGAACAGGCTTGCCAGGCTATGAGCCGGAGACATTAGAGGAACAGATTATCTGCTATGCCGACAAATTCTACTCCAAGTCCAAGCCAGACCATGTCCGCACGGTACTGGAGACAGCCCAGTCTTTAGAGAAGTTCGGCCATGCAGGAGTCGTTAAATTCTTGGAATGGGCCAAGCAGTTTGAATGAAATGTTAAATGTCTGCTCAACTATGAGCATTCATTTACTGGACTTGCCATCATTTTGTCTCTTCAGATTTAAGTTTCAGAATCTTATCCCTGCACAAGTAGAACATCAGAAACGGTGTCGTAAAGCCGATGATGCTGCCTACGCATACATCCGACAGGAAATGTTGGGACAGATAGACGCGTGAATAGGCACCCATAGCAGCCAGAACAAGCAACAATAACAGTGCTATATTAAACAACATATGAACTCTGAGGCTGTGTGATTTTGATTTTCGACAATGGTGATATGCCAGGATAATCGTACAGCAAGTACAAAACATAAAGAATGTGGAGGCATGTCCTGATGGAAAAGAATTACTACAATGCATATCCACTCCCTGCACCAGAGGCAATGCCAGATTGTTATAATGCTCAAACACACTGACAGGACGGTCGGTGCTGATGATATGTTTTAATATCTGTAGGATGGCACCGCCCGTCACCTCACACATGGCAAAGAAGATGGTGATCTTGGTCTTCTTCCACAACAGGGGCAGCAGGGCCAGCACATACAAGGGCCATTCTGCCAACACGCTGTAATACTTGAAGAAAGTGTCTTGGATGCTGGAGTGATGAGAATTTAACAACAGGTGTAGCTCCGGCTTCGGATACAAATACATGAATCCCAGCATAGCCATCAGTAACACCATATATGGGATTATATAGAAGTAGACTGTTTTCAGAAGTACTTGCTTACTAATCATTGTTTTATTTTTGCTTTCGTTATTGTTGCACATATTTATCCGTCTGCAAAGATACAATTTTTTCTACAAACCACCAAGCCCAGATACAAAAATTTTTCACCATTCTGTCCTTCACCCAGTTTCTGGACGGTGAAGAAAACGCTGCTCTGCTGGGCTTGAAGGGTTAATTTCCCACAATTTCCCATAATTTCTGTCCTTAAATATTCTGTAACTGCTCAAAAAGTTGTACCTTTGCAGCCGTGAGAAGAAAAACGCTCATATTTCTGCTGCTTTTCGTCATCGTCTTTGTGGTGGCGGAAGTGCCTCGGTTGCGCTTTACTCAAGGCGTTGCCGGGGTGGATAGCGTTGTGATTGGCGACATTGTGGTCGACAATGTTGACAGCAGCGCCATCAAGAAGGTCGTGAGCGCCAGCACTGTAGTCGACAGTTCCGCTGTCGACAAAAATATCCCCGATACTGCCTCAATGGACTCGCTGCAACTGCTTGTCTGGAAGCGCAACAAGGCTATCGATGACTCGTTGGCCGCCGACTCCGCTAATCGCCAGCGCAAGAACGGTATCGATTCTCCTGTGGAATATACGGCTGAGGACTCGATGACATACGATGGAGAGTCTGCTATTGCTCACCTCTATGGTAAGTCACACGTGAAGTATCAGGATATGGACTTGGAGAGTGACCAGATATTCATGTCGCTGGACTCCAGTCTGGTACATGCCACAGGTTCTGTGGACACGACGGGTCAGAAGTTTGGTACGCCTGTATTCAAGATGGGTAAAGATACGTATGAGACGGACACGATGGCGTTTAACTTCAAGACGAAGAAAGGTCTTATCAGCAATGCCTACACCCAGCAGGACGAAGGCTTTATGACCTCGGAGATTTCCAAGCGCGACGGCAAAGGTGATATGTTCCTGTATCACGGTCGTTATACCACCTGCGACCTGCCTCATCCAGACTTTTACTTTGCAATGTCGCGTGCCAAGGTGCGTCCAGGCAAGAACGTCGTGTTTGGTCCTACCTATCTGGTCGTTTGTGACGTACCGTTGCCTTTTGCTGTTCCTTACGGCTTCTTCCCATTCACGAAGAGCTATTCGTCAGGTTTCATCATGCCGACGTATGGCGATGAGACCTCTCGCGGTTTCTATCTGCGTGATGGTGGCTATTACTTTGCCATCAGCGATAAGATGGACTTGAAGTTGATTGGCGAAATCTATACGAAGGGTTCATGGGGCGTGACAGCCACCTCTAACTATAGGCGTCGTTATCGCTATAATGGTTCGTTACTGGTCAGCTACCAGAACTCCGTGACAGGCGACAAGAACATGCCAGACTATAACAAGACCACCAGTTTCAAGTTGTTGTGGCAGCATACGCAGGACCAGAAGGCCAATCCTTATCGCTCGCTTCGTGCCAGTGTGAACTTTGCAACGACCAGCTATGAGCGTAACAACCTGACGTCGATGTATAACCCACAGTCGCTGACGCAATCGACGCGTACCAGTTCTGTGGCATGGGGCACCAAGTTCTCCAGCCTGGGCATGAGTCTGACCACATCGTTCAACCTCAACCAGAACATGCGCGACTCAGTTATAGACCTGACGATGCCTGATTTGAACGTCAACGTGTCGCAGTTCTATCCCTTCCGCCGAAAGAATATGGTGGGTAAGGAGCGTTGGTACGAGAAGATTAGTGTGCGCTATACTGGTCAGTTCAAGAACGAGATACATACTAAGGAAGACAAACTGATGCACTCCAGCCTGACAAAGGACTGGCGCAACGGTATGCAACACGTGATTCCCATCAGTGGTAACTTTACGCTGTTTAACGTGCTCAATGTCAGTCCTACGTTCAACTTCACCGACCGCATGTACACGCAGAAGTATAAGCGTTCGTGGGATGAAAAGACGCAGAAGGAAGTCGTTGACACCATCCAGGGCTTCCATAATGTCTATAACTGGAACCTGTCGCTGGGCCTGTCAACAAAGGTCTATGGCTTCTATGTTCCCAATCGCAAGATTTTTGGTGAGAAGATTGACCGTGTCCGTCACGTCTTCACGCCAACAGTCAGCTTCAGCTATGCACCAGACTTCAGTGCCAGTCGCTATGGTTTCTGGGATACCTACCAGAAGACAGATGCTAAAGGTAATGTGTCGTTGGTGGAGTATAGCATGTACCAAGGTACGCTGTTTGGAGGACCAGGAAAAGGCAAGACAGGTAGTGTGTCGGTGGATATCTCGAACAATATTGAGATGAAGATCAAGAGTGACGACGACTCTACAGGCTTTAAGAAAATCAGTCTGATTGATGAGCTTGGTGCTTCGATGTCGTACAACTTCGCGACCGACTATCACCCGTGGAGTGATTTGAACACTCGTCTGCGCCTGAAACTGACGAAGAGCTATACCTTGAACATCAACGCTGTCTTTGCTACCTATGCTTACGAGGCCGACTCGGTGGGAGCTACGCCTTATATTGGTAATCGCACAGAGTACAGCTATGGCCGCTTCGGTCGTTTCCAGGGTATGTCACAGAACTTGTCGTACACGCTCGACAATAAGAAGGTGGCTAACTTCTTCAAGTGGCTGCGTGGCGAGAAAGTCGATAAAAAAGACAAGAAGGGCAAGGGTGCTGATGGTGAAGACGAGTATGACACAGGTCTGGATACCAACGTAGATAAGGATATGGAGGCTGGCAAGCATGGCGCCCGCAAGGAGAATGCCGGCTTGGCAGAGACCGACGAGGATGGCTATATGAAATTCTCGTTGCCTTGGTCGCTCAGTCTTGGTTATGGTATTACCATGCGTGAGAATACTGCTGGAACGTTCAACTACAATACCATGCGCTATCCCTACAAGTTCACGCAAAGCTTGAATTTCAGTGGTAATATCCGCCTGGCGGATGGTTGGAACATCTCGTTCTCCAGTGGTTACGACTTCGAACAACAGAAACTGTCCATGACTACAGCGTCATTGTCGCGCGACCTGCACTGTTTCAATATGTCGTGTCAAGTGGTACTGTCGCCATATACCAGCTATAACTTCTCGTTCCGTTGTAATGCAGCTACGCTGACTGATGCGCTGAAATATGACAAGCGCTCCAGCTACTCTAACGCTGTTCAGTGGTATTAAGCTCGTTGAGCGATTCCTCTTCTCCTACTACCCAGATAATGTCGCCTTCCGCGAAACGACGGTTGGGACGTACTGGCGAGAGGTTTTCTTTACCTTCCTCAATACCCACCACCATACTTCTGTATAGACTGCGAATACCACTCTCTTCCAGTGTCTTGCCCACAAAGGGACTGTCGGCAGAAATGATAAGCTGACGCAGTTTCATCTCGCGGTTCTCCACTTTGATGTCTTCCTGAATGACTTCTGTCTCCAGTGCATGTGAGAACTTGGCCATCTGTTCATCACTGCCAATGACTTGCAGACGGTCGCAAGGGAAGATGGTGTAGTCGCCATCAGGAATATTCATGCGGAAACCACCACGCAGGATACTGCTGATGTGTACACCATACTTCTTTCCTAAATTCAGCTCTTTCAGCGTACTACCCATCCATAAGGAGTTGGTGGGAACGTCAAACTCTGCGATATGGATATCACGGTCGAGCAGCTTACCCTCATAGAGCGGGCGCTTCTTGCCTTGCACCTGTGCCTCGATGTCGCGTGAGCGCAGGTTATTGACAAACAGTCGCTCCAAGACGATGCTGCGGCGTTTCACCCAGCGCGATACGATGATGAGTGCGATGATAATAATACCCAGTGTGATAATGACTGCATTATTGAACTGGCTGAGATAGTGGCAGATGTAGAAGATGAAGCTGAGGGCTACCAGTATCCTTACCAATACGGTGAAGAGCAGGGGCAGACGGTTGCGGTTACTCTCTGCCCAGAGCTTCTTCCACTCTTCAGAGTGGTTCTTCTTCATGACCATAGCACGCAGGAAGGGCGCAACGAGCATCACCGTCAACAACCCCGTGATGGCATTGGCATACCAGTGGAGTGTCCATCCAGGCAACAGCTTTTGCATGAACGGTAGTACGAAGGTGAACATCACCGCTATGGATGCCGACGACAGGATGCTATAAACCAGGGTGTTCACTGCCATCTGTTTCAGCAGTCGCTTCCAGGCACTCTGTTGCTGGCTGTTCGGATGACTCATCGACAACTGGTTGAGCGCGCTGATCAGTCGTGTTGGCAAGCGGTGCTCCAAGGCACTATAAGCCGGCGTGGCAAGCCGTATCATGTAAGGTGTGAGGAACGTGGTTATAACGGATACGGCTACCACTACCGGATATAGGAAATCGCTGATAACGCCCAATGAAAGGCCCAGCGAAGCAATAATAAACGAGAACTCACCAATCTGTGCCATTGAGAAGCCACAGCGCATGGCTGACTTCAGCGATTCACCAGCCAGCATGAAGGAGAAAGAACCGAAGATGGCTTGTCCCAACAGGATAGTCAATATCAGTGCGATAATAGGGAAGGCGTAGTTGACCAGTATCTGTGGGTCAACAAGCATACCTACTGACACGAAGAAGATGGCACCAAAGAGGTTCTTGACGGGTTCTACCAGCTTCTCTATCTTCTCAGCCTCAATGGTTTCTGCCAGGATGCTACCCATGATAAAGGCACCAAAGGCTGACGAGAAACCTACCTTCGTAGAGAAGACGGCCATCGCACAACACAAGCCCAGCGACACGATGAGCAACACCTCGTTATTGATGAGGCGGCGCACTCGGCGCAGGAATATTGGGATGGCGAAGATGCCTACGACGAGCCATAGTACCAGGAAGAAACCAATCTTTACGATGGACCCCAGCATCTGTCCGCCATCAGGATTGTTGCCGCTGGCAATAGCACTTAGCATGACCATCATGACGATGGCGAGGATGTCTTCCAATATCAGTACCGACATGACCAGACTGGCAAACTGCTGTTGCCGTAGTCCCAGGTCGTCAAAGGCCTTATATATAATGGTGGTGGAACTCATGGCAAGCATACCACCCAGGAAGATACAGTCCATCCTTGACCAGCCAAAGGAGTGTCCCACACAGACGCCCAGCATCGACATGGAGAAGATGATAACCATCGTCGAGATAAACGGTGACGCACCCATCTTCAGAATCTTCTTGAACGAGAAGTCGAGACCCAGCGAGAACAGCAGGAACATCACGCCGATGTCTGCCCATAATTGGATGTTATCCCTGTCGGCCACTGATGCGGTATAGGGCATGTGGGGCGATACCAGGAAGCCTGCGACGATATATCCCAGCACCAGAGGTTGTTTCAGGCGCTTGAAGATAAGGGTCACAATGCCTGCCACGACGAGCATCAGTGCCAGGTCTTGTATCATGGTGGGTAGTTCTGCCATTATTTAGTTAAGAGTTGAGAATTAAGAGTTAAGAGTTATTGCTTTGCGATTAAGAATTTAGAGTTAATCGTTAAAGCTGGCAGTCAGCTCACAGATTTTTACAATCAGTTGCTTGGCTTTCTCCATCGACTGGATGGGCACAAACTCGTATGGCCCGTGGAAGTTGATGCCACCAGCAAAGATGTTGGGGCAGGGGAGTCCCTTGAACGACAGCTGTGCACCATCGGTACCGCCACGAATGGGTTTCACTTTGGGAGCAATGCCGCACTCCTGCATGGCTTTCAGTACGAGGTCGATGACGTGCATCTGTGGGTCAATCTTCTCCTTCATGTTATAGTATTGGTCGCTGACCACACACTCCACCGTACCCTCACCATAGCGCTCGTTCATCTGCTCAGCACAGCGCTGGATGAAGCGCTTGCGGTCTTCAAACTTGTCGCGGTCGTGGTCGCGGATGATGTAGCTCAGACGGGCCTGTTCCACATTCGACGTGACGCCCAGCAGGTGATAGAAACCCTGGTAGCCCTCGGTGGCCTCTGGCGTCTCGTCGGCAGGTAGCATAGCAGCAAACTCCACAGCCAGGCGATTGGCATTGACCATCTTGTCTTTGGCATAGCCAGGGTGTACGCTGACGCCCTTGATGGTAATCTTTGCTGAGGCTGCGTTGAAGTTTTCGAATTCCAGTTCACCCACGTCGCCGCCATCCATGGTGTAAGCCCACTGGCAACCGAACTTCTCTACATCAAAATGGTGGGCGCCCATGCCTATCTCTTCATCGGGGTTGAAGGCGATGCGTATCTTGCCGTGCTTGATTTCTTTGTGTTGCTGCAGATAGACCATCGCCTCTACAATCTCAGCAATGCCTGCCTTGTCGTCGGCACCTAACAGAGTGGTGCCGTCAGTGACTATCAGGTCTTCGCCCACATGCTGCAACAGTTCAGGAAACTTCTTCGGCGACATCGTGATGCCCGCGCTGAGCAGGATGTCAGCACCGTTATAGTCCTTCACGATTTGTGGCTTGATGTCAGCACCAGAACAGTCAGGACTGGTGTCGTAGTGCGAGATGAAGCCGATGGTGGGGATGTTGCCCTTCGTGTTGGCCTTGAGCGTGGCATAGAGATAGCCTTTCTCGTCGAGTTCTACATCGTCGAGCCCTTCATGCTCCAACTCTTTCTTCAGGTATTCTGCAAACAGCAGTTGCTTACTGGTGCTTGGCACGGTCTGGCTGTCTTCAGCCGACTGCGTATCAAACTTGGTATAGTTGAGGAATCTTTCAGTAATATCCATAAAAAATGCTTATCTTTCCATTTTGCATGCAAAGATAAGCATTTTCTGTCAAATAACGAGGCTTCGTCGGTTGTTTTTTACTTAATCACGACCTTTTTGCCATTGATAATATAGATGCCACGCTGCATCTGAGTAACTTTGCGACCTTGCAGGTCGTAGATGTCATTGCTGCCATCAGCCATATTGCCTCTTACCTCACGAATGTCAGTATAAGAGCCTGTGACATCGGTCACCAAGTGCTTGTCACCATCCTTCTGGGTAGAAACCTCGTAGAACTTGGTGGTAGTGACGTTGTTGATGTCAACGGTCTGAGGACTGCCTGAACCTGTGCTGAACACGAGGTTGACAAAGTCGTCGCTGCCATTGATGGTAAATTCCTTCGCATACCACTGCTTGCCACCGATGGCTGTTGTGGTGGAAACCTTGTCGCCAGGCCAGTTCTTGTTGACAGGAGAGTGACTGTCGTCGCCACCCCATGACCAGAAGTTGACGGCCGTCCAGCCCACCTTGTCGGTATTGACGTAGATGTTGATGGTGGTCTTCACGACAGGAGCAGGCTCGGTGTAGGTGCGTGTGACGATACCACTGACTGCACCACCGATGAGCAGACCCACCTTCAGCGTCATGTTGCCGGTAATGTCAATCTTCGTACCACTGGCAACCTTTGTGCTGTTGGCGGTAGGAGTGCTGCCATCAGTGGTATAAACCAGCTGGGCACCAGCAGTTGCGGTAACAGCAGTCAAGGTAGCCTTCTGTGTACCCTCATACTCACCTGATGCAAGGTCAACCCATGCGGTATTGGCATTCTGATCCAGATAGTAGGCGAAGTGGTGACCCTCAAGAACCTTAATCCATGAGGCTTCAGGGGTATACATGTTGGTCTGTCCAACGACAACGAGCAAATTGCTCTTAGAACCCTGTGATGAAAAGGCGGCATATTTGGCATTGTTTGCCTGTAGCATGTTGTAGTTGCCAGTGTTCTGGATGCCTGCTGCACGGCGAACATCAATCATCGCCTTGATGGACTGCTTGCAGTCAATCCAGTGGGTAAAGAATACACAGGGTGTGCCTGGCATAGCCAACAGATAGGCATTGGCTGCCAGCGTATCCTTCTTCAGTGGATCCTGAGCTGCATTGGAACGTTTCTCGGTGTCGTGGTTCTCAACGAAGGTCACAGCCCACTGTTTGTATGCTCCATTATTGTAGCTGCTGCTAATCAATGGCCAGTTACCGTCGTTCTGCTGAATCAGTTTACGCCAGTCACCATTGTTGGCGGCATTGCGCACCGTGTAGCGGAACTGGAAGTCGAAAGCGGCACTGGTCTTGCCAGTACCCTCAATCCAGTTTTTGATGGTATTGGTGCCGTCCCAGCACTCGCCGACAGAGAACTGGGGCTGCGCGTCTTCATTATACATCTTAGTATATGAAGCACTATAGCCCTTTACCATGTCGTAGCGGAAACCCGTATAGCCTAAGTCGTTGAGCAGCATCTTCAGGTAAGCCTTCACGTTTGTCTGCACGTTCTCGCTCTTATGGTCCAGGTCGCGCATGCCGTCCCATCCCTCACCGGTATCGTTGTTGCCGAGGGTGTAGCCGTTCTGCGTAGCCCACTGCTTGGTAGCGCCGCCATCATCATTGCCGCAGATGTCGGTAGATTTCAGTTCATAGGTCACCCCATTGTACGTCTCCTTGGGGAAGTCCACCCAGTTAGAGACATTCTTGCGGTGGTTAATGACCACATCGGCAATGGTGCCAATGCCTTTAGACTTGAAGGTCTGAATCAGGGAACGCAGTTCGGCTTCGCTACCAAACGAACTGTTATAGTGGCCTGGGAACCAGTAGAGGTCGTCGTATCCCATTGAGGTTCCTCCGCAGTCGGCGCTCTGTGGCAACCATACCAGTGAGAAATACTGCGACAGCTCGTCGGCCTGCTTCTCCAACTTGACCCACTGCGACTGCGAGAAAGAGTCCCAGTAGAATCCCTGCAACATCACACCCTCATATTGGGCTGGCCATCCCTGAGCAGACAGGGACAGCGTTGCCAGCGTACTAACTATAAGCGAAAAAAGTTTCTTCATCGTGTTGACTTGTTTTTAGGTTATGCTGCTGCAAAGGTACAAAGAAAACTCCTATGTTGTTTCCCAACGCAGTCGAATAGTTTTGTAACCCCTATGCAATCGTTTGCACCGCTGTTCTCAGTGTTTACCAGGCGAATTCCTGCTCACCGCCGCCGAAGTCAAGCACGAACCCGTAGGTATTTCCGTTATTTTCTCAGCAATAAAAACGCGATTTATCCAATCGCATGGTGCAAAGATACAAAAAAATATCGAGATTAAGCACATCGAAGCACATTTTTTTACACATTATTTTAAATGTTAATTTTGTGCCTCACGTCCTCACACCCTCACGTCCTCACGTACTCACATTAGGAATTCTGCGTGTTAAGCTAACCAGTTAATTATCTTATTCTATATTTTATATATATTATAATATATATAAAATTAATAAAGGGGTATATTAGGTGGTCTCTCTATGCGCAAACACAAATGTGAGGATGTGAGGGCGTGAGGATGTGAGGACAGCAGGCGCAAGCAGAAATCTTTGCATTTTAACATTTTAGAAAAATCGAAAATAAAATCTTGAAATGCTTGCATCGTACCTCTATTTTTAGTACCTTTGCAATGCCAATCAGAAATACAGCTGATACGCCGAAAAGCCAGCCTGATACGCGTGCGGGTAAGCCTAATAAGCAGCAGTTGTAAGCCTGATACGAAGCCTTACAAGGCTGGTAAATTGCAACTAACTAACTGAAATGAAGATGAAGAGATGTTTTCTTGTGTGGGCTGTCCTGTTGGTGACTGCTGTAGCATGGGCGCAGGGCGACCAGGGTGATGGAAAGTATAAGAATCCGGTGCTGTTCGCTGATATCCCTGACCCAGATGTGATTCGTGTAGGTGATACCTATTATATGGTAAGTACCACGATGTGTCTGTTGCCAGGTGCCACTATCGTGAAGTCGAAAGACATGGTGAACTGGGAATACTGTGCAAATCCGCTCGCAGACCTTTGCGACAAGGAGGACTATGCACTCATCAACGGCAAGGATGCATACGCCCGTGGCATGTGGGCGTGTTCAATGAAGTATCACAATGGGAAGTTCTACATCTTGCTGAACTGCAACGACGCTGGTGCCTTTGTGCTCTCTGCCAGCGACCCTGAGGGCGAGTGGGAGAAGAAGACCATCTCGCGAGGCTACTATGACCCAGGCATGTTGTTCGACAATGGCAAGGTGTATGTGGCTTGTGGCAACGGCAATATCCAGATGTGTGAGCTGGACGAGGACTTTAACTTCATCAAGGAGAAGCGCGTCATCAGCAAGGAAGGTACAGGACTGGAAGGCTGTCACCTCTACAAGGTTGGCGACTACTACTATATCTATGCGACCTACGGCGGCTGGCCGTCAGGACAGGTGGCATTTCGCTCGACGAACATCTTCGGTCCCTACGAAGAGAAGATGCTGCTGGAGAAATATATTGACGGAAAGGTGAATACCATTCACCAGGGTTCACTGATAGATACGCCCGACGGCAATGAGTGGTGGACCATCATGCAGGAAGACAAGGGCGCCATGGGTCGTATGCCCAACCTGCAGCCTGTGACGTGGGAAGACGGCTGGCCCATCGTAGGCAATAACGGCAAACCATACACCACCTATACGAAACCCAATGTGGGAGCGACGTATCCTATCACCGTTCTGTCAACCACTGACAGCTTCCGCAGCTATCCGTTGGGCTTGCAGTGGGAGTGGAACCACACACCTGACAATGGCGCATGGACCCTCTTTGAGCGTCCAGGGTGGTTGCGACTGAAGACGGGGGCAGTCGTGGAGAAGCTGACGCAGGCTCGTAACATGCTCACCCAGCGCATCTATGCCTACACCAACAAAGCATCGAAAGGTACGGTGCGTATCGATGTGTCGCATCTGCAGGAGGGTGACCGTGCTGGTATCTGTGTATTTCAGGACCCCTATGCCTATATCGCTGTTGAGAAGAAGGATGGCAAGTGCCGCTTGGTGTGGCGTCAGGATCAGCTGAGGACGAATGACGGATTTACGCCGAAAGAAACAGCGAAGAAGTTGACAATACCTGATGTGGTCTATCTGCGCGCTACGATGAACTATAACGATAGCAAGACGAAGTTCTACTATTCGTTAGACAACAAGACCTTTACGCCACTCGGCGATCAGACCACGCTGAGCTTCAACCTCACCGTGTTTGTGGGTGCCCGCTTCGGTCTGTTCTGCTATGCTACGCAGGAGAACGAGGAGCGTGGCTATGCTGACTTCGACTGGATTTCGACAGAAGACAGTTTCGACGAGGCTGACGACGACCCTTCAGTAATACCTCCTTACGATGAGGCTATGCTTACTGCCGAGAAAATAGAGCTGCCGTCAGAGAATGTAGAGGTGATGATTGGCAATAGCAGTACACTGCCATTGACAGCTACTTTCCTGGATGGCCGCACGGAGAATGTGGCGTCGCAGACCAGCTACGAGATAAGCAATACCGCCTGTGTCAAGATTGAACAAGGACGCCTCTATGGTCTGAAAGAAGGACAGGCACAGGTCAATGCGGTCTATACAGACCCCTTGAACCACCAGTTTGAGACAGCCTTCAACGTGCGCTCTACGTTCTTCCCCTTCAGTGCACAGTATATCAAGACCGACTTCTATGGCAACGGTAAATATACGGAGGCGACGCATACCTTCCGCCCTGGCCAGTATGGACAGATGGGTTGGGAGTATGCCAGTGGTGCCGACATGTCTGACTACAAGTATCTCGTCATCCAGTTGGCTGCTACCAGTAGCGATTCGCACCTGAACATCTTTACAGAGAACAGTATCTGGAGCGATGGCTTCGAGTCGCCTGCCTTTGGTTCAAATAAACAGATTGTGGTGAACCTGAAGACGGCAAAGACCAAGAACGGTGTGAAGCTCAACACGAAGAATATCCGCATTGTGGCATTCTGGGGTATGGGAAATAAGGATATTGTGGTAGATGATATCTATCTGACCAACAACGAGGACTATTCGCCGACGGCCATCAAAAATGTCGTTGTTGATGTACAGAAGACTCCTACTGTCATCTATGACCTGCAGGGTCGTAAAATCAATTCTCCATTGAAGAAAGGTCTGTATATCGTCAATGGAGAATTGAGGGTGATTAAGTGATAGAGGAGAGGTGAGTACTACTCTAATATCAGATACTCAAAGGGCTCCATTTCAATGGTTTCATTGAGGCGGAGCTCTTTGCCTGTTGCCTCATCTTCTACCTCATGACCGACCCATGACTGGGGAACCTGTACAGTCTTGTTCTCATTGCGCACGTTGACGAGAATGAGGAAATGTTCATCGCCATCCTGCTTCTCAAAGACCAGTACATCATTGTCAGGGTAGGGGGTCATAGTTCCCTTACGCAGTGCAGGGTGTTCGTTATACAAGCCAATGAGCTTCTTGTACTCCTGATAAACGTCGGGCTTGGCAGACCAGTCGACGGGTACATATTTGAAGAAGTTGATGGGTTCTGGATAACCTACTTCCTGCGAACCATAGATGAGTGCGCCACCATGTGGGAAGATGCTGGCGACATAAGCTGCCATTGCTCCATGGTCGTTGGTGAACTGTATGCAGGGCTCCACCTCAGTGGCATGGTCGTGATTGGTGGTGAAGCGTAATTTCACCTTGCCGTCAGGCAGGCTGTCGTATTCGGCTTTGTCAGCTTCTAATAGGTCGGAAGCAGGATTGCCCTTGAACACCTTGGAGAGTACATCCTTGTAGTCCCAACCATAGTTCATGTCAAAGCCACCGATGGTGAAGTTGTCTGCATTCTTACCCTCGGCCAGCATGACGATGCGACGCTCGCCTGCTGCCTCCCGCAACTGGGTGATGGCATCTTTCCAGAAGTCGGCAGGTACGCCGTCGGCCACATCACAACGGAAGCCGTCGATGCCTACCTCGACAATCCAGAACTTCATAGCGTCAATCATGGCCTCGCGCATATCTTTATTGTCGTAGTTCAGGTCGGCCACATCCTCCCAGTTCCAAGGCTGTGGGCAGATGATGGTGTCGGCTTTCTCATCGCGTGTGTACCAGTCAGGATGCTCCTTTACCCAGGGGTGGTCCCAAGCTGTATGGTTGGCCACCCAGTCGAGGATAATACCCATCTGGTGCTCATGACATACCTGAACCAGATGCTTGAAATCGTCGATGGTACCAAACTCAGGAGCTATCGCCTTGTAGTCGCTGATGCAGTAGGGCGAGTTCTTACCTTTCTCAAGGCCAATAGGGTAGATAGGCATCACCCACATCATGTTGACGCCCAAGTCGCGAATGGAGTCGATGCGAGCTGCAACAGCGTTGAGCGAGTTGCTGGGTGCAAAGACGCGTGGATTCACCTGATACATGGCGATGTCGGCTACTTCGGGCAGCTGAAACGCCTCAGTGTTCTTCTCTTGTCCAGGCTTACAGCCAAGCGTTGCAAGGATGCAAACGGATAATAATAGCTTTTTCATATGTTTTGTATTGGTTTTGAGTGAAAAATCAGGCGAGCCGTTTCAACGAGCGACTCGCCTGATTGTTGTGTTTTTATAGTTAGACCTAGGTGTGTTTTGTCTTTATTCTACTGTACAGTAAATCTTGTCAGATGTGGTACGGCAAGGATACAGCTTGATAGTTGTACCTACAACGCTAAGGTTACCACCATCTCCTATGAGGTCATCAATTGAACCACCGAGGTTAATAGCCCAGTCGTTATTGGCGGTAAACTTCCAACCATTAGCTGTTACGCCTGCTCCAGTGATAGAGAAGCAGAGGTTTTCAGCATCCCATGTCATTCGCTGGGCGTCGTCAGCCTGATTCCATCCATTGAAGTCACCAACAAGGTTCATATTGGTAATCTTTGTAGCCTCAATCTTTCCACTTGCAACGTCAACCTTCAAGAAATAGAGGCCTGCATTGTCGCAATAGATGTTTGTATCTGTACCAGCGCCATTGTTGAGTACATCTGAAACAGTATTGAAGTTAGACCAGTTGTACTCGCCATTATCCCAGTTACGCTCTTTGGTGAACTTGAATCCGCCATCCAGAACAGCATAGCCAATATAAACACCATCGAAGTTGGGTGAGCGCAGAGCTGCTGCAGAGGCAGGTGACCATCCCTGAGCATTACCAGGAACGTAGATAAACTCCGTGAAGTTCAGCTTCTCAATCTTGTAGGTGTATTCCATCATATTGATGGTCATGCGATAGATACCAGCTGCCTCAATCTTACCAGCCTGAGGATTGTCTGTAGTTAGCAGACCTTCAACACTGGTATCACCGTCGACCTTAGTACCTACAACGCCAGTGGTGCCACCTGCCCAGAAGTCGTTGTCGTAGTTAGTCTTAGAGATAATCTTCCAATACTGATTATCAGCAGTCGTTGTAAAGACAATCTGGAATTCTGGGTTGTCGTAGATATTTTCGATATCACCGATGTGGGTGAATGCCAACGCACCATCCTTATTCCAACCAGCAAAGTCGCCAGTCAGGTAGTAACCCTTATCGATAAACGGAGCAACCAACTTAGCTTTGAGTTCAAACTTCTCGCTATTGCTGCGGATAGTCGTCTTTTCATTAAAGTAGGTTGTATAGACGTAAGCATTGATGGTGCGCTCTGTAGGAGCCTTGCCATACTTTGACTCCAGAAAACTCTTAAGGTCAGAAATCTGCATCTCGCCATTGGTGAGCTGGTAAGTAGCCTCATCATCGAACACGATAAAGTCGTCACCCTTAGTTACACCAGGCTTAGCTTCTGCTGGATTGACCGTACAAACCTTGACTGCAGTCTGATCAGCAGCAAAACTAGCGAAGTCGATAGTTGCAGCCTCAGGAGTCACCGTACCGCCCTCACTCATGGTAAGAGCTGCGGTAGCCTCAGGAGTCTCGTTGCTCATAGGAGCAGCCCAGTCCTTGTAGTCGTCCTTAGTGCATGCAGTCATTAAGACTGCAGCACCAAGCGTTAGAAACATATATTTTTTCATAGTATGATTTTATTTTTTGATGAAACGAACAAAGCCGGTAATATCATTAAACAGGATCAGGTATGTACCATCCTCTGGAATCCAGAAGTTATCACCATTACCAACACCGTAAGCATAGTAGCCGTTTTCGAGTTCAACGAGCTTTCCGCCCTTGTTGAAGTCCCAAGAGCCAGCCTCCTTGATCTTTACCTCGTCACCAGCCTTGAAGGTGTATTCCAAGTACCAGTCGTGGTTCTCCCAGCCAGTAGCGCATGGAGCCATATCGGTATCGCCCCAGTCGTTGAATGAGCCTGCGATTGCCATGCCAGCAAATACCTTCGGTGTGCCTGAATAGGCCTCGATAGTCAGTTTATCTTTATCGGTCTCCAGTGTGATGGTATAGATTCCTGGAGTAGGAACAGAGATGTTTCCTGAGCCACCATCGTTCTTCTTGAACTCACCGAAGCTGTCGCCCTGACCCCACTGGGTTGCCCAGTTGTCTTCCAAAGAGCCACGAATCTTGAAGCCAGCACCAGCCAGATATCCAATCCACTGAATCTTACCCTGACCTGTTGTAGCATCGTACTTCTGGTCTTCAATGGTTTGCATCGGGATGCACTTCTCACCAAGTACGTCACCCCAAGAGCCATCAGCAATATCGGAGCCAAGGAGGTACCAGATTTCAGGATCGGCATCCTTGAGCAACATGAAGTAGGGGAGTACAGAAATATTTACTTCATTAGATATAATAGGGTTCTTTGGATCGTTAGTAGCTGTCAGCACTGAAGCGTTGACACGGAAAGTTCCCTTTATGCTGCTGGGAATTTCGGCAGCACTCTTCCACTGATAGAACTGCATATATACGCGGTTCAGTTCTTCAGCACCAAATTTCAGAAGACACTCTGTCGTAGGAGTTCCTAATGTAACATAGTCTGCTGCCGAGTTGTCTTCGGCATTTGCATCGTAAAGCGTTGTGAAGGTACCCTTCGGTGAGAAGTCTACCGTGTAGGTTACCACTACGGGAGCATTGTCTGTGGCATAAATTGGTGCTGACCATGATAATACCAGAGAGTCCTTGGTGTTCTCCAAAGCTACGGTAGATCCCCGCCAGTTAGTCTCATTCAGCACAAACTTTTCCGGCTGTATGAGCGTGGGGTTAGAGTCGCGGTCCTCAGAGCATGAGGTCAGCAAAGCGGCTCCTCCCAGCAACATCAATGCGAATGAAAATATCTTTCTCATAATACTTGTAGTCTTAAATTAGTTAATTGTTTAATAGCCATCATTCTGCTTCAGATTGCTGTTAGCACCAAGCTCTGTAGAAGGAATGGGGAAGATGTTCTTGTAGGCTTCAAACTGTCCGCCAGCCTGTGTGCCCCCCTTCCACTGCCAGGTGTAACTAGTGTTACCACCAAAGTATCCATAGCGGATGAGGTCAGTACGACGTACGCCTTCGAAGTAGAGCTCACGTGCACGCTCGTCAAGGATTTCATCCAGTGTATAAGATGATTTCTGATTGCTATTGTTGGCACGAGCACGCAATTGATTGATGTAACCAGTACCTGCAGTTTTCGTTCCAGTAACACCGTCAGCACGAGCCTCAGCTTCTGCAAAGATGAGATAAGCCTCTGGCAAACGCATCAAGAAGATGTCATTATCGGTAAATTTAGAGTCAGTTGTTGCACCACCGTCTGAACGCTGTGAGGAGTACTTGGTAGTTGCAAGACCTTCTGTGAATTCACCAAGTTTGTCATTGGTATACTTGTGACTCTTATCTGCACCACCATAGAACAGAGCTCGGTCATCACCTGCGGCAGCAACGATAGTCTCTGTCTTCCAATCTGCCAAAGCATCAAGATCTGTAAGACTGATGAACTTTTCTACAAGGTCCTTGCGAGTGCGGTTACCACCCCAAGCCTCACTAGTGGTTTGTGGATAGGCACCTGCCATATCACCATTCCAAGAAGCTGCGTGCAAGAACAGAGATCCACCATACGAAGCTGTAGAACTACCTTCTTGTATAAATGAGAAAATTGATTCATTGAAGGCACCTGACTGGTCGTTATCTGCCATGAACAGCATCTGATAAGCTGACCACTGACCGTTGGCACTCTTATGAGTGGTAGTATTGTCACCCAACCAAAGAGAACGACCAGACTCGTTGATGACCTTAGCAGCATATTCCTTTGCCTTAGCCCACTGGGCTGTGCCTGTGTACTTCTCTGCATTCAGGTAAAGACGAGCCAAGAGCATCCATGCTGCACTCTGGTCTGCACGACCGTAATTAGCCTGTCCTTTCTTGCGAATAGAGGGAGATAACATGTTGCCCATATTTGCCTCCAGGTCGCCAACAATCCACTGGAAAAGATCTGCACTTTTAATCTGGATAGGATCGTCAGCACTTACAGTCTCAGTAAACGATGGATTGCCATAGTTGTCAAGCAAATAGTAGTAATAGAGATCGCGGAGGAAGTGTACTTCAGCAGTCATAGATGCGTCATAGTCAGCGCATTCCTTAATATACTGATTACAGATGCTGACACCAAAGCACAAACGCCAATAAAGACCATAAATACAGTCATTGGTAGCGGTATATGTGTTGTAATCAAATTCGGGAATTCCTTTGTCATCCCATCCACAAATGGCTTCATCGGTGGTTAGCTCATTGGCATTCCACATCAAACGATAGAGCACTGAAAGACCAGCATCACCAAGATCGAGCTCTGATTCTCCAGGACCATAGCCCTCAGAAACGAACTCTGCATAACACTTATTGAATAGCTTCTGGGCATCAACCGTAGTATTCTTACGAGGGTCGATGGGTTCCACGTCCAAATCACCTGTGCAAGAGCTCAAGCCCATAGAAAGCACAAGAACTGCGCCAGGGAGAATATGTGAAATATATCTAAAGTTCATAATGATACAATATTAATGATTAGAAATTCAAGTTCAATCCTAACAACAAAGTCATAGGACGGGGATAAATATTACCGTCGATACCACCGATACCACTATTTCTATTGTCGTTTACCTCAGGATCAAGGCCCTTATACTTGGTAATGGTAAATACGTTAGTGGCACTTGCATAGATACGACCGCTTACTCCATTAAAGAGTTTGTCGAAAGAGTATCCAATTGTGATGTTGTCGCACTTCAGGAATGAAGCATTCTCTACGAAGTAATCAGTGAGAGCATCATAGGTTTTACCAGAAGTTCTGTAATTCACTTCATAAGCATATGGCATTGTGTTGCTCATGAAACCTGAACCTGTTCCAACATATTCCAATGAGCGATGACCCATCTTCAACTGGTTGAAAACATAGTTGCCGATACTGGCACGCAGACCAAAACCGAAGTCCCAATTCTTGTACTGAATGCGAGAGCTCAGTCCGAGCAACCAAGGAGCAATTGCTGACTTGTAGTAGTAACGGTCTGCGTCGTCAATAACACCATTGCCGTCACGATCAACAACAACGCCCTGAATGGGGTTGCCAGCTTCATCATAAACCTGCTGGTATACCCAGAACGAACCTACTGGCTGACCTTCCTGATGGCACATAGCTGTAGAACCGGTACCCAATCCTACATCGCCATACTGGATGGGCTGACCATCACCAGCAAGACTCACTACCTTATTCTTATTATAGGTGGCATTAGCTGTAATCTCCCACTGGAGGTTAGCAGTACGGATAGGACGAACTGTTACTGCAGCCTCGAAACCGGTGTTCTCCAATGTTCCAATGTTCTTCATGACTCTGTTGCTGAAGTTTGACATAGCAGCTACAGGAGCATTCATCAACAAATCTGTGGTCTTACGATGGTAAACATCAAAACTACCGCTAAGGAAGTTGTTTGCAAAACCAAAGTCAATACCAGCATTCCATGTGGTAGTGGTCTCCCACTTCAAGTCTGGGTTATAGCCTTCAGGAATGTATTGATAACCATCACCTGCGGCAGGATAGAGAGCCTGTGTGCTGGTGGGCTGCTGATAGGTTGCAAAATAAGCATAGTCGCCAATGCCTTCCTGCTGACCAGTCTGACCCCAACCTAAGCGGAGTTTTAACTCACTGATGGCCTTGACATTCTTCAAGAAAGCCTCTTCGTTAATCTTCCAACCGAAAGCGACAGAGGGGAAGTAACCCCACTTATTTCCTTTTCCAAAACGAGAAGAACCATCAGCACGAAGTGTAGCTGTCAGCATATAACGGTCGAAAGCGATATAGTTCATACGACCATAGAATGATACAAGATAGTGCTCAGACTTCCATTCTTTATACTGCTCATTGTATTTCTCGCCAGCATTGGTAGAAGCAGTTGCAGGATAGATTCCATAGTCGTTGAAGTCGCCCCAATATTTTTCATGGCGCCACTCGTAACCTCCCATGATATCAAAGTGCTGTGTCTTTGAAAAATCCTTATAGTATTGCAGATATGCGGTGTAGTTCAGATTGTATTTGTGCTCCTTATCAATCTTGTGATAACCGTAGTACTGGTTGTCTGGACTCCAAGGCTCTACATCCTGCGTCTGCTTACCATTTGCCCAGTCACCACTGAAGTTCATGTGGATGCGCAAATCCTCAAAGCCGTGTATCTGGTAGTCAACCTCTACATTGCCCTGGTAGTCAAATGAGTTGGCCCGGTCATTGTTAGCTTCAATCTGTGATACAGGGTTAGAACCTGCTAATGCAACTTTCGAGTAAGGCCATGAAGCGTCAGCATAAGGAGCTGCCTGAGTCCACTGCCAGTAACCGTTATAATTCTTAAACTTATCGTCACTTGATGTTACTGGCTGGGTGGGGTCAAAACCTACAGCGTTGCCAATAGCACCTGTATTTGCGTAACGGTTGTGAGCGTACATCAACTTACCGTTGATATTGAATTTGAGGTGATCCTGCAGAAATGAGGGGTTCAAATTCACACTCAGTGTTCCACGCTGGAAATTAGAAGTCTTAAGGATACCATTCTGATCTGTGTAACCAGCGCTGACGCGATAAGGCATATCCTTAATACCACCTGCAACAGTAATATTATGGTCTGTTGAGATAGCGGTTCTATAGATTTCTTTCTGCCAGTCTGTATTAGCATTACCTAACATGGCATAACGATCTGCTGTTAAGATGTTTTTGTCAACCAAATCTTTTACGAGTGCGCGCATCTGATCACCATCAAGCACATCTGTATACTTCTTAATGATAGATGCAGATACGTTACCGCTATAGCTTACATGCGCCTTCTGGTTCTTGCGTCCCTTCTTTGTAGTGATAATGATAACACCGTTAGAACCACGGCTACCATAAATAGCAGTAGCTGAAGCATCCTTCAGAACGGTAAATGACTCAATATCATTAGGATTAACCATTGACAAGGGGTTTGAAAGACCCTTTACGCCTTGATTATCCATTGCAAGACCATCAATAACAACTAGAGGGTCATTAGAGGCATTGAGTGACGAGCCACCACGAATGCGGATAGTAGCACCAGTACCTGGTTGACCAGAACTTGTAGTAACATTAACACCTGCAATTTTACCTTGAATCATGTCCTGAGCATTGGTTATCAAACCATGGTTCTTTTCGTCAGGTTTGATTGCTGTTACAGAACCTGTAAGGTCGTTTTTACGAGCTACACCGTAACCGATAACAACTACTTCATTCAGTACTGCATTGTCTTCCCTCAGTGTAATCACTAGGTTGGGAGCAGCTTTCACTGTAGCATCTTGGTAGCCGACATACGTTACGGTGATGTCTGCACCCTGATTAGCCTTCAGCGCGAAGTTACCGTCGAAGTCGGTAACGGTAGCCGTCTGTGTACCTACTACGCGTACGGTAGCACCGATGACTGGCTCGCCCTGAGCATCCTTCACATGGCCTTTTACGTCAATCTGCGCAAAGGCACCTACCGAAAGGAAGAGTCCCAACAAGAGAACCAACATCCTAAACGGATTTCGAATGTTTACTTGCTTCATCTTTTGTTTTTTAAGTTAGTATATATAATAATGTAAAAGTCGTAATTCGGCAGTAGTTTGACCTTATTTCGGTGCAAAGTTAAGATTTGTTTTAATTCGTTGATACTATTTGGGAGTTAAATTCGTTATAATGTACGTGCAAACGATTGCATTACTAATAGGACACAAAAGAGATAAAACGAAACACATGGTATTTAACTTTTGCATAACTTTGCAAAGTGATCAAGCATCACTGGCTATTAACTACCGACCTATATGAAAGAAACAGCACCCTTGACGATGAAGGATATTGCCCGCGAGCTAGGAGTCTCGGTGGCTACGGTGTCGCGTGCCTTAAAGGACTCGCCACGCATATCGCCTGAGCGTCGTGCGCTGATTCAGGAGTATGCCCGTGAGCACGATTTCACACCCAATCCCATAGCAGAATATTTAAGGAACTCGCGCGTACAACCCATAAAAGTAATTGGAGTTATCATCCCAGAGCTTGCACATTACTATTTCTCGACCGTATTGGCAGGTATCGAGGAAGAAGCATATAGCCGAGGCTATGGTATTATGGTGGCACAGAGTGAGGAGCGTTATGACAAAGAGGTAAAGATTTGTCAGTCGTTCTATGAGGGCAAGGTCTGTGGTATCATTATTTCACAAGCGAAGGACACACTCCAGTACGACCACTTCCGTAAGTTGCAGGATGCTGGTATGCCGATGGTGTTCTATGATAGGATATGCACGGGTATCAATGCCAGTCGTGTGGTTGTAGACGACTATATGGGAGCCTTCAATGCTGTGAGCTACCTGATAGAAACGGGTTGCACACGCATTGCCTTCTATGGTGCCGCCATGACGATGGAGATTACGAAGAACCGTTTCAATGGTTACAAGGATGCCATTCTGAAGCATGGCTTGCAGTACGACCCTTCGCTGACCTATATCTGTGACAATCGTGCTGATGCTGAGGTAATTACCCCAGAGGTGCTGGAGCGAGAAGACCGCCCCAATGCCTTCTTCGCCATCAACGACGATACGGCTATCGGCATTCTATATACCGCCAAACACATGGGATTCAAAGTGCCTGATGATATCGCCATCTGCGGTTTCACTAACGGTCAGCGTGCCGTGGCTTGTGACCCCATGCTCACAACCGTCGAGCAGCGTGGTAAGCGAGTAGGCGAGGAGGCTGTCTCCATTCTCATTGACAAGGTAGAGGGTCACATTCCTTCCGACCAAGTCGTCAAGCGTGTAGTCCGCACCAAACTCATCGTTCGTGGAACGACCAGATAATTTGGTAGTTAAAGAAGTTAGAGGAATTTAAGAAGTTAAAGAAGATATTATGAAAACAAAACCGAATTTACCATTTTGGAGCCTGTGGAATCTGAGCTTTGGATTCTTTGGCGTGCAGATAGCCTATGCACTGCAGTCGGCTAACATCTCGCGCATCTTTGCTACGCTGGGTGCCGACCCGCATAACCTGAGCTATTTCTGGATACTTCCCCCACTGATGGGTATCCTTGTGCAACCGATTGTCGGAACATTGAGTGACAAGACCTGGACACGCTGGGGCCGTCGTATTCCTTATCTGTTTGTAGGTGCGGCTGTAGCAGTGGCTGTGATGTGTCTGTTGCCCAATTCCGGCTCATTCGGACTGGCGGTTAGTGCTGCTATGATTTTCGGACTGATTGCCCTGATGTTCCTCGACACCAGCATCAATATGGCCATGCAACCGTTTAAGATGTTGGTGGGCGATATGGTGAATGAGGAGCAGAAGGCAAAGGCCTACAGCATCCAGTCGTTCCTGTGCAATGCCGGTAGTGTGGTGGGCTTCGTGTTCCCCTTTGTATTGACGTGGATAGGTATTAAAAATGTGGCTGAGAAGGGCGTTATCCCCGATAGTGTTATCTGGTCGTTCTACCTAGGTGCTGCCATCCTGATTCTGTGTGTCATCTATACTACGTTGAAGGTCAAGGAGTGGAATCCTCAGGAGTATGCCGAATACAACCCCGTTTCTGAGGAAAAGGAGGATAGTGCCAACTGGATTACGCTCTTGAAGAATGCCCCCTCCACTTTCTGGAAGGTAGGACTGGTGCAGTTCTTCTGCTGGGCAGCGTTCCTCTATATGTGGAACTACACCACGGGAGCCATTGCTGAGGTAGTGTGGGACACTACCGACCCCGTCAGCGAACCCTTCCAGGAAGCAGGCAACTGGGTTGGCATCCTGTTTGCCGTTCAGGCTATGGGTTCTGTGGTATGGGCTACCATACTGCCTCAGTTTAAGAATACTAAGTTTGCCTACGCCATCAGCCTTGTTATTGGTGGCATTGGCTTTGCGATGGTTCCCTTCCTGCACGACCAGTATCTGCAGTTCATCCCGTTCCTCTTCATTGGCTGTGCATGGGCGGCTATGCTGGCTATGCCGTTCACCTTCGTCACCAATGCCTTGCAGGGCTATGGTCACATGGGTGCCTATCTGGGACTCTTCAACGGTACCATCTGTATTCCTCAGATTGTTGCAGCCCTCTGTGGTGGTCTCGTCTTGTCACTGGTAGGCCATCACCAGTCCACCATGATGATTGTCTCTGGCGTTCTGCTGGTGATTGGCGCCCTTTGTGTTACTGTTATCAAGAATAAATAGAATAATATAAAACCAATACTACTATGAAAATACTATTTAACGTAGAATTCCAGACCGCTTTTGGTGAAAGTCTGGTGCTGAACATTCTTCCTGCTGAGGAAGGTGGCAAGTTGTCACAGCATAAGATGACGACGATTGATGGTACTCACTGGTTTGTGGAAGTAACCAAGAATCCCAAGCCCAGTACGTTTATTGACTACTACTACAGTCTGATGCATGGTGATGAAGAGGCTCGCCATGAGTGGCTCGTAGAGCCCCATCGTCTGGAGTTTGCTGCAGAGAAAGCAGCCCATTACACCATTTACGACCACTGGATTGACATTCCTGAGGATGCTTACATGTACAGCTCTGCACTGACGGACTGCATCATGGTCAACCAGCGCGAGATGAGTGCTCCTACAGAATTCCAGCGTACGGTACGTCTGAAGGTGCGTGCTCCACAGATTCGCATCGGTGAACAACTGGCCATTGTTGGTGAGGGTGCTCAGCTTGGTGACTGGGATGTCAACAAGGCCGTGCCGATGTTCGAACACGAGTATCATGAGTGGGTCGTCAGCCTCGATGCAGATAAACTACCCCAATCCTTCGAGTTTAAATTTGTCATGCTGGCCATCGACCAACCTGTCTGGGAGCAGGGTGGCAACCGTTCCATTGACTTAGTTTCCATAGGTGCTAACGAGGTAGTGGTCTATGAGTTGTCACAGGTCTATCTCCCTGTCTATCCTTGGAAAGGTGCTGGTACGGTGATTCCTATCTTCTCCCTGCGTAGCGAGGGCTCGTTTGGTGTGGGTGACTTTGGCGACCTGAAGAAGATGATTGACTGGGTGGACAAGACCAACCAGCGCATCCTGCAGGTACTGCCTATTAACGACACCAATATGACGGGTACTTGGCAGGACAGCTATCCTTATAACTCTATCAGTATCTATGCCCTGCATCCGCAGTACACCGACTTCCGTCAGTTGCCTGAGATTAAGGATGAGGCTAAGCGAGCTGCATTCGAGGCGTTGCGCCAGGAACTGAACGCTCTGCCCCAGATTGACTACGAGCGTATGTTCAAGGCCAAGATGGACTACCTGAAGGAGTTGTTCGAACAGGAGTGGAAGCATGTGAAGGCTACCAAAGCCTACAAGCAGTTCTACGATGACAACAGACAGTGGTTGGTTCCTTATGCTGAGTTCTGTGTCAATCGCGATAAGTATGGTACTGCCGACTTCAACCAGTGGCCGAAGGAGGCAAAAGCTCAGAAGCCAAAGGCAAACAGCCAGCAAGACTTCTGGTGCTATGTGCAGTTCAACCTCGACCAGCAGATGCAT
>ONCH01000058.1 GCA_900316265.1 uncultured Prevotellaceae bacterium | reverse complement strand
GAGAACCGCCGTCGTGAGGATGAGTGGAAGGAGGAGTGCCGTTCGATGGGAGCCAACAAGCAGAAGCCCAAGCGCCCTGACGACTTGATGATTCAGATTATGTCGAGCGACCTGACGAATGCAGCCCTCGTACAGAAGTTGCAGGATGCCAAAGGACATTTCCTCTACGTGCAGGTGGACGAGGTAGAGCTGTTCGAGCAACTGAAGGTAAACGGCCGTTCAGGGCAAATCGGCAAGATTTTCCGTCTGGCCTACGACTGTGGCTACTACGGACAGGAGCGCGTTGGTATTCAGAGTGTTACGGGTCGTCCACAGATGCGACTGAACTATAATGCCTCGACTACCATTCAGCGTGGTCAACAGTTCTTCCGCCCGATGCTGGCTGACGGTACCCTCTCGCGTCTCTCGTTCTCGACTATCGTCACCTATCGAGGTATGGCAATGCCCATTCACGGCATCTACGACCTGAAGCACGCAGAAGCCATCAAGCCCTACATCGACCGTCTGAATGCAGCGAAGGGAGTCATCGACCTGCCACAGGCTCAGCGACTGATTCTGCGACTGGACAAGGAGGCCAAGGATATGGCTTGGCTCTGCGACGACGAGGTGTACGAGAAACTGGGCTATCGTGCTGTGGTCAGTGCGTGGCTGCGAGCAATGGTGCTCTATATCGCCGAGGGTAAATGGTCGAAGGAAATCGAGAACTTTGCCATGTGGAGCATGAATTACGATATGTGGTGCAAGATGCACTTCTTTGGCGAGCAGATGCATCAGCAAATGGCTGGTGAGGTCGTGCGTTCGCGAGGGCCCAAGAATATGCTCGACCAGTTGGCCGACTCCTTCACCCGCGAAGATGCCCAAGCCATCCGCATCCGTGAGCGCAAGAAGGACAGCAACCCAACCCAGCAGCTCTGCATGTGGGAGAAGCGTGGCTACATCACCTGCGACGAAGACGGCATTTACCACAAGACACCCGCCTACCTCAAGCGCAAACAGGTAGCATAGCGTCAAGCGACGAAGCGGCAGACTGGTGTCATTAAAACCAAGAATGGCTCAGGGAATCCCCCTGGGCCATCCTTATTCTTCACAGTTTCACAATTCACAGTTTATTTTTCGAACACCCCCTACAGAAAACTTCAAATAAATTTGCTTTTGTCATACAAATGCATTACCTTTGCAGGCAAAAGTATTACAAATGCATTACAAATTATGGCAACAACGATTATCAGAAAGCCTGCATCATTCCGCCTGAGAGCCGATTTGCTGGAGGGATTGAAGAAGAACGCTGCACGTGAGAACAGAACACTAAACAACTACGTGGAGAGCGTTCTGCTGGATATTGTGTATCATGAGCCCAACAACGTCACCAAGGCGGCCATAGAGGAAGTCATGTCTGGCAAGAACCCACAACAGACATACTCCGACATCGATGAAATGTTCAACGACATTCTGAACGAAGAAGAATGAAACAGTTCAAGACATCTACGCAATACAGGAAAGACCTTAAACGCTACAAGAACAAGCCTGCCAAACTGGAAGCGCTGAAAGAAGTCTTGACACTATTAAAGTACGAACAGCCCATTCCTGCAGAGTATTTACCTCATATGCTCTCTGGCAACTACAAAGGTTGCATGGAATGTCACGTAGGAAGCGACTTCCTCCTAATCTGGATAGACGAGCAGAGCGACATCATAGAACTTGTCCGTCTTGGTTCCCACTCCGAACTTTTCAGATAACAAATAATCGCTCAGGGATTTCTTCTTGAGCGATTTTACTTTGTTGCGTTCTCACACCTGAAGGTATGAGTGTGACGTTGCGTTGCAATTAGCACCTTCACAGTTTATTCTTTCTGCTTAGGAAATATGACTACCCAGCCTTCATCGCCCCTACGATCGCGTTCTCCAAAGACATCGATGTAGTTAACAGGATTGCCTTTTTCGTCGTAGAGATTGCACATCACACAGTTCTCATAGATTCGAGAGATGTGATACACCGTCTCACCATGAATGCCTGTAGCGCGACTAATGCTATAACATAAAGACGGGTCACCCTTAAAATCCTTGAACTCATCTTCCAGCGCCTTAGCCTGCGGAACTAGCCATGCGGGCAGCTCGCTGTATTCATCCACCGTACTGCTTTTGCTTTCATCGTCACTGGAGCATGCGCTCAGTCCCAATGCCATTACCAACACGATACTAGCTAAAATCCACTGTTTCATTGCCATTACTTTTAGGGTTCAACATTTGTTTCACGGTGCAAATATACGGATTATTTCCAATAAAACAAAAATTTGTCGAACTTTTTTTTACTTTTGTCATACGTTACTCCGTATACTCCAGGATATCCCCTGGCTGACAGTCAAGCGCCTTGCAGATGGCCTCCAGCGTGGAGAAGCGGATGGCCTTGGCCTTGCCCGTCTTCAGGATGGAGAGGTTCGCCTGCGTAATGCCAATCTTCTCGGCCAGCTCTTGTGATGACATCTTGCGCTTGGCCATCATCACGTCTACATTTACGATAATACTCATAGTGTCAACGGTTTAGATGGTCAGTTCCTGTTCGTCCTTCAAGTCCTTACCCTTCAGGATGATCTGCGAGAGAATCATCAGCACGAGGCCGAAGACGATGTAGTAGCTGCTAACGGGTTCCCAATAAATGTCGTAGTAAGCCATCAAGACCTGCTCGCGAAGCAATTGTATCTGGATGTAGCTCGTCACATTGGCCACGAGCCAGGTGGCTACAAGCAGCCAGCCCGCCGTCTCCAAGCGTTTGGCAATCTGCGACACAAAGATTTCGCCTTTGTAGACAGAACGTACCACCATCAAAACGATGACCAGCAACCAGATGAACAATGGCGAAGCAGCACACGACAGCAGCGTCTGCGTCAACATGAAATCGGGCGAAGCATTCTCGAAAGGCACCTTCAGCTTCACCTTCTGCATCTCCACCATGCAGGGCTCGCCCTTGATGCTGCTATAGAGGAATTTGTCGTTGGCGCCACGGATGGGTCTGACGGGGATGGTCACCTCGAATGTCGGCTTGAAGTGCACAGTCCATGACGAGAAGGTGCTGGTGTCGCGCCTGCCGTTAGTGGTGTCCACATTGATGGTGGTCTGCCTGTCGATTTTTGCAAAATCTCCCTTCAACGAATCCAGGGTGAGTACCTCGCCATCGCCTTGCTCACATGAATAATTCTCGAAATTGAACGTGAGCGAGAGCACTGTTCCGACCAGTACGATGGCCGTCAGGACACTGTAGAATTTCAGTTTGTTCTTCAAAATTGATTGAATTTTCTTCATAATTGATAAAGTTTTATTGTTATTCGATAATTATTTTCGGTGCAAAGATAATCATTATTTTTGAATCACCAAAGAAAAACACAAAAATTTTATCGAAAAACAATAATTTTTCTGCAAATCATGCTAAGTTAGGGGTATATTAGCCCAATATGTGCCTCAGAAAACCTTAAATAAATTTGGTTATTCAATTTGTTTACACTATCTTTGCACCCGAATTGGTCAGGGAATGAGGTGAGAGTCCTCAACTGTCCCGCAGCTGTAAGCAACAAACACATGGTGCGAACACGATGTCACTGATATTGTTGGGAAGACGTTCGCTACCAGATTGCAAGTCAGAATACCTGCCTTTTCATATCAAAAATGCACCACTGCCAGTCTCTGGGGTTAGACTGCAAGGTGCGATACGTGTATTATTATATAAGTCTCTGGGAGGCTTATGTCGTGAGACAAAGGTCTCCCACTTTTTTAAATTAAAAATTAAAGATTAAAGATTAAAGAGACTGATGAGGAAACAATGGCTGGTGACAGTGGCGATGATGTGTTCGCTGACTGCACTACAGGCACAGACGACAGACAACAAGGCACGCTCAAAGGAGAGCGCGCCAGACCTTGAACAGCAGTTGCATGAGGTCGTCGTGACAGGTACTGGCACACAGCACCTGCTGAAAGATGCTCCTGTGCAGACGGAGGTCATCTCGCGCAAGATGCTCGACAGCTATGGTGGCAAGAGCCTGGAGGAGATACTGTCAGGACTGACGGCATCGTTTGCCTTCAGCGAGGGCGATATGGGTAGTCAGATGCAGTTAGGTGGTCTGGGCAACTCGTACATCCTCATACTGATAGACGGCAAGCGCATTCATGGCGATGTGGGTGGCGAGAACGATTTGGGACTCATCGACCCTCATAACATCGAGAAGATAGAAATCGTGAAGGGTGCACAGAGTGCGCTATACGGCTCGGACGCAATGGCTGGCGTCATTAACATTATCACCAAGAAGCACAAGCAGAAGGGCCTCTATGTTGACAACAGCACGCAGTACGGCACTCATAACGACCTGCGACAGCACAACACGCTGGCACTGAACTATGGAAAGTGGAGCACTCAGACCAATTTCCAACTGCAACGCAACGACGGTTGGCAGAATACGGCTGAAGAATATGCAGAGGCAACGGTGCTGACGGACAGCAAGAACAAGACGGTCAACAAGTTCCGCAATTGGCAGATAGCCGAGCGTCTGACATTTCAGCCAACGAAGAACATCGAGCTGTATGCCGACGGTACTTATTACAAGAAGGACATTATGCGTCCTCGCGACGGCAAGCACGCCAGTTGCGACGTCTATACCTACGACCTGCACTACAACAACGCCTCAGCATCTGTGGGTGGCAAGTGGAAACTGGGAGGCAAGGGTTCGTTGCAAGACTACGTCACGTTGGATATCGACTGGAACAAGCACGCCTACTACTACAAATACACCGCCAGACACTACGACTACGTACTGCTGGAGGGCGAGGAGTATGGCGAGCAGAACGGCGAGTGGTTCTCTGTGGCGATGTATCCTGGTCAGCGGAAGTTGCAGAGCGACCAACAGCGCGTGATGGGTCAGCTGAAGGGCATCTTCCACCTGCCCTATAACAACACCATCAATGCTGGAGCAGAATACCGCTACGACCACCTGAAAGCGCCAGAGCGCACAGCAACGGGAACGGCCAGCGACTGGACGGCTGGTGTGTATGTGCAGGACGAGTTTAACAAACTGTCGTGGCTGAACATCACGGCAGGCTTGCGACTGGTCGATAACCAGAACTTCGGTTTCAGGCTGACACCCAAAATCAGCGCAATGGCCTCATGGGGCGACTGGCGCTTCAGACTGGGCTGGAGCCAGGGTTTCAAGACGCCTACCGTCAAGGAGCTCTACTACCGCTATCTGCATGTTATGGGCAGCAGCACCTTCTTCAATCTGGGCAATACCAAGTTGGACCCACAGACCAGCAACTACTGGTCGGCCAACGTGGAGTATCGTGGCGACAAGCTGACAGCATCGGTAACGGGCTACATCAACAAGCTCGACAATATGATAGCGCTGGTGAATGTGCCTGTGGGCGAGATTCCTGCTGGTATAACGACAGCCTACATGGGTGACGGAAGCAATAACGTGCAGGCTCGCATGTATAAGAACATGGACGACGCGCGCACCTGTGGAGTGGACGTGACGCTGGGCTATAAGTTCACCAAGGAACTGTCGATGACTGCCGCCTACAGCTATCTCGACACGGAAGCACACCTCTACGACGCAGGCACAGACCAGATGAAGACGGTGGTGATTGACGGAATGGCGCACCACAAATGGAACGCCTCCGTGATGTACGGCCATGTGTTCAGCAACATCTACAAGCTGGGCGTGAGCCTATCGACACGAGGCAGTAGCAAGCGCTACTATGAGAACAACGGCAACGGACGAGCCTACCAGATATGGCGCATCAACACCACACACGACTTTCAGGTTTCAAGTGTCAAGATTGCAAGTTTCAGGTTGGAGGCGGGCATTGACAACATCTTCAACTACGTGGACCGTACCATGCGTCCATACCATCTGGGCAGCAACACCTCAGGCACTACGGTCTATGGTAAGGTGGTCATCAAGTTGAATTACGGAAAGAGTGTTAAACAACATAATTTATCAACAAAACAAAAGAATTACTATGAAGAAGATTAAAACTTTCATGCTGGCTCTCATAGCAATAGCTATGGTAGCCCCAGTACTGACTGCTTGTGGCGATGACGACTCAGACAGCACCGTTACAAACCTGATTTCAGAGTACGACATCAACGACAAGGCCGTTGCCGCCCAGAAGGCTGCATCGAAGAAGGACGTTGCCGTACTGCTCGTGGCCTTCGGTTCTACATGGAACAACGCATTCCTGGCATTCGACAAGACGGTAGCCGCTTACCAGCAGGCTTTCCCAGAGGCTGACGTCTATATGAGTTTCTCCAGCGACATCTGCATCAACCGCGCCAGCGTTGGTGAAAACACCGACGACGCAGGTAACATCGTGAAGCGCGACTACTACGAGCCTCGCTATCTGTTGCACGCCATCGGTGCTGCCAAGTACAGCAAGATCTACGTGCAGTCTCTGCAGGTGATTCCTGGTGAGGAGTTTGCTGCTGTTGTAGCTTCTGTCAAGAAGTTCATGAACAACGGTTATATCGGTCAGGCTCACCTCGACGACAAATATCTGGCTAAGCTGGCTGACGACGAGGCCATCTTCTTTGGTATGCCTCTGCTGAACGACCCCGATGAGGACGTTTCTGAGGTTGCCAAGCAGCTGAACGCCCTGTATGCTTCTGAGGCCAATGACGGTGTTGTAGCCTTCATGGGTCACGGTAACCCTGACAAGTACGACACCTTCAAAGCCAACGTTCGTTACGAACAGCTCGAAGAGGAACTGCAGAAGCTGAATCCTAAATATTTCGTTGGTACCGTTGATATGGAAGACAACTTCAAGCAGGACGTAATGGCTCGTATGCAGGAGAAAGGTTACAACACGGGTAAGGTTTATCTGCACGCCCTGATGTCTATCGCTGGTGACCACGCTCACAACGATATGGCTGGTGAAGGCGATGAGTACTGGAGCCACCCCAACGATCCTGAAAACGAGGAAAACAGCTGGTTCGAGTTCTTCAACCACGCAGGCTACACACCTGTTGTTCCTGTTACCAAGAACCACCCATTGGGTCTGCTGGAACTGGAGGGCGTCCGCAATGTATGGATTCAGCATACAAAGAAGGCTGAGTTCTTCGAGGATGCTTACCACTCAATGTACCCTGAGGAGTAATACTTTTTCATGAAACTGACAAGCACCATACTGCTTTCCCTACTCTTGCTATCAGGCACGCTGACCGCTAACGGACAGTCGAGAAAGAAGAAGCCTGACATGCAGAAAGACACTGTCGCGCTGCAAGGCGTGACAGTTGTCGGCAAATCGAATACCCAGCGACTGCGCGAAGGTGCGCTGTCGGTGAATGCTAT
>ONCH01000017.1 GCA_900316265.1 uncultured Prevotellaceae bacterium | reverse complement strand
AACCAGTGGCCGAAGGAGGCAAAAGCTCAGAAGCCAAAGGCAAACAGCCAGCAAGACTTCTGGTGCTATGTGCAGTTCAACCTCGACCAGCAGATGCATGCTGCCCATGAGTATGCCCGTCGCCATCGTGTCATCCTGAAGGGTGATATCCCCATTGGTATCAGCCGTGATGGTGTGGAGGCTTGGGTGGAACCGAAGTACTTCAACTTGAACGGTCAGGCTGGTGCACCACCCGATCCGTTCTCTGCCGATGGTCAGAACTGGGGCTTCCCGACCTACAACTGGGACGAGATGCTGAAGGATGGCTGTCAGTGGTGGGTACGTCGTTTCCGTAAGATGGCACAGTTCTTCGATGCCTACCGCATCGACCACGTGCTGGGCTTCTTCCGCATCTGGGAGATTCCTATGCCTGCGAAGTCCGGTCTGGAAGGACAGTTTGTTCCTGCCTTGGGACTGAGCCGTGAGGAGATAGAGGGTTATGGCATCTATGGCCACGATGACCTGTTCCTCGTTGACCATAAGGATGGCGAGAAGTATAACTTCAACCGCCTGTATAATGACTACTTCTATCGTCGCAACAACCAGTTCTGGTATCAGGAGGCCATGAAGAAGCTGCCTCGTCTGACGCAGGCCACGCGTATGTTGTGCTGTGCGGAAGACCTGGGTATGGTACCCGACTGCGTCCCCTGGGTGATGAACGAGTTGCGTATTCTCTCACTGGAAATCCAGTCAATGCCAAAGGACGACAAGGTACGTTTCGGACACCTTTCGCGCAATCCTTATCGCTCTGTCTGCACCATCTCTACCCACGACATGCCGACGCTCCGCCAGTGGTGGGACGAGGACGAGGAACGTACGCAGGACTACTACAATACCATGCTCTATCGTGGCGGTGCTGCTCCTCATCCACTGCCAGGCTGGCTGGCCAGAGACATCGTCAGTCGTCATCTGACGTCACCGTCTATGCTCTGTCTGCTGTCACTGCAAGACTGGTTGTCTATCGATGAGCGCCTGCGTCTGCCCGACCAGAACGCTGAACGTATCAATATCCCTGCTAATCCCCGCCACTATTGGCGCTATCGTATGCATATCACCCTCGAGCAACTGCTCAAGGAGGATGACTTCAATAACGAAATCAAGACACTCATCACACAAAGCGGACGAAAGTAAACAATGAAGCACAGAAACTTTTTACTAGCACTTCTGCTATTGCCGATGACGGCTATGGCGACAGAAGTGAAGTCGCCCAATGGGAATATCGTGTTGAACTTCACGGTGGAGGACGGCCGACCAACCTATACCTTGTCGTATAAGGGTAGGGAGGTGGTGCGCCCCTCACACCTCGGTCTGGAACTGGCGAAGGACAAGCATGCCTCGTTGGGCATGAATGAGCGCGACCTGATGACGGGCTTCACGCTGGACAAGGAAGAGACCTCGTCGTTTGATGAGACGTGGCAACCCGTATGGGGTGAAACCAAGGACATCCGTAACCACTACAACGAGTATGTGGTCACCTTGTCGCAACAATGGCGTTCGGCACCACCTGTCGGAAAGCCTGGCATGCGTCTGCAACCTCAGCAGCACCGTCGTTGGATTACCATCCGTTTCCGTGTCTATGACGACGGTATCGGCTTCCGTTATGAGTTCCCACAACAGCCGGAGCTGAACTACTTCCTCATCAAGGAGGAACGTAGCGAGTTTGCGATGGCTGGCGACCACAAGGCATGGTGGCTTCCTGGTGACTACGACACGCAGGAGCAGGAGACACAGGAGTGTAGGCTCTCTGAGATTCGTGGCCGTTTCCAGGATGCTGTCAACTGGGGCAACTCGTCAGTAGCCGTCTTCTCGCCTACGGGTGTGCAGACCTCCCTGCAGATGAAGAGCGATGCCATTGATTTAAACGGTGAGAAACGCAGTTTATATATCAACATCCACGAGGCCGCCTGTCTGGACTATGCCACCATGCACCTGGAACTGGTAGATGCCGAGACAAAAGCATTGACCACCCAGTTGCAGGGCAACAGCAATGCCTATACGCCCAATCCGGCCCCCTCTGACTATCCCCTGCCACAGCCTTTCACCTTTGTCAGTCATCTGACGCCCGACGCTACGGGTCTGAAGGGTTGCATGCAGACACCCTGCGAGACACCTTGGCGTACGGTAATGGTCAGCGATGATGCCCGCGATATGCTGTCATCCAACCTCATCCTGAATCTCAACGAGCCTTGTAAGTTGGAGGATACCTCATGGATTCATCCCACGAAGTACTGCGGTGTCTGGTGGGAGATGATTGTGGGTCGTGGCAACTGGCACTATACCAACGATTTCCCCAGCATCCAGCTCGACAAGATTGACTGGACGAAGGTGAAGCCCAATGGCACTCACAAGGCCAACAACGAAAACGTGAAGCGCTACATCGACTTTGCCGCTAAGAACGGTCTCGACGAGGTGCTCGTCGAGGGTTGGAACGTTGGTTGGGAAGACTGGGCAAACATGTGGAAGCGCGACGTCTTCGACTTCGTGACGCCTTATCCCGACTTCGATATCAAGATGCTCAACGACTATGCCCACAGTAAGGGTGTAAAGCTGTTGATGCACCACGAGACAAGTAGCTCGACGCAGAACTACGAGCGTCACATGGAGGAGGCGTTCAACCTGATGAACAAATATGGCTATGATGCTGTGAAGACGGGCTATGTGGGCGACATCATCCCACGTGGCGACCACCATTATTCACAGTCCATGAACAATCACTACCTGCATGTCGTCAAGGAGGCCGCCAAGCACCATATCATGGTCAACGCCCACGAGGCTACGCGTCCTACGGGTATCTGTCGTACCTATCCGAACCTCGTCGGTAACGAGTCGGCTCGTGGTACCGAGTATGAGGCCTTTGGCGGTTCGCGTCCTGACCACACCTGTATCCTGCCGTTCACGCGCTTGCAGGGCGGCCCGATGGACTATACCCCAGGCATCTTTGTCACCAAGCTCTCTGAGTGGAGTGAGAATCCCTCATGGGCACGCATCACCATTGCCGGCTCTTTGGCCCTCTACCTGACGATGTACTCACCCCTACAGATGGCCGCTGACCTGCCTGAGAACTACGAGAAGTTCGACGATGCCTTCCAGTTCATCCGCGACGTGGCGTGCGACTGGGACGAGAGCATCTATCTGGAGGCCGAGCCTGCCGACTACATCACTGTAGCCCGCAAGGCCAAGGGTACCGACAACTGGTTCATTGGTGGCAAGTGCGACGAGAATGGTCACAAGACGACTGTCAAGCTCGACTTCCTGGACAAAGGCAAGAAGTACGACTGCACCATCTATGCCGATGCTAAGGATGCCCACTACGAGACGAATCCGCAGGCCTACACCATCACCCGTCGTGTGGTCAAGGCTGGCGACGTACTGAAGCTGACTGAAGCCCCTGGTGGTGGCTTCGCCGTATCACTAATTGCCAAGTAAGATAATGAAGAAGATTGCTATAACATCCCTGCTGATGACAACACTGCTAACAAGCATACAGGCACAGGACTTTAAGTTCGACGAGATGAGCTACTCGCCAGAGCAGACCGTCTTCAAGCTCTTTGCGCCCAACAATGCCAAGTGTACTGTCAAGGTAGGTAAGAAGAAGGTGAAGATGACCAAGGCGGGCGACTGCCTGTGGACAGCTACTGTCAAGGGCGACCTGAAGGGACAGCCCTATGTGTTCAATACGGGTCACGGCGATACGCCAGGCGTCTTTGCAAAGGCCGTAGGCACCAATGGCAAGGAGGCATATATTCTCGACCTCGCAACCACCAATCCTGTAGGGTGGGAGAGCGACCAGCGCCCCGTCGTGAAGTCGCCTGTTGACCTCATCGTCTACGAGATGCATCATCGCGACTTCTCCATTGCCCGTCCTGATGCCAAGTATCCGGGCAAGTTCTTAGCGCTGACAGAGCCGTGGGCCATCAAGCACCTCAAGGACCTGGGCATCAATGCTGTGCATATCCTGCCCAGCTACGACTATGGCTCTGTCGATGAGTCACGCCTCAATGAGCCGCAGTATAACTGGGGCTACGACCCTGTGAACTACAACGTTCCAGAAGGAGGATACTCTACCGACCCCTCTAAGCCAGAGGTTCGCATCCGTGAGTTCAAGCAGATGGTACAGGCACTCCACAAGGCAGGCATCCGCGTCATCCTCGACGTGGTCTATAACCACACCTACAACATCGACAACTCCAACTTCCAGAAGACCTATCCCGACTATTACTATCGTAAGACGGCTGATGGCGCCTATAGCAACGGCTCAGGCTGTGGCAACGAGACGGCATCCGAAAAGCCTATGATGCGCCGTTTCATGATGGAGTCGGTGAAGTACTGGATTAACGAATACCACATCGATGGTTTCCGTTTCGACCTGATGGGCTGTCACGACATTGAGACGATGAACCAGATTTGTCAAATGGTCAACACCATCGACCCCACCATCTTTATCTATGGTGAGGGCTGGAGTGCTGGCGCCTGTGCATTGCCTAACGAGAAGCTGGGCATGAAGGCCAACATCCCACAGATGCCTGGCATTGCCGCTTTCTCTGATGAGATACGCGATGCCCTGCGTGGTCCGTTCTCCGACGATACTGTTTCCGGTTGGCTGGGTCGCCTCAATACCTCCAAGGCTGGACAGTTTACGGGCGACCAGGAAGTGGAGAGTCTGAAGTTCGGCCTGGTAGGATGCATCCAGCATCCGCAGGTGGACATGAAGAAGGTGAACTACTCCAAGGAGCCGTGGGCTATAGAACCTACCCAGATGATGAGCTATGTCTCCTGTCACGATGACATGTGTCTGGTTGACCGCTTGAAGGCCAGCATTCCTCGTATCAAGGAAGACGAGCTCATCCGTCTCGACCTGTTGGCACAGACGGCCGTTTTCACCTCTCAGGGTGTGCCCTTCATGCTCAGCGGTGAGGAGTTGCTGCGTAACAAGAAAGGTGTCCACAACTCGTTCGAGTCGCCCGACTCCATCAACCAGCTCGACTGGCAGAACAAGCTACGCTATCCGCAAGTCTTCGAGTACTACAAGAACCTGATTCAGTTGCGCAAGCATTTCCCACACTTCCGTCTGGGCAGTGCTGCCGAGGTGCGCGATAAGATGTGCTTCCTCAATGCTCCCAGTGGTGTGGTGGCCTATAGCATCACAGACACCATGGGCAACGTGACAAATAAGGTGGTCATCGTCGTGCTTAACCCCACGCGCAAGCAACAGACCGTTAGCATCCCAGAAGGCCACTACACCATAGTCTGTGCTTCTGGCGTCATCGACCTGAATGGCATCGATACCTTCACAGGCCGTCAGGTCAGTGTTGCACCCCAGACTGCCTTGATTATCCACGACTGAGTTTTCTTGGATAAACGGTAATAGAAAATCCCGAAAGCCGCGCGACTTTTGGGATTTCTTTTCTTCAGTGGGTAGTACCCTTCACCGTTACTCCAGTGGAATCTCTGGATGCTGCACAGCCAGTGGCAGGTCTTTCTGTGAAAGGTAGAACATGTAGAGGATGCAGTCCTTCGTGCCGCGGTTCTCACCGTGGTGGATGGTACCCACCATCTCCACAACGGCCTCGCCCTCATGCACCACTTTCGTCTTACCATCCTGTCCGATGATGGTCAGCTCACCCTGCACCAGCACGCCGTAGTTCATAGCTACGTGGTGGTGCCATCCCAGCTTCTGACCAGCGGGGAACACATATTTCACAGCCACCAGTTCGGGGCGTCCCTGGAAGTAGTCAGGCAGCTCCACGCCGTCCCAGCTCTGGCTGGTACGAATCAGTTCAGTACTTACCACTTTAGGTTTAGAATCCGACTCCTGTGCCTTAGCCTCCGTGCAGTTCAGTACGCTTGCGCCGCAAAAGACCATGGTGAGTACCAATGGTCGGGTGGCGGCGAGCACCCAGTTCATCATCTTTTTCATCATTGCTTTTATTGTTCAGTTATTGTTGCACACATTTTTCGCCTGCAAAGGTACTTATTTTTCTACAAAGCACCAAGGCCAGATACAAAAATTTTTCGCCATTCACCACCATACGGGAAGTCCCTTTATATAAGCTGTCCCATTTGTGTTTTACGCTTACTCCTTATAGAATAACGGTATATACGGCTGGCCATCTTCTGTTGGTGTCGTGCTGGCATCGTAGTCTCTCCACTCGCTGAGGGTGAAGATACGGTGTAGCTGGTCACAGTAGTACTCCAGCGTGATGTTGCCTTCTCCTGCATTACCTCCAATGGTGAGCAAGAACTTATAACTGGCGGTACCGTCGACTGTTTCCCACTCCAGAGGTTGTGCACTCCATGCACGGGTTTCGCCACTGATGGTGGCACGCATCATGTCCTTCTCTGAGGCATACTGGGCCAGTTCGGGCTGGATGCCTACAACCACGGGCATCTCACTATCGTAACGGGTGTAGTCCACCACTGTCTGATCCCAGTCGGGGCGCTGGTTAGTGCCTGGTGTCAAGGGGTTCTCTGGTACGTCAGGAGTCGGAGTGGCGTTGTCGTCGCTATCACTGGAACAGGAGGCTCCGAGGAGCAGGGTGACACATAGCGCCACACCTGCGAGTATCATTTTCTGTATTTTCATTCTACAATTGTTTTCTGTCCGTTAAAAATATATACTCCTTTCATGCTGGGGCGCTGTTGCAGTTTACGGCCTTGCATGTCGTACCACGAGCCGTCGGCATAGCGGTCGATGGTGGTGAAGTTGATGAGCGTGGGTTCGCTGAGCGTACCTGATACGCTGTCACTGCGATAGGTCATGATGACTGGCGTGGTGGCAATGATGTTGTCGCCACGCTCAATGGCAAAGCTCAGTCGGCCGTCGCCACCCTCCGTCTGTCCTACGCTGAGGAAGAACAGTCCGTCGCCTGTCTGCTCAGTCACACCACACAGCGTGCCCTCACTATAGACTGCCAGTCGGTCGCCAGCCTGCAATTCTACACCCAGCGTCTGAGCGATGATGTTCATCGACACGCCACTGGTGTTATCGTAAAGCGGAGCCTCCAATGTGCTCTGACGGGCGTTGACGCCGCTATAGCGCGAGTTATCCATGTATTCTGGATAGTAGAAGCTGGTGTTGGTATTCGCATTACGCTTCAGCATGTAGCCCTGTCCGGACTTCATGAACGTCAGCGTACCCTTCCACGTCCTCACACCGCCTGCTTCCGTCAGTACCGAGAACTCGTTCTGCGACTTGATGATGTCGCCCACCGTACCCTTGTCGGTATAGTCGGCCAGTGCCGTACCTACTGGCAGATTCAGGCGTGACACGTAGCCGATACGGTTCCAGCCAGGCAGTACGTTGACGGTTTCATAAGCATTATACGTACCCGTCAGGTAGGCCGCCTTCTCGTTGGTCGAATAGAAGCGGTAGCGGATGGTCGGGTCGAGCTGTATGCTCTCTGAAGCATTGTCCCAGAAGTAGTCATACGTCGTCGAGTTTGTCTTCTTTCTCTTCGACGTATAGGTGAACAACTGGCTGACCTTGCCGTCGCCGTTCACCACCTCAAGGGCGTCGCCCACCTGCCACTTCGTCGAGCTGTCCAGCAGGTTGCCGATGGTGTTTTTGTCAGGCTTCACATAGAACGACAGCCAGTTCCAACCCTTCTTCAACTGCAGTGTCTGCACTTCCTTCTCGGTATTCTTCAGCACAACGGGATTAGTGGTGCTACCCACGATAGCATCGGTCTTGAAGAGTATCTTTTCGCCATCGGCAGGTTCCAATTGATAGATGCAACCTGTTGAGGCATCATAGTACTCGAAGTTCAGCGCGTTGTTCTTTCCGTCGGGGCTATAGACGATGATGTAGGTCAATGCCTCGTTGCTACCGCTGGTATTGTCCACGTTGACGTGGGTAACACCCAGCGTCTCGTGTCCGTCGCCATAGACGTGTACGATGTCATCGGGGGCGTTGGCAATGTTGCCATTAATTTCTATTCGTCCCACGATGTTCATCGAGATGTTCTTGTCTCTCAGCGATTCGCTGACAGCCCACTCTGGCTCTTCACCACGTACGGTGATGCTCAGCGGCAGTGGTTCTGTCATACCATCCTCGGTCATAATGGTGATGCGCTCCTCATAGTCACCGATATTAATATATGGTGATATGGTCAGTGTAATGGTCTTTTCATCCAGTTCGTCGATGGTGCCGTCAGTCTCTGAGGCCGTAATCCATACGGGCAGTTCCTTCAGCTCGAAGCTGTGTGTCTTGCCGCTGACGTTTTGGATGGTGACGTCAAACACATACTCCTCACCATACTGTGTCTTGATGGTCCTACGCTTCTCCGTCCAGCGCAGGGGACTCTGATGAACGTAAAGGTCCATCACTACCGGCGATGCCAGCAGGTTGCCCTGCAGGTCGGCCACGTCGCGCAGTGTGATATAGACGTGCGTCTTCTCAATATCAGACTCCGGCTCATTGATGTTAATGAGCAGGTCCTGATTATCGACCACATAGCTGTAGTTCAGGTTCTCCAGTGCACCGCTGTTGTTCATTGGCGCATAGATGTCACGATCGGCCACAAGGTCAATGACTTCAGGTCGTACAATGGTGTCAGCCGTGGTGGAGTACAGTCCCTGACTGTTGCGTTCCCGTGCGATGCTCAGTCCTGACGGTACCATGCGTTGCTGGTTGTCGCCCTGACGTTCCTCACGGCTGAAGGGCACATAGACCATCGTTCCCAGTTCCTTACCCGTAGGCGTCGTAGTGGAGTAGTTCTTGATGAGATTCTCCGTCAGTGCCATCTCATACATGGCCAGCTCGTCCAGGTTACCTTTCAGGGCATTGGTCGGCGTATCCTTCTTCGTGTAGGTGGCACCTGCGGCCAGCGTATTGCCCACAATGCCTCCCAACGTATCAGCCGCAAACGACTGCTTCAGCTTGGTATCGACGTAGAGGTTGCAGACGTTGCGTGAGCGGCTCACCGTCACGGCGGCGTGGTGCCACTGTCCGTCGGCCACATCACCTGCAGCTCTGGCCTCATAGCCTGCTCCACGGAAGAAGAGTTCTCCGTCCTTCACGCCGAAATTGAAGTGGTTCTTACTGCCTGGCTCGTCCTTCGCCTCACCGTTGGCTAACAAGGTACCGTTCTTCTGCGAGGTATTGAACCAGAACATCATCGTATAGTCGTGGTAGTCGGCACGGTTGAAGTGTTGTGCGTTGAGCATCACACCCTTCTCGCCGTCCAGCTTCAGACTCATTCCGTTAGGTGTCTTCCACGTGGTGTTGTCCACGATTCTGACGTCAGCACCACCCACAGCATGATTATACAGATAAGTACCCTTGCCTTCGTTCATGGGCCAGTTGTCTATCAGTCCATACTCGTAGCCCGTCAGTCGCTTCTGTGCGTAGTCGGCCATCTCGCCAGTGGACAATGCTCTGTTCCACAGGCGCAGTTCCAGCATGTCGCCGCGATAGACGTTCAAGGCCGGGTCTTCCGTATCGTAGATGACACCCTGAATGTCGGAACCCAACGAAATAGGACCGTTGCCCTCGTAGAGGCCTTCGATGGTGCCACTGCCCACAGGTGCATTGCCGTCGTAGAAGCGTACCTCGGTGGTCTTCTTCTCGTCGTTGGCTTCGAAGACGTAGTTCAGCTGGCGCAGGGCACTGAAGGTGATGGCCTTGTTACCCTCGACAATCTGATTGTTGAAGCGGGCCATCATGCGGTTATCCTTGGTCAGACCAATCTGCAGGTTCTGCTCCTGGCCGTGGCTCAGTACCACCACTGTCGACTCGTGCTCCTCTGGCAGTAGCATCACGTCGAACGTGAAGCTCTTGCCCGCCAAGTTGCGCGAGACATCTGTTAGGGCATATAGTCTGCCACTCTCATCGGGGTTCTTGATGTTGAAGTGCAGACAGGTCGATAGTGAGATGCTGCTCTTGTTGGTCAGTCCCAGCACCTCGAAGTTGTTCTCCTTCTTCAGGTAGTTGCCGGCTATCTCCTCCGAGAATACCATCTTGATGTCGTCGCTGATGTCGAGGATGCCGTTGGCAGGCTGTGGCTTGCCAAAGAGGGTCGGCAGGCGCGTGTCCTTGATACCACTCAATATCTTCGACGAGCTGGTAAGATAGCCATTGCCGTGACGGCGATAGATGACAGCCCGCAGATCATAGCGCTGTTCAATGGGGTCGCTCTCGCCATAGAACACAGCGTTGATGTGGCCATCGTCAGTGATGAGCTTGCGCACACCGCTGGCTTTCGCCATCAGTTCTTTATCCTTATAATAGGAACATGTGTTCACCCACTCTTTGTCGCCCTGCGTTGACAACTTATATTGCAGTTCGATGTGGTCGAAGTTCTCCTGCGTCACGTCGAAGCCGTCGATGGTGACGGGCAGGTAATGACCCGTCGAGTCTTTAGGCGACTCGGTATTCACTACCCACTTATCACCCGGCGATGAGATATTGACTTTACCTGCTGTGGGTATGAAGTGGGCATCAATGGTCAAGGTGCTGAAACGTTCAGGTTCAACATCGTCAACAATGGATATACCAATGTCCTCGTAGTCGAATCCTGCGCCAGGATATACCTCCACCTGCTTCTCGACAACGGTGTTCGGCTCCAGCCAAAGGTCAATACCCGAACCCGTCAGTGCATGGCCGTCGACGAAAATCTTGGCGCCGTCTTTGTTCATGGCTTCCTCGAGATAGAGCAGCAACTCCTTGGTAACACGATCGGGGAACTCGCTCTCGTTTGACACCTTGATGGTATAGCGCGCCGGCTCATCGTAAGGCACGTTCGACACCACGTGCTGGTCGGTCCATATCTTCAGGTTGTCCAGTGGCATGGTCTTCTGGTCGAGCACCGTTCCCGGCATGTAGTATCGCGTTAAACGCTCATCTTCATAAGGCTGTGACGTTGCGCCACCAAGGGTGCGGAAGGCAAAGCTACCGTAGTCGAGATCAACCTTCCAGGCATCCAGTTGTGAATATGGAGCATTGATAATCTCCTTCAGCGTTTTTCCCGACAGCTTGTAGAAGGTGCCCCATTCGCCGTCCTTGACTTGTTTGGCCAGCTGGGTAGTGTCCTGAGCGATGCGATAGACATCAACGTTGAGGTTCGACCTCGTCGAGCAACGTAGCGTGAAGCCCGTGCTCTTGCTCTCTTCCTTGCCATCGCCAGTCATGTATTCGTATTTGAAGCCCAACATCGGAGTGATGGCGATGTTGAAATAAACACCGTCACCATTATACTCTGTCTTCATGTCGCGCCCGTCTTCTTTATCAGTACTGCTATCACTTCCAGTGCCACCAGTGACATTCATATTGGGGTAGGACCAATAGCCACAGTGGTCATACGTCGCCGTGTATTCCTCACTATACGATATGCCGCTGCTGTGGCCGTCGAAGTCGTAGTTTCTTAACAGTCTTCCAGCCTCCAACTTCTCCTGCTCGTTTCGGCGGATGAATCCCGTCCACGTCCTGATTTGACTGTTCAGTCCGACAATGGAGTCTGTATAGCTAACATCTGGAGTGTTAGTTGGCTGATACATGTCGTAGTACCCCAGTTGTGCAAAGTGTTCGTCATCAGAGGCTACCTTACTGATGTAGGTAGGACGCTGCTGGCTGTTGGCCAGTTCCTGAGCGTATGAGGGGTCTGTGCCCACGCCTAACAGCAGGGCGTTACGGGTACGGATAAGGGTCGGAATCATCTCCTCCAAGAGGTAAGCCTGCGAGTGTACAAAAGTCGATTGCACTTTGTCAGTGACCTGCATCACCTCGTCGCGGATGAGGTAAACAGAGTCCTTCTTCTGGGCGTCGTAGCCACTGGCTATCACCTTGACGTTGCCTTTTACATGGTATTTGCGTCCATCTATCGTCACTAGTCCTCCTGTAGCAGGCATCAGTCGCTTCAAAGTGGCCGAGGGCACCAGTCGTACCGCCAAGGCATCTTCTGCAATGATGGTATTACTCATGCCGATGTATAGGTCAGAGCCATTGCCGACATATTGCGCAAAGCGTGACTCGTCGCTGGTTTCTATGCGCTCTTTGACTTCCATCGTGTACTCGTACACCTCTTTGTCGTAATTGGTGGTGTAGAGGTTGAGCTGAACACCAAAATATTGCTCGCTATCGAAGATGGTACCCTGTTCGGTAGAGCCGCCTATCACGAAGCCTTTGTACCAGCTCAGTCCACTGCCACCTCCTATATCCAGTACAGCACCAAGATTTACCGTGCTCTCGTTGGTGTAGCTATAGTGGAGTTTCGAGCCTTTCTCGATAAAGGCAGTGCTTTGGGCACCGGGCGGGTCGCGCAATATTTCCACCAAATGTGGCTGTGTGCCGGCTATCACACGACGACCCTGCGGCTGGGCTATCGAGGCCAGCAAATAGCCACGGATGGGTTCCATCTCGTAATAGGCACCCTCATACTTCAGCGTGAAGGTGATGGTGCGTAGCGCATCCTGACCTTCCTGGGTGAACGTGGCATCCACTGGCGTAAAGATATAGCTATACATGCCGTTTTCGTCGAGTGTCACGGGATCGGTGTCCTCCTGCGAGTGCATTCCGTTAGTGATAATCAGTTCGGCGCTGTCCAGCGGTACAGTGTCAAGGGGCTTTGTTCTATCATTGTTATAATAGTATTCCTCGCGTGCCGTGAGTACCATGTTGACGGGCAGTCCGTTACGATAGACGGGATAGCCCAGCGTGTAGGTGCCCTTACTGTCTTTCACCACCTTGCCGTCCTTGTCCAGCTCTGGATACCACACTTGTACGGTGTCTGACAATCCAGCCACGTCACTTGCTACATAGCGCTTGATGCCGAAATAATTCTCTCCGTTTCCATTGAACTGCTGTCGAACCAGTGACGGACCAGCGTGGTAGATACGCGACCACTGGGCGATGTCGCCGTTGTGGCAGGCCGTCAGGTCGATGGTCTCGCTCACTGTGCCTGGCTGGAACAGCGAGGGATAGCCAGTGGCATAGACCTCAACAATCTTGTATTTCACAGGGTAGATGGGCAACTCGTACTCACCGGTCTTGCTGTCGGGATGTATCTTGATGCGGTAGCGTGAGGCATGTACCGTCGTCGTATCCGTGCGGTTGATGCCGTGAATGTGTAGCGAGTCGCGTTCACGGATGGTCAGGTCGTTCTGGTCGCGAACGATCCACGAAGCATTGTCGCCTTCCAACTGGAACACCACCGTCAGCGAGTCGCCTAGGTTGTTCTTCGACAGCGACTGGCCCAGTGGTAACAGACCTTGTTTATTGCCACCTACCACACGACCTTGCAGACGAACGCGTGTCTGGTCCCAGAAGTAGTAGTCGGCCATGTTGCTGGCCCAGTTACGGATGCGCTTGTCGGGATTATGGCTGTCTGGGTCTATCAGATAACCGTCGTTCTTGAACACGTGACCCTCTTTCATTACTTGTAGTGTATGGTCGCCGTAGGGGATGCTCAGCGAGAAGTGACCCTGGGCGTCGGTGGTCACGGCATTGCCTGCACCATCGGTTACCTGCACACCGTCGCGCAGGAAGCGCACACCACTGACGGGAATGCTTGAACCCTCAAACATCACAGTGCCAGAGAAGATGGCATACTGTGTCTGCGTGAACACCACGTTCGATGCCAGGTTGCTCACGTCGTTGAACTCCACCTGCTGGGCAGGGAATGAGGCGGCGTCGCCGGTACTCTCCGCGGTGATCTCATAGACGGCACTCTGCTGATATACCAGATCGCCAATCTCGTAGTAACCTGTCGAGTCGGTGACGGAGGAGCGTGCCTGATAGCCGATAATCTGTGGCGATGATGCAGCTTTGCGTGCCCATACCTTTACACCGGGCATGCCCACGCCGTTGGCCATGCGCACATAACCTCGCACCATTCCGGTGGGTTTGCAGGCACCTTCCACCTGCTTACTGCTTTTATGCTCGCCCTGACACTGGGTGATACCCTCGACGGTATAGATGTAGCTGTGCTGTGGTGCTACAGTATTGTCGATATACTGCTGATGCTGGTAGTTGCTCTGTAGCGTGTCGGCAGGTATCCCCTCATTAGCCATCTTGTCACGACGCAGGATGGTGTAGCCGTCGGCATCTCCGCCATTGGTTTCCCACGTCAGCGAGACACTGCTCTGTAGCGTGTCGGCCTTCAGGCTGACTATCTCAACGTTGTTGTTGAACTCATAGATGGCGAGACTGCCCGCATCAACCTTCTGGACGTTGACAACGCTGTCCTTCGGTAGCGGTAGGGACGACGTAGAACGCTCGACAGCCAGTCGGAACTGGTGGTCCACACAGGGCGTGGTAATTTCCAGCGCAACCTTGCCGGTGGTCATCTGCTCCTTGGTAAGCTCCTGGCGAGAGGTAGAGACAACGCTGTTGCTCACCAGTTTGTCGGTATAGAGGTAAGCTCTGGCGCGGTCGTCCCATATCGCCGTCTTCAGCTCGGGATTGTCGCTCAGCGCCATCTTTGGCACGATGGTGTTACCCATCAGCTCCATCTTGTCCTCGCCGACAAGCAGGGCGATGTGCTCCAGTCTCTCCAGCCTGGTCATCGTGTCGTCGGGGGTTTTGGATGGAAGGGTGGAGGTTTCCATGATGGGCACCACCTTGCCGTCTTCTTCTTTCCACTGATTGCCTAAGAGTGCTAACAATTCGGCATTAGTCTTGCCATTTCTTTTATAGGCACCTGGAGGAAAGTACGCTTCGCCGAAGCCGCTATAGCAGGGTGCTACTTCGGACTGGTAAATGTAGGTCCCATCGTCCAGATTGTTCTCAAGGATATCGATGCCAGATTTAAATCCATGACCAATAAAGACACCAAAATAACTTTTAAGGAAGAGCGAGGATTGTACTGTTCCGTCAAAAAGGTTATTGCGCAATATAGCTTTGGCATCGTTGGTCTGTCCAATGAAAGCGCTATGATAGTCTATTATTGGTGTGAAAGAATTTGATACGCGACATCTTTCGATAGTAATGGTCTTTGATGAATTATTCTCACAGCGCCCAATGATGGCAGCACTGTAATTATTGCCCTCTATGGTTCCTGCTACATGCAGGTTCTTGATGGTGCAAGTACCCACATGGGAGAAAAGCGCAGCATAATCAACAGAACTGGTGTTGTTAAAGGTAATGGTATGTCCGCCACCGTCGAAAGTACCATAGTATCTGTTTTCATCATTGGTGCCTATCATCGTGCTGACTGTAATGTCGGCAGCAAGGACGGCATTGACGTCCGCGCCATGGGCTGTAGCCACCTTGTTTCGGAAGGTCTCCCAGTCGGCGGCGCTCCTGATGATGAAGCGGCCCTGCTCATCGTAATGCGGGTCACTTTGCTGCGATTCGGTGCCTGGGGCGTTCAGGTTATTCGTGGCATAGCTGAACGACAGGGTGGCGTCACCACTCCTCACAAAGTTCTGACCACTGCAGTTTTTCAGCTCTGCAGGGTTAAAGACGCAGTTCGTTAAGACGAGTTCCTCCTTTGCGGAATTGCTGGAACAAACGAAACCCGCACAATTGTCATTGGCTTCAGGGCATATAAACCTGCCGTCGAACACGCAGTTGCTTAAGTAATTAAATGCTCTTCGGGCAGTCTCACCGATGAATCCTGCCGCCTTGTCATTCTTGCCTGTTAACTTGAACGTAGCTGAAACGCGGCAGTTCTCAATGGTCGTCTCTGCGCATCGACCAACCAGCGCGGAGTGAGGATATCGTGAACTGGAGTTGGTTTCGATGGTTCCCGCTATGTGCAGATTGCGAATGGTTGCCCCGTCGAGGCGATAGAAGAGACAAGCTTCTACTTCCTGTTTTCCGGATTTATAGTTGTACGTCACGGTATATCCGTTGCCATCGAAGACTCCTTCGTAAAAATAGTATTGTCCAACTTTCTTGTTGCTTTCATTGAGTTCGATGTCGTTAGCCATCACTGCCGACAGAGATGAATTGCTGCGCAACAGCTCGCAGTAGGTGTCCCAGTCGGCAGCACTCCTGATGATGAAGCGCCTCTGGGAGTCATACTGACTGGTGGGGCCGCCCATCGTGAAGTTGATGTTTACGGGGTGGCTGTCGTCCGTCCACGTGCCGTTGCGTTGGGCCTTGGGAGTCACGAAGCTGGGCAGCACGATGCCGTTCACCAGTTTGCACTGAGCATAGTCGCTACGTGTATGCCATCCCCACATCGAGGTCATCATACGGCGCACACGATAATAGACAGGCTTGTCTTTGTAGGCCTGCAGCAACGTATTGTCAGTATAGCTCAACTCACGCACAAAGGGCGAGTAGTCCAACTGTCCCACCATCGTCCACGTGCCGTTCACTGGGTCTCCATCGACGTTGCGTTGCACTTCCCACGAGTCTGTTTCCAGAATGTCGTTCCAGCCATTGTCAATCATTCGCCACTGCACGAGCGCCGAGCCGTTGTTGAGCATTGCCGCCGTCATCATTTTTGGCTGGTGCAGCGTGGGTACCGTGATGGCGTCCGACTCCGTCACCTTCAATTTCTTGTCGGTATTGATGTACTGGGCCGTCAGCTTCAGGTCACTGATGGTGGCGTCTGCAGGAAGGTAGAGATAACCCGACGTTAAGGTGTCGAGCTGTACCGTCTTCCAATAGGCGGACTTGTCGGTGACGTATGATGGTGCCGTGTTATAGGTAGCCGTCAGCGACTTAATATGATTCGAGGCCATAATGTACGGCACCATGATCTCGTTGCGGTGCGTCGTGTTATACGACAGCATGGGGTCCATCAACTGAGGTCTGATAGGCTCTGGCTCGGCAGGGATATACATGCTGACAGAGCTGATGTCTATCTTCTTGTGGTCTTCACCGATATTACCATCTTTGTCTATATCCCACGTAATAGTGACATTCTTGCCGCGGTACGCACTGGGAATAACCCATCTCAGATGCACAATGGCATACTCCTGTCCTGAGACATCAGGAATCTCCACCCACTGCTCCGAAGCGGTAATCTGTACCGAACTCATGCCGCTACGTTCCAGTGTCATGGTACCGCCGACATCCGTCCGGCAGTATATCTTTGCCGTCTCGCTATCGTCGATGTCGGTCTTCGACTTGTAGTAGAATAGTGTCTCTTTGGAACCACCATCACGGGTGATATACACATAACCGTTCTTAATCCAACTGTCCGAGCCGTCACGATCGTAACAGGGCATCTCAAGCCTCATGGCGGTTGTTCCATCAAGACGCACCTGATAGCGCCAAGAATCCTCTGGTGCATTACTAGCTTGTAATCTACTACTCCATCCCACCATCATCAGGGTTGTGAGTATCCATAACACTTTCTGCTTCATAATCTCTGGTTTTCCGTCTTCTCTGTTGAGAGTATTCTTCCGTTTTCTCTCTTGCGACATTCTTTGTTGCGGTGGTGGGAGTCGAACCCACCACCGCATGAGAGCATTTTAATCCAATGCTCTTAACTAAATAATTCCTTGCAAGAATTAGAGGGCGAACTTGTAGCCGACGAGGGAGTCGAACCCTCGACGGCATAAGGGAAAAGGGAATTAAGCGCCCCGGGCGCTTTTTTTAGAGGGCGAACTTGTAGCCGACAGTGAACTGGATTACGCTGTTCTTGTTGCTATCGTCACCGTCCTTGTTTACTTTGGTCACACCCAGATTGTAACGAAGGTCGAAAACTGCCTTCTCATACTCAAAAGAAAGGCCGAGGGGAATAGAGAGGTCGAAAGTCTTGCATGCATCCTTCATATTTTCGTTAACGCTCGGAGTAGCACCAACACCGTCTATCTTAGCCTTAGCGCTCAGCAGGAAGCCAGGCTGGATACCTGCCTTGATAGCCCAACCTTTAGCAAAGTAGAAATTTGCTACAATGGGAATGTTCAGATAGCTGAGGTTACGCTCGTTCTTGTCCCATCCGCCAACAGTCTCACCATTGGCCTTCACCTTATATTCTCCAAATTCGCAACCCTGCATAGAATAAAGCAGACCAGCCGCAACGGAGAATTTTTCTGCCAAACCATATTCGGCCTCAACGCCAAAAACAAAGTCTGCTTTAAATTTTCCTGATTCATCACCGACCTTAGTATTAGTCAGGTTTGCAAGGTTTAGACCAACTTTGGGTTGTAAGGTCAGTTGGCCAACTTCGTTCTGTGCACTTGCTGTCAGGGCAACTGTTGCCATAATCAGCATCATCATCATTTTTTTCATAATTTTTTATCATTTAAAGTGAAACATAAATCATAGAATGGTTGTAATATTTGTTGGTTTTCTTGTTCGGTTTTACACGCTTTGTCTGCAAAGGTACTTATTTTTCTACAAACCACCAAGCTCAGATACAAAAAAATTATGATGTATCAAAAAAAGAGGCTTATTAGCCTCTTTTTTGTGATCCGCTTGGGGCTCGTCATCGAGCTTTCTCGCTTTGACCTTCAGGTCAAAGAACCCTTGGGTGAGAGCCCAGCTTGTATCAAAAAAAGAGGCTTATTAGCCTCTTTTTTGTGATCCGCTTGGGGCTCGAACCCAAGACCCCAACATTAAAAGTGTTGTGCTCTACCAACTGAGCTAGCGGATCAGTGCTTAAAAAGCGGGTGCAAAGGTACGCAATATTTTTGAATTGGCCAAATTTATTGGGCACTTTTTGCCTTTTCTTCTTCTATTGCCTTCTGGTAGCACTCACGACAGAGGGGTTCATACTCTTGTGTCTCGCCTAAGAGTACGCGCTTGTCGTTCTGTACAGTGCGGTGGCTGACATAGGCCAGAGAGCCGCACTTGACGCAGATGGCATGTACCTTCGTGACATCGTCGGCAATGGCGCAGAGCGCAGGCATCGGCCCGAAGGGTATGCCTTTGTAGTCCATATCCAGACCGGCAATGATAACACGGATACCGCGGTTGGCCAGTTCGTTGCAGACGCTGACCAAGCCGTCGTCGAAGAATTGGGCCTCGTCGATGCCTACTACGTCGATATCGCTGGACAGCAACAGGATGCTGGCCGAGGAGTCGAGTGGGGTAGAGGGTATTGCGTTGTGGTCGTGGCTGACGACCTCTTCGTCACTATAGCGTGTATCGATGGCTGGCTTGAAGATTTCCACCTTCTGCTTGGCAAACTGGGCACGGCGCAGACGGCGAATCAGCTCTTCGGTCTTGCCGGAGAACATGGAGCCGCATACTACTTCTATTCTTCCTGGGCGGCGTGCTTCGCCCGATGTTGGATATGTAATCATGGTGCAAAGATACAGTTTTTTAAGGAGTTAAAGAAGTTAAAGAAGTTAAAGGGAGTTAAAGGGCAATAGTTTTGTGCGAAAATTGCTAACTTTGCAGCGTTATGGGAATATTATACATTGTACCCACGCCTGTGGGGAATATGGAGGATATGACGTTGCGGGCTATCCGCATACTGAAGGAGGCCGATGTGGTGTTGGCGGAGGATACTCGTACGTCGGGCATCCTATTGAAGCATTTCGACATCAAGCAACATTTGTTGTCGCACCATAAGTTCAATGAGCACGGCACTTCGGCATCGGTCATTGAACGCTTACAGGCTGGTCAGACGGTGGCGTTGATTAGTGATGCGGGCACACCAGGCATCTCCGATCCAGGATTCTTCCTGGTGCGTGAGGCTGTGAAGGCCGGCATCGAGGTGCAGACCTTGCCAGGTGCTACGGCTTTTGTCCCTGCACTGGTGTCGAGTGGACTGCCTTGTGACCGCTTCTGCTTCGAGGGTTTCCTGCCTCAGAAGAAAGGCCGCCAGACGAAGCTGCTGTCGTTGCAGGACGAGGAGCGCACGATGGTATTCTACGAGTCGCCCTATCGCGTGTTGAAGACGTTGCAGCAGTTCGGCGAGGTGTTCGGCCTTGAGCGTCAGGTGAGCTGTTGCCGCGAAATCTCCAAGGTGCATGAAGAGAGCGTGCGCGGTACGTTGCAGGAGGTGATAGCCCACTTCCAGGAGCATGAGCCGCGTGGTGAGTTTGTAATTGTTCTGGCGGGTAAATCGTAATAACGATATAACGTAATAACGAAATAACCAAAAACGAGATAACGACTATGAATAAAATGTTGATAGCTGCTGCGTGTCTGTTGGCATTGGTGGCATGTAAACAGAAAGGAAATGACCCAGTCCAGGAGGCTTTGTTGCAGCAACGCGACTCCTTGACGCGTATTATTGAACAGAAAGACAACGAGATAGACGACATGATGGCAACGATGAACGACATACAGGAGGGATTCCGTGCCATCAATGAGGCTGAAGAGCGTGTCACCCTTGCGAAAGCGGGTGAGGGTAGCACATCGGTGGAGCGCATTCGTGAGAATATAGAGTTCATTCAGGGACAGATGCAGCAGAACCGTGAGCTGATTAGTAAGTTGCGTAACCAGTTGCGCCAGAGCACCGTCAAGGGCGATCAGTTGCGCCGTACGTTGGAGAGCCTTACCCAGCAGTTGGAGGAGAAGGATGTCCAGTTGCGTCAGTTGCAGGCCGAGCTGGAGGCTAAGGATGTACAGATTGGTGAATTGAACCAACAGGTGACAACCTTGTCAACCAATGTCAGCAATCTGAAGGAAGAGTCCTCTCAGAAGTCGCAGACCATCACGTCGCAGGACAAGCAGCTGAACACCGCCTGGTTTGTCTATGGCACGAAGAAGGAGCTGAAAGACCAGCGCATCATTGAAGATGGCAAGGTGTTGCGCTCCAACTTCAATCGTGACTATTTCACCAAGATAGACATCCGTGTGGATAAGGAGATACGCCTATATAGCCGTTCTGCCAAGTTGCTGACGGCACATCCGCAGTCGAGCTACACCTTGTTGCAGGATGCCAACAAGCAGTATATCCTGCGCATCACCAATCCTCAGCTGTTCTGGTCGACCAGCAAGTATCTGGTAGTGCTGGTGAAATGAAAATAAATAAGCGGGCTTCTGTTGAGGCCCGCTTATTTGTTTATTTATTCATGTACTTCTTTCCGTTCTTAATCGTCAGCCCTTTGTAGTGGCTGTCAACCCGCTGGCCGGCAAGGTTGAAGCTTGGGTGGTTGGCTTGTTGACCGTTGGATATCTCCTTGATACCTGTCTCATTGTATTCCTCTACTGCCTTAGTGACATTCAGCTCGTTGATGACGGTTCCGCTCTTGACGTTGGTGCCGTAGATGGCCGTGATGTTAAAGAGCTTGCCATCCAGTTTCGTAGAACTGGTAAGACCTGAGGAAATGCCAAAGTTACCAGCCCAGATGCGAGCGGTATTGTTATCGCTATAAGCCCAGAAGCCACCATCTCTCTTGATAGAGGAACCCTTGACGAGTACAAGGTCGCTATAGTCGTTCTCAGTCAGTTCGTCGAGCGTAACCTCGCGGGGCTGTGCTTCACTGCCTGCAACGATAGCCAGTCCAGTGACATCGGTCTCGGTGCCCAATCCCACAGCCTGTGGTACCTTATTGGCTACGGCTGACTGTACATAGAGCATGCCATTCACCTTGTCATTGTTCTTTACAGGCATAGTGACGTCAGAAACCATCAAGGCGCCTGTCTGGTCGCGCAGATAGGTGGTCTGCTTGTCGTTCTTGGTATAGGTAAACAATACCTCAGCATCTTCCAATTTCAGTACCAGCTTCTCGCCAACGGGCTGTTGCTTGAAGGCGGCAATATCGTAGGCGGGCATGCTGAAGACCGTCACTTTGCAAGAGGCAGTGATGCCGTTATTGCTGGTGGCAGTGATGTTACATTCTCCTTCGCTGACACCTTTTACCAGACCATCCTGGTCAACAGTGGCAATGCTCTTGTTGCTGCTCTTCCACTCAAGTGTGAATTCTGCGAATTCTGGAGTCGGTGTTGCAGTCAATTGTTTGGTGGTTCCCACACCGATGGATATCTCTTCATCGAGCGTCAGACCTGTCAGCGTATATTTATCTACGGTAAAGGTGATATCACCGTCTGCAGTCTTCTGTATATTGAATATTCCGAACTCGTTGTTCTTGCCATTCCATGTCTTCAGGTTGGCAGGCGACGTGCTGTTGCTCAGTTCTTTCTTGTTGCCGTTGGGGAAGGCATCCAGATTGGAAGAATAATAAGCGCCGCCTTGCTGATGTGCTCCATTAGCACGCACTAGTTCGTAGTAGTTGCGCGATGCTTTGGCATTAACCTTGTTTGCATCCCATACGCTTCGGTTGGTGAGGTCCACACGATATACCAGCATGCCACTACCTGGCAGGTAGGCATCCCACTTGAACTGGTTCTTCTGGCGGTTCTCAAGCAGGAAGAATTCATTGTTGACGGGAGTGTTCAGGCGATAGCCCGTCTGGCTGATGGCTAAAGGCTCCAGCGTATAGTCGCCTGTTTCTGTAATGACTTGTGGCTCATCCGTAAAACCTACTGAATAGCGCTCATAGAGTGAGTAGCCTACGGGTGTGCGGGCGTCGTTCATATAACTGCCAGACGCCATCAGCGACCACTCACCAGGGTGATTGCTCTCTCCGTCCTCTTCATAGTTGGTATCGTAGAAGTCGGGGAGTCCCAGCACGTGGCTGAACTCATGGCAGATGGTGCCAATGCCGTCAATCTTTACTGTTGATGGTTGTTCCGTCCATCCCATCAGCTCTGTGGAACTGGCATAGTCCCAAAGACATACACCATCCTTGTAGACATAGTTCCATCCATTGGTTAGTACTGAGCGGTGGGGGTGCCACAGACCGTCGTAGTTGCCTGTATAGTTTCGGCCATTACCTGCAACGATGAAAAATATCATATCCACCTTGCCGTCGTCATCTCTATCGTAGTCCTTGAAATTAATGTCTGCATCAGCAGCATTTACGGCAGCCCTTAGGATTTCAGAAGCCTTTTCGTTTCCTTTCTTACAACTGTAGTTCACCTGATAAGGACCATAGGCATCAAATTGGGGCTGGAACTTACCTGCCGAGTTGTCTGAGAAGTAGTCGCGGACACTGCCCGTATAGACCTGGTTGTCGTAACCCGTATAGTTCTCCTTGTTCAGCATGTCGTCCATGAGCTCCTTATAGTCATCGCGTGAGAAGGACTTGTCATTGAATTCTATTAATATGACGAGGCCTTTGAAATTTGTATAGTCATACTGGGCGGCTCGGCGACCATTGCCAATGCGGGCCGCTCTCTTGTCTGCCTCTCTCTTCTCCACCAGTTGCTTCATGTGAGCTTTCTCTGGTGACATAGCAGGCACTTGGTATTTCTGGATATCAGTCAGAAACTGTAGTTCTGCAGCCTTACGCTCAACGGCATCGTGAGCTACCTGAGTGGTAGCTTTTAGCTGTCCCTTCTCTAATGTGGCATAGACATAATAGCCCTGTTCGTTCTTAACTACGGAATAGCCGTCGGCTGTCGTCGTGAAGCTCAACCACTCGTCGCCGTGCATCTGAATGGTTACACTGCTTCCGTCGGGTTGCTGGACGGTTATTTTCTGTCGGTTAACGGGCACTGCCCACATGCTGCCTACTATTAGGGTCAGCATCATCACTATGGCTGATATTCTTTTCATCATCTTTTCTGTAGTGTTAGTGTTAAACGCTGCAAAGGTACGAAGAAAAAATCTAATAATCAAATAATTGGGAGAAAAAGTAAATCGGGAGAACCGTGGTGGCTCTCCCGATTGTGAGAAATATAAAAGATGTTACTTATTATTTATTCAGGAACTTAGCACCATCCTTCACAACGAGACCCTTGAAGTTCTTGTTGACACGCTGACCTGCGAGGTTGTAAGCAGGAGTCTCAACGTTCTTCACAGTCTTGGTGGTTACGCTGATGCCAGTAGCATCATAGCCCTGAGCAACCGTTACCTCTAACTTAGCACCCTCCTGCATGAAGACGATGGTAGCCTTACGACCCTCAACGCCTGAAGGAAGAGCCTCTGCTTGGAAACCAAGAGTGAACTCAGTACCGCTCTCGCTAACATTACCGATACCAATCTGCAGCCATGTGGGCAGACCAGTCTCAGGATTAACCTCAGAATCAGTAATGACATCATCAATGAAGAGGCGATAGGTATAAGCACCAGTCTCAGAGTCAACGCTACGCAGCATTGCAGCTACATTCACAGTAGCCTCACCACCCTCGTTAGGAATATTGATGTTTGTATTGTCCTCCGTATAGAGGTAGCCATAGGTTGCACCCAGCAGACCAACGAACAGAGAGGTCTTCCATGAAGTATAAGAGTACATAGAACCTTCCTCACCGGTCTTTTCAAACCAAGTAGATGTTCTTGCATTGGCCAATGGAGCATCCTGACTGCCTAGAACACCAGAGAATGAACCATTGTCCCAACCTTCAATAACAATCATGAATTCGTCATCAAGGAACAGGTAGGGGAGCTCTTCACCCAGACCATCCTCACTCTCTTTGTAGAGCTGTGTAAACTCAACAGCAGTAAGACCAGCATCGAATTGACTGTTGATGCTCTCGCTGGTAGCATCTGCCTCTGCCAATACCTCACCAAGTTCAGGCTTGTTGTTTCTGCCCTTCGGCCATGAGAGTTTGCAAATCTTGAGATGCAGCGTAAATGGATTCTTGTCAGGATCAGCAACGCTGAAGTTAACCATTGGCAATGTTACACCCTCGATATATAGAGGAGAAGCAGGCTTCTCATAATAGCAATATATTTTGCTCATTGAAGTCTTAGTATAGATGTCAGGTGTAGCCCAGTTGGTGTAGAAAGTCAAGTCACCATCGGGGTCCTGACGTGTAATAATGGCAGGAGTCTCATTGTTGAGGACAAAACTACCCTCTGTTTGACCAGCATAAAGGTAGCAGGTCTCATAGTGTGGAGTACCATCATCATTGAGGTTCTTGCCAACACCAAAGGTGAATGGGTCGCTGGTAACGGTATTGTTGGTAGCTGTTAACTGAACATTGTAAACAATACCATCAGTCATATCCAGACCGAAGTCAAAGTTTGAGCCAGAAGCGTAAACGCTTTCTTCCTCTGTGTTAGCATCAAAAGCCTTCCAGTCCCAAGCAGTAGCCTTATCGCTGGTCAGGTTATGGAAATTAGTGGTAGCAAAAGCACCAGTCATTGCCAGATTGTTAGTGAAAGAATAACCATTCAGACCAAGACCAGCAAAAAGAATCAGGTTGTTGGGCTCGAAGCTTACCTCAGGAGCAACGTCCTCACCGGGCAGGTTGTACTTAACGTTAGAGTAGCCGTCATAGGTAGCCAACCAGTCGTTATAGTTGTATGTTGCACTGGGATAAATGCTATAGATGATGCTGTATGAACCTGTGATGCGACCAGCGTCGTCCAAGGGGAAAGTAATCTTACCGTCAGAAGAGTTGGCATCCTCCAGGAAGAGGTAATAGGTGGTGTCGTCTTGCTTAAAAGAAGCAACCAGGGTAGGAGCAACGATTACGCTTCCATTCGCAACAGTGTATTGTGCATAGATGTGCTCGAAGCCAAAAGGATTAGGAATAATATCCTGAAGAGCAACTGCTGTGCTCTCGTCCTGCAGTGTTACAGTAGTGGCATTCATTGTCCAATTCTCAGTCTCATCTGAGCTGCGTGACATACCAAAGCCTTCGTAAGCGGGCTGTACCTCAGCGGCACGACGAACAGCCTTGAACTGCTGATTAATGGGCTGGACATCCTTTACGTTGATAGACATTTTAGCCTTGCGGTCTAATTTGTTCTGAACAGCGATGGCACCAGTCTTAGCACCTGCAATCTCAAACTTCTTGGCCATAGTAGCCTTCTGAGAAATCTGCTGGTGAGCCGTTGGCTTACCCACAGTCTGCTTCTTAGCAAACTGCGCATTTGCTGAAACTGCGATTACTGCAGCAGCAGCGAAAAGTAAAAATTTCTTCATAATCATTTACTTTTTGTTAGTACTAAAATATTTAATTCAACTTAAATTTCGTTCCTCCCTGAGCAGGGGCGAATGTAGCGGTTGTAGGCAAGAAGTAGTCATCAACGCTCATGTCGTATGTACCTTTAAGCAGTGCGGCAAAGTTGCGGCACAGTTGCTCCAGTTCGGTCGCCTTCTTCTTGATAGTCTCCATGTTCTTATCGGTCTTGGCATCTGCTGGGCAGTCAACAGCCATCTGACCATAGGCTGGGAGAGTCATGTCCAATGCAATACCGGCAGTGTTGGTCTTTGTCTTGGCTGTATTGGTGTAGAATGTCAATACAAGTCCTACGATAGAGTTACTGCCGCTAGACTTACCGATGCCAATGCTCTCTAAGCTCCAAGTGTTGTTATGTTTCTTTAATTCTGCATCAATCTGGTTATAGAGAGCCGTTTGCTCGCTCGTGAACAGCGTTTGATCCATCTTCCACAGTGCAGTATGGTTCACAATGAAAGCATCCCAACGGGCAATAACCTTCACGGTTCCATCCTCATTCTTCAGACAGGTCTTGTCGTCTGCCAGCTTTAACTCATGGAATTTGTAGTTACCCATTTTCGTCTCATGCTCCACACGGAAACCAGTAGGAGTGAAGACGCAGGACAGTGAGTCAAGCTTTACAGACTTGGTCTTGTCGAGATTGTCTGTGTAAAGGAAACGACCATTGCGCAGACTTTGGAAATAGAGAGTGTCCTTGTCTGCATTGACAACATAGTAGTCGTTGATGCTGCTGTTGGTAATGCTATTCTTAAGAGCTTCTGTATCTGCAATGTAGTCAGTCCATGAGCGGTCGCACTTGACCAGACGTACCTCTGCAGAGTGGCGCTCACCACGAAGGATAATCTCGTCTTCGTTGTTTGCCATTACCACAAAGTTGTGGTCGCCGTGCATTCCCTCACCATCCTTGACGATGCGGTCAGGAGCATCACCGTAGCTGACGGGGTCAGTAAACGGTGTTAGAATGTCGTTCCATACGTTAAAGGCTAGAACAAGACCGTCTTCCATCAGCATTACGTAGGGGCTGCTGGCCTCGGTGTACTTGTTCTTGTTGCCGTTGCGCAGGAAACGGTGATTACCAGCCATAGTCACTTTATTGTTAGCGTCAAAGCGAGCGAAGAGGTTGAACCCCTCAAACACGGCAATGTCAGTGCCGCAGAAATACTGCATGACCCATCCGTTGGGTGCTGCCACCAGCTTGTCTTGAGTGGCCTTAGCGCTGTGCTCAATACGCAGTGCAGCAGACTCTTCGAAATAGTCGTCATCCTCGAACCTGCATGATGTCAGCACGAAAGCTGGCAACATGGCGAGGAACATCAATTTGTATAATTGTGTCTTCTTCATCATTGTTCTCATCATTTAAGTTCAAAGATTTTCAGGTCGTTCTTCAAGAAGTCATTCATCTTGTTCTGACGTTGACGAACTTCCTCGCGTATTACGAAGGTATTCAGTCCCCATTTCTCCTGATGCCATTTCGTGGCAATAGAGATCTTCTTCAGTATGGCACTGATACCAGCTACTGTATCGCTGGTTGATTGTGGTACCCAATTGATGAAGTCATCAAAAGAGGTAAAGCTCTTCAACTCAGTATACTTGTATTTATTAACGTAGCCTGTATATTCCTTATTGATAACCTGCTCATAGCTGCGGTGTACGTCAATAACTACGCGCTCAGTTGGTTCATAGGTGCCCGTCTCGCTATTGTACTCAGCCTCTGAATAAACCTTGAAGTTGTTCCAGTGTGCGTTGGCCTTGTTCTTGTCAATGCCCAACTTGTCGATGAGTGCAAGAACCTCCTCCTTGTCACCAGGAATTAGACCAGGAGCGCAGGCGCTGATAATACGCATCATCCAGCGATAGTCGTCGTCAGTAATGATGCATGACAGGGTCTCTACGAAGTCCTCGTAAGTGGCTGAAGATGCATAGTGAGTAACGTAACCCAGTTGATGAGATGTTACAGAGTCACGCTCATGCCAGTCGATAGGATCGTATGAACCAGAGGTTACCTGTCCGAAAGTAACGGGGTAGGTCTTTGTCTGGTGCATGATGTGCGAGAACTCGTGGTGCATGGTGTGGAAATACTTCTGGTTGAGCACTTCCATGTCTGCTGCGTCATAGCTCAGGTTCTCAGAGTATCCTTTCATCTCATTGACGTTGTAGAGCGTAATCTTTACACCGCCCGATGCCAGACCGAGTACCTCCGTACCAGTACGGGGGCTGTAGCCTGATGAACCGATAAAGTGGAAGATACGGGGACCATACTGCTTCATAAAGTCGTCACCGGCATACTTGGTGTATACGTCGTAGAACAGGTACTTAATGAACTGGGCCAGCAGCTGCGAACGCTTGTACTCAGCAGGAGCCAGCTGGAAGCTATAGTCTGATGACGGCAGATTGAACTTGTACTGTATCTCAACGTTGTAGGGGCTTGTAAAGTTGTCGTAAAGCCACTTGTCGAAATCGTAGGTCGACTGACCGGGGTCTACTGCCGGCGTGCTGGTGTCGAAGATAGACTCCGTAAGATCGTCTTCCTTACCGCAGGAGGTAACAGCCAGCAGAAGGGCTGCCACACTCATCATATATAATATCTTTTTCATCTCTGTTAGCCTTTTCTTTAGTTGTTTGACAGGATAGGCATAGTAACCATCGGGTTTGTCTGGTTCACACTGGTAGAGCGGTCAGTGCTGGGATAGCCGGCAGAAACCACGTTGTTAGGAATCTGCAGCACACGACGTGGGTCGTTCCACTGCAGGTAATCGTGAGTGACGTCCTTGTCCTGAGGACCACGGTAAGCGTGGTGTACGGTAATACCGTAGCGCTTGATATCGAACCAGCGCAGACCCTCGAACATGGTCTCAATACGACGGAAGTGCAGGATGCAGTGCAGCATGTAGAGGTCGTCGCCAGTCAGAATCTTGAACTCTGAAGTGATCTTGTCGGGGTTGAGCTCAGCGACATAGTCATTGGTGGCAGGGTCGCCGCCGTAGAACTTATTAATCTGAGCCTGTGTCAATTCGCTGCTTACCAACTTCGATGTTGTCCAAGTGTTCAAATCATAAAGAGCAGACTCTCTCTGACCCAGATAGAGCTTAGCTTCTGCACGGCAAAGCAAGGTCTCCTCAGCAGTGAATGGCTGATAGATAATATGTACGAAACCGATACCGGCAATCTTGTCGGTGTATTCAAAGTACTCGTAAACGCGGAACAGCCAAGAACCATCATCGTTCTCACCGTAGCGGTAGATCTTACCTTCATAAGCCTTCAGACGGTTGCTCCAGTTAGGACCACCACCGTAAATGGCATTCTTTGATGATTTAACATTCTCCGTTTTATTACCGTCGTTTATCACGAAACGGATAGCAGAGAGCAGACGGTCCTGCAGTGAGTAGGTGCTCTGCAGCAGGAAGTTGCAGGGAGCTGTCTCGTCGTTGAACGAGTTCAGCATTGCATCGATGGTGTTAGTGCTGATGGCATTCCACTTGCGCAGCATAGAAGCAGGGTTGTTGCCGAGGGCTGCATCTGCGTGCTCAATAACCTTACTATACTGACGCTTGTAGAGGTAGAAGCGGGCAGCAAAGGCATGAGCAGCATTCTTGTTGAAGTGGTAAGCAGGCACTTTATACTTAGAGTCGTCAATCAAGTCAATACCTGCCAGCAGGTCTTTCTCAATCATGTCGTAGGTTTCCTTCACGCTGTGACGGAACTCATCGTCACCGTAGTTGACGTTAACAGTGGTCTCAGGCTCAGTAACATAGGGAATACCCTTATCGACACTGCTCTGTGCCTCGTCCTTGTAAGGCTGAGCAAAGACGTTGACCAATACAAAGTGCAGGTAGGCGCGCAGAACGTGAGCCTCACCCCAAGAGTGGGACAGCTGAGGATCTTTGGCTGGGTCACTGCTCATCTCCTGCATCGCTGCAATGGCGTGGTTGGCCACAGCAATACCTTGATAGTATTGCTCCCAAACCTGATAGGGAGTGTCATCCTCACCAGAGCCGTAGTTGTTGATGTCTTCCCAGCGGTAAGCCTCCTCATGGAAGTCCTTGTATGGTGAACGGTGAATACCAGGCTTCACGACGTTGTTGTCAACATAGTTGTCGCCGCTCAGCTCACAGATAACAGCAGGCACTGACTGTGGATAGCCTGATACAAGCAGCAGTTGCACCTTCTGTGGCGTGTCAATCTCGGTACGGTTGTCAGGCACTTCGTCGAGCTTATCCTCACACGACGCAAACAGCAAGCCCAGTGCCATCATTGACAGTCCGAATATATATTTCTTCATAGCTTTATCTATTATCTCTTATCTATTATCTCTTATTTTTTTTAGAATCCCAGACGTACAGTAGCTGTCAGCTGCTTGGTGATAGGCGATGCCACACCACCGGCATTGATGAACTCAGGATCCTGACCGTTCAGCTTCTTGTCAGCATAGAGCAGGCAGAGGTTGGTAGCGGCCAGCTTGATAGAGGCACTGTTCAGCAGGTTGGTCTTCTTCAGCAGTCCCTGTGGGAAGGTATAGGTCAGGGCTATTTCCTTCAGACGGATGAAGTTACCCTTGGCAATACGTGCTTCTGAATAGTTGTAAGCATTGTAGGCTGTGCGCAGTGCGGTAGAACCATAACGGTCAACCTGGTTGCGTGATGCAATGACAGGAATATCAGTGATATTCTCGTCGCCAGACATCATCCAGCGGTTCTTGAACTCACGGGGCAGTGCAGACAAGTCACTGTAAGCATAAGAGAATACAGGGTCAAGACGTACTACATTACCACCAGAGTAGGTGATGAATACGTCAAGTGCCAGCTTACCCACTTTGGAGTCGTTGAAAGTAAAGCTGTTGTTGAACGAACCGTACCAGGTGGGGTCTGAAGGACCTTCGTATATGAGGAAGTCCTCAAGGTTATTCGTCTCCTGGAAGTTGACGTCACCTACAGTCTTTTCACCTTTCTCATTATATACCATTGGAAGACCTTCCTCGTTCAGACCAGCAAACTTGTAGCTGAAGATTGAGCGTACGGGATAGCCTTCGAGGGCGTAACCCTGACCACTTACCAAGTCAATGGCACGGCTGGAAGTTTCCAGTGTGGTAATCTCGTTCTTGGCCAGAGAGTAGATGAAGTCGCTGGTCCACTTGAACTTTGGCGTCTGGATGTTAACCGTTGACAAACCGACCTCAATACCGTGTGACTTCATGTCGGCTACGTTGGCCATCTTCTGAATCTGACCACCGGAACCCTGTGTGAAGACTGCTCCAATCAGGTCGTAATTGTTACGCCAGTACATATCGAAGTTAATAGCGATACGGTCACGCAGGAAGCCCATGTCAACACCAATGTTGAACTCATGCTTCTTCTCGTAGGTCAGCTCGCTGTTAGCAAGGTCAGAGATGTAAATCTGTGACTCAGCAGCTGAAGTAAAGGGACGCCAGGTGTTCTTAGTCTTGTATATAGCCATAGCGTTGGTTACATACGAGGGACCCGTATCAGCTGTCAGTGAGTAAGAAGCACGCAACTTCAACTGTGACAGCCAGTTCTCGGCCTTCTTCATAAACGGCTCATTGGAGATGTCGTATGAACCAGAGATGTTCCACGTAGGCAACCAGCGGCTGGAACGGGCCTTGCCGAGGCGGTTTGTACCTTCGTAGCGGAATGTACCGTTGATGGTGTAGCGCTGGTCAAAGCTATATACACCCTGAGCGTAGTATGCCAGTGTGTTGGTCTGAGTGAACGACTCACTGAAATAGTCGGTGTTCTCCTCGTTGCGCTGCTTCAACCAAAGGTATGGGGTATATACGATACCACCGTTGTTGAACTGGTAGCCCCAGCCCGTCCAGGTAGTAGCGGTGCGGCGTACCGTTGACAACTCACTACCGAACAACAGATTGACAACGTGTTTCTCGTTATAAACGTCACGATACTCAGCCATGAAACGGTAGTTGTTAGAGCGCATCTTGTCGCTATATTCATATTTGATACCACCTTCAGGCAGTACAGATTCGGGAATAGCTAACTCGTTATGGGGGTCAGTGTACAGCAATGGGTTGCTATAGCGGATAGTTGAGTTGTCATCCTGTGCATCGGTACCAGCACGGTAAGCGTTAGCCTGGTTGGCATCGTCCATTACGTTGTGCTGGCGGCGCGTTGTCGACATACGTGTCGAGATAAGACCTGTCAGTGTAACAGTTTTGATGGGCTTGTACTCCAGCTCGGCACGGAACATCAACTCATTGACGTCGATGTCATTATAGTTGTTCTTCAACTCATCGAAGATGTTGAACGGAGAGTAGAAGCGGGTATAGCTGATATTAGGGTCCAGACAGCGGCTGGTATTCATAGCAAAGCTGAATGGGTTGATATCGAAGTCACGCTTAACCTCACCAGTTACCACGTCGACGCTCTGGTTCAATGAACCAGGAGCCTCCTGCTGACGGTTGCTGCCCTGAGCGGCCAGCTTCACGGTCAGGTTCTTTAAAATGTCAAAAGATGTATTACCGTTGAAAGTGAAACGCTTCACCTTAGAGGCACTGACATACTGACCAGGATCGTTCATTAGTGACATAGAGAAGTAGCTCTGTGACTTCTCTGTACCACCTGAAATGCTGATAGAGTGGTTCTGCTGAATGCTGTTAGAGAACAGTAGGTCGAACCAGTCTGTGTTGCGCATTTCGGCTTCCTGCAGATAGCGGTTGCGGGCTGCCTCGGTGTTCTCCAGGCCGAATGTGCCAGTCACAGGGTCATACTTGCGTAGTTGCTGATACATATAGCCATAGACACCAGTGTCCTCAGAGTTTACCATGTTCTCCAATGACAGCCAACCCTTGTTGGCCATTTCCTTATAGACACCCATGATTTCCTGAGAGTTCATGATGTTATAGTCACGATAGCTGGGCTTCAAGCGAGTGGTGAACTCACCTGTATAGTTAACAGAAGCACGGCCCTTAGCACCTCTCTTGGTGGTGATTACAATCACACCAGCCATAGCACGGGCACCATAGATAGATGTTGCACTACCATCCTTCAGCACGGTGAACGACTCGATATCGTCAGAGTTTAGACCGGCAACGGCACTGGAAATCAGTGTCTTAGCGTCACCTGATGCCAACTCATCTGCGCTCACGTCAACGTTGTCTTCGTAAATCACACCGTCAATCACCCACAGTGGCTTAGAGTTACCATAGATGGACGTTGCACCACGGACACGAATCTTTGGTGAAGCACCGAAAGTTCCTGATACGTTTGTTACCTGAACACCTGCTACACGGCCTTCCAGCGAACGGCTTACGTCGGCCATACCAGCCAACTTAGCCTTGTCGGCGTCAATCTTTGATGAAGCACCAGTGAATAAACGCTTGTCTTGCTTCATCATACCTACAGCAACGACCTCCTCCAACTGAGTAGCGTCGGGCTGCAAAGTGACTTTCATGCCATTCTTGGCTTTCACCGTCTGTGTTAACATACCGACATAGCTTATCACAAGCTTCTTGCCTTCTGCCACATTAATGGTGAAGTTACCGTCAAGGTCGGTCTTTGTTCCTAATTTTGTTCCTTGAATCATAACGGTAGCACCGATACACGGCTCGCCATTATCCTCAAAGACAGTACCTGTTATCTTCTGCTGGGCAATCGCCACGCCGAGACTCATGAAGAGACAGGTGAGAAACATTGTTAGTCTTTTCTTCATAGATAATTTATTCTCTTATTTTATTAATTGTTATTATCAATAATGTACCCGTACATTATAATATAAATAGTGGATTCCTCGTGCTGTAGTATTAGCCTCACACGAGGAAATCCTCTCATTAGCAGTTTGCAAAGGTAATACTTTTGCTTTATTTTAGCAAATATTATTTTAAAAAATATGCATTTTGCGCTCCTTTTTTAACTATTTTGCTATTTTTTGTTCCATTTTGTTGTGTTTTGTGAGTTTTGAGTGCTCATTTCGTTATTTGTGCGGTATTTTATCAGTAAAAATATACGTTTTTTATAATTTTATTTGGTTTTGACAAATTTTAGTATTACCTTTGCAGGCGTGTTTGCCCTCAAAAGGGTGGCATCACGTCATAATACACGTTAAAGAAATCACTAATTAATAACAATTTTTTGAGAGTGCTTATGAAAAGAAGACTAACAATGTTGTTGACAATGTTGTTCCTCGTCGTGGGAGCTGCATTTTCACAAACGAAGGTTAATGGTACCGTCTCTTCTCAGGAAGACGGCCAGCCCGTTATCGGCGCTTCTGTCCTTGTTGTAGGAACACAGACAGGTACTGTTACTGATGCAGAAGGTAAGTTCTCGCTGACAGTTCCTGCCGGCAAGACAACCCTGCGAATCACTTATGTAGGTATGGAACCCATCGAGGTTAGCGCGCGTCCGAACATGCGTATTATGCTGACCAGCGACCAGAAGTCTCTTGACGAGGTGATCGTCGTTGCTTATGGTACTGCTAAGAAGGGTACGTTTACTGGTTCAGCCGGTACGATGAAGGCTGACAAGATTGAGAAGCTGCAGGTCAGTGACCTTAGCCGTGCCCTGAGTGGTCAGGTAGCCGGTGTGCAGGTAATCAGCGACAATGGTCAGCCTGGTACATCTGCAAAGATCCGTATCCGTGGTGTCAGTTCAATCAATGGTAGCAACGCACCTCTGTATGTCGTTGACGGTGTTCCCTATGATGGCGACCTGAGCTCTATTGCTACAAGTGATATCGCTGATATTACTGTTTTGAAGGATGCTGCTTCTACCGCTCTGTATGGTGCCCGCGGTGCCAACGGTATCGTTATGGTTACCACCAAGTCTGGTAAGCTCGGCAAGCCGACTGTCAACTTTAATGCCCGTTGGGGTCAGAATAGTCGTGCCGTAAGCAATTATGATGTGATCAAGAATCCCGCCCAGTATCTGGAGCTGGAGTATTCTTCCATCTATAATTATGCTACCACCAACTTGGGCTACGATGCGCTGACTGCTCAGCAGTATGCTAACAACACTATCGTCACCAACAAGGGTGGTGGTAACGGTTATCAGATTTATACCGTTCCCGAAGGCCAGTTCATGTTCGGTGCTGACGGTAAGCTGAATCCTAATGCTACACTCGGTTATAGCGATGGTACCTACTATTTCACCCCCGATGACTGGGAGAATGAAATCATGAAGAAGTCTCTCCGTCAGGAGTATGAGGTAAGCCTTTCTGGTGCTACTGATGCTAACAACTATTATCTCAGCTACACCTATCTGGATGATGGTGGTATCGTCAGTGGTTCAGGCTTCACACGTTCTTCTGTACGTGTTCGTGACGAGTTCAAGGTAAACAAGTGGTTGAAGCTGGGTGCTAACATTGGCTTGACCCACTCAAAGAGTTTCTATCCTGACGAGCAGACCAAGACCAACTCTTCTGGTAATGCTTTCCGCATGGCTTACGGTATTGCTCCTATCTATCCTCTTTATGTTCGTGACGCTAACGGAAACATCATGTACAATGGTGATCGTGCTGTTTATGACTATGGTTCTGGTGAGGCTGGACGTGACCGTTCATACATGTCAATCTCTAACCCTGCAGGTCAGATGCAGTACGACAAGGCCATCTACACGATGGACATCCTGAACAGCACATGGTTTGCAGAGTTGAAGCCTCTGGAGGGTCTGACACTGACCGCTCGTCTGGGTTACAACTATGACAACACCAACTACGACGTGCTACAGAACGCTTATATGGGTCAGTTTGCTGACCTGGAGGGTGGTGCTTACCAGTACCACATGCGTACCACAGGCTTTACCACTCAGTTCCTGGCTAACTACAGCACCAAGATTGCTGATGTTCACAGCATCGACTTCACACTGGGTTATGAGGGCTATCAGTGGAAGTATCGCCGTCTCTATGGTGGTGCTACCAAGCTTTACGATCCTGAGAGCTACTGGCTGGACAACGCCGTTAACCAGAAGAACAACGCCGGTTATCAGCTGGACTATTCTACCAAGGGTATTTTCGGTCGTTTGAACTATAGCTATGACGACAAGTACATTGCTGCAATCAGCTATCGTCGTGATGCTTCTTCTTGCTTCCATCCTGACAACCGATGGGGTGGTTTCTGGAGCGGTTCTCTGGCATGGGTTATCTCTAAGGAGAAGTTCATGGAGGGTACTCATTCTTGGTTGAACAACTTGAAGTTTAAGGCCAGCTATGGTCAGCAGGGTAACGATAACCTCGGCCGTGACACGGGCGATGGCCGTTACTACTACTATGCATATACCGACCAGTACACCATGACTGGTGATGCTTCTGGTTTCTCTGATGGTACTTTGGCCTATAAAGGTAATAAGGACCTGACTTGGGAGAAGTCGGTATCTTATAACATCGGTCTTGACTTCGCTGTGTTCAACAACCGACTGAACGGTTCTATCGAGTACTTCGGCCGTCAGCAGAAGGACATGCTGTACTTCAAGCCTGTTGCAGGTTCACTGGGTTACTCACAGATTCCTATGAACGTTGGTACTATGACGAACCGCGGTCTGGAAATCGACCTGTCATACGACATCTTGAAGCATCGTGACTATTCTTTGACCATCAACGGTAACGCTACATTCCTCAAGAACAAGATTGATGAGCTGCATCCCGACCTGAAGGGTAAGTGGATTGATGGCGCTCGCATCTATGAGGAAGGTGAGAGTATGTATCGTCTGTACCTGCCTGAGTGGGCTGGCGTTGACGAGAAGACCGGTGAGGCCCTCTACTGGGTGAACGACTACGAGATGGAAAATATTGGTGGCAAGGACTATGAGGTTTGGTACGATGCCAACGGTAACAAGATTGCTCACGATGATGTTGATTCTTATGTTGGTGAGAAGAACCGTAAACTCCTGGGTCGTAAGACATCTAACGACTACACCGTTGCTCAGCTCTCTGAGAACCGCGTAGCTACTGATGACCTGCTTCCTGACGTATATGGTGGCTTCGGTCTGTCAGCTACTGCTTACGGCTTCGATGCCAGCATCCAGTTTGCTTACCAGATTGGTGGTCAAGTGCTCGACTATGGTTATATGTACCTGATGCACGCTTCTGCATCTTCTGATGCCGGTGGTGCTTGGCACAAGGATATCCTCGACGCTTGGACTCCTACCAACACTCACACTGATGTTCCTCGTCTGAACGCTGGTGACCGTTACACGGCTTACTTATCTACGCGCTTCATGACTAGTGCAAGCTATCTGTCAATCAACAATATCACCCTCGGTTACACACTTCCGAAGAACCTGGTGAAGAAGATTGGTCTGGGCAGTGTACGTGTTTACTTCTCTGGTGACAACCTTGCTCTGTTCGCAAAGCGTAAGGGTCTCGACCCACGTCAAGGCTTTGTATCGTCTATTCCTTATACCTATACTCAGCTGCGTACTCTCTCAGGTGGTATCAGTGTAAGCTTCTAATTTCACATGTTAACAATTAAAGGAAATAAATATATGAAACTGAAATATTTCTTGTTCGCTGCATTGGCTATGCCAGCCTTCACTGCTTGTGAAGACCTGGATACTGCCCCTGAAGGAGCTGTTCTGACTGAAGAGCAGAAGTCTGACGTAGGTATTGCTAAGCCTGAGCGTGCTGAGGCTGGTGTGCGTGGTATTTTCTCGCAGTTCAATGTGTATATGCCGAACTATGATGCTATTGGTAGTCGTCACAACGACTTCGGTTACAGCAGTATCATGTTCTTCACTGATTCAAATACCGAAGATGTGATAAGTGGTGACAATGGTTATAACTGGGGGGGCAACAGCCTGACCTACGATGACCGTCCCTATACCAGTCGTGAGAGCCAGATTGTCTGGAATGACTATTACAAGATCATCTTCAGCACCAATACCGTGCTCGGTTCGCTGAATGCTGACTCGAGCGATCCTCTGACACAGTACTATCTGGGACAGGCTTTAGCTGCCCGTGGCTTCTGCTATCTGGAACTGGCTCAGCTCTATCAGTTCAACTACAGAGGTCATGAGAAATCAGCTTGTGTTCCCCTTATCACAGACAAGAACTCAAGCGCTGCAGCTACTGAGGGTGCTCCCCGTGCTACTGTTGAGGACGTCTATGCACAGGTTAATGCCGACCTGACAAAGGCTATCGAGGTGCTGACCAAGGCACAGGCTGCTGGTCAGAAACGTGCTGACCGCCGTTATATCGACGTAGCTGTGGCTTACGGTCTGCGTGCCCGTATGAATCTGGCTATGCAGAACTGGTCTGCTGCTGCTGAGGACGCTCAGGCTGCCATCAAGTACTCTGATGCACGTCCTGCTTCTATCAAGGAGGTAAGTGCTCCTACTTTCTGCAGTGCTTCTGAGCCAAACTGGATGTGGGCTATCTATATTGCCGAGACTGACGATGTTGTACAGTCAGGTATTGTCAACTGGATTTCTCACAATGGTACGTTCAACTACGGTTACGGCCAGTATAGTGGTGGACACCAGATTTCCAAGAAGCTGTATAACTCGATTGCCGACACCGATATCCGTAAGGGTTGGTGGAGCAATGATAAGGGTATCTGTGCTAACGTCAGTGATGAGTGGAACAAGTACCTGACCGAAACCTTCAAGCCTACTGATGTTCAGAAGGCAGCTGGTATCGTTGCTACTCCGTATATGAACTGTAAGTTCGCACCTTATCAGAATTTGCTGAACAATGATGTCAACGCCAACGATATTCCTCTGATGCGTATCGAGGAGATGTATCTCATCCTTGCTGAGGCTCAGCAGATGGACGGCAAGAATGGTAAGGCTACCTTGGAAGAGTTCGTTAAGACCTATCGTGATCCTTCATACTCTTGCACAGCCAGCAACGTACAGGATGAGATCTATCGTCAGAAGCGTATCGAGCTGTGGGGTGAGGGCCGTATCTGGTTCGACGTGATGCGTCTGAACAAGGGCGTTGACCGTCGTGGTGCAGGCTATGAGCCTAACTGTGTACTCAATATTCCTGCTGGCGATCCTATCCTCTTGTGGCGTCTTCCCCAGACAGAGATCAATGGTAACTCTGCACTGACGGATGCTGACAACAATACTGCAACTCCAGTTCCAACAGCTGTTGAGGACGTTGATATGTCATTGTAATAACAAGCTAAAAAAGAAAGAAGTATGAAAAATATATTCAAATATAGTCTGGCTCTGCTGACTGTCGTTCTTGGCTTTGCTTCTTGTGATTCTGAGAAGGACGAGAACTATCAGCCCGCAAGCATCTCAGGTTCGCAGGTGTTCTTTGCCAATGACCTGCAGACGAAATATGAGATTTCACCTGATGCAAACAGCTTTGCTGTGACCATTTCGCGTGGTGCTGCTTCTGGCGCACTTAATGTTCCTTTGAAGGTTACCCAGAGTGAGGGCTCTATTTTCAACGTTCCCACTTCGGTTAGTTTCGCAGATGGTGAGAAGGATGCTAAGATCGTTGTGACTTTGGATTGAGCAGCTGCCAGATTACAGCTGGTGTAACAGCTTGGGTAGACTATGGTAAGGGCTACTACCGTGAGGATATTATCTCTACATGGTATAGCCTCGGTCATCCCGTCTATGACGTAGTTATTCAGAAGAATACCGTAAAAGACGGTCTATATCGTATCGTTAATCCTTATGGTAAGAGCTATGGCAATGCCATCAGCGAGGCTCTGGGTGAAGACGACTGGGCTGACTACTATGATTACGACAACGACTACTTCATGGAGATTGATGCTTCTGATCCTAATGCTGTTTATGTCATGGGATCAGCTACTGGAGCTACTGTTGATCCAGCATCTGGTATGATCAGCTACTCAAGTATGGTTGCTTACTATCTGTCAAAGGGTCAGGCTCTTGCTGACATTAAGGCTGCTCACCCAGAGTATTTCGGTACACTGAAGGATGGTATCATCACAATGCCTGCTGGAAGTATGCTGATTTCTGAGGAGAACTACAATGATGGTGCTTGGTATGTTGCTGCTAAGAACGGTCTGTTTGCAGTCGCTCTGCCTGGTAGCGTCATTGCCGACTACTCACTCGACGTAACCTATGTAGGTCGCTACACTTCTGCAGAGAATGTGGATTATGCACGTCTGGAGTTCACCTTTGGTCCTGACGTAGAATCAGTCAAGTATGCTCTCGTTGCTCCTGATGGCGATGTTGATGCTACAGCTGCTGGTATTCAGGATGGCTCTGTAGAGGCTGCTGAGATCAGTGCTTCTGGAACTGCTGAGGTTGCTTACGGTGCATCTGGCAAGTACACTCTCGTAGCAGTTGTATATGCTGGTGGCGAGGCTGTAGGTGTTGAGGCCTTCACCTTCAAACTGCAGTCAAGCGGTGATACCGCTGAGACTTGGACAGCAATTTTCATTGGTGACTATACTTATGGCGCCCAGAACTATTCTACTGGTTCTGTGCTCTTTGGTGAGACAGTTACTGACAACGATTTGACTCTCTACCAGAGCGACAGCAATCCAAACCGCTATCGTATCGCTCCTTTGTGGAATGAGAATGAGGTTGGTCTTGTCTTTGAGATGGACGATAATGGCGTTATTACCGTTGATGGTGTAGAGACTGGTTTGGTATCTAGTGAAGGTATGATTTATGCCACCGATTTCGTAACTGGTGAACTTGCAAATATGCCCAGCTACTATGAGGAAGGTGTGTTCTACTTCTATCTGGCATACCATCTTGAGGGTGACACACAAGCAGGATTCGCTTTCGAGCAGGATACTTTCACACTGACCGCTCAGGCTCAGGCAGCTATGAAGAAAGCTGCGAAGAAATTCACTGTGAAGAAAGCTGCTAAGCGTTCTTCTAAGCGTTCTGCTGCTAAGAAAGCCGTTGCTAAGAAGATCATTACCAAGCAGCACATCATGAAGTTGCAGCGTGAGAAGGCTTCACTGCGCTAAGATAATTCGGATTATAATCCAATAAAACCTATTCGGGAGGCACACCACAAGGCGTTGCCTCCCGTTTCCTTTTCTTATTATTTGAGAAGTATTAGAAAAATTTTTATTAGAAAATAGGGTTCACATTCACGCGTAACATTTTGATTCATCGTGCGTTAAGTGTGAACCCTGTTTTGTGGCTCTGAATATAGCTATTATGGTCTCCGTATTAGCCTAACCTGTGTCCGTATTAGGCTATCCAGTGTCTGTATTAGCCTATCTAGTGTCTGTATTAGCTGTATAAATAGGGTTCACGCTCAACATATTGTATTTTAGTGTGTTACGTGTGAATGTGACCCCAGTTTTTATGTAAATTTTCTGAATAGCAATATTATCTTCTAGTTTTGAAGAAATCTTGCATGAGTTGACGACATTCGTCTTCCAGTACACCGCCAGTGACCTGACATTTGGGGTGCAAGGCATGGGGCGCATAGTCGGTGTAGCCACGCTTCTCGTCGCGACAGCCATAGACAATGCGGGGTATCTGGCTCCAGCCCAAGGCTCCGGCACACATCGTACAAGGCTCTACGGTGACGTAGAGGGTACAGTCGGTGAGGTACTTGCCACCCAGTTCGTTGGCTGCAGCGGTGATAGCCTGCATCTCGGCATGGGCTGTCACATCGTGTAATGTCTCCGTGAGGTTGTGGGCACGTGCAATGATGCGGTCCTGACATACAACAATCGCTCCGATGGGAATTTCGCCCTCATCGAAGGCTGCTTGCGCCTCGGCTAATGCCTTGCGCATATACTGCTCGTCTTTATTTTTTTGTTCCATGTTGCAAAATTACAAAATATTTTTGTATCTTTGCAATGTGAACTGGGAAATTATCCATATTGACGAGACAGACAGCACTAACCAGTGGCTGAAGGACAGACGAACGAGCGAGAGTCTGACGAATGGACGAGTGGACGAAGGCCAGGTTGTCTGGACAGAGTATCAGACGGCGGGACGCGGCTGTGGCACGAACCGATGGGAGTCGGAGCGAGGCAAAAACTTACTGTTCTCGTTGCTGATATCCCCAGAGTATTTGCCTGCCAACAAGCAGTTTCAACTGTCTATGGCTATCTCGCTGGCCCTCGTCGAAGCATTAGGTCAACTGGTTGGTGACCTTAGCATCAAGTGGCCCAATGACATCTATTGGCGCAATGGCAAGCTGGCGGGCATTCTAATAGAGAACCGCCTGCAGGGCAATCTTATCAAGGACTGCATCATGGGGGTAGGGCTGAATGTGAACCAGCGTGCGTTCCATAGTGATGCGCCCAATCCTGTGTCACTCTGGCAGATAACAGGCCAGGAGACAGACCGTGAACAGTTGCTGCAGGAGATACTGAAAAGTCTGGACGTCCTCCTTGCTACTGACATCAAGGATCGCTACATGAAGATGCTCTATCGTCGTAAGGGCTTCCATCCGTATACCGACAAGGACGGTGTGTTCATGGCAGAGATAGTCGGGGTGGAGGACGACGGCCACCTGTTGCTTAACGACGAAGACGGCCTTCAGCGCCGCTACGCATTCAAGGAAGTACAATTTATCATATAAGAAACTATGAAAACGAATAATGCTTTTTATTGTTTGCTCATGGCACTGTTGATGGGGATCATGGGGTGTGGCAGTGGCCATGAGGATGAGTACACCTTCGATCAGGACCTTGTTGGGGAATGGGAAATGGAGTATGGCAATCAAGTAGAGGTTTTGCCTGGTAACTCTATCCTTTTATTCCATACGGATGGTACATTAACTGTTAAGAGCAAATCGGAATCAATTTGTGATACCTACTTTCTTCCGACTGGCACATATACTTATTCCGTCTCCAAAGGCAAAGTGACTTTCTCTGGACTTGAAAAAGTGTTCAACTATAGGATTATTAAGAACAAACTGGAGTTGTTTTTTGTTGAGGAAAATGCATATCCGGCTACACATTTGTATTATGTATTTCATAAAAGATACTGACATTTAATTATATAAGATTACCATAATGGCAAGATTTAAGAGAATTCTCCTGAAGCTCTCTGGAGAGAGTCTGATGGGCAAACAGGGCTACGGTATCGACCCTGAACGGCTGAGCGACTACGCCCGGCAGATTAAGGAAGTGAGTGAAATGGGCGTGCAGATTGGTATCGTCATTGGTGGTGGTAACATCTTCCGCGGACTTTCTGGCTCACAGAAAGGTTTCGACCGTGTGAAGGGCGACCAAATGGGTATGTGCGCCACCGTCATCAACTCGCTGGCGCTGAGTTCCGCACTGGGCGCTATTGGTGTGAAGAACAAGGTGTTGACGGCTATCCGCATGGAGCCTATTGGTGAGTTCTACACCAAGTGGAAGGCTATCGAGGCGATGGAGGCTGGCTACGTCTGCATCTTCTCGGCAGGAACGGGTTCTCCTTACTTTACGACGGATACAGGCTCCAGTCTGCGTGGCATCGAGATTGAGGCTGACGTGATGTTGAAGGGTACCCGTGTGGACGGCATCTATACGGCAGACCCAGAGAAGGATCCCACAGCCACGAAGTTCGACGCTATTACTTATAAAGAGGTACTCGCGCGAGGCTTGAAGGTGATGGACCTGACCGCCATCTGCATGTGTCAGGACAATAACCTGCCCATCTACGTCTTCAATATGGACGTAGTAGGTAACCTGAAGAAGGTTATGGACGGTGAGGAGATTGGAACCTTAGTGCATAACTAAGGTTTCAAGATTCAAGTTTCCTCTACGAAGTCTACATATTCGCCATCGGAGTCGTCGAAGATCTTCTTGTTTTCGCGCTCTTGATGGCGATTATCTATGATGGTCTCACCAGTGGCTGTCTGCGTTGTGCGGGGCTGCTCATAAGAACTGGTGTCTTCCGTATCACTAGCTTGATTGGTTGGGCCATACTGTTGGCGCTGGCTGTACTGCTGGCGTTGACGCCCCGTTTCCTCGCGGTGCTGATGTGCCTGACGTTCAGCTGCACGCTGGGCAGCAACGCGTATCTTCCTGTAAGTACGATAGAGGTAGCTTCCCACCAATAACAGGATGAGAACAATCAGGAAGAAAATAAAGGCAAAGAATCCTAATAGGCCTTTTAACATAGTGGTGAAGATTAGTTTAACATATAGCTATTTATTGCCGACAGGATGACATACCATGCGATGATGGCAGCCAGTCCGAAGATGCCCAGAAAGAGCATCGGTATGCACGTCAGCAAGAAGAAGTATTTGATTTCGTTGCCCTTCCATCCCCATGTCTTAAATTTCAGGGCAAACATCGGTATTTCGCTAATCAGCAGGTAGCTGCTGATGAAAACGCCTGCAATGATACACCACTCGATACCCTCGAAATGGATGTCGTAACCCTGCAAACCACCAATAAGAGCTCCCCAGAAGAGGGCATTGGCAGGGGTGGGCAGTCCAATGAATCCCAAAGCCTGTCGCTCATCAAGGTTGAACTTCGCCAGACGTAGCGCTGAAAAGGCGGCCATGATGAATGCCAAGTATGGGATGAGAGGTGAAATGTAAGAGGTGAGATGTGAGAGGTAGCTGAAGATAATGGCAGAGGGTGCAAAACCGAAAGTAATGTCATCTGCCAGTGAGTCGAGCTCCTTGCCAATAGGAGAGGAGACGTGCAGCAGGCGCGCTACCATACCATCGAAGAAATCGAAGACGGCACCAATGACAATGAATAGCAGTGCCATGCGATAGTCGCCTTGGAATGCCCAATAGGTGGCTATACAACCTGAAATGAGATTCAGGCAAGTGATAGTATTGGGGATGTTGAGTAACTTCATAATTATGAATTATGCATTACGCCAATTTTGCTATTACAGTCTGGTCGCCAGTAGTAGGCTGGTTCATCGTTACGCAAGCACGGGCAGTCAGTGGCAGATAAACATCGACACGAGAGCCTAACTTGATGAATCCTAAGTGTTCGTCAATATAGCACTCCTCACCTTCCTTGGCATAGGTCACAATGCGACGAGCCATAGCACCTGCAATCTGGCGACACAGGATATCCTCACCGTCAGGTGTCGTAATCATGATATCCGCATGCTCGTTCTCTTCGCTGGCCTTAGGTAGCCAAGCTTTGTGGTAGTTACCGTTGAAGTGCTTGACAAACTTTACCTTTCCGTCAACGGGGAACCAGTTGGCGTGTACGTTCAGCGGACTCATGAAGATACTAATCATGAGGCGCTTGTCGTGGAAATAAGTGTTCTCCTCGGCTTCCTCTACGACGACAATTTTTCCGTCGGCAGGGGCCACCACCAATTTGTCGGTATCGCCATTGTAATAGCGGATAGGACAACGATAGAAATTGAGAGCCATGAGCCATGCAGCACCAAAGATAACCACGAATATCCAGAAAGGAATGGTAGTATCGAGGGCGTACCACAAGCCCGTGCCAATAAGGGCTATTGCCAGCATGCTGAGCGTGAGCTCGTTGGTGCCTTCACGATGTATTCTAATCTTTTTAAGTTTCTTAATTCTTTCTCCCATGAGACAGTTAATAGTATACTTTCATGTGCAAAGGTAACAAATTATTATGAATTGCAAAACATTCTAACAAAGAAATCCTTTAATAATTATGAATTTTTTTGGTATTCTCACCTTTTCGACGTAACTTTGCCCATAATATGGAAGATTTTATACACTTACACGTACATACTTATTACTCTATCCTTGATGGACAATCGAGTATCAAGCGTCTGGTAGATAAGGCTGTAGCCAACGGTATGAGGGGCATGGCCATTACCGACCACGGTGATATGTTTGGTATCAAGGAGTTTCACGACTATGTGGGCGGCATTAATAAGGGTCGTAAGAAGGAGGGACTGGATCCCTTCATCCCCATCTTCGGTTGTGAGATGTATGTTGCCCGAAATGGCTCAAAGGAGCAGAAGAACGGTCGTGAGGATCAGGGCGGCTACCACCTCATTGTGTTGGCTAAGAATTATAAGGGTTATAAGAATCTCATCAAGCTGGTTAGTAATTCGTGGGTGGACGGCTATTATATGCGTCCCCGTACCGACCGTGCTGATTTAGAGAAATACCACGAGGGGCTCATTGTTTGTTCGGCCTGTATTGCAGGCGAGGTACCTGCCAAGATACTGAAGGACGACATTGCCGGAGCCCGCGAGGCCATTGAGTGGTATCACAATCTGTTTGGTGACGACTACTATCTGGAACTACAGCGCCACGAGGTGAAAGACCCTACCATCCGTGCTAATCGTGAGACGTTTCCCTTGCAGCAGAAAGCGAATAAGGTGTTGATAGAGTTGGCGCATGAGTATGGTATCAAACTGGTGTGTACCAACGATGCCCATTTCGTAGATCAGGAGAATGCGGAGGCCCACGACCACCTATTGTGTCTGTCAACGGGTAAGGAACTCGATGACCCTACGCGTATGCTCTACTCCAAGCAGGAGTGGTTTAAGACCCGCGAGGAGATGAACGATATCTTCCAGGATGTACCTGAGGCCTTGTCGAATACGCTGGAGATATTAGATAAGGTGGAGATATATAGTCTGGACCACGACCCCATCATGCCATTCTTCCCCATACCGGAGTCGTTTGGTACCGAGGATGAGTGGCGCAAGAAGTTCACGGAGGAAGACCTGTTCAAGGAGTTTACCTCTGATGAGAATGGTGAGAATCCATTGCCACAAGAGGATGGTGAGAAGAAAATCAAGAAACTCGGTGGTTACGACAAACTGTATCGTATCAAGTTCGAGGCCGATTACTTGGCAAAACTCGCATACGAGGGTGCAGCCAAGCGTTATGGTACACCACTGCCCAAGGAGGTCGACGACCGCGTGCGCTTTGAGTTGCACATCATGAAGACGATGGGTTTCCCAGGTTACTTCCTCATTGTGCAGGACTTCATCAATTCAGCCCGCGATGAGCTGGGCGTGATGGTAGGACCTGGTCGTGGCTCTGCGGCAGGCTCTGTGGTGGCTTACTGTCTGGGTATCACGAAGATAGACCCATTGAAGTATGACCTGCTGTTCGAGCGTTTCTTGAATCCAGACCGTATCTCACTACCTGATATCGATACCGACTTCGACGATGACGGACGTGGCAAGGTACTGAAGTGGGTAGAGGATAAGTACGGTCATGAGAACTGTGCACATATCATTACGTATGCTACGATGGCCACGAAGAACTCTATCAAGGACGTGGCCCGTGTGGAGAAAGTGCCTATTGCTGTGTCAAATGCCCTGTGTAAGGCTATTCCCGACCGTCTGCCCGATGTCGATGGTAAGACACCGAAGATGAATCTGCCCAATGCAATCAAGGCTGTTCCTGAATTACAGGAGGCAGAAGCCTCTGCCGACACTCATCTGCGTAATACCATCAAATATGCAAAGATGTTGGAGGGTACGGTGCGTGGTACGGGTATCCATGCCTGTGGCTTCATTATCTGTCGTGACCCGATTAGCGATTGGGTACCAGTCTCGACAGCCGATGACCCTGACTTCAAGGATGTCAAGACCAACTGCACGCAGTATGATGGTCACGTTATTGAGTCGACAGGTTTGATTAAGATGGACTTCCTCGGACTGAAGACACTTTCCGAGATGAAGGAGGCCTGTGCTGTTATCAAGCAGACACGAGGAATTGATGTTGATTTGGACACCATTCCTATTGACGACCCCAAAACCTTCGAACTCTACCAGCAGGGGCGCACCATCGGTACTTTCCAGTTTGAGTCGGCTGGTATGCAGAAATATCTGCGTGAACTGAAACCCACTGTCTTCGAGGACCTTATTGCAATGAATGCCCTCTATCGTCCGGGACCTATGGGCTATATTCCGCAGTTCATCCGTCGTAAGCATGGCGAGGAACCTATCACCTACGATATCCCTGTGATGGAGAAATACCTGAAGGATACCTATGGCATCACCGTCTATCAGGAGCAGGTGATGTTGCTCAGTCGTCTGTTGGCAGACTTTACCCGTGGTGAGAGCGATGCTCTGCGTAAGGCGATGGGTAAAAAGAAAAAGGACATTGTCGATGCCATGAAACCGAAGTTCATTGAGGGTGGTAAGAAGAACGGTCACGACCCGAAGACTCTTGATAAGATATGGAGTGACTGGGAAGCTTTCGCCTCGTATGCCTTCAACAAATCGCATGCTGCCTGCTATTCGTGGGTGGCTTACCAGACGGCTTACCTCAAAGCCAACTATCCAGCCGAATTTATGGCTGCTATCATGAGTCGTCGCCGTGACCAAATAACGGAAATCACGAAACTGATGGATGAGTGTAAGGCGATGGGTATTGCCACACTCGGCCCCGATGTCAACGAGTCATACCAGAAGTTCGGTGTAAATAAGAAAGGTGAGATACGCTTCGGACTGGCTGCTATCAAGGGTATGGGTGACGGTGTGGCACAGGCAATCATCGATGAGCGTGAGAAGAGCGGCCCCTATAAGGATATCTTCGACTTTGTGCAGCGCATCAATTTTGGTCAGATTAACCGCAAGGCCTTTGAAGCCTTGGCGCTGAGTGGTGGTTTCGACAGCTTTGGCTATCGTCGTGAGGATTTCTTTGCAACGAATAACAAGGGTGAGAGCTTTATTGAAATCGTCATGCGTTACGGACAACTCTATCAGATGGAGAAACAGCAGGCACAAAACTCGCTGTTTGGTGCCTTCGATGAGTTGGAGATACAGACACCTACGTTGCCGAAGAGTGAGGAACGCTGGAGCGACATTGAACGTCTGAACAAGGAACGTGAACTGGTGGGTATCTACCTTTCTGCACATCCGCTGGACGAATATAAGATTGTGCTTGACAATCTGTGCAATACGCGTTGTGACGAATTGGCAGATGTCGGTAATCTGGCAGGTCGTGAGGATGTCACTATCGGTGGTATTGTTACGTCAGTGCGTACAGGCTTTACCAAAACAGGCAAGCCTTTCGGTATAGTGACCCTCGAAGACTTTGTCGGCTCTGGCGAGTTGGCATTGTTTGGTGAGGCGTGGGGCGACAAGTCGGGATTCTTCACCGTTGGTGCGTCGGTCTATGTCACTGGCAAGGTGAAACCGCGTTTCTCGTATAATCCAGACGGACCGAAAGACCTCGGTATTACGGGTGTCGAGTTCTTGCAGACCATCAAGGAACGGGCCATTGACCGCATCACCATTTCACTGACGTCCGACCTGTTGGACGATCAGATAGTGGCGGAGTTGGGTGAATTGATTGAAGCGCATCCTGGTAAGACAAAGCTCTTTTTCCAGTTGCACGACCTGACAGGCAAGAACCATGTACTGCTCAAGAGCACCAGCAAGATGGTTGATGTGAAGAGCGAACTGATACAGTATATTGAACAATCGCCAGCATTGGACTACAAAATCAATTAATGGCACACCATTTGCAGTAGTTAAATTGAGAAATAAATAGTAATTTGTCAAATTGTAAATTGAAATTATGGAAGTAACAGTAACAAGTGAGAATTTCGAGAGCCTGAAGAATGGCGCACAGCCATTAGTAGTGGATTTTTGGGCAACATGGTGCGGCCCCTGCCGTATGATAGCTCCCGTTATTGCTGAATTGGCTACAGCCTACGACGGTAAGGTAACAGTTGCTAAGTGCGACGTTGAGGAATGCGAGGATCTGGCTGCTGAGTTTGGCATCCGTAACATTCCTACTATCCTATTCTTCAAGGGTGGCCAGGTTGTTGACAAGCTGATTGGCGCACAGCCCAAGGCTAAGATTGAGGAGAAGATCCAGGCACTGCTGTAAGAAGTGATACTGGTATTCGGAGGTACAACAGAGGGACGTAAGGCCGCAGAGGTACTGGAAGAGGGTAGCTCCACCTATTATTATAGTACCAAGACGGGCGAGCAGGACATCACGTTGCATCATGGTCAGCGCATTGATGGTGCGCTGGATGGTGAGGCGATGTGTCTGTTCTGTCGTGAGCATGACATCCGTTTGATAGTTGATGCTGCCCATCCCTTTGCGTCGCTGCTGCATGAGACTATTTTGTCTATAGCATCCTCTTTGCAGATACCAGTTATTCGCTATGAGCGCATCTATCCTCCACGTGACCCTGATATTACGTGGATAGAATCATGGGGACAGTTTTTTGATTGGGTTGATGACCATTGTCAAAGAACTTGTCCCCGTGATGCTTTTACTTTGCTGGCCACTACGGGGGTGCAGAGCATTAGCAAGCTGAAATACTTGGAGACCAAAGGTGTCAAGGTTGTCTATCGCATACTGAATCGTGAGAGTAGTATCCAGTTGGCACATCAACAAGGGGCAACGGATGACCAACTGTGTTTCTTTGAGGATAGCATTATGCCCGATGCTGATGCCATTTTATTGAAGGAAAGTGGCGGGAGTGGTGGCTTCAGTGAGAAGGTTGCCGAAGCGAAAGCTAAAGGTATGCAGATTATTGCCATGAGACGTCCAGAGTTTCATTTCGACAACTGTGTCAACGGCCCTTATGGATTAAGAAGAATGGTAGAAAAGCTGTTGCCGGAATTCTATCCACTGCATAGCGGACTGACAACGGGAACATGCGCTACTGCTGCCGCCATTGCTGCTACGAAGCGGTTGTTGTATGGCGAGATGCCTGCTGAGGTTCCTGTACTGTTGCCTGATGGCGAGACCATCAGCGTGCCTGTGGGCTATGGCGACGGTTATGCTTATTGTATCAAAGAGGCAGGTGATGACCCCGATGTGACCAATGGTATTGAGGTAAGGGCAAGTGTAGAAGTCAACGAGTGTTTTGAGATTGTTGGTGATGAAGGAGTGGGGCGTTTTACGTTGCCAGGCTTTGACTATCCTCCAGGTGAGCCAGCCATCAACAAAGGGCCACGCGAAATGATGCGAAATAATATTAAGGAGAATGTTCGTATAACCATTTCCGTTCCTAATGGCGAAGAAATCGCAAAGAGAACATTCAATCCCCGTTTGGGTATTGAGGGCGGTATCTCTATTATCGGTGTGTCAGGTATTGTGAAGCCTTTTAGTGAGGAAGCGTTTATCGACTCTATCCGTAAATGTATGGAGGTGGCATTGGCCAGCGGTACGAATAGGGTAGTCATCAATAGTGGTGGTAAGAGTGAACGCTTTGTCAAGGCTCTTTATCCAGATTTACCCCAGCAGGCTTTTGTGGAATACGGCAATTATATTGGTGAGACGCTGAAGATTGCCAACGAAATAGGAATAAAGAGCGTCACCTTGGGTGTGATGCTGGGTAAAGCCGTGAAACTGGCGGCAGGCAATCTTGATACGCACAGTCGGAAGACCGTGATGGACAAGACTTTTATTCAGCAGATGCTGCAGGAGATTGATATTAATATTGATATCAGCAACATGACATTGGCCAGGGAACTGTGGGAGCTCATTCCAGAGTGTGGGCGAATTCCGTTCGCCCAGACGGTCATTCAGCATTGCTATGAATTCTGCGCTCCATTACTGCCCAACGGCGAACTGACCATATTGCTCATTGATAATGAAGGAAAGATCTATGGAAAAGAAATATAAAGACCTTTTTGTCGACTTCGACGACACGTTGTACGATACTTATGGCAATGCAGTCATTGCACTCAAGGAAACCTTTGATGCGTTCCATTTGGAGCGTTACTTCTCTAACCCGAAGGTGTTCTACGATGCTTATTGGGCAGCGAATATCGACCTTTGGGGACGCTATTCGAAAGGCGAGATTACCCGTCCATTCCTCATTGTGGAGCGTTTCCGTCGTCCACTTAGTGTAGGCGAGGGTTTGCCTGTTACCGAACAGCTTTGTCTGGAGATGAGCGACAAGTTTCTAGACTTCTGCTCCTGTAAGCCTGGGGTGGTGGAGGGTGCCCATGAACTGATGGACTATCTGAAACAGAACGGTTATCGCATGCACATGTGTAGCAATGGTTTCCATGAGGTGCAGTACAAGAAACTGGCAGCATGTGGTTTGAGGGACTATTTTGATACCATTATCCTAAGTGAGGATGCTGGTGTCAACAAACCCTCGCCTTTGTATTTCGATTATGCCTTGAAATTGTCTGGTGCCGAACGGGAAACCACGTTGATGATTGGAGACAATCTACAGACTGATATTCAGGGTGCCCTCAATGCTGGTATCGATGCCCTGCTCTTTAATCGTTGGAATGTCAATGCAGAAGAAGCAAACAAGCGACCCACATTTGTTGTAGATCGCTTGTTGGAGATAAAAGACTTGTTGTAGTTTAGTGACTCTTTGCAAACGTCTGGTACTCATCACAGAGCGTCACATAGTTGCTGACGTTGTTGGCGTTGGCACGCTCAAAGCGCAGCAGATTGGTTAAGGCAGCATACTGCGGTGAGTCTTGATGTTCCATCTGTTCGTAGTCACGCTTGCCGTCGTTCCACTCCATTGTGTACCACGTTTTGGGGTAGAAGATGCAGTATGTCATCGCAAATAGCGCCTTCTCCTTTAATTTCATATCCTTGGTCTGAGTAGCCTTTTGCAGATAGGCTAGTGCCTTGGCAGCAAGGTCGGTTTCGTTAGGCTTCTGCACATCGTAAACACTCTTGCCATCGTGTGTCAGGAACCAACAGTCGCCCGTGAAGTGTGCCTGAGCGTAGCGTACAGCCAAGTCATAGCAACGCTGATAATATTCCTTACCGCTGAGTAGGTCAAGTTCTCCTTCCATGCGGTACATCTCCATTACAAAGTCCAGTTTGGGATTACTCTTTAGGTGTATCTCGTCATGATCCCATTCCAAGTTGGATTTCAACCACTGGCGCTTCATCCACGGCTCCACGGTATAACGGCGATTAGCTGCATAGACGGCATAGCCCTTCTGGTTATAGTACGACAGTGGCACTTTGTTAAGCCAAAATATAGCATCCTCCCAACAGCGTACACGCAGATACTTGGTTCCTATGAGGTCGTTCAAACGTTCTTCCTCTATCTTTAGCTTAGCTTTTACCACTTTCTCCAGCGGAGTTTGGGCAGGGGTCTCGATATACCTTAGATACTGTGGCAGGTCTTCCACTTTCATGGTATCTACCAACGTAAAGGCGCATTCAGAATTGTTCATGGCGTAGAGCGCTGCCGACATATAGGGTTGGTTGGCCTTGGCATATTTCTCGCCCACCACACAGTTGAGGAGACGTGCACGGCTTCTGTTGTAATAGTAATTGGCTAAGTGCTGATTCAGCCAGTTGAGTTCGCCTGCCAACCAGTTGTCGAAGTTGCTGTTGATAGGTTCAACATCAGCCTTGACATACATATAAATGATGCGTGCCACGTCCTTCATGCGTTCCGTACCCTCCAGTGTGGTGCCAGCTTTGGCATCTGCCAGTGCCTGTTTGCGGTCACCGAAGAAATACTCCAGCCACGCTTGTGCCGACTTCCACAGAGCAGGCACCTCTGTTTTGCCTTCTTTCACCACATTGCTGGCAAAGCGTATCATTTCTTGAGCCTCGCTACGCTTAATGTCGCGAACGAACATTTTGCCGGGCAGTCCTTCATGATGTTCAGCATCGTAAGCCTCCTGACTGTTGTTGACGAAGTCCTCCAACAGGAAAGGAAGCACGGGTGAATTGGCATCGCGCAGGTACTCCTGGCGTATAGCAACAAAGGAGCGTTGTTGGTAGTATTGCGTCATCAAACTGTTCCAGTCACCTTGTTCGGCAAAGAGTCGTGCGGCCTCGGTACCACGTCCGGTCTTCAGCAGGGCACCTGCATAGATGTTTTGCATCATCTCCTTATATACCGTCTCAATATACTGGCTGGCGATATTCTCCCAGAAGGTGACGTTAGCACTGTGGTTGCCCAACAGCATATTACAGCGCATGTAGAGCAAGGCATGCTGACTGCGCAGACGGGTCTTCAGTTTGCTAGAGGCATAGGTACGCACACTCTGCAATGTCTGACGGCGCTGTTGTAACTGTTCCTTGGTAGGGTAGTCCCACTGTTCTCTCCGTACCTCGTCGGAACACTGCAGGTATTTCTGCAGGTTCATGACGTAACTGACCATCAGTGCGTCACCCTTGGCTTGTGCAAAACGGATAACTTCGTCAGCATCAAACCAGTAGTACTCCTTGTCTGAACCTAAGTAGGCTTTCCAGTTGTCCTGGGTGGTGCTGTTGACGCGGTCGCTAAATTCCTGTTTATCACAAACGCAGAATAGGTAGTAGTTATCTGTGCCTGGATATGCACAGGGGAAAGCATGGCCAACCAATGCAGTAAGCAGACTAATGATGATAAATCGTTTCATATGTTTCTGATGTATATCGTTTTATATTTTCTTTGTCTAAATGATAGGTCAGAATAGTGCGACGCAGTTCAGGACGTTTTTCTTCAACAACGTCCTTTACCTTCAGTATCTCGTCGGCCTCAACCCAGTGGTCCACGTGAACGCCATAGATGGTGCGTTGCCATAGAAATACTGGATAGGCAGCAGCCAGTGGTAATGCATAGTCGTCCAGCTTGCTGATGTATGGCATCACATCACGGATGTCGAGGATAGGGTTGCGCTCGGCATACTTCTCAGGGTTGCCGGTGTTGTAGAGCATCAGTACACCATAGTCGGCAGGAGGTACCTCCATCGACAGCTGGTGCAGACGGATGGTAGTTGACAGGCGTATATTGTGTTGACGGGCTGTCGTGCGTACTTCCTCTAAGAACGCGTAGTACGTCTTCAGACTTCGTCCAGTATAGTCGCAGTCTATCTGTATCTCTTTGACATTCTTCACGTCGTTGGTCTCGTTCATCTGCACGATGCGTTCCACAATTCTCTCTGCCAAACCTTTATGCTCGCTGTGCATGCAGTTCTCAGTGATATACACTGTGGGCACGATGCTGAGCGACGGGGCAATGGGCTCTGTAAAACTGATAGTGGCATTGGGCATGGGTTCGTTGTTACGCATCACCACGTCGAAGTAGCGACAATATACCTTATGAATATCGTACTGCTTTAGGAAATCACGCTCCAGGCTATCCAGTCGCCACTCCGTCCGCCAATAATAGATGCTATTCTCCTGTGGCATCGGCGACTGTTGCCGACATCCAGTTAGCAACAATACTACTATCAAGAGAGAAAACAGCAAGCGTGTCATCATACTATTCAGCAAAATCGTGTTTTCTGCGACGGAAGATAACCATCGCAATGACAGGGGCACCAACAAGGGCGGTAACGCTGTTGACAGGTAAAGCTCCCTCGAAGCCTGGCATGCGGGCAATGAGGTTGCACAGCAAGGCCAGCGCTGCTCCACAAAGTGCAGTGGCTGGCATCAGCAGACGGTGATCGCTGGTGCGGAAGATGGCGCGAGCCAGATGGGGTACTGCCAGGCCAATAAACATGATGGGGCCGCAGTAGGCTGTGACAATGGCTACGAGTACACCGCTGGAGATGATAATCAGCATGCGTGCTCGTTTGATGTTCAGCCCTAAGTTGGCGGCATAGTTGTCGCCTAAGAGCATGAGGTTCAGGGGTTTTACCAGCAGGAAAGCCAATGGCAATAGGATGCACATCAGTACGATGAACAGTACCATCTCGTCACCAGAGACTCTACTGAACGAGCCCAGTCCCCACACCACAAAGGCCTTGACGTCGTCTTCTGGTGACAGGAACTTCAGCACGCCAATGATAGCGTTGGCCAGATAACCAATCATCACACCTATTATTAATAGGGTAACGTTGCCCTTCACCTTCTGGGCTACCCACATGATGAGCAGCAGCACAGCTAAGGCACCGATGATGGCAGCAACGCTCATTGCGGCATCACCGAGGTAACCCAGACGACTCAATGCTACACCACCGATACGCCCGGACAACAGCACCACAAAGGCTACGCCCAGTGCTGAACCATTACTGATACCTAATACCGAAGGTCCTGCCAGCGGATTGCGGAAAACGGTTTGCATCTGTAGTCCGCTGACTGCTAGTCCAGCACCAGCGACAATGGCTGTCAGTGCTTGTGGCAGTCGACTGCTGAAGATGATGTTCGTCCATATCTCGTTGTTGCCACCACCGCCGAGAATGCGACAGACATCGGCAATGGGAATCTTTACCGTACCGATGAGCAAGTTGACAATCAGCAGTAAGGCGATAGCTATGAGGAGTATGACAAACTTTGGAGCCTTCATTTATTTCAGCAGACGATAGTATTTGGGTTTGTAGTCGCTCTCTACCAGCTCTGGATGGAAGATGGCAACGAGGTCTTTCAGTAGCACGTCAGGTTCTACCGGAGTAATCTCGTAGTAAGGCTGCAGTTTCATATTGCAGTAGATGACTTTCTTCTCCTTAAAAGCCTTGAATAGTGCATTGCGGGGTTCGCTGGCCTTCAGCGCATCATACGTGAACTCACCAGGGAAACTGTTTAAGATGCGCCAGTAGTCGGCATTGGCAGAGAGGGCATACATCTTCTCAAATTCCAGGTTCTCACCAGCTTCCTCGTCGTCATTCACTACGTAGTCAGCACCCGCATCGCGGAAAATCTGTGCCAGGTAGTTCTTGCCACCCACAGCACGCCACGTGCCATAATGCATCTCACCACTGGTCACTGTCGGCTTATCTTTCAACGCTAAACTTTCAACTTTCAACTTTAATTCGTTATAGCGCTTTTCTATTCCATCGAAAAGCTCATTGGCCTTACGCTCCTTGCCGATGAACATACCCACGAGCTTAATCCATTCGGCTTGGCCTAACGGGTCGAGCTCCTTATAACCCAGATGGGGTACCAGTGTGATACCTGTCTCCTTGATTGCTTCGTAACCACCGCGCTTGAAGGGTGAGATAAAGATAACATCAGGATTGGCGGAAAGGATAAGCTCGGTGTCAAACTCGCCCTCGGTACCTATCTTCACGATGCGACCGTCCTTGACACGAGCCAGGATGTCCTTATTAAACAGGTTCTTCGTTCCTGTGATTCCTTTCACCACGTCGTGAGCATCGAGTACGGTGAAGTTCGACAGTTGCAGGGCCGTCATGCAGATGGTATTCTGGATAGGAACCACCACCTTCGTATAACCTGTAGGTACCTCAACATTGTTGCTGCGAACCAGTGCGAAATGGTCTTTCTTGCCGACATCTACCAGACGGATGTCAGCAGAATCCTTCACGCTGAATCCTGTGGCATACTTCACTTCAACGGTCTCTGTGCCTTGCGTTGAAAGGGTGTCATTGGTATCTGCCTGTGAGGTTTTCTTGCCAGTACAAGCGCATAAGCCAATAGCCAATAGGCAATAGCCAATAGCAATTTTCTTCATTTCTATTGATTTTTAAATGCTTTCAGTATGCAAAAGTACAAAAATATTTGTAACTTTGCAAAATAAATTAGAAATATATGCAGACAAGTATAGACCAGACACATTGGTATGACCGTATTTGGGCGGCGTTTATTTTTTTTACGCGACTGCCTTTCTGGCGGTTGCACCAGCCTCCACAGGCATCTTACAAGACGGTTGTCGAACACTGGCCGTTGGCGGGTTGGCTGACGGGAGGCGTGATGGCGGCTACGCTTTATGTGGGCAGTATGTATCTGCCATACATCGTGGCGGTACTGCTGGCTATCATAGTGCGACTGCTGGTGACAGGTGCTTTGCATGAAGACGGACTGGCCGATTTCCTCGATGGCTTTGGTGGTGGCGGACATGACCGCGAGCGCATCCTTGCCATCATGAAGGATTCGCACATTGGCACCTATGGCGTCCTTGGTCTTATCCTCTATGAAGTGCTGTTGGCAGCATGTCTCTTTTCCCTGCCTCCTACGTTGGCGGCACTCACCATTCTTGCGGCTGACCCGTATGCCAAGATGGTGACAGCGCAACTCATTCTCATGATGCCCTACGCTCGTAAGGAAGAGGAGGCAAAGAACAAGACCGTTTATCGCAAGATGGATTGGAAGGCAGGCATCAGTCTGGCCATTCAGGGCTTGTTGCCGATGGGCTTGTATCTGTGGTACACTGGTCTGGCATGGGAGCTCATTATCTTCCTGCCCTGCCTAACGATGTACTTCCTCTACCTGCTCATCTGGAACCGTCTGCGTGGCTATACGGGCGATTGCTGTGGAGCCGTCTGTCTGCTCGTTGAACTCACCGTCTATTTAGTCGTTTGTGCACTATGAAAAAGATAATCCTTATTACTGGTGGACAGCGCTCTGGTAAGAGCGAGCAGGCTGAGGCGTTGGCGCTGAGCCTGAGCACGAATCCCGTTTATCTGGCTACTGCCCATATCTGGGACGATGAGTTCCGTGAACGTGTACGTCGCCATCAGGAACGTCGTGGTCCTGAATGGACAAACATCGAGGAAGAAATGTACCTTAGTCGTCACGACCTGACGGGTAGGGTAGTGCTCATCGACTGCATCACGCTGTGGCTCACCAATTGGTTGACGACCAATAGTGTGAACGTCGATGCCATCCTCGTTGAGGCCAAGTGTGAGTTTGATGCCTTCACTCAACATGATGCCACTTATATCTTCGTCACCAACGAGATTGGCCTGGGTGGTGTCAGTGACAATGCTCTCCAGCGTAAGTTCACCGACCTGCAAGGTTGGATGAACCAGTATATTGCTCAGCAAGCCGATGAGGTTATCCTCATGGTTTCTGGAATACCCGTTAAGATAAAATGAAAACATTCGACATACATCTCGTTGACCGTTCGATGCAGGCGGTGATACAAGCAAAGATCGATAACCTGAACAAACCCAAGGGTTCGTTGGGACGTTTGGAAGAGTTAGCCATGCAGGTGTGCTTGGTTCAGCAGACGCTGGAACCATCACTGGCGCATCCCTGCCACCTGCTTTTGGGTGGCGACCACGGTATAGAGCGTGAGGGTGTCAGTGTATCGCCCCGTGAGGTCACCTGGCAACAAATGATTAACTTTACGCATGGTGGCGGTGGTGTCAATATGTTCTGTCGACAGCATGGCTTCAAGCTCCGTATTGTCGATGTTGGTGTTGACTACGACCTGTCGGACGTTTCTGGCATTATTGATAGGAAGATTGCCCGTGGTACGAAGAATTTCCTTTATGAGCCTGCAATGACTGAGGAGGAGTTTGACAAGGCCATCCAGGTTGGCGCCGAGTTAGTCGACGACTGCGTAAAAGAGGGTTGTCGCATCCTCTCTATCGGCGAGATGGGTATTGCCAACACGTCACCCAGCAGCATTTGGATGCACCTCTTTGGCAACATTCCTTTGAACGAGTGCATTGGCGCAGGTGCTGGTCTTGATACCCCTGGCATCCGCCATAAGTACGAAGTGCTATCTAAAGCGGTAGCAAACTATAATGCCTCCCCTAAATATGGGAGCTTGGAGGGGTCTCTCTCGTATTTCGGTGGCTTCGAGATGATTGCAGCCATTGGTGCCATGCTGCGTGCTGCTGAGCAGCATCTGATAATATTGGTTGATGGTTTCATCATGACGGCCTGTGCCATTGCTGCCATCCGTCTATACCCAGCCTCGCAGGACTATATGATCTTCACCCATTGTGGTGACGAGAGTGGTCATAAGCGCATGCTCGACATCGTCGATGCCAAGCCCTTGCTGCATCTTGGCTTGCGCCTTGGCGAAGGCACTGGTGCCCTCTGCGCCTTCCCCATCGTCGATTCTGCAGTCCGCATGATGAACGAGATGAACAACTTCGACAACTCAAAAATCACGAAGTATTTCTAATTAGCTGCTTTAGACTCTCTAATACAGCTAATACAGATGCAAGTACAGCTAATACAGACACAGGATAGCTGTATCTGGATGCTGGTACAGCTTATTTCCCTTTTTAGGGTGTACTCAAAAAAATGATACAGAATTATTTGTTTTATTCTGGAAAAAGTGCTATCTTTGCGAGGTACACAAGAACAAATAATGATGAGGCAAGGGAGGAGACGGTGATGAGGAGGTTATTATTCATAGGATTATTGGCGGTGCTGGCTGTGATGGGCGTCAGCGCACAGACGATTACGCAGGTGAGTGGTACGGTGCTTGATCGTACTACTGGCAAGGTGCTGGTGGGCGCCAGTGTGACGGGTGGAGGCCATACCGTGGTGACGAATGGTGATGGCTATTTTGTGTTGAAAGCGGAATCGGAGTTGAAGACAATTACTGTGTCGAATGTGGGATTCCGTGCCCAGCGTGTGCGACTGAATCAGTTGCAAGACGGGGAACTGCGCATCAGTCTGAGTCCGGCAACCATCCAATTGCAAGAGGTACTGGTCATGAATACGAATGCCCGCGAACTGGTAATGACTGCCATCAGCAAGATTCCCAAGAACTATAGCCAGCATCCGGAACTGTTTCATTGCTTCTATCGGGAAACGGCTCAGAAGCGCCAGAACTATATCATGATAGCTGAGGGAGTTGTGGACATGTATAAGTCGTCCTATGCCTATTGGGAGAATGCCGATGACCGTGTGGCTATCCGTAAGGGGCGTCGCTTGCTGAGTCCTCGCAAGGGTGATACGCTGAGTGTCAAGGTGACGGGTGGTCCTGTGCTACCTATCCAGTTGGATATTGTCAAACAGCGGGATTTCCTGTTGAATGAAGAGGAATTGGACTGCTACCAGATGCAGATGGAGGTGCCGACCATCATTGGTGACCGTCACCAATATGTGGTGAGTATCCGTCCGCGACGTACCATGCCCTATGCGCTCTATTACGGGAAATTGTATATTGATCAGGAGACGCTGGCTTTCACGCGTGCAGAATTGGAACTGGACATGAAAGACCGTAATAAGGCTACAATGATGATGCTGGTTAAGAAGCCTCTGGGTGTGCGCTTCCGTCCTAAGGAGTTGTCGCTGTTGGTGGATTTCCGTCAGGACAACGATGTGACTCGCATCAGTTACATTCGCACCGTGTTCCGCTTCAATTGTGACTGGCGTCGCCGCCTCTTTGCTACGTCCTTTACGGCTTGTTGCGAAATGGTTGTAACTGGGCAGGATGCCACTACTGGTCGCCCCATCCGTGGTCGAGAGTCGTTTGACCAGCACGACGCCTTCTTCGACAAGGTAGATTACTTCCTTGACCCCGTATTCTGGCAGGATTATAACATCATTGAACCCACCGAGTCGCTCAACCGTGCTATTGCGCGTATCATGAAACGCCTGTGATAGCTAATAGACACATGCAAACAGCCAGTACCATTAATACTTCTGCCGTTCTGTTAATCTGGACGGCAGTTCTCATGTCGTCAGTGGTCAGCGGGCGGTCGTTGGTGCCAATGAAAGGTTTGTCGAAGAGTTGACCGAAGTAATAGTGGGGACCGCCAAAACGACAATTGAGGATGCCTGCCAATGCTGCTTCTGGATAGCCGCTGTTGGGTGAGGCGTGATTGCGACCATTGCGCCACACAAAACCTGTGAGCCGTGGCTTCCCCGCGGCTACTATCATTAATAGGGCGGTAAGGCGGGCAGGGATATAGTTGGCGATGTCGTCGATATGAGCTGCCCAACAACCGAAGTCACGGTAGCGGTAGGTCCTGTAGCCAATCATCGAGTCGAGGGTGTTAACCATCTTATAGGCCAGCATGCCAGGAATACCTAAGATGGCAAACCAGAAGAGGGGTGCGATGACGCCATCAGAGAGGTTCTCGGCCAGTGTCTCTAATGCAGCTGTACGTACTTCTTGAGCAGAGAGTTCGGAGGTGTCGCGCCCTACGATGCGAGCTACCTGCTTACGGCCTTCGTCCAATGAACGGTCGAGGGCAAGGAAGACTTGTCGTACTTCACGGATGAGTGTGGTGCCAGCAAGACAGTAGAAGATGAGGATGAGATCCACCCCAACCCTCCCAAAGGGAGGGAGTATGGATAGTCCGAAATAGGCAACGGCGAAGACCATTGATATAAGGACTATGGCCATCAGGGCACCTTTCAGTTTGCGGTGTGTTCCTTTATTCAGACGGTGCTCACCAAAGGAAATCATCTTGCCATATCCAACGACAGGGTGGGGCAACCATGCAGGATCGCCAATGAGCAGGTCGAGGAACCAGCCGAGGAGCAAGGGCAATATGACGAACAACCAATCCATTTATTTAGCCATGAATTCTTGTATTGCCTCAATCAGCGTATCGTTCTCTGCAGGTGTCTGGGCAGCGATGCGGAAGTGGCGTGGGGTAAGTCCTTTGAAGTTGGAGGCATCACGAATGAGCAGGTGGTGCTGACGTGCCAAGTAGTCTTTCAGTTCTGCGGCTGTATGTGCTGATTCGAACTGACAAAGCATGAAGTTGGTCTGTGTTTCCTGTGTGATGATGCCGTCAATCTGTTGTAACCTGTCACGTAGGCGTTGGGCTTCGTTCAGGTCGGGCGTACAGCGTAGCTCGTCATTGCGCAGGAGGAACTTGCCTGCCTCGACGGCCAATGCCGATACACTCCAAGGACGCAGGAAACGACGCAGGTGCGCTGTCAGTGAGGCATGTGCGGTGATGTAACCCAAACGTAAGCCTGGAATTGCGTAAGTCTTAGTGAACGAATGTATCTGGATGATGTGAGGCGTATGTGCTGCCCAACGCGGATTCATGACGAAACGGTTGGTGTAGTTTTCATACGACTGGTCAACTACCACGAGGTCGTACTTCACCATCATCTTGTCAATAATAGACTGGTCATAGACGTCGCCTGTGGGGTTATTGGGATTGCAGAGCCAGAGCATGCGGTGCTCCGTGTCTGTTCGTGGAAACAACTGACAGGCATCTTCATACTCGCTGAACGTAGGACGTGGAATGTCGGCCTGCATGGGGAAAGCCTGTGCAATGAGATAGATAGCATCTGTAGCGCCATTGGTGACGATGACCTGTTCGGATGCTAAGTCGTACTGCTCGGCAATCAAACGCTCCAGCGACCACGCCTCAGGCTCTGGATAGTGGCTGGCGAGTTCAGGATGAGCAGCCAGATAGCCCATCAATGCCTGATGGCCTTTGCCTGCACAGATATTCGACGAGAAGTCGGAAACAATGTGCGTGTACTGGTATGCGTCGTCGCCGTGTCCTTTAATCATCGCTGGTTAATATTTGATAGATGCGTTCCATATCGACATATTGGCGCACATGGGCGGCAAGCTTGTCGTATTGCTCATTTTTAAAATCGGTATAACTCTGGGTGCTCAACGGGGAACGTTGAGCCACATGTTTGCTCAGCAAGTGCTCAATGACAGGCGCGTTGTCGAGGAATCCGTGAATGTAGGTGCCGATGCAATGGTCAGTCTGGAGGATAGCCTCGTCAGTATTGCTGACACCTTGATGAATCTCGTAACCCTGACATGCTTGGCCGTTGAACTCAAAAGTGACCTGCTTAGTGGTTTTCTCTGTTGTCATCGTGGTGTTGATGGGTAACAGGCCGAGACCTGGCAGACTGTTGATGCTACCCTCAATGCCGTCGGGGTCGTTGACCGTTTGTCCCAACATTTGATAACCACCACAGATACCGATGACCAGCTTTCCATCGCGATGAGCACGCTGGATAGCTTGTGCGCAACCATTACGACGCAGTTCCAGCAGGTCGTCGAGGGTTGACTTCGTGCCAGGAAGGATGATGATGTCTGCCTGCTCTATGTCCTTGGTATTGTTGGTGTAGAAGAGGTTGACGCGTGGGTCGCGCTCCAAGGTGTTGAAGTCGGTATAATTGCTGATATGGCGCAAAAGAACGACAGCCACGTTGACTTTGTCCTCAGCTAACTGTTTACGCTTCTGCTCCAGCGCTACGCTGTCTTCCTCGTCGATGTAGATGTCTTTATAATAAGGAATGACGCCTAAAACGGGGATGCCACAGATTTCTTCCAGCATACGGCGACCCTCGTCAAACAGGCGCATGTCGCCACGGAACTTGTTGATAATGATGCCCTTAATGCGCTTGCGGTCCTCTGGGCTTTGTAGCATGATGCTACCATAGACGGAAGCGAAGACACCTCCGCGGTCGATGTCGCCCACCAATATTACATCCGCCTTTGCATGTTGTGCCATCGACATGTTCACCAAGTCGCGGTCCTTCAGGTTAATCTCTGCAATGCTGCCTGCCCCCTCCATCACGATGGGATTATAGCGCGAGGCAAGGCGATCGAAGGCGGCATGAACCTCGGAGCGGAAGTCGATTTCCGATGTGCCTTGTCGCCAATAGTCGTAGGCATCTTTATTGCCGATGGGCTTGCCGTGCAGCACCACCTGTGAGGTGTGGTCGGAATTGGGCTTCAGAAGCAAGGGGTTCATGTCTGTATGACATGGGATACCAGCTGCTTCAGCTTGTACGGCCTGTGCACGACCAATCTCCAGCCCGTCGGGTGTGGCGTAGGAGTTCAGCGCCATATTCTGTGCCTTGAATGGGGCAGGGTTGTAGCCGTCCTGCTTGAAGATGCGACAGAAGGCTGCAGCAACGATGCTTTTGCCAACATCGCTACCAGTACCGGCAAACATGATGGGGTGGAGAGTCTTCATATATTATATAAATGCGTGTAACTGGCTAAAACATTCTTGTACTTGAAAACGGGCGTGTCGACAGGTTCGTCCTTGGCGTTATAGACCTGAGCAACGGATGCGGGTTTCTGGCCTAAGAATTGCGTGTAATGGAACTCGTGGCCTCGATACTCCTTGCCATCGAGAACGAAGCGGCGATAGCCAAGAGACAGTTTGCGGTCGGCTTTGCGGGCCGTGATGGAGTAGGGTAGCACACCACACATAGGATAATCGCCGTCATCTGTCACGATGGCTTGGCAGAGATACATCATGCCGCCACACTCGGCGACGATGCGTCCCCCCTGTTCGGCATAGTCCTTGATGGCTTTGCGACAGGCCTCGTTGGCGACCAATGCCTCTAAGTGTTTCTCTGGATAGCCGCCAGGCAGATAGAGCAAGTCGATACCCTCAAACGATGGCACGTCTGTCTCTGGGTCGAAGAAGCGCACTTCATGGAAGCTGTCAATCGTCTCCTGATAGAGAAACGAGAACGACTCCTGGTTACAGGCTATCAAAGCGTTAACAGTTCCTGCCATTTTACGTGTTCCTCCAATTGTTTGATGGGTTGTGAATTGAGTTCTGAGAAGTCGAGGCCCAAGTAGCGTGAGCCTTGTTCAAGTTCAGGTGATTTAGGCAGATAGCCGAAGCACTCGATATGCAGGTCGTCGCATACTTGCTGTAACATGCTGAAGTGGCGCTCCGAGCCCACCTTGTTAAATATAACGCCTGCGATGCGGACATTCTTACGGAAATTGACGAAGCCTTGTAGCAGTGGAGCCATCGAGTAGGCTGCACTCTTGGCATCGACCACCAGTACAACGGGAATGTCCAGTGCTTGGGCAATCTCGGCTGACGAACCCTTGTCGCGATCGTAGCCGTCGAAGAGTCCCATCATACCTTCTACCACACAGACGTCGGCATCCTGCCCGTAGTAGGCGAAGAGTTCACGAACGTGTTCTGGCGTAGCCATAAACGTGTCGAGGTTGACGCTGGGTCTATGACAAACCGCCTCGTGGAACTTGGTGTCGATATAGTCAGGACCACACTTAAAGGGTTGTACCTTGTAGCCTTTCTCTGTGAACAATGCCATCAGCCCCCTGGCAATCGTTGTCTTGCCAGAGCCACTGGTAGGTGCTGCGATAAGAAAAGCGCTTTTCATGCTTGCAAAGATACAAAATATTTTGCAAAGTCAAGCAGGAAAAAGGATACAAAGTGAGAAATAAGGGAGTTGTCGAGACAGAATCTCGTCACACTGGGCCGTGTGGAAAGCCTCTGTGGTGCCTACATTCTCAAAATAGTGACAAGTGACGGCAGGGTGCTGACGCAGGAAATCCTTCAGCGCCTCCGCACATTGCGATAGTTTCATGATGACGACCACGTGGTTGCTGGTCAATAGCTGTTCTAATGTGTTACCATCGGCATCGCCTGGCAAAACCACCAGACGTTGCTGTCCACTGACCAGCGAGAGGTCGGCCATTGCTGCAGCAGCAATAAACGAGGGAATTCCTGGTTGCTGAGTGACAGGAATATCTCTACGCTTCAGTTCATCCAGCACGTAGTGGATAGATGCATAGATGCTGACGTCCCCTTCAACAACGATGGCGATATACTTCTCTTCGTTGTACCACGCAACGACTTGCTGACAGATGTCGTCATAGACCTTGCGGACTGCCGTGCGGTCTTTCTGCATGGGCAGTTCATAGCGGTACATCCTGTCTTCGTCGCACCATTCGCGGATAATCTCTGCTGCACGTGATTTGTCCGTTGTGCTGGGAACAACCACGATATCAGCCTCCCGCAAGGCCTTGA
>ONCH01000020.1 GCA_900316265.1 uncultured Prevotellaceae bacterium | reverse complement strand
GGGGTCCCACCTCTTCCCATTCCGAACAGAGAAGTTAAGCCCGCTTGCGCCGATGGTACTGCAATGCAATGCGGGAGAGTAGGAGGCCGCCACTTTTAATTAGAAAATGAGTTCATCTTTTTGGTGGACTCATTTTTTTGTTGTATCTTTGCTCCCATAAAGTCTATTACGCTATGAAATATTGCTATCGCTACATCCTTTTGATTGCCGTTATGGCACTCACGTTGACAGCTGTTGCTCAGAAGCAACCTGTTAATATCGATTCGTTAAGTTCTGCAAAGAATGACACTATTCAGGCGTTGCGCAGTATGTTGCAAGAGCAACAGATGAAGAATATCATGATGCAGGAACAGTTGGAGAAGACAGGTGAGGCGGCACGCGACGACTCCCTACGGTTGGTGCGTCGTAAGGAACGTATAGACTCCCTGCGTAATATTACCCCTGGTGCTCCGCTCATCATAGATGGTGATACGCTGTTGGTGCTTTACACTCGTAGGGGAGGAATACTTCCTGAAGCCCGTGTGGAGGATATCCGCGAGAAAATTATGGAAGAAGGTAAGCGTATGACCCTTTTTACCGATTCCATATATATCTTTGATGGCGAGTTTACCACCGACATTATGATTGGTGAAGAATTGGTGATGAGTGTTACCGACAACGACGGACTGTGGCAGAACAAGACGCGCCAAGAGTTGGCGGCAGAGTATCGAACCATTATTGAGGCGAAGATAGAGCAGTTGCATGCACAATACGGACTGAAGCGTAAACTCATGGGTGTGGTCTATGTCCTGGGTGCAATGTTAGCACTGGGTCTACTCATCTGGGCTACCAACTTCTGTTACCGCCGTTGGCGCTATCGCCTGCTGCGAATGCTGTTGCGCCGTACCCGTCCGTTGGCTATCAAGGATTACGAGGTACTCAACTTGCACCGTCAAGGTATCCTCTTCCTGACAGGTTTCAACGTGCTGCGTTACCTGATTATCTTCCTGCTGCTTTTCATCTTTGTACCCATGTTCTTTGTGGCATTCCCAGAGACCAAATCGTTCACGTTTACCATCTTCGGTTATGTGTGGAATCCCTTCGTGAACATCCTTAAGTCAGTAGTGAGTTTCCTGCCTAAGTTCTTCCAGATTGTCGTTATCGTCTTCTGCTTCCGTTATCTGGTGAAAGGTCTGCACTACCTGATGAACGAGATAGGTTCAGGACGCTTGAAGATTACTGGTTTCTATGCCGACTGGGCACAACCCACCTATCTCATCTTGCGCGTGTTGTGCTATTCGTTCATGATTGTCATGATTTGGCCCCTGTTGCCCAGTAGTGAGTCGGAAGTCTTCCAGGGCGTCTCCGTTTTCATTGGTATCATCGTGTCGCTGGGTTCCTCGTCGATTATTGGTAACGTGATGGCAGGTATGGTGATGACCTATATGCGTCCGTTCCATGTGGGCGACTTTATCAAATATGGTGACACGGAAGGCTTCGTCATCGAGAAAACTGTGCTGGTGACGCGCATCCGTACTCGTAAGAATGATGTTATCACCATTCCCAATTCCAATCTCATGACGTCGCAGACTACCAACTACACCTTCTCCGCACATAACTATGGCGTTATTGTACATACGAAGGTAACCATCGGCTACGACATGCCGTGGCAACAGATTCGCGACTTGCTGCTCGATGCAGCCGCCAAGACCGCCCATCTGCAGAAGAAGCCAGAGCCTTTTGTGCGCATCACGGCACTCGATGACTTCTATGTGGAATACGAAATCAATGCCTATACTCGCAAGTCGGATCTGCTGGGCGACATCTATTCAGAACTGCACCAGAACATCCTCGACTCGTTCCATAGCAACGGCGTGGAGATTATGTCACCCCACATCTTTGCTCACCGTAGCGACCTGCCGGTACAGATACCAGAGAAATAAAACCCACCCCCAGCCCCTCCCGGCAGGGAGGGGAGTTGGGGCAGAGGTCAAATATTCAATTCCAGCGCAACGGGACAGTGGTCACTGCCGTAGATGTCTGTTAATATCTGTGCATCGGCAATGCTGGTGCGCAGTCTTTCGCTGGTCACGAAGTAGTCGATGCGCCACCCTGCATTCTTCTGACGCGCCTGGAAGCGGTACGACCACCACGAGTAGGTCACCTGTTCGGGATATAGCGTGCGGAAGGTGTCTATGAAGCCGCAGGCCAGCAGGTCGCTGAACTTCTCGCGCTCCTGGTCGGTGAAACCCGCATTCATGCGGTTCGTCTTCGGGTTTTTCAGGTCTATCTCCTCGTGGGCTACGTTCAGGTCGCCACAGAGGATGACGGGCTTCTTCTTGTCCAGACGCTTCAGGTAGTTGCGGAAAGCATCCTCCCACGACATGCGGTACTCCAGACGCTTCAGTCCGTCCTGCGAGTTGGGCGTATAGCAGCAGACCAGGTAGAACTGTTCCATCTCCAGCGTGATGACGCGCCCTTCATGGTCGTGCACGTCGATGCCGATGCCATACTCCACGCTCAGCGGTTCGTGCTTGGTGAAGATAGCAGTGCCAGAATAGCCCTTCTTCTCCGCATAGTTCCAGTACGACTTATAGCCCTCGAATTGCAGGTCCAGCTGTCCTTCCTGCATTTTTGTTTCCTGCAGACAGAAGAAGTCTGCATCCAACTGTCTGAAGATATCGCTGAAGCCCTTACCCTCGCAGGCCCTCAGTCCGTTCACGTTCCATGAAATCAGTTTCATCATCTCTTTCTTGTTTTTGTTTATCTTCTGCAAAGATACTATTTTTTCTGAAACTACACACACTTTGCCTCTACCTTTTTATTATTATAAGCAAAAAGCAGGCTGAAGCATAGTGACTTCAGCCTGCAAGGTTTATAATCAGGATGGATTAGAGCCCCTTTCCCGTTTTTCTCTTCTTATGACGGATCCAAGATACCCTCAGTATCTGTACCACCATAAATCACATCCTCAATATCCGGATCATCAATGAAGACGTCGTCACTGGCGGCTAACATCTGCATCATTTCCAACTTCACAATCTCCAAAACAGGTTCGCTATATATCTTCTTCATCGTTATATTCCTCTCTACTTATTTGACGATAACCTTCTTACCATTATGTATATACAGACCCTTGTCTGGAGTTATCACACGCTGGCCATTGAGGTTATAGTACGTCTCACCGATCATCTGATATACAACGTTTCCAATTCCCGTACCCTCATCGTCAAGAATCATCGTTACACGGGCAGAGCCATCACCATTATACGAGTTCAGTACCACATCGCCGAAATTGAATACTGCTCTGAAGCCCTTGATAACAGTGCTACCGTCTGAATACCAGAACTTGTTGTTTGCCAGGAACATGTCCGTTGCATCTGTTGTCTTCTTGATGTAGGTTCCATTGAGCGAGGCATAATATTTCTTGTTCCCCACGCTGTATTCTACGCCAGGAGAAGAAGGAGCATCCTCTGGAGCTATTTCCACACCATCCACATCGAATGAACTGATGTTGCTCGTCACCTTGATAAGGCAGGGATAGTTTTTCTCAATGATTGTAGCCGTGGTGAACCCCATCGTGATGCCCTCAGCAGCATTGGTGCTACCCGTAAAGCTCCAGCTGCTCAGTCTCTTCAGCAACACATCATTGCCGAATGCGCTGGCCACCTGTGCTGCTGTCATGTTGAAAGGCAGACAGATAGTGCTCCACTCATTGGCCTTGATGGTACGGTTTACCGTCACGTTCACCGCTCCCACACTGGTCTCAGGCGCAGTTGTTGAGTTCTCGTCAAGGATGACCTTTGCTGGAGAGGCTGTTATGTTAAAAGTCGCATTTGCACATTCATGGCTTACGGCATCTGTAGTTGCAGTACGGATAGTACTGAGGTTGCCGCTGAAGCTGCCTGTCTGTTGTCCAACAGTAATGGGTAGTTTCAACAGCGTACCGTTGTTTACAAGCCCAAGGTCCATATTGTAGAGTACAAAGAGACGATCGCCATTGGCTAATGTCTCAACTTTCAGTTCATGACTGCTAACTGCAGAGCCTTTCGTAATAGCATTCTCATTCAGGGTAACACCCTGTGGCAGCGCGAGGTTAAACTGCAGAGCAGTCACATTACTCATGCCGCTTGCACTCACCACCAACTCTGCCTGCTCGCCCGTCTGTGCTTCAATGGAGGCGACGCTGAGCGTCTGTGCCGTTGCACTACTGACGATTGCCAACAGCGCAACTATCGTTTGTAGTATTCTTCGTTTCATCTTATTCATCATCAATATCATTTTCATTAGTATCTTTATAACCGTATTTTGCTATAACTGATTTCGTGATTTTCCTTGGAGATGCAATACTATTAAATTTCATTCCTTCAATGTTTGTCACATTATTTCCTTATTATCAATTTATTTTGAAAAATCATATTTAAATTTCTTAGAAGTTTCTATTTTTTGAAATATTGTATAAGATTCTCCACCAATAGATTCAGTTGTTATATTAAATCCCCCAGTAACATCTACACCGCCACTTAATACTTTTGTAAATGCTGAGTTGTTAATTACTGGAATACAAACATACCATATTGAAGATGTATTAGCAGCGCATTGGCCAACATTTATTATTGATGCTGATGTATCCATATTGTGCCATCCAATTTCTGTTGCAGATGTTTGGATATTATTAATATCTACTGATGTTGGTTTTGTATTTCCTACATACCAATAATACACGGGGGCATCTGTAATTGTAATTTTAATACCTCCGCCATCTGCTATTCTTCCTGTTGTTTTATAAACTTTGTGATTTGTAATAGTCACAGATGTGTCTTCACTAAATGTAATTGGACTTTGAAGAGATGCATCAACAATTGCAATAGTTTTATTTGATGGAACTAATATATAAATTGATGCTTTACCACCACTATTATTCCAATATGTTTCAGTTGTAGGAATAGTAGTTGTTGCATTATTTGCAGTTGTATAGTTAGATGCAGTTGGAGCCGTTGTACCCACTGAGAAATATAATTTGCCATCGGTCGTTCCTCCACCATTTTTCATGATATTGATAACAGCGGCAATGTCGGCAACATCCACTTGCCCATCTTCATTTACGTCACCCTTCAGCGGGGTGTTGTTCTGTGCAAACGAGCATACACTCATCAGCAGCATGGCTGCCATCAGGAATAATTTCTTTGTTTTCATAATTGTTGTTTGTTATTGGTTATTAATGCTTTTACTTCACCACAACCTTTCGCCCATTAACGATGTTTATACCCTTTTTAGGCTTTGAGAGCTTCTGACCACTAAGGTTGTAAACAACCCCATTCGTGCTATCGTCAGCCATCACATCTCCAATACCCGTAGTTGGGTTTATGATGAAGGAAATGTTGTCGAAATAGTAAGTCGTAGCGGTACTGATATGACTCAAATTAAAGGCAATGGTACGCATTTGGTTGTTATTCGGGCTCTGCTCGCTCGTAATAATCCCTTCACTTTCGTAGTGTTTCCATGAGGTAGTAAACGACATGCTACCAAAATCCCAATATATAAACTCACTGGGCTCTTTATGGCACTCCATGTTTACGTCTGCATTCTGAGTGGCTTTGTAGTCGAACGAGAAACGGTACTTTGTTCCAGCAGGCAATGCCTGTGGCAGACGAACGAAGAATTGCGTGTTCCAAATTTCTGGAGGATTATTAGTTGACTGAACCACAATACCACGTGTTCTGTCCTTACCTGAACGAACACCGATTGTAGCATGTACGATGGTATTGTCCTCCACATAATTCTCTCTGGCATAGAAACAACTCAAGTCATGGCCAGACAGACTACCATTAATAACAAGTTCTCCACTTGTGACGGGGTCAACAACCTTTTCCTTGATGGTCAGCGTACCTTGTGTATAGCTCAATGCATAATTCTTTGCCTCGCCGCCACTGACAGTAATAGGATAGGTGCCTGCCTTCGATAATGCTACTGCAGTTGTCGTCGCAACGGGCTTTGTAGTGAAAGCAGTACTTTCTGTATCTCCATTGCGGAAACCACTATACGTTAGAGTGAATGTAGGGATAACATCACCCTCCGTAATTGTCACATTCTGTACACCAACAGTCAATGGAGCCTTTGTGATGGTCAGCGTACCATCTACGTAAGTCACGTTGGTATTTGTTACCGTTCCCTTCTCTACCTTGATAGGATAGCTTCCTACAGGTGATGTCTTCGTTGCTGTAGTTGATAACGTTGGCGTACCGCCCAGTGCAGCTCCTGTACTTGTATAAGTCAACACAGGCACATCATCGCCATAGGTCATCGTTTTGTTGTCAGCGGTAATAGTGACTAACTCCTCTTCTGCTGCTTTCACTGTGATGCTAAAGCTCGCATTTGCACACTCGTGGCTTACGGCACCTGTACTTGCTGTACGGATAATACTGAGGCTGCCGTTGAAGCTTCCAGTCTGCTGTCCAATGGTAATGGGTAGTTTCAACAGCGTACCGTTGTTTACAAGCCCAAGGTCCATATTGTAGAGTACAAAGAGACGGTCGCCATTGGCCAATGTCTCAACTTTCAGTTCATGACTGCTAACTGCAGAGCCTTTTGTGATAGCATTCTCATTCAGGGTAACGCCCTGTGGCAGCGCGAGGTTAAACTGCAGAGCAGTCACATTACTCATGCCGCTTGCACTCACCACCAGCTCTGCCTGCTCGCCCGTCGTTGCATCAATGGAGGCGACGCTGAGCGTCTGTGCCGTTGCACTACTGACGATTGCCAACAGCGCAACTATGGTTTGTAGTATTCTTCGTTTCATCATATTGTTTCTTTATTTTTCCTCACTAGTGTCATGGTATATTTATTGTGCTGTTATTCTTGTTGTACCAACTACAAGTTGGGCAGAACGATATAATTTATAATCACCTACTTCAGTTTCAGCATTTGTATATGTACCAGTTGAGCTGTTAAATGTTTTCATATTAATATCAAAATTTGTAGCAGGATCATATACTCTAATTGTTACTGTTTTGGGTGCAACAACATAAACATATGTATCTGTAGGAGTTATATCTGTTGACGCAGGAAGCGTAGTTACTTGTGATGCAATAGAAGTATAATTAGAATTAGTTATATATGTATCCGATTCATTATGACCTACATACCAATAATACATGGGGGCTTCTGTAATTTTAATTAAAATATCTCCGCCTTTAGCAATACGTCCTCCAGTAGAAGTTATTTTATATCCACTAATTGTTGATGTATCTTCTGTCTTAACTGTTGGTGTATTAGGATCTGATGGATCATAGAAATTAACTGTCTTATCTGCATTAGTTAATACATAAACATAACATTTTTCTGTTGTGCTTGGATTTGTAAATGTATATTCAGCAGGATATGAATCAACAACAGTTGCTTGAGATAATGATGTTGGCTTTTCCGTTCCTACATAGAAATATAAATTGCCATCGGTCGTTCCTCCACCATTTTTCATGATATTGATAACGGCGACAATGTCAGCAACATCCACTTGACCATCTTCATTTACATCGCCCTTCAGCGGGGTGTTGTTCTGTGCAAACGAGCATACACTCATCAGCAGCATGGCTGCCATCAGGAATAATTTCTTTGTTTTCATAATTGTTGTTTATAATTTGGTTAATAATTCTCTTATCTCATGCAAATCAGAACTAAAAGCATCTAAACGGCGTTTCCACACACATTTCTTTTTTCTATCAGTCTCGTCTATGTCAAGATCATAGACTCCAACGAAACGATAGCCTTTTTTGTTCTTTAGGAAGGTAATTCTCAATTCATAGTTCTCCGTATATTTTTTTACTTGAGCTGGATTTTTTGTCATATCCTTTGGAGTCTCAGTTATGACACCATTATTATAGACATTATCCCAATGTTTGCTATTCGTATTTGGGAACCATAAAGTAACGTCATGTAGAGTAGGATCAGGATGTGGTGCATTCTCAAATCGTGCGCCAGCCAGTGTAATACATCCACGTTTAACAGGTTTTAACCCGAAGGCAGTGCAACCGTCTTCAATTGTACTAAAACTATTACCTACGACTACATCGTAGAAAACAGGACTTGTTGGTTTGTTGTTAGGCATAATAGTAATTGTTTTGGTTATAAATAAGTTGAATACTCTCGAAAAATACACACAAAAAGAAAACGTGGACAATTTACTTCGTCTACGTTCTACAGGCATCGCCAAACGCCTAACTACCATCTACGAGTAAAAGCCCACGCCTATCGACGTGAGCATCCTTGCTTTTACTCTTGGTAGTTCTTGTAAATTTGGCGAATTTAGTAGAACAAGATTCAAAGCGGACGCTTCATCCTATATGTCCTTATTTTCAGTTATATCTTTTTCTCAGCCCATAGGCATCTGTGGTTTTAAGGGTTGTACATTAATACGCATTACTTTCCTTTCGGATTGCATTTGCAAATATAGTTATTATTCTTGAAACGACAAAATTTTGTGCAAGAAAGTTTTTTGCAATAGACCTAACATACCTAACATGGATTCTCTGAAACCGCGATGTACAGGGCATTTGTGAACTATGGCCAGAATGCTATCCCTACCATCAGACCTAACGCTAGACCTAACACCATCCCTAACATAGGGGTGTCAGAATACAGGTTAGGTGTCATGTTAGGTTTGATGGTAGGGATAGTGTTAGGTGTAAATGAAATAACGGAATCGTAACACCCTGTTTTACAACAGTTTGTAAACCGTATGTTAGGGATGTTAGGTCTTTTGTGAAAAAGGTTCAGAAATACAGCTAGTACGAACGCTAGATAGGCTAATACGAACGTTAGATAGCCTAATACGGACTCCGTATTAGCTGTATTTGGAGAAAATTACGATATGTTTTTTGTTCGAAACGAATGAAGATAAGGGAATTAAGGAATAATGATAATTGGAATAAATATTGTGGATTTCTTGTGATTATCAGAATTAATCATTATCTTTGCAAGCATGAAACGATGGGGGTTAATGATATTGATGATGTGGTGGGCGCTGATAGGCAGTGCCCAACAGGTGGATTCTGTGCGACAGCGCATGGACTCGCTGCAGTATGCCTTGCAGGAGATGAAGATGAAGGAGCTGTTGTTGCGGAATGCGCTGGACGAGAGCGGACGGGGTGCCAGAGAGGACTCGCTGCGCAAGGTGGAGCAGAAGCACCGCATCGACTCGCTTCGACAGATAACGCCTGGTGTGCCGTTGGTCATTGAGGAAGACACCTTATTATATATATACGCCAGTCTGGGTGGCGATGACCCTGCTCACCGTGTGGAGGCGGTAGCCAGGAAGGTGACACAGATTGGCAAGAGCCTGAAGCTGACGACCGACTCGATGCACATCTTCGAGAGCGAATATACGGCCGACGTGATGTGTGGTGAGATTGTGCTGATTCGGGTCAGCGATCTGGATGGTTTATGGAATGGTATGTCGAGACGGGAGCTGGCGGAACAGCAGATGCGCATCCTGTCAGTAGAGATAGAGAAACTGCATGCCGACTATGGTCTGGAGGCTAAGCTGACAGGCTTGGGGTGGGCAGTGTTCCTGATTGTTGTGCAGGTGCTGCTGTTCCTGCTGACAGCCCGTTTCATCCGCTATTTGCGCAAGCTCGTGTTGGAAGGAGTGAACGGCAGACTGAAACCGCTGGTGGTCAAGGGGTATGAACTGATGAACGTTTACCAGGAGGAACACATCCTGTTGCTGCTGACGCGCATCTTGCAGATATTCCTCGTGGTGGTGCAGCTGTTCATCTCGCTGCCCTTGCTGTTCAGCATCTTCCCTGAGACGGAGAAGTTTACGTGGAACATGATTAACTACGTGTGGAGCCCGTTGCGTGACATGGTGGTGTCGATAGTGCGCTACTTCCCTAATTTGGTGAAGATTGTCGTTATCATCTATGTGGTGCGCTGGGTGCTGAGAGGCTTCCGCCATCTGTCCGACGAGATATCCGTGGGTCACCTGAAGATAGACAGTTTCTATCAGGACTGGGCTGTACCCACGTATCATATTATCCGCATCTTCATCATTGCTTTTACGTTGGTGGTCCTTTGGCCCTTGCTGCCTGGCTCCGACTCAGTCGTCTTCAAGGGTGTGAGTATCTTTGTTGCCGCCCTGTTCTCGCTGGGCTCCACCACCACCATTGGCAACCTGATAAGTGGTATTATCATTACCTATATGCGACCGTTCCTGGTAGGCGACTATGTGCGCATTGGCGAACAGGAGGGCGAGGTGATAGAGAAGAATGCCTTTATTACCCGTTTGAAGGATATCAAGGGCAACGTGGTTACCGTGCCCAACAACTCGATATTGTCTATGCAGACCATCAACTATACCGCGGCCGTGCGCGACGGGAAGGGTAGTGTGGTACACTCCGTCTTCACCTTTACCTATCACGTGCCCCGCGAGACCGTCGAGGCCTATCTGCTGGAAGGTGCCGCCCGTACGGAGACGATAGAGAAGGATCCGAAGCCTTTTGTGCTCTATACTGCACTGGAGGATTTCTATACGCGCTACGAGATAAACGGCTATACGAAGGCTACCGACCGGCTGTTTGCCGTCTATTCTGAGTTGCACAAGAATATCATCGACGTGTTCCATGAGCACGACCTCGATCCGACATCGTCGCACTTTATTAAGATGCAGGAAGTGAAAAGCTAGAGGTAAGAGGGAAGAAGTGAGAGGTGAGCTTGCGAAACCTAAGTAAAAAAGAAAAGCAGCCTAAAAGGCTGCTGTAGTTGCGGAGGCAGGATTCGAACGTGCGACCTCCAGGTTATGAGCCTGGCGAGCTACCAACTGCTCCACTCCGCGATGTTTTTTTCTTAAGCGGGTGCAAAGGTACGACTATTTTTCGAATTATGCAAATATTTTGCAGGAAAATCGCAAAAAATAGGTATTTCTACACTTTTACGTCCGTTTTATTTGGCTATTTCAGAACTATTTTCTAATTTTGCACATTATATTTGCACTGTGCAATATGTGAAAAAGCTTGGGAGGAATAGAACTATGTCCATATCAAAGACACGACAGAGGCTGGTAGATGTAGCCCGTCAGCTGTTTGCAAAGAACGGTTTGGAGAATACGACGATGAACGACATCGCGCAGGCTTCAGGTAAGGGGCGTCGTACGCTGTACACCTATTTTAAATCGAAGGACGAAATCTACTATGCCGTCATCGAATCAGAACTGGAGCGCCTCAGTGACCAGTTGGATGAGGTAGCTGCCAAGCGTATTCCCCCACAGGAGAAGATCATTGAACTCATCTATATGCACCTGAGCATGATTCGTGAGACAGTGGTGCGCAACGGTAATTTGCGTGCTGAGTTCTTCCGTAACATCTGGATGGTGGAGAAGGTCCGCAAGAACTTTGACGATGCCGAGATAGAACTGTTCCGTAAGGTGTTCCACGAGGGCAAGGAAGATGGCGAGTTCGATATCGACAATGTAGACCTTGTTGCAGACATTACCCACTACTGTATCAAAGGTCTGGAGGTTCCCTATATCTATGGTCGTATTGCCCACGGCATGAAGGAAGAAGACACCAAACCCCAGGTGGCCAAGATTGTGTATAGTGCATTGGGAAAGAGAAGGATTTGAGGTTAAAGGTTAAGGGTTAAAGTTTAAAGGTTAAAGTTGAAAGTTTAAAGATAAACATTAAATATTAAAAACAAGAATTATGGGATTATTAGAAGGAAAGACAGCGCTGATTACTGGTGCTGCACGTGGAATTGGTAAGGCTATCGCACTGAAGTATGCTCAAGAGGGCTGTAACATCGCATTCACCGATTTGGAGGTGAACCTGGAGACAGAGCAGGAGATTGCTGCGCTGGGTGTAAAGGCTAAGAGCTATGCTTCTAACGCTGCCGACTTTGCTCAGACTGAGGAAGTGGTGAAGGCTGTGAAAGAAGAGTTTGGCTCAATCGATATTCTGGTGAACAATGCCGGTATCACTAAGGACGGTCTGATGCTGCGCATGACTGAGCAGCAGTGGGACGCCGTGATTGCTGTCAACCTGAAGAGTGCCTTCAACTTCATCCACGCTTGTGTACCTGTGATGATGCGCCAGCGTGGTGGTTCTATCATCAATATGGCCTCTGTTGTAGGTGTTCATGGTAATGCAGGTCAGGCTAACTATGCCGCTTCAAAGGCTGGTCTGATAGCACTTGCTAAGAGTATTGCTCAGGAGATGGGCCCCAAGGGTATCCGTGCCAACGCCATTGCTCCTGGCTTCATTGAGACAGCTATGACAGCTGCCCTGCCTGAGGAGGTACGCAACGAGTGGAAGCAGAAGATTCCTCTTCGTCGCGGTGGTCAGGTAGAAGATATCGCCAATGTTGCTACCTTCCTGGCTTCTGACCTGTCAAGCTATGTCAGCGGTCAGGTGATTCAGGTAGATGGTGGTATGAATATGTAATGCCCCCTACCTATGGACGATGAGAAGATTCTGAACGCCAGTGCGCTCAGCTACCTCGACCAACTGGATGAGTCGCGCTATCCTCGTACCAAAGCAGAGGCAGAAGAGATGTCTGCCGTGCTTCAGCAGGCTTACGATGCTGCCGACAACGCCAAGGACAAGGAGTTTGCTGAGCGTTACCAGACGTTGCGTGGCATTGCCGACTGGTCGCTAAAGCGTCATAAGTCGTGGCAGTGGACTCTTGTCGTTGCCGCCCTTGTCGGTGCTGCTGTGCTGTACCTTTTCCAATACCGTCAGCAGTCCGACATCCTTCAGGCGCGTGTCGATCGTGAGCAGGTTGCCCAGTGGAAGACCGTCAAAGTCAACCAGATTGACTTTGACGTGTGCCCTGTTGAGCAGTCGTCCAGCGACTATTCCATGCGTCTGACTTCTGCTGAGCGCTACAAAGTCTATAAACTCGTTGACCTGAAAAGTCGTGCGCTGGCCGATAGTGCTCAGTATGAGACGTTACGTGCCGCCTACGACTCTATCAATGCGATGAGTTTTGCCCAGATTCATGAAGTGGCCCTTGGCGAACTTGACGCTCATGTGGACCATCAGGAGTGGTGGGGTACCATGTTGTATGCCTATATGGTCTTTCTGCTGGTGCTCATACCTCTTTATATTATTACGGGCTATCCTCATGGCTACACTATCACACGTCGCAATCATCGCCCTGGTTGTCTGAATATCTTCCGTAAGGTAGGTACGGCTGTGGCAATGTTCTGTCTGGGTGCAGGTGTTGCCTCTACGTTGTTGCCCGACTATGTAGGTCGCAATACTACCGTCGATGGTAAGACCACCAAGCACCGTGAGCGTGGCTTCTTCTCTGGCTTGCTCATTATAGTCCGTCTGGTGCTGATTGTTGTCGGTGCCGTGCTGTTGTGCGTCGTTGCCAGCGTGGTGATGACTATCGAGAGCATTGTCGGACTCATCGATATGTATAGAAAATGCGCGTAGTCTACGAGGATAATCACATCATCATCGTCTACAAGGAGAGTGGCGAAATCGTTCAGGGTGACAAGACTGGCGATACTCCCTTGTCGGAAACGGTGAAAGAATACATCAAGGAGAAGTACCAGAAACCTGGTGCTGTCTTCTTGGGTGTGGTGCATCGTCTGGACCGCCCCGTCTCTGGACTGGTGGTCTTTGCACGCACCTCCAAGGCACTGACCCGTCTGAACAATATGTTTCGAGACGGTGAGGTGCACAAAACGTATTGGGCGATAGTAGGTAAGATGGATGATGGAAGATGTAAGATGGAAGATGACGGCGAGTGGCATGAGGTGACACACTGGCTGACACGTAATGAGCAGCAGAACAAAAGCTACGCTTACGACCATGAGGTACCTCGTTCGAAGAAGGCCGTACTTCGCTACCGACTGATAGGTCATTCTGACCGCTACTCGCTGGTGGAAGTACAGCTGTTGACAGGTCGCCATCACCAGATACGCTGCCAGCTGGCTGCCCTGGGCTGTCCCATCAAGGGCGACCTAAAATATGGCGCACGCCGCAGTAACCCCGATGGCAGCATCTCGCTGCTGTCACACCGTGTGGAGTTCATCCACCCGGTATCCAAAGAACCCATTGTGGTGGAATCACCACTGCCTGCTGACCCCTTGTGGGCAAACATGATTATGGATTGATAGGATATGAAGAAGCTATTCTGGTGGATATTGATCATCTTGCTGAGTCCCGTGCTGCTCTTCGTGGTGCTCACGGTGCTGCTCTATCTGCCACCCGTACAGAACTGGGCGGTAGACAAGGTGACGGCCATCGCTTCTGAGAAGACTGGCATGGATATCTCAGTAGGTCATGTCGATCTCTCGTTTCCTCTCGACCTCTCGATTGATAATTTCCGCGTACTGCAAAAGCCCGACACCCTTGCCGATGTAGAGCGCATGGTGGTGGATGTGCAATTGCTACCCCTGTTAGACAGCAAGGTTGTTATCAATGAGTTGGAAGTTTCCAATACCCGTTTGAATACGCTCGATATGGTAGCTGCAGCCAAGGTGAAAGGTCATTTCTCACGCCTGTTTATGGCCAGCAAAGGTATCGACTTAGACCAGGGTGTTGTGGAACTGAACGGTAGCCGCTTGGAGGATGCCTTCTTTGATATCCAGATGGCTGATTCCGTGCCCGAAGATACTACTACCAGCGAGCCTACGCTGTGGAAAATTTATGTCGATAGCATAACTATCGACCGCTCTGACATTGTGTTCCACATGCCTGGCGACACGATGAGTGTAGCGGCCCATATAGGCAACCTCACCGCCCGCGAGGCACTCATAGACTTAGGTGATCAGACCTATACGGTTGCCAGTGCTGACTGGGTGAATGGTGCAGTAAAATATGACCAGAATTTCCAGCCCCGTATCGAAGGGTTGGATTTTAACCATATAGACCTTAGTGATATCCATATTGGAATTGATTCCATCTATTTCCATGACCCGACACTGCGAATGTATATGCGTCAAGTAGCTCTGAAGGAGAAGAGTGGCTTTAGCGTCACTAACCTATCAGGACCGATAGTGATGGAAGATGGTGCCATCAAACTGCCTAAGTTCCGACTATCGACACCTTATAGCGATATTGACGTGGAACTTGATATGCCGCTATCATTGATGGAACCTGTTGACCCAGGGAAGATGAGGCTGAAGATGAACGCAACGTTGGGCAAACAAGATATCATGCCGTTCCTCAGCGATATGCCTGCCGCTATGCGTCAGCGTTGGCCAGAATATCCGCTTACTGTCAGTGGCCTGTTGAAAGGAAATATGCAACACATGGACTTCCACGACTTAGAGGTTTCGTTGCCTACCGCTTTCCACGCCACAGCGACAGGTTTTGCTGCCAATCTCGATACTCCCGATAAGTTGCGTGCTGATGTGCAGTTCAAGGCCAATACCCAGAATTTGGGCTTTGTGATGGCTATGCTGCCACGTGATATGCAACGCGACTATCGCATACCTCCTCTGTCGGCACAAGGACGTGTGAAGGCCGATGGTCAGCAGTATTTTGCCGACATCACTGCCCACGAGGGCAAGGGAATGGTAAAGGCTAAGGGTTCGTTCCATGCTACCGCTATGCGCTATGATGCTGATGTCCAGATACGTAATTTGAACGTGCATCACTTCATGCCTCGTGACAGCATCTATACTGTTTCTGCCGATATTACTGCCAAGGGACAAGGTACCGACTTCTTCTCGCCTCGTACCAGCCTTGTTGCAGATGCAAAGATTCACCATATTGGTTATGGCAAGCTGAATATCGATAACGTTACCGCTCATGCATTGGTTGGAGACGGTAAGGCACATGCCAATCTCATCAGTCGCAACCTCCTGTTGAAAGGAGCAGTCAACTTCGATGCCCTGCTGTCGACCACCCGTTTTGATGGTACGCTGAGTACCGATTTCCAAGAGCTCGACCTCTATGAGATGGGTGTTACTCCAGACCCGCTGACTATTGGCATGTGTGGTCATTTCGATATTAATTCCGACTTGAAACTGACCCACCAAGTAACGGGTGTCGTCAACGACCTGACCATTAGCGACTCCAGTCATGTCTATCGTCCTTCCGACGTTGACTTATTGCTGAAGACTACGCCAGACACCACTTATTTGCGTACGCAGAGTGGTGACTTCGTCATAAAGCTGGATGCCAGTGGTAACTACGAACAACTACTTAATCAGTTCACCATCTTAAGCGACTCTGCGATGGCTCAGTTAGACAGGAAAACCATTGACCAACCTGCACTGCGTAAGCTATTGCCGACGATGCGCATGACACTGGAAAGCCAGCGTGAGAATCCCGTTGCTACTTTCCTGAAAGCCAGTGCTGATGTAGACTTCAAGGATATGCTTTTCGACCTGTCTACCTCTGCGGCTGAGGGCGTCAATGGTCGTGGCTATATCCACTCGCTAACCGTTAGTGATATTCGTCTTGATACTATCAACTTCTCGCTCATCCAACGCAAGGAGCGCCTGTCGTTTGGTGGTCAGGTGCGTAACAATAAGAAGAATCCGCAATTCGTCTTCAACGCCCTCTTCGACGGTATCCTGCAGGAACGCGGAGCAACCCTTGGTGTGCGATATTTCGATGCTGACAACAAGCTGGGTGCACGCATAGGAGCACAAGCCGAGGTTGTCGATGGAGGTATCAACCTTCGTCTGATGCCCGACCGTCCTACGCTGGGATATAAGGAGTTTGCCCTTAACAAAGACAACTACGTATTCCTGGGTAGCAGTGGAAAGATCAAGGCAAAGGTCGACCTGCGTGCAGACGATGGCATGGGTATCCGCCTCTACTCTGAGGAGAGTGACCCTGATGCCCTGCAAGACCTGACACTCAGCCTGCATAAGTTTAATTTGGAGGAAATCACATCTGTCATCCCGTATGCTCCTCGTATGTCGGGTATGCTGAACGGTGACTATCATGTCATACAGGATGCCAATGGTCAGTTCTCTGTGGCTGGTGATATGGGTGTTCAGAATATGACCTACGAACGTTGTCCGATAGGTAATATCAGTACCGAACTTGTCTATCTGCAGAAAGAGAACGATGCCCACGCTGTGGAAGCCCGCCTGATGATGGATGACAACGAGATTGGTCTGCTTACGGGTACCTATTATAATAAAGGAGAGGGCACGATGGATGCTACCCTGCAATTGGAGCATCTGCCCTTGAATATTGTCAATGGTTTCGTGCCTGACCAGCTCTGTGGCCTGCAAGGTTATGGCGAGGGAACGCTGACCCTTCAGGGTACGCTGTCGCATCCGGAGGTTAATGGCGAGGTGCTTCTCTCCAACTCCTATATGGAGAGCATCCCCTATGGTGTTAAGCTACGCTTCGATGATGACCCTGTACGCATCCAGCACTCTAACCTGTTGTTTGAGAACTTCACCGTCTATGCCTATAATAACAATCCGCTGAACGTGCAGGGTAATGTGAACTTCAGTGACCTTGAGCGGATTATGGTCAATCTGCGTATGCAGGCTAACAACTTCCAGATTATCGGTGTCAAGGAGCATACCAAGAGTGTGGCGTATGGCAAGGCTTTTGTCAATGTCTTTGCCATGATGAACGGTCCGCTGGACAATATCAATATGCGTGGACGTCTGGATGTGCTGGGTACAACGGATATGGGCTACATCCTCCGTGACACGCCTATCACCACTGACAACCAACTGGACGATCTCGTCAAGTTTACGGACTTCAGTGATACCACGCAGACTGCCGTCTCGCGCCCGCCAATCAACGGCTTCCGCATGGATATGACGCTGAACGTGTCGAAAGGTGCACACGTCATGGCTTACATGAATGCCGACCACTCCAACTATATCGACCTGATGGGTGGCGGTAACTTGCGCATGCTCTATTCGCCTGCTGACAATCTGCAGCTGACAGGTCGCTATACACTGTCGAACGGTGAGATGAAATATGCATTGCCTATTATTCCGCTGAAGACCTTCCATATTCAGGACGGCTCATATATCGAGTTTACTGGTGAACCGATGAACCCGACGCTGAACATTACCGCCATAGAACACACCAAAGCAACTGTGACTGGTGGCAATGGAGTAGGGCGTAGTGTCAATTTTGACTGTGGCGTCAGCATCACCCGTACACTGAATGATATGGGTCTTGAGTTTACGCTCGATGCCCCTGAAGATATGCAGCTGCATAGTGAATTGCAGGCCATGGGACGTGAACAGCGCGGTAAGTTGGCAGTCACTATGCTGACGACGGGTATGTACCTGGCTGACGGTAATACGAAACCATTCTCCATGAACTCTGCCCTTAGCTCGTTCCTCAGTAGTGAGATTAGCAATCTGACGGGTAATGCCTTGCGTACGCTCGACCTATCGTTCGGCTTGGACAATTCTACCGATGCCACAGGTCAGACACATACCAACTATTCGTTCAAGTTTGCTAAGCGCTTCCTGAACAACCGTCTGAAACTGGCGATAGGTGGTAAGGTAACTACCGGTAATGAGTTGCCAGGAGGCCGTAACAACTCGTTCTTCGACAATGTATCCCTGGAATACCGTCTTGACGATACTGCCAACAAGTATCTGAACCTGTTCTTCGAGAATAACTCCTACGACTGGCTTGACGGCTATACACAGAAGTATGGTGGTGGCTTCATCTGGCGCCGCACCTTACAGAACTTCACCGATATCTTCCGCTTCAAGGACGACAACAATACCTTGTCCTTGCCTCCTGTACGTACTGACTCTATAAAGACTAAGCGCAATGAAACGAAATAGACTCACATCATACATCATCCTTTTAACATCTGTCCTCGTGGCCTCATGTTCGATGACAAAGGATATCCCTGAGGGTGACCAGCTCTTCACGGGTCTGAAGACCATTCAGTGGGTTGATGCGGAGCAGTCGGATAATCTCATTGAGACACAGGAAGAACTGGAGGCTGCACTGGCTACGGCACCTAATGGCTCACTGTTTGGCAGTAGCTACTATCGCCTGCCTTTCTCGTTCGGTGTCAGCGTGTGGAATAAGTATGCTGAGAAAGATACACCTTTTGCCCGTTGGATGACTAAGACTTTTGGTCGCCAGCCGGTCTTGATGTCGTGGGTTAATCCTGAGTTGCGAGCCTCTGTGGCACAGAATGTGTTGCGCAATCATGGCTATTTCCACGGCAATGTGACTCACGAGGCTATTCAGCAGAAGAATCCTAAGACGGCAAAGATTCAATATACCGTAACACCTGGTCGACTGTATATGCTTGACAGCATAGGCTATTTCGACTTCCCAGCCCATGCCGACAGTCTGATAAAATCTTCACTTAATGAGGCCCAGATCCATTCTGGCGATCCTTTCGTGGTGTCTCGTCTTGATGGGGAGCGTCAGCGTATCAGTACCTTATTACGTAACAATGGCTACTACTATTACCAACCTGCCTATGCCAGCTATCTCGCAGATACCTTTGTCGTTGACGGTAAGGCGCAGTTGCAGTTCCGTATGGCCAAGGATGTGCCCGTTACTGCCACTCATCCGTGGTATATCGGTCGCATCACGGTGAATATGAAGAAGTCGTTCATGGAACAGCCCACCGACTCGTTCGTCGGGCGCTCGCTGACCATCCGTTATTCGGGTAAGAAACCACCCATTCGTCCACGTGTGCTTCTCGCCGATATGAAGTTGCGTCCTCGTCAGACATATAGCTATAGTGACTATTTGGAGTCGGGCAGCAAGATTAATGCTATGGGATTGTTCTCGATGACTGAGTTCCAGTTTACACCACGTGATACAACAGCAGCCTGTGACACGCTCGACTTGACGCTCAACTGTACTTTCGACAAACCATGGGACTTCTACATAGAGACCAATTTCAATGCCCGTACCATCGGTCGTATGGGTCCTGAGTTGAAGATGGGTGTCACTCGTCGTAACGCCTTCCGTGGCGGTGAGAAGATTGATATCAATCTGCATGGTTCCTATGAGTGGGCATTGAAGAACGCCTCGTCGATGAACAATTACGAATATGGTGCCGATGCCTCTGTGGAGTTCCCACGTATCATCGCCCCGTTTGCCAATAAGTTCCAAGGACGCCGTCTTGGTAAGGATGGCAAGCCGCGTCGCCGTCTGTTCTATAGTACTCCCACTACGTTGGCTAAAGCATCTACCAACATTATCTATCGTCCGGGTTACTACAAGATGCACGTGGTTTCTGGTGAATGGACCTATCGCTGGCAGACATCAGAGAAGAGTCGTCATGAGTTCTCGCCGCTGACGGTGAAGTACCAGTTTATGAACAGTCATACATCAGATTTTGATGCCATCGTGGAGAAGAATCCTTATCTGTGGGCTACCCTACAGGACTATTTCATTCCTGAGATGCGCTATACCTATACCTATACATCGCCCAAGCGTTCTCTGCATCCTGCACGATGGGAGACGACCATCGCTGAGTCGGGCAATGTTGTGGCACTCTATGATGTCCTTACTGGTAAATCGTGGAATGACAAGGACAAGACGATGTTCAAGAATCCCTATTCGCAGTTCGTGAAACTGGAGACCGACTATTCAAAGACGTTGACGCTGGACAGTCACTCCAAAATTGTGGGACATGTTAATGCCGGCATTATCTATCATTATGGTAATAGTGACTGGTTGCCAAATAGTGAGATGTTCTATGTGGGGGGCGCCAATAGCATCCGTGCCTTCCCTGTACGTGCTATCGGACCAGGCTCCTTCCCAGGTATCGACAATAAGGCATACTCCTACCTGATGCAGAATGGTGACATAAAGTTCGTTTGCAACCTTGAATACCGTCGTCAACTGTTTGGCTCACTATACGGTGCCGTATTCCTTGATGCCGGTAACGTCTGGACTATTGAGGAAGAGTTTGGTGATGAATTGCCTGGTTACGGCACCAGTCAGTTCAAGTTTAAGGATTTCTTCCGACAGATGGCGGTAGGTACCGGTATAGGTTTCCGTTACGACCTTGACTTCCTCATCCTTCGCCTCGACTGGGGTGTTGCGCTTCACCTGCCTTATGCTACGGCAAAGTCAGGCTTCTACAATGTAGATAGTTTCAAGGACAGTCATACGCTTCACTTTGCGATTGGCTATCCCTTCTGATAAGAGAATAATGATTACATACTTAAAAATATAGACTATGGAAAGAACATGGAGATGGTTTGGCAAGAAGGATAAGATCACTCTTGCACAGTTGAGACAGATTGGTGTAGAGGGTATCGTGACCGCTCTGCACGACGTACCTCTGGGTGAGGTTTGGACACGTGAGAAGATTCGCGACTTGCGTGAGTATATTGAGAGCTACGGCATGCGCTGGAGCGTAGTAGAATCGTTGCCCGTTGTGGAAACTATCAAGTACGGAGGCCCTGACCGCGACCACCAGATTGAGGTGTATAAGGAGAGCCTGCGCAACCTTGCTGCAGAGGGCATCCACTGCATCTGCTACAATTTTATGCCTGTGCTTGACTGGGCTCGTACTGACTTGTTCCACGACAACCCCAACGGTGCTACTAACCTCTACTTTAACTATGCCGAATTTGCTTATTTCGACATCTATATCCTGAAGCGTCCAGGTGCTCGCGAGGAATGGGAGAAGTTCCAGTTCCCAGAAGGGTGGGGTGAAGGCCGTAGTGTGATTGCCGAGTGTGATGAGTTGGCTAAGACAATGACACCTGAGAAGGACCACAAACTGGTGGAGAACATTGTCATCAAGACACAGGGCTTTGTGTCTGGTAACTTCAGCGAGAACGATGAGGCTCCCGTACAGAAGTTCCGTGAGTTCCTCGACCTGTACAAGGGTATCGATAAGGCTAAGCTACGTGCTAACATGAAGTACTTCCTCGAGGCAATCATGCCCGTCTGTGAGGAGTGTAACATGAACATGTGTGTGCACCCCGACGATCCCCCCATTGAGATTCTCGGATTGCCACGTATCGTACGTACCGAGGAGGATATCCAGTGGTTCCTCGATGCTGTGCCCAACAAGCATAACGGTCTGACATTCTGTGCAGGCTCGCTGAGTGCTGGTGCCTATAACAATGTGGTTGAACTGGCTAAGAAGTTTGCGTCACGTACTCACTTCGTTCATTTGCGTTCGTGCCACATCTTCCCCAATGGCGACTTTACTGAAGCCTCTCACTTGGGCGGTCGTGCCGACCTGATTGAGCTCTGTAGAATCTTCGAAAAGGAGAATCCACAGTTGCCCATGCGCGTAGACCACGGTATGACCTTTACCGACAAGCCTGGCGGCATCATGGATGAGAGCAGTCATGGCCACAATGCAGGTTACACGTTGCTCGGCCGTATGTTCGCACTCGGTCAGGTACAGGGTATCCTGGCTACCGTAGACCGTGAGCTTGGTATTGAATACAAACAACCTGGTTTTTTTGACTAATCAACAAACGACATAGACAGTGGAAGTAGCGAACGAAAGGTGGGGCATCCTTTATTGTCCCAAAGGACGCGGTAACAAGCAGCGCGAGAAAATCCAGCGAGTCCTCGATGAGCGCAAGGTGCAGTATGACTTCGTTCAGAGTGAGTCGACAGACAGCGTAGAGCGTCTGGTAACCATGCTGATACGCAATGGTTATAAGACCATCATCATCATGGGTGGCGACTCGGCACTGAACGATGCTGTCAACTGCCTGATGGCAGAAGAGAAACAGGTGCGCGACCAGATTGCCTTGGGAGTTATTCCCAATGGTATGATGAACGACTTCGCACGCTATTGGGGCTTCGACGACGACAATATGGAACAAACCGTCGACTGGCTGATAAAACGCCGTATCCGTACCATCGATTTGGGCTGTGTTCGTTATACCAATAAGAAAAACGAACACTGCCATCGCTACTTCCTCAACTGTGTCAACATAGGACTCATTGCCGACGTGATGAATCTGCGTCGGCAGACGCGTTCGTTGTTGGGTTCCCATACTCTGTCGTTTATCGTTTCTATCTTCCTCATGATTTTCCACCGTATGGATTATAAGATGCGCGTCCACCTGAATAACAAGACGGTAGAACGCAAGATTATGACCATGTGTGTGGGTAGCGGTCCTGGTTATGGCCAGACTCCCAACGCAGTGCCTTATAATGGCATGCTCGACGTATCGCTGGTTTACCATACGGAGATGATACAACTTTTGGCAGGTTTGTGGCTGTTGGTGACGGGTCGTTTCCTCAATCATCGCAGTGTTCACCCCTACCGAACCCGTGAAATTCGCATCGAAGAAGCACCCCATGCATTAGTGGGCGTCGATGGCCGTTTGATAGGTACTCCAGTAGGTTCCTATCGCATCACCGTTGAACAGGAAGTTATTAATTTTTTGATACCCGACTAAGCCTTTTTAGCAGTCATTTTTCACTCTTAGACTACAAAATAGCACATTTTCTTTAAAAAAGTGCAAAAATATTTTGTAGTCACGATGAAATTGCTTAATTTTGAAGGTGAATACTAATCTAAAGCAATAAACTTAATATAGGAACTATGAGTTATTTACGATTCGAGAAAGCTGTAATGACCAATCTTGAGGAGTCGCTCCATCGTGAATTGCTGCGAACAAACCGTTCTGGCGCCTATAGTGCATCTACTCTCGTAGACTGCAATACACGCAAATATCACGGTCTGCTCGTTGTTCCCGTACCTGAGCTTGATGATGAGAACCACGTTCTGTTGTCGTCGCTCGACTGTACGGTAATTCAGCACGGTGCCGAGTTCAATCTTGGACTCCACAAGTATCAAGGCAACAACTTCAGCCCCAAGGGTCACAAGTACATCCGTGAGTTTACTTGTGACGTAGTGCCCACCACCATCTATCGTGTTGGTGGCGTGTTGTTAAAGAAGGAAGTGGTGTTCCATCACTATGAGGATCGCATCCTTATCCGTTATACACTGGAGGACGCTCACTCGGCTACCACGCTGCGTTTCCGTCCTTTCCTTGCTTTCCGCTCTGTCCGCCAGTTTACGCATGAGAATTCGACGGCCAGCCGTGAGTATCATGAGGTAGAAAATGGTATCAAGACCTGTATGTATGCCGGCTATCCCGACCTGTTCATGCAGTTCTCGAAGAAGAACGAGTTCATTTTCCAGCCTGACTGGTATCGTGGTGTGGAGTATCCGAAGGAGCAGGAGCGTGGCTATGCCTCGAACGAAGACCTGTATGTTCCTGGCTACTTCGAGATGAATATCAAGAAGGGTGAGAGTATCGTCTTCGCCGCTTCTACGTCGGCTGCCAAGACCAGTACACTGAAGAAGCTCTTCGACGAAGAGGTGGCTGACCGCGTGCCCCGTGATAACTTCTATCATTGCTTGGTGACTGCAGCCCATCAGTTCCATTTCCGCGATCACCGCAGTGGCACTATGGAGAAGATTGACAAGAAGGATGACCGTTACTTGCTGGCAGGCTATCCTTGGTTCAAGGCTCGTGCGCGTGATACGTTCATCGCCTTGCCGGGTCTGACACTTGGCATCGGTGAAATTGACTATTTCGAAATGGTGATGAAGACCTCAGAGAAAGCTCTCCGTGAGTTTATGGACGACAAGCCCATTTCTGGCAAGATTTACGAGATAGAACATCCCGATGTACCCCTGTGGGCTATCTGGGCTATCCAGCAGTATGTCAAGGAGGTTGGCAGAGAGCAGGGCTATAAGATGTATGGCAAGCTGGTCAAGGACATCGTAAAGTATGTGATGGCTGGTGGTCATCCAAACCTGCGTCTTGATGAGAACGGATTGGTGTATGCCGATGGTCGTGACAAGGCTATCACTTGGATGAACTCCACAGCCAATGGTCACCCCGTTGTTCCCCGTTCGGGCTATATTGTTGAGTTCAATGCTCTGTGGTATAACGCCATCAAGTTCTGTGCTTCTCAGGAGGCAGAGTTTGGTGACAAGAAATTGGCTGATAAGCTGGAGAAGCTGTCTGAGGTGACCAAGCAGTCGTTCATTGAGACCTTCCTCAACGAGTACGGTTATCTGCTCGACTATGTGGATGGCAACATGATGGACTGGAGCGTACGCCCCAACATGATATTCCCTGTAGCCTTCGACTATTCTCCACTGAACCAGGAGCAGAAGAAGAGCGTCCTCGATGTCTGCACACGCGAACTGTTAACTCCCAAGGGACTCCGTTCGCTGTCACCAAAGAGCGGTGGCTACAACCCCATGTATGTGGGTCAGCAGACACAGCGCGACTACGCTTACCATCAGGGTACCGCATGGCCTTGGCTGGGCGGATTCTACATGGAAGCCAGTCTGAAACTCTATAAGCGCACCCGCCTCTCGTTCATCGAGCGTCAAATGGTGGGCTATGAAGAAGAGATGGATTACCACGCACTGGGAACCATCAGTGAACTGTTCGACGGCAACCCGCCATTCCATGGCCGTGGTGCTATGGCCTTTGCCATGAATGTGGCAGAGATTCTGCGTGCCCTGAAGTTGCTGGAGAAGTATACATATCAAAAATAAATAAGGAGGACGCACTATGAAAGTATTAATGTTTGGATGGGAGTATCCTCCTCACGTATTCGGTGGACTTGCTACTGCTAACTATGGTATTTCGCAGGGACTGCATGCACAGGGCGATATGGATATCACGCTCTGCTTGCCTAAGCCCTTTGGCGATGAAGACCGTTCCGCCTGTCAGATTGTGGCTATGAATGCTGTGCCCATTGCCTATCGCGACGTCTCTGCTGACTATGTTCGCGAGCGTGTGGGCAACATCATGGATCCTGACCTTTATTTCCGTCTGCGCGACCATCTGTATGCCGACTTCAACTACATGCACGTCAACGATTTGGGTGCTATGGAGTTTGCTGGTGGCTATCCTGGTAATCTGCATGAGGAAATCAATAACTATTCGATTATCGCTGGCGTTGTTGCTCGTACGTTAGACTACGACATTATCCACGCCCACGACTGGCTGACCTATCCTGCAGGTATTCATGCCAAGCAGGTCTCTGGCAAGCCTCTCTGCATCCACGTGCATGCTACTGATTTCGACCGTTCTCGTGGTAAGGTGAACCCCACCGTTTACTCTATTGAGAAGAATGGTATGGACAATGCTGACTGTATCATGTGTGTGTCAGAGCTGACTCGTCAGACCGTCATCAATCAGTATCACCAAGACCCACGCAAGTGCTACACGGTACATAACGCAGTATATCCCTTGCCAGAAGAATATCAAGCTATTCCGCGCCCAGACCATACTGGTAAGGACAAGGTTGTGACGTTCCTTGGACGTATCACCATGCAGAAGGGTCCTGAATACTTCGTTGAGGCTGCTAACATGGTTATCCGTCGCACCAAGAACGTACGCTTCTGTATGGCTGGTTCTGGCGATATGATGGACGCTATGATTCACCTGGCTGCTGAGCGTGGTATTGCCGACCGTTTCCACTTCCCTGGATTCATGCGTGGCAAGCAGGTGTATGAGTGCTTGAAAGACTCTGATGTCTACGTCATGCCTTCTGTTTCTGAGCCCTTCGGTATTTCGCCGTTGGAGGCCATGCAGTGTGGCACGCCGTCCATCATCTCCAAGCAGTCAGGCTGTGCTGAGATTCTCACCAACTGTATCAAGGTTGACTATTGGGACATTCACGCGCTGGCTGACGCCATCTACAGCATCTGTGCCAACGAGTCGCTCTTCCAGTACCTCAAGGAGGAGGGTAAGAACGAGGTTGACCAGATTACCTGGGAGAAGGTTGGTGCTTGGATTGCAACGCTCTACAAACGCACTTTAGGTTGGGAAACAGCCTAATCGTAATAACGAAATAACGTAATAACGAAATAACGAAAAGAATTATGAAAACAATTTGTTTATATTTCGAGATACATCAGATTATCCATCTGAAGCGCTATCGTTTCTTCGATATCGGTACCGATCATTACTACTATGACGACTACGAGAACGAGCGCAGCATCACCGATATCGCCAACCGTTCTTACATGCCCGCCCTGACAGCTATCGGCGACATGATTAAGGAACATGGCCAGTATTTCAAGGTTGCCTTCTCTCTGTCTGGTACAGGTATCGAACAGTTGGAGTTCCACGCTCCACAGGTCATTGAGAAACTGCAGGAACTCAACCAGACGGGTTGTGTAGAGTTCCTCGCCGAGCCTTATAGCCACGGACTTTCGTCACTGGCTAATGAGGAGACTTTTGCTCTCGATGTCAAGAAGCAGATGGCCAAGATTGAGGAACTCTTTGGCAAGAAACCTACCGTTGCGCGCAACTCATCGCTCATCTACTCTGACGACATCGGTTCGCAGATTGCTGCTATGGGCTTCAAGGGTATGCTGACCGAGGGTGCTAAGCACGTGCTGGGTTGGAAGTCGCCACACTATGTCTATAACTGTAACATCGCTCCTAACCTAAAGCTGTTGCTTCGCGACGTAGAGCTGTCTGACGATATCTCTCTGCGCTTCAACAATCCCGATTGGGAAGGCTATCCTCTGTTTGCTGACAACTACATCGACCGTATTGCCCGCTTCCCAGAGGAAGAGCAGATTATCAATATCTTCATGGAGCTCTCTGCACTGGGTATCGCTCAGCCACTCAGCTCTAATATCCTCGACTTCCTGAAGGCACTGCCTGCATGTGCTAAGGAGAAGGGCATCACCTTCTCTACGCCTTCTGAGATTTGCATGAAGGTGAAGAGCGTAGGTGCTATCGACGTGCCCGACACTCTGTCGTGGGTTGACGAGGAGCGCGACTGCTCTTGCTGGCTGGGTAACGCTATGCAGCGCGAGGCTTTCAACAAGCTCTACAGTGTTGCCGACCGTCTGCGTATTGCCGACGACCCACGCATCAATCAGGACTGGGACTACCTGCAGGCTTCCAATAACTTCCGCTTCATGACCACCAAAGCCTCTAACGTAGGTCTGGACCGTGGTATCTATAGCGGACCGTTCGATGCCTTCACCAACTACATGAACATTCTTGGTGACTTCATCAACAGAGTCAATGCCCTCTATCCTCAGGAGATTGAGAACGATGAGCTCAACGCCCTGCTCACCACCATTCGTAACCAGGGTGACGAGATTGAGATGAAGGATAAGGAGATTATCCGTCTGAAGGCTCGTCTGGAGAAGCTGGAACCAAAGAAGGATGAGAAGAAGGCGCCTGTCAAGAAGGCTGCACCAAAGAAAGCTGCTGCTCCTAAGAAGGCACCTGCTAAGAAAGAAGAAGCCCCCAAGGCTGAGGCTCCTGTAGCAGAAGCTCCTAAAGCTGAAGAAAAGAAGTAACGTGCAATGAAACGCATATTATTACCCCTTATGTTGCTGCTGACCATCACCGCGTATGGTCAGCAGCGCTTACGAGTATCCATCCTTGGCGACTCGTACTCCACCTATCAGAATTATATTCCTGAAGGTAACGAACCCTGGTATTTCGAACCCTTCCGTCCAGACATGACTGATGTCAAGGATGTCCGTCAGACCTGGTGGTGGCAGGTGGTCCACGATGGTGGCTTCATTCTGGAGAAGAATGACTCGTATAGTGGCTCTACCATCTGTTATACGGGTTATAACGACGACGATTATTCACCTCGTTCTTTCATTACCCGTCTGCCTCGTTTGGGCTCTCCCGATATTATTCTGATTTTCGGTAATACCAACGATAGCTGGTGTGGTGCCAAATTGGGCGAGTACCAGTATGGTGACTGGAAGCGTGCCGACCTCTATACCTATCGTCCCGCTTTGGCTAAGTTGCTCAATGATGCACAGAACCGCTATCCCAACGTGCGCCTCTTCTTCATTCAGAACACAGAGTTGAAGCCCTCGTTCGTGGAGTCCACGCAGGTTATCTGCAAGCACTACAACGTGCCTGTCATTCAACTCAAAGACATTAAGAAACAGGCGGGCCATCCCAATATTGAGGGTATGAAGGCCATCGCCCAACAAGTATTAGAACAAGTGCTCAAAGCTCTCCGCTGAGCACTTGTTTTTTTTCTAACCTTTAATCGTTAACCTTTAACCCCTAACCCTTAATCACTCTCAGGTTCTTGTCTAATTGCTCCACGCTACTGGCTCCTACGAGTACAGAGGTGACGCCCTGCTGTTTCAGTATCCAGCGCAGTGCCCATTCTGCCAGCGTCATACCCTTGCTTTCTGCTTCTGCGTTCCACTGTTGGATTTGCGCCAGCAGTTCGTCTGTCAGCATCTCCTTTCTGAGGAATTTTCCACGAGCCATGCGCGAGTCTGTAGGAATACCGTTCAGATAGCGGTCCGTCAGCAGACCCTGTGCCAAGGGTGAGAAGGCAATGAAGCCTACACCTTCCTGATGGCAGAGGTCCAGAATACCATCTTCCATCGGTGCCTTGTTCAGCATGTTCAGTTTTCCTTGATAGATGAGTGGTGGCACGTCGCGCTCTCTGAGGTAATTGATGGCAAAGCGTGTGGCTTCCAAGGGCCAGTTCGAGATGCCCACATAGAGTGCCTTGCCCTGCCGTACGATATCTACCAGTGCCTGTAGCGTCTCCTCCATCGGTGTGTTGGGGTCGAAACGGTGTGTATAGAACAGGTCCACGTAGTCCAGTCGCATACGCTTCAGACTCTGGTTGAGAGAAGCCATCAGGTACTTCCTGGAGCCCCATTCACCATAGGGTCCAGGCCACATGTCGTAGCCTGCCTTTGTCGAGATGAACAGCTCGTCGCGATAGGGTCGCAGGTCCTCGTCCATCACGCGACCCAGTGTCTCTTCTGCCGAACCGTAGGGTGGGCCGTAGTTGTTGGCTAAGTCCAGATGGGTAATGCCTTGGTCGAAGGCGTGACGCAGAATGGTTCGTGAGCGCTCGTAGTCGTCTACGCCTCCAAAGTTGTGCCACATGCCCAGACTCACCTTCGGCAAGAGGACGCCTGTGCGTCCGCATCGCCGATATTCCATTTGCTCGTATCGGCTCTCGTTTGCTACATATTCATTCATCATCAGTCCGTTTTTGTTTTTATGCTTGTTGAGTCTTGTGTAGTCACTTAATATCCTAAGCTCTCACCCACCAGCACAACGGTGTGACGGCCTTTCGGTGAGTTGCGCAGGAAGTGGACGTAGTTGCAGATGCTCTCTGGCGAGTTGCAGTTGTGGCATACACCATCCACCTGACAGGGCGTCTTGATGTCGAAGCGGGCAGCATTTATGGGCGAGGCTGTTGAGCGAGCCCTGGCAAGGGCAGCCTCCACCGTTTGAGCCACCTTGTTGAGGCCAATGACGAAGATGACCTTCTTCGGTCCCCACGTGATAGCAGCCACACGGTTGCCATTGCCGTCAATGTTGACGATGACACCGTCCTCGCTGATGGCGTTGGCACTCGACAGATAGACATCGGCCGTGAATGCCCGTTCGTAAATCTTTACCACTTCTTCGCAATCTGTCACCTCGTCGCGGTCCAAGACCTCCAGTGTCTTGCGTTCCTTCAATGCCTGTGGGATGCCGATGTCACGAATGCTCATCGAACCGCCCCATGTCACACTGCTGCCGTCAGCTATCAGTTCGGATACTTTCTTCACCGCCTCCACTGCTGTCGGGCAGTAGTAAGCCTCTATGTTGCGACGCTTCAGGTTCTTTATCATCCGCTCCGCCAGTCTCTCGTTGCGTAATTCTGTTGGTTTCATAAATACTCTTTAGTTTCAGTTTCTGTCATTCTGCCACAAAGATACAACTTTTTTCTGAAACCACCCACACTTACCTCCACCTTTTTATTATTATATTTTTTGCTTTTAACCAAAAATAGTTTAAGAAAGCCTTATTTTAAATATCTGTAGGAATATTTCATATTGGTTACGGCTGTTGTATGCTGAAAACAATTAACTTTGCAGCCGAAAAACAAGGAATGCCGTAACCATAAGATATGTGTAAGATACTGTTCACCCTGATAGCGTTAATGCCTGCGTTCTGTATGGCACAAGAGACTGCTGACTCGTCGTCGACGGACTCTACGCAGAGGACGTTTGTCGTGGTCAATATGGAGACGGGCGTTCCTGTGCGTGACGTGCTGGTCTATACAGACAACGGGCAGGGCGCGAAGACGGCGTGGGATGGTACTTTCCGCATTGAGAAAGCCTTTCGGCGGGTGTCGTTTACGCATGGTGGATATGTCAAGCGCATCATGGATGTTGAGGAGATGCAGGGTGACACGATAGCCTTGCTGCCCAATATGCTGGCTATGGGTGAGGTCGTCATCTGGGGACATCGTCGCAACATGACAGCCAGCATTATTCCCAAACCCTCAAAGACGGATTTGCAATTGCAACAAGCCGTTCCGCAGGGTTTCAATCCGCTGGGTCTGCTTTTCTTAGGCTTTGATCAACTGTGGGGTAAGAAGATGCGCCACAGCAAGGCCGCGAAGGAGCAGAAGAAAAAGATGATTATCGAGAACTACTAAGACTCTTTCTTTGCTTTTTTCTTCTTCTCGGCTTCGTCGGGAAGAACGGTGACGCGACGATTGGTGGGGTCGCTAATAACGTCATGTACAATGGTCGTTACCTGTTGCTTTAGCTCACTGATAAACTGCTGGGCGTCGTACTTCTGTGCCTCGATGTCGCGCAGCTTCTTCTCCCAAATACCTGTGAGTTCGCAACTCTTCAAGAGGTCTTCGCGGATGAGGTCGATGAGTTCAATGCCTGTAGGTGTTGCTACCAGGCGCTTGCGTTCCTTGCGGATATATTTACGCTTGAAGAGCGTCTCAATGATGGCTGCACGCGTAGAGGGGCGACCAATGCCGTTCTCCTTCATGGCTCGGCGCAGTTCCTCGTCTTCCACCAGCTTACCAGCAGTCTCCATAGCGCGTAGCAGGGTAGCCTCCGTGTAATAAGGTGGTGGTGTAGTCATCTTCTCTGTCAGCGTGGGCTGGTGAGGACCGCTCTCGCCCTTCTCAAAGGCCGGCAGGGTGCGCTCTTCCTCCTCGGGTTTCTTCTCGTCATCTTCTGTCTGTACATCCTTGGCATAGACAGTGCGCCACCCTGGGTCGAGGATGGTGCGGCCAGTGACTTTGAACTCGATGGCATCTTCTGTAGGTTGCGACTCAGTCGCAACAGACCGAACCTCTCCCAACACGGTGGTCTGGGCGTATTTGCAGTCAGGGTAGAAGACGGCGATGAAGCGACGGGCCACGAGGTCGAAGACCTTGCGTTGCATGTCGGTGAGTGCTGTGGGTACCATGCCCGTAGGGATAATGGCGTGGTGGTCGGTGACCTTCGACGAGTCGAAGACCTTCTTCGACTTCGATAGGGGCTTGCCACCTAATGGACGTACCAGTTCGGCATAGGGCGCCGTGCCGGCATGCTTCACTTGGAACAGACCATTCATGGTCTGCGGACACTTGGCATAGACATCGTCGGGCAGGAACGTAGTATCGACACGTGGATAGGTGGTCAGTTTCTGCTCGTAGAGCTGCTGGATGATGTTCAGCGTGGTCTCTGCGGAGAAACCGAACTTCTTGTTGCAATCCACCTGCAGCGAGGTCAGGTCGTAGAGTGAGGGCGGTGTCTCCTTGCCGTTCTTCTTCTCCACCTGCGTGATGGTGAACGGTTTGCCCTCGATGGTCTTGAAAGCCTGCTCGCCCTCCTCCTTCGACGTAAACCTGCCCTTAGTAGCGGTGAACGTGGTGTCGCGATAGACGGTAGCGAGTACCCAGTAAGGCTCTGGCTTGAAATTGTCAATCTCTTTCTGGCGATTGACGATAAGGGCGAGGGTAGGGGTCTGTACACGACCGATAGACAGCACCTGTCGGTTCTGACCGTATTTGATGGTATAGAGACGTGTGCAGTTGATGCCTAACAGCCAGTCGCCGACAGCACGACTGAGGCCAGCCATATAGAGCGACTGATACTGGTTCTGGTCCTTCAGCGTGGCAAAGCCCTCGCGGATAGCCTCGTCAGTCATACTGGAAATCCACAGGCGCTGAACGGGACACTTGGCACCCGCCTTCTGCATGACCCAGCGCTGGATGAGTTCACCCTCCTGACCAGCGTCACCACAGTTGATGATGCCATCAGCCGCTTGCATCAGTCGTTCGATGACGGCAAACTGCTTCTTGATGCCTTCGTCGTCCTTCAGGCGGATGCCAAAGCGTGGGGGAATCATGGGAAGAGCCGTCAGACTCCACGCCTTCCACATGGGCGTATAGTCCTCTGGCATCTTCAACTCACACAGGTGACCGAACGTCCACGTCACCTGGTAGCCGTTACCTTCCATATATCCGTCGCGGCTGGCTGTTGCCCCGATGATACGGGCAATATCCTTGGCCACACTGGGTTTCTCTGCAATACAAACTATCATACGAGGTGCAAAGGTACGAAAAAAAGTTGATAGTTAATAGTTGAGAGTTGAGAATTTTTTGTAACTTTGCAATCGCAATGATTGATAGAGCGACTGTAGATAAGATTATGGACGCCGTGAACATCGTGGATGTCGTAGGCGAGTTTGTTAACCTCCGCAAGTCGGGCGTTAACTACAAGGGCTTGTGTCCGTTCCACGACGACAAGACGCCGTCGTTCATGGTGTCGCCGGCCCGCCAGATTTGCAAGTGCTTCTCGTGTGGCGAGGGTGGCAATGCCGTGAACTTCCTGATGAAGCACGAGCAGATAACCTATCCGGAGGCCCTGCGCTGGTTGGCGAAGAAATACAATATAGAGATTCAGGAACGCGAGCTGAGCGACGATGAGAAGCGTGAGCAGAGCGAGCGCGAGTCGATGTTTGTGGTCAACGAGTGGGCGTGCCAGTATTTCCATAACATCCTGAAGAACGATGTCGATGGTATGGCCATCGGCAAACAGTACTTCCGCAGTCGTGGCATCCGCGATGATATCATCGAACGCTTCCAGTTGGGCTTTGCCCTTAACAAGCGCGACGCGCTGGCCAACGAGGCTAAGCGTAAGGGCTATAAGGAGGAGTTTCTGGTGAAGACGGGCTTGTGTATTGAAAATGAAAAAGGTGTTTACGACCGCTTTGCGGGTCGCGCCATCTTCCCGTGGCTGAACGTTAGTGGTAAGGTGGTGGCCTTTGGTGGTCGTAAGCTCGATGCCGCCACGAAGGGCGTGCAACAGAAGTACGTCAACTCGCCCGACTCAGAAATCTATCATAAGGAGCGCGAGCTCTATGGCATCTATCAGGCAAAGAAGGCCATTGTCAAGGAAGACTGCGTGTATATGGTGGAAGGCTACACCGACGTCATCGCTATGCACCAGTGTGGCTTGGAGAACGTCGTGGCCAACAGCGGTACGGCACTGAGCATCTATCAGATACGACTATTGCACCGCTTCACACCCAATATCGTGTTGCTCTACGACGGCGATGAGGCAGGTATTCATGCGGCCATGCGTGGTACCGATATGCTGTTGCAGGAGGGCATGAACGTGAAGGTGCTGCTGTTGCCCGATGGCGACGACCCAGACTCGTTTGCCCGCAAGCATACCGCCCAGGAGTTCAAGGAGTATATCGAACAGCACCAGACGGACTTTATCCAGTTTAAGACCGAGCTATTGCTGAAGAATGTCACCGACCCCATCAAGCGTGCGGAGGCCATCAACAATATCGTGCGTTCCGTGAGTGTTATCCCTGACCCCATTGTGCGTGCCACCTATATCACTGAGTGCTCGCGCCGCTTGGAGGTCAACGAGCGCACGCTGATTACCCAGACCAACAAGTTCATTGCCGGCGATAGGGAGGAACAGCGCAAGACGGAGGAGCGTGAGCAACAGCGTCAGCCTCAGTCTGCTGGAACCATTGACAACTTCGGCCTGCACAGTCAGCAAGAACAGGCCTCTGAGGTCGAGCGCCTTATCATACAGAATGTGATCCGTCACGGTGAGGAGGTCATCTTCGAGGGACTGGAAACCGATGATGGTGGTACGGTGGACCTGAACGTGGCGCAGTATGTGGACTACGACCTGTCGAGCGATGGACTGACCTTTGGCAATACGCTGTATAACACCATCCTGCAGGAAGCTGTGGCACACTCGGCAGAGCCAGGTTTCAAGGCCCTGAACTATTTCATGCAGCACCCAGACCCTGCTATCAGTCAGTTGGCCACCACGCTGGGTATCGACAACCACCAGCTGAGCAAGAGTTTCGAGATGAAGAACAGCGAGGCATCGTTGCGTCAGCGTGTGCAACACCTGATACTTGATTTCCGCCTGGACATCGTCAATGGTCACCTGAAGGAATTGCAGCAAAAGCTGAAGGCGATGGGGACCAATATGACAGAGCTGAAGATGCTGATGGAAGACTATAAGCAAACGCAGGAGTTGCGCAACGCGCTGGCTAAGGAGCGAGGGTCGGACGTGATCGTGTAATTAAGAATTGACAGTTGACAATTGATAGTTGATAATTGAAGGGTGGAGGGACTGTTATATATAATAGGTGTAGCACTGGCGTGGATAGTGATAGCAGTAGCTATCATTCATGTCATCATGGACAACCGGCAACCCGCCAAGACGATGGCGTGGGCGCTGGTCATCTTCTTCATACCTGTTGTCGGCATCGTCTTCTATCTCTTCTTCGGCATCAACCACCGCAGGGAGCGACTGGTCAGCCAGCGCTCGCTGGACCAGCTCACCAAGCGCTCCATGCTGAACTTTGTGGAGCAGGAAGACTTCCGTGTGCCTGAGCGCCATCGCCAGTTGGTGGACTTGTTCGTCAACCAGAGCATGGCCCTTCCGTTCAAGGACAATCAGATAGACATCATTACCGACGGCTACGCTTATTTCCCTGAACTGCTGAAGGATATTGCTGAGGCGCAAGACCATATCCACCTCGACCTCTATATCATTGAGGACGATGCACTGGGCAGGGTAGTGGCCGATGCCTTAATGGACAAAGCACGCCAAGGCGTGGAGGTGCGCCTGATATATGATGATGTGGGCTGTTGGAAGGTGAACCATAGCTTTTTTGAACAGTTGCGCGACGCAGGGGTGGAGGTGGCACCGTTCCTGCCAGTCCGTTTCCCGTCGTTCACGTCGAAGGCCAACTATCGTGACCACCGCAAGATAATCGTCATCGATGGTAAGGTGGGCTATGTGGGTGGCATGAACGTCGCCCTGCGCTACGTGAAGGGTACAGGTACGCAACCCTGGCGCGACACGATGTGGCGACTGACGGGTGGCGTGGTCTATGCCTTGCAACGGGCATTCCTCGTTGACTGGTATTTCGTAGACCGCACGCTGGTTACTGACCGCAAATACTATCCACCCATAGACCGTGACGAGCATCATGTTGTCAACAACTGCGTTGTGCAGGTGGTTACCAGTGGACCTACGGAGCACTATCCGGAGATTATGCAGGGTTTTGTGCGTACCATCTTGGCAGCTCGGCGCTATGTCTATATCGAGACCCCTTACTTCCTGCCCAACGAACCCGTGCTCTTCGCCTTGAAGACGGCCGCCGTGGGTGGTGTGGATGTGCGCATCATCTGTCCCCTGCGTTCTGATGCTCCCTTCACGGATTGGGCGTCACGTACCTATCTGCGCGAGTTGCACGAGGCTGGTGCCAAGGTGTATCTCTATCAGGCAGGATTCATGCATGCCAAGACACTGGTTACCGATGACACGTTATCGACGTGTGGCTCTACGAACCTCGACATCCGCTCCTTTGAAAACAATTTTGAGGTCAATGCCTTTGTCTATGATGAAGGTACGGCACTGAGAATGAAGAAGGTGTTCCTGGATGACCAAGAGCAGAGCGTGGAACTGAGTGAGATACCTCGACGCATTCATCCCCATTTCGGCGCACGCCTGTGGGAGTCGCTTACTCGACTGGTGTCGCCACTGCTTTAAACAACGAGAAGTTTACACTGCCGTACGAGCGGTGTTCCACGAAGTGTGGATGCTGAGAGAAGTCGTAGTCTTTGCCGTGTTCAAAGACGAAGATGCCGTCGGCTTTTAAGAGTTGTTTCTCGAAGATAAGGTCTGGAATCTGAGGCAGTTCCTTCAGTGCATAGGGTGGGTCGGCAAAGATGAAGTCATACTGTTGCTTGCAGGACTTCAGATAGCGGAAGACATCACCGCGAATAGGAATCATATTGGTTGCTCCAAGTTTCTTAACGCACTCCTGAATGAAACGGTGGTGGTCACGATCCAGCTCTACACTGACTACCTGACTACAACCGCGCGACAATAGTTCCAGCGAGATGCTGCCCGTGCCTGAGAAGAGGTCGAGGGCGGTGGCACCTTCAAAGTCCACATACTGCACCAGCACGTTGAAGATGTTCTCCTTAGCGAAGTCCGTCGTAGGACGTGCCTTGAACGTGCGCGGTATGTCGAAGTGGCGACCCTTGTATTTTCCTGTGATGATTCTCATCTTCCTTTTAAATACAGCGTTATCAAATCATAGGGTATGCCCTTAATCTGCGTGACAGGGGCACGGTTGAACTCTCCTGAGGGATTGATAAAGAAGACACGTTTCACAAACTTCTGCGCCTCTTCCATCAGCTGGTCACGTTCAGGGATGTCGCCCACCAAATACAACTCGTCGTGCTCAGGCTCCATGGCCAGCTGTTTCCATACTGCCAGCAGGTAGAAGAGGGCGTCGTTAGGGTTGTTCACGGCATAGGCATTACAGAACTTAAAACGGTTCTGTGTGAAGCTGAACACCTCCATCCTACGGTCGTGGAAGTAGCCATAGAGCTTCTGGTGCTGACCCGTATAGCTGCGCTGGTGCAGATGGCGCCACACGGGAGCCACGGCAGCCGTGTAGCGTACATCGCTGAAGTTGTCGGCTATGACATTACGCAAGTCCTTCTGTACAGCAAACAGTACGACAGCATTCAGGTCAGGCAACACGGTGTGCATCACCAGCTGCTGCTCCATGTCCGTAAAGGCATGGTGATAGATTACCTCGCTCTCCTCTTCTACAAAGAGGTTGGTAGGCACCATCAGCGTGGGTGTGTCGACCATCACCAGCACGCGCTCAAAGTCGTCTTCCAGCAAGGGTAGGGTACGCAGTGCCTCACGCAGGTTGGCAGCCATCGATATGCTGCTGTTCAGCGCATAGTCCTCGTAGAGCACGTCGCTACCGTCTGCCGTAGCAAAGGAGAGGCGCCCCTTGCTGATACGGATTATCAGTCGTTTCTGTATGTTGTCCATCATGTCAGTATGCTCAGCACACACAGCACGGCCAGCGCCAGTGCCACGAGTGCCAATAGGATGTTGGTTTTGTGAATACTTGTCATTTCGTTTGCAAAATTAAGAAATAATTCTTAATAATCCATTGCCT
>ONCH01000047.1 GCA_900316265.1 uncultured Prevotellaceae bacterium | reverse complement strand
CCCGACAACCGTAGCGAGATTACCAACAAGTTCAACGATGCAAAGAACTGGGCAGAGGGTCGCCCCAACTATTTCTACCAGCACATCGGCAACCAGTGGGAGCTTGGCACAGCCATTCCTGTAACCATTAACAAGGGGTTGAACGACCTGCAGAATGTTAAGGTAAGCGTGAACGGCATCAAGCTCAGCAAGGGCACTTTCGATGGCAAACTCTTCCCAAAGCGCAACACCACTATTGAATGGTCAAGTAACGAGAATAATTATACAGGCTGGGAGGTAAAAATAACTCCGAAGAGCGGCTCCGCTACTACTGAGTTCATAGAGAAACCCTCCTATAGCTTCACCATTCCCGAGAACACAAAGAAAGTAGAAATCAAACTCTATACTGGTAACACTCCAGGTTCTACAGGCATCAACGATGTCAAGCATGAGAACACAGTGAAGAGCGACATTTACGACCTGATGGGTCGCAAGGCAGTACAGCCAACTAAGGGTCTCTATATCCAGAACGGCAAAAAGGTCGTCATTAAGTAAGAGAAGGAGGTCAGAGAATTACCCAGCACTAGGTAGTGTCCCCAAAAGAACAAGGTTAGGAAATTACCCAACGCTTTCAAGCGTTTGGGTAATTTTTTGTTCCCTATGACAGATGCGCACCTCGATACCAAACTTCTCGTGGATATGCTCGGCAAGGTGTTGCGCACTATAGACAGAACGGTGCTGGCCACCCGTACAACCAAAGCAGAACATCAGACTGGTGAAGCCACGCTGGATATAACGGCGCACATGGGCATCGGCCAGTTTATAGACTGAATCCAGGAACGTCAGTATCTCACCATCGTCTTCCAAGAAACGGATAACCGGTTCATCAAGACCCGTCAACTGCTTATACGGCTCATAACGGCCAGGGTTGTGGGTAGAACGGCAGTCAAAGACGTAACCACCACCATTGCCCGACTCATCCTCAGGAATCCCTTTCGTATAAGAGAAGCTGAAGACGCGCACCACCAACGGGCCTTGTGCATCGTACTTGGAAAACGTTGCAGGTCCATCTTGTGGGTGAGGCTTGTAAGGATTCAGATTGGTGGTCTTATAACCGTCGGCACGACTGGCCATCGTTTCCACATACTGGAACTGCGGCAGTTCCGTCAGTCGGCGAAGCACGTCAACCAGATAAGGATAGGGGAAGTCGCGCTCGTCAAGCAACTCACGAATATTCTGGATAGCAGGGGGTATAGACTCGATGAAGTGGGCCTTTCGCTCAAAATAGCCTCGGAAACCGTATGCACCCAGCACTTGCAGCTGGCGGAACAGTACAAACAAGGACAAGCGCTCGACAAAACGATGGGGTGTAGGCACCTCGGTAAACTGCTTCAAGGCATTGTAGTACTCATAGACCAGTTCACGACGCAACTTGTGGGGATACTTGGCTGATGCCTGCCACAAGAACGATGCCAAGTCGTAGTAGTACGGACCACGGCGACCACCCTGGAAGTCGATGAAGTAGGGCTGTTGGCTATCTACCAGCATCACATTACGAGCCTGAAAGTCACGATAGAGGAAGCATTGCTCGTCGCCAGCCTCCGTCAGGTCTTTCGCCAACAGGCGGAAGTCGGCCTCCAGCTTCAGCTCGTGGAAGTCAAGCTCAGTGGCTTTCAGGAAACAATATTTGAAATAGTTGAGGTCGAAGAGTACGGAGTTGGTGTCAAATTCCGGCTGTGGATAGCAGTTGGTGAAGTCAAGCTCACGGGCTCCACGCAGCTGCATATTCGGCAATTCACGGATGGTACGCTTCAGCAGTTCCTGCTCTTTCAGCGTATAACGGCCACCTGCCTCACGTCCACCACGGATGGCATCAAACAGCGATACAGCGCCCAAGTCGGTCTGCAGGTAGCGCAACTCATCGTCACTCACTGCCAGAATCTGAGGCACTGGCAATTGGCGCTTGGTAAAATGGCGCGACAAATAGACAAAGGCATGGTTCTCGTCACGACTCGTGCCCACACAACCTATCACGTTCTTGCCCTCCGAAGACGTCAGTCGATAGTACTCACGGTTACTTCCACCAGCCGTCAACTGCTGTACATTCTGGGGTTCCTCCCCACTCCATTTCTTGTAAAGTTCAACTAATTTTTGCATATTGCTGGCAAAGTTACGAATAAGCGAGCAAAAATGCAAATTTTATTATAGAAAAAGTGCACAGCTAAACTACTGTGCACTATATTGTTCGGCAAAGAGGATGGGCATTTCTATAACTTGCATCTCGCTGATGAGTTGATACAGTGTGGAGGAGTCTTGACGTCGATAGTGACTGATGTAGTGGACATCGCTATAAGGCTGCAAGGTATAGATCATCTTGTCCACAGGCTGCTCGAAGCTGTTGGCCTTGTTGTTAAAGTGACTGTACTCTATGCTATAGATGTCGCGGTCAAGGCTGTAGTCGTAGCGAGAAGCAATGGTCCAACAGTTGTTCATATCGTCCCATTGTGAAGTCACCTTGCTGGTCAGCATGCCGTCAGCAGCATAGGTATAGTCATGCTTGCGATAGGGAGTCAGCTGGACATTCTTGCTATCACCGCTTTTCTGATAGACATACATGGTGGTAATATCATCTTTTCTATAGTCGGCATTGAAGCAGAAATCACTCTCAGGCATATTGAGGACTGTCTCATATCCGTTCTTAACGGTTTCAGAGGTAAGGACTTGTGCTTTGGCGCTCAGGGCGGAAATGCACATCAGGGTTGCAAATACTAAATGTTTCATAATCGTAAAATTTAAATTGTTGTTTTTTCTCCTTAGACGCAATGCTGTGTTGATTTACTACAGTCTTGCGTTCTTTTTTTGTTCTTTTGTCTGTTTGACGTAAGAAACAGGCAGAAAAGTTGCAACAACTTGTGGAAATTTTAGGATTAAAGATTACTGCATGGTAAGCCCCATCAATCCAATAACAACTTGATTGGACTGTGGAATAATATCAAGGGAAACGAGTTTCTTCTCTGGGTCGAGGACCAACGTCAGCATCTGGGCTGCGCCACCAGGAATCATGAGGTCGGAAGTACCCTTGACACCCATCACCTTGCTAAGATGACGACTGACAAGACCTGTATCAAAGCTAACCCTGTAGGGACGTGGCTGTAATACATGGAAGGAATAGTCGTTGACATAGTAGTCTTGCTCAACGGGACACCAGTTGTCGGGATTCACCAGTCGCAGGGTATCGGCGGAGCCATCTTCATAGCGTGCTACGAGCAGACCATTGACCATACGACTCTCACGGGTAGAAGTGGTACCTGCCAGCAACAGCCATAGGCGTGAGGCACGTCCCTTGAGAGGGATGGTGACCTTATCGGGATACTGGTCGGACAGAGATGCACAAACGATATTCGGTCCTTCAGCAGGTGTCTGGAAAGGTACACCCATCATGAGGTATTCTCCTTTGACAATCTGCTTGCGGAAGAAGGTATCAACAACCTCTGGACTGATATGACTGACGGAGTCATTATAGTATTTCTCCAGTTCTACCTTGTGGAACTTCAAGTCGAACGTGGGTTCCTCGGTACCTTCTGGTGTTGGGGGCTGCTCTTCGTAAGAGCTATACATATAGACCTCCGGCATTTTCAAGGGAGCCTCAACGCTGATGACTTGGTGTGCCTCGCTGGTTCCCTCAATGTCACGATACTCGCCCTTTCCCAGATTGATGCGCAACACAATCTGCTGAGCCTCAGTGAAATGCTGCGTAATATCATAGGTGAGCAGATTACCCTGCCGACGGAAGCGGTAGCTAACATAGGGGGTACTGATAGAGGCGCTGTCCCACCTCTCGGGGAATCCCGGATGGATGATACAACGACGGCTGAAAGCATCGGGACGAATACCGAAAAGTCCCTCTGTCAGTGTGCGTGCCGCCATACTAATACCCTCAGCAGCGTCACGTCCCTGCTCACCATTGACCGCATCAAACTTACTGGTCTGAGCAAAGTTGCCAGGCGATGAGCCATCAAACATCTGGTCGATGATGTTAGCCTTCATCAGTCGGAAGCCTTCTTCATTGCGACCAGCCTTGAAACAAGCCAGCGCAGCACGCATGACAGCTGCAGGATAGACATTATTCATATCCCACGTATAAGGCATCCAGTTGCTGGTGGCCAGCGTAGAGAGTTCGGGCGTCACGGGGATATGCGGAATCGCCTGGTCCATATATTTCGTGGCCTGATAGGCCTGTTCAGGAGTACATGCATCATAGTCAATTGGTGCATAAATAGACCACAAGGCAGGCGTATCGTGCAAGCGCTGCAGACCGTCCAGATCCTTGCGCTCTGCCCAACAGCCCTTATCGCGCATCCACAACTGTCCATTGAGCAATGCGAATGCTTCATCGGCTTTTGCAAAATACTTAGCACCATTTTGCTGAATCAAAGCAGCTATGCGTGCGGCCATCGTGTTAAGCCAATAGCTCTTCGCCAAGAGGGGTGTCAAGAGTTGGTTATCGTCTATCGACTGCACATAAGTTTCTATGGAAGGCCACAGACGCTGCATGGCGTCGTGGTCGGCATCATAGCGAAAGTGCCAGAGCATTTCTTCTACTGATACATTCTTTACCTTTTCCTGCACCACCGACAAGGTACTGCCCAGTGGATTGATATACTTATCGGGCGTATTGATAGTAATCGTAGAAGCCACTTCCTGCATATCACTCTCCAAACGGTCAAAGAGCACCTCACCCTGGCGAACCGTCAAGAACGCAAAGGTCAAATCATTACAAGCAAGATATATATCCTCAGTAAATTTGACAGTAGCCTGCTGATGGGGCAACTCCAACTGAACGGGTCCGTTAAAGTTTGCCACACGAATACGCCAGACGACACGGTTCTCATGCTGACCGACGACAGCCTTGATGCGTACCACCGCCTTCTTTCCCCAAGCAAGATGCTTGACCTCATAGCTGCGCATACCGTCTTGATAGCGCGACAGACAGTAGTCGGCCTTATCCAGGTCGATGCCATTGACACGGAAAGACAAAGGACGATATTCCTTATTCTGCAATACCACGAAATAAGGACGGTCACTGGTCTGCAGGAGATAGTCGGCAGTAGCGCCATAGAGGGTACGTGTCAGTCGATTATCGCCATTGACACAGACGAAAGCTCGTCCGTTAGGGCGATAATTGTAGCTGCTTGTCGTAGTCCAACTGCAAGTCAGCAGCAACAGCAGAGCCAGTATTTTGTTCATACTTGATGCAAAGATACGAAGAAGCGCGGAAAAAGCCAAAGGATTTTGCAGCTTTTTTCACCTTAATAGCATAAAAAAAAATGAACCGACTGTCTCACGACAATCGGTTTCAAAACAAACTACTTAAAAACTAATCTACTAAAACAAATCAAAAAAATATCTCTTTTATGCTAAATCTTCTATCATCTTGCCATGGTTTTTAACCATTTTGACGGTGCAAAGGTAGGAACTTTCCCATAACTCTGCAAATATAATAGGTGTAAATTACCTATTTCTTGATATAAATCAAGCGGATACCAGCCACCACAGACTGACATCCGCTTTTTTGATAAGTATAGTTTGCAAAATCTGTCTCTTACATCATGCCGCCCATACCTGGTGCACCACCCATCGGCATAGCGGGCTCCTTCTCAGGCTTGTCACAGATGAGACACTCTGTAGTGAGGAACATACCAGCGATAGAAGCGGCGTTCTCCAGAGCTACACGAGCTACCTTGGCAGGATCAATGACACCAGCCTCACGGAGGTCTTCATACTTGTCGAGGCGAGCATTGTAACCGAAGTCACCCTTGCCCTCGCGAACCTTCTGTACGACAACGGCACCTTCTTCGCCAGCATTGCTGACAATCTGACGCAGAGGCTCCTCAATGGCGCGACAGATAATGTTGATACCAGTCTGCTCGTCAGCATTGTCACCCTTGACAGCCTTCAAAGCCTCCTGAGCACGGATGTAAGTGGTACCACCACCGGCAACAACACCCTCCTCGATGGCTGCACGAGTAGCGCAGAGAGCATCGTCAACGCGGTCTTTCTTCTCCTTCATCTCTACCTCGCTGTTAGCACCAACATAGAGCACTGCTACGCCACCAGCCAACTTAGCCAGACGCTCCTGCAGCTTCTCCTTGTCGTAAGAAGAGGTGGTGAGCTCGATTTCCTTCTTAATCTGAGCGATACGATCCTGGATGGCCTGTTTGTCGCCAGCACCATTGACAATCGTGGTGTTGTCCTTAGAAACTGTCACCTTGTCGCAAGTACCCAGCATCTCCAGGGTTGCCTGCTCCAACTTCAGGCCCTTCTCCTCACTGATAACAACACCACCAGTCAGGGTAGCGATATCCTCGAGCATAGCCTTACGACGGTCGCCAAAGCCAGGAGCCTTGACAGCACAAATCTTCAGACCACCACGCAGACGGTTGACAACCAGTGTGGTCAGTGCCTCAGAGTCAACGTCTTCAGCAATCACCAGCAGAGGACGGCCGCTCTCAGCAGCAGGCTGCAAAATAGGCAGGAAGTCTTTGATGTTAGAAATCTTCTTATCGTAGATGAGGATGTATGGGTTCTCCATAACACACTCCATCTTCTCAGAATCTGTTACAAAGTAGCCAGAGAGATAGCCACGGTCGAACTGCATACCCTCGACAACGCCAATGTGGGTATCACGGCTCTTGCTCTCCTCAATGGTGATAACACCATCCTTAGAAACCTTGCGGAAAGCCTCAGCCAGCAGCTTACCAATCTCCTCATCGTTGTTGGCAGAAACGGTAGCTACCTGCTCAATCTTGTCGTAGTTGTCATCCACGCGTTCAGCATTCTTCTGGATGAACTCGACAACACTCTTCACGGCCTTGTCGATACCACGCTTCAAGTCCATGGGGTTGGCACCAGCGGTAACGTTCTTCAAACCCTCGGTAACGATAGCCTGGGTCAGGATGGTAGCTGTTGTCGTACCGTCACCGGCATCGTCACCAGTCTTTGATGCCACGCTCTTAACGAGCTGAGCACCGGTATTCTCGAACTTGTCCTCCAACTCGATTTCCTTAGCAACGGTTACACCGTCCTTGGTAATCTGAGGAGCACCGAACTTCTTCTCGATAACGACGTTACGGCCCTTAGGACCCAGTGTGACCTTTACTGCGTTTGCCAGCTGGTCAACGCCCTGCTTCATAGCATCGCGGGCGTCAATATTGAATTTAATATCTTTTGCCATAATTATTTTTCCTTTCTTTGCTATTACGTTATAACGTTATTTCGTTATTACGATGTTTTTTATTTCTCAATCACTGCCAGCACGTCGCTCTGACGCATCATGAGGAACTTCTCACCCTCAAACTCCAACTCTGTGCCACTGTACTTGCCATACAGCACCTCGTCGCCAGCCTTCAGGACCATCTCTTCGTCTTTCGTGCCCTGACCTACGGTCTTAATGGTTCCGTGGAGGGGTTTCTCCTTGGCAGTATCTGGAATAATGATACCACCGATTTTCTCTTCTGCCGGTGCAGGAACTACCAACACGCGGTCTCCTAATGGTTTGATGTTCATAATACCTTATTTATTTTTAATTAGACTTTTATGTTTCTGTCCGTTCTTCTGCCAAAAGCGTGCCAAATCGGCAAGACTGACACTTTGGCAGAAACTTTTATCCTCTTTTTGTCCTATTCTTACATTTTTTTATTCTTTTATTTTTGTAGTTTTCTATTTTTTTGTACCTTTGCAAAATTGAAGAGAATAGCAACAACCAATTAAACAAAAATATGAAAGACTTTCTTAAGTACGTATTTGCAACCATTACTGGTATCATTCTGTTGACCGTTGTCATGGGCATCCTTGGTGCCATTTCATTGGTAGGACTGGCCGCATCCAGCGCCAGCACAACAAAAGTGGAAGAGAACTCTGTATTTACCCTGATGCTCTCTGGTCAGTTGGACGAGCGCGTTCCAAGCAATCCATTAGCATCACTGACAGGACAGGTCAGCGAGAACCTCGGCTTAGATGACATAATCAATGCCATCCAGAAAGCCAAGGACAATGACGACATCAAGGGCATCTATATTGAGGCTGGAGCCTTCAGTAGCGATACACCCGCATCAGCACATGCCATCCGCGAGGCTCTGTTGGACTTCAAAAAGAGTGGCAAGTGGATTGTGGCCTATGGCGACTCATATACACAGACTACCTATTATATATGTAGTGTGGCAGACAAGCTATTCCTGAACCCGCAAGGTATGGTCGATTGGCACGGACTGGGCGGTGAGAAGTATTTCATCAAAGACTTGCTTGCCAAGTTCGGTGTTAAATTCAAGGCTGTGAAGGTAGGCAAATACAAGAGTGCTGTGGAGATGATGACTGCCGACCAGATGAGCGACTACGACCGCGAACAGACAGAGGCTTATCTGAACGGCATCTGGAAGGTGATGCTGAGCGACGTCTCCCAGAGTCGTAAGGTTTCCGTCGATTCGCTGAATGCATACGCCGACCGCTATGTGGCCCTCTGCAATCAGAAGGAACTCGTACGCATGAAACTCGTCGACAACCTGCTCTATACTGACGAAGTGAAAGGCGAAATCAAGAAGCGTCTGAAGATAGATAATGACGAGCATATCAGCCAGTTGACGCTGGAAGATATGGCCAACGTGGCTGACAAGAAGAAAGAAGGCGAGAAGATTGCTGTCTATTACGCCTACGGAGAAATCGTAGATTCTGAGACAGGAAGCATGCTGTCACAAGAGCACTCCATCGTAGCCACTGAGGTTTGCAAAGACCTGGAAGAACTGATGAACAACGACGATGTGAAGGCAGTGGTACTGCGTGTCAACTCGCCTGGTGGTTCTGCATACGCTTCTGAGCAGATTTGGCGTGCTGTCACCAACCTGAAAGCTAAGAAGCCTGTAGTGGTTTCGATGGGCGGCTATGCCGCCAGTGGTGGCTACTATATCAGCTGTAATGCCAACTATATCTACTCGGAACCTACAACCCTGACAGGTTCTATCGGTATCTTTGGTATGTTCCCCGATGTGAGCCAGTTGCTGACAGAAAAGCTGGGCGTGAAGTTCAGCGAGGTAAAGACCAACAAGCACTCTAACTTCGGAACTATATCACGTCCATTCAATGCGGAGGAGTTAGCACTTCTCGACAACTATATTGGTCGCGGTTACGAACTGTTCCGCCAGCGTGTGGCCGATGGTCGCAAACTGCCTGTTGCACAGGTTGAGGAGATTGCCCAGGGACATGTATGGGTAGGCAACGATGCTCTGAAGATTAAGCTGGTAGATGCCATCGGCTCTTTGGACGATGCCGTCAAGAAGGCTGCCCAGTTGGCTAAGCTGAAGGAGTATTACACGACAAGCTATCCCGACGAGCCCAGCTGGTGGGAGAGTCTGACCGCCCAGGTGGACCGTGGCAGTTATCTGGATGAGCAGATGCGCGAGACGCTCGGCGAATACTATGCTCCATTCAGCTATCTGAAGAACATCAACAAGCAGTCGGCTATCCAAGCGCGTCTGCCCTACTTCTTGGAGATTAAATAAAGAAGATAAAAGGAAATAGAAGGAGCGTGGAAGGCGATTTCATCAAAATCAACAAATGGCTACTGCCGCTGAGTTGGATCTACGGCATAGGCGTAAAACTTCGAAACACGTTGTTCAGTATTGGCATACTGAAAACACGCAGTTTCGACGTGCCAGTCATTGCTGTAGGTAACATCACCGTAGGCGGAAGTGGTAAGACGCCTCATGTGGAGTACCTCACTCGTCTATTGAAAAACACCTTCCGCACAGCTGTGCTCAGTAGAGGCTATAAGCGCAAGAGCAGCGGTTTCGTACAGGCCACAGCAGAGACTACGATGCCTGAGATTGGTGACGAGCCCTTCCAGATGAAGCAGAAATATCCTGATGTCATCGTAGCAGTTGACAAGAACCGCTGTCATGGCATTGACACGTTGGTGGAGAACGACAAGGACATCGACGTCATCCTGCTGGACGATGCCTTCCAACACCGCTATGTAAAGCCCGGTATCAACATCCTGCTGGTAGACTACCATCGTCTGATTATCTACGACAAGTTGTTGCCTGCTGGCAGATTGCGTGAACCCCTGAGCGGTAAGAATCGTGCCGATATTGTCATCGTCACCAAGTGTCCTAAAGGCATGAAACCCATGGAGTATCGCGTCATCACCAAGGCCATGAGTCTCTATCCCTATCAACAACTATTCTTCACGTCTATCGACTACGGAGAGTTGTTGCCGGTATTCCAAAAAGACAAAGGCACCAAAGTGCTTCAGGAGCTGAAGGACTACCACGCCCTGCTGCTTACCGGCATTGCTTCACCCCAGCAGATGACGCACGACCTGAAGCCGCTGATATCACAACTGACACCGCTCTCCTTTAGCGACCACCACGTCTTCAGCAAGAAAGATGTAGAACTGATCAACAGCACCTTCGCTGCACTACCCTCTCCAAAACTGATTATCACAACAGAGAAGGATGTCACCCGACTTCAACTGGCAGAAGGACTCAGCGACGAGGTTCGCCAACATCTCTATGTATTACCTATTACCGTCTGCTTCCTGCAGGAACAGGCAACAGTGTTTAACCAACAAATTATAGACTATGTACACAAAAATTCAAGAAACAGCATCCTGGTTAAAAGAAAGGATGACAACAAGCCCCAAGACCGCAATCATTCTGGGAACAGGCCTCGGACAATTAGCTTCCGAAATAACTGACAAGACAGAATTTCCGTATAGCGAAATTCCCAACTTCCCTATATCTACGGTAGAAGGACACTCTGGTAAGCTCATCTTTGGCAAGCTGGGTGGCATAGATATTCTGGCCATGCAGGGACGCTTCCACTACTATGAGGGCTATAACATGAAGGAAGTAACCTTCCCTGTTCGTGTCATGTACGAACTGGGCATTAAGACCCTCTTCGTCTCGAATGCAGCAGGCGGTATGAATCCTGCCTTTAAGATTGGCGATTTAATGGTAATTACCGACCATATCAATTTCTTCCCAGAGCATCCGCTACGTGGCAAGAACTTCCCAACAGGTCCTCGCTTCCCGGATATGCACGAAGCCTACGATCACGAACTCATCAATCTGGCTACACAGATTGCCAAGGAGAAGAAGATTCGTCTGGTCTATGGTGTGTACATCGGTGTTACAGGTCCTACCTTCGAGACACCAGCCGAATATCGCATGTATCGTACCCTTGGTGGCGACACCGTGGGAATGTCAACCGTTCCTGAGGTTATCGTTGCCCACCACTGTGGCATCAAGACCTTCGGTATCAGTGTCGTAACCGACCTGGGAGGCTTCGACAATCCTGTTGAGGTCAGCCATGAGGAGGTTCAGGAGGCTGCCGACAAGGCTCAGCCACTGATGACCGAGATCATGCGCGAAATGATTAAACGTACCGCATAATAAATGGAAATAGCATCATTAGGAGAATTCGGTTTGATAGACCGTCTGACAAAGGATATCAAACCCAACAACGAATCAACAAAGTACGGCGTAGGCGATGACTGCGCCGTACTTCACTATCCCGACAGCGAGGTGTTGGTTACTACCGATATGCTCATGGAGGGCGTACATTTCGACCTGACGTATATCGACCTGCAGCATTTAGGCTGGAAGTCGGCAATGGTCAATATCAGTGACATCTTTGCCATGAATGGCACACCACGACAGATGACTGTCTCGCTCGCACTCAGCAAGCGCTTCAGCGTAGAGGACATGGAGCAGTTCTATGCCGGACTGCGTATGGCCTGCGACAAATGGGACGTCGATGTCATAGGTGGCGACACCACCTCTTCTTATACGGGACTGGCTATCAGTATTACCTGCATCGGCGAGGCTCGCAAGGAGGATATCGTCTATCGCAACGGTGCCAAGGAGACCGACCTCATCTGTGTCTCTGGCGACCTCGGTGCTGCCTATATGGGCCTACAGCTCCTCGAGCGTGAGAAGGCCGTCTATTATCAGATGGTGGAGGAAGCCAAGAAACAAGGAAAGCCAGCTCCTGATTTCCAGCCTGACTTCGCTGGCAAGGAGTACCTCCTGCAGCGCCAACTGAAGACAGAGGCTCGTGGCGACATTATCAATAAGTTACGCGAGGCAGGCATCCGCCCAACTGCTATGATGGATATCTCCGATGGACTATCGAGTGAACTCATGCACATCTGCAAACAGTCGGGTGTGGGCTGTCGCATCTTTGAGAAGCAGTTGCCTATCGACTACCAGACGGCAGTGATGGCTGAGGAACTGAACATGAACGTCACGACCTGTGCCCTCAACGGTGGCGAGGACTACGAACTGCTGTTCACCGTACCCATCGGCGACCATGAGAAGATTCAACAAATTGAGGACGTCAAGCTGATTGGCCACATCACCAATGCCAGCTTAGGACAGGTGCTCGTCACCCGCGATGACCAGGAATTTGCCCTAAAAGCACAGGGTTGGAACCCTTTGAGCAGCAAGAGCAATGATTAAGCATGATTAAGCATTGCCGAGTCGCGATAAAGGGTGACCCATAGGGTCAATCCCGTTTACAACGAGAGAAATTCTTAAAATCTGCAAAATAATTGGCTAAATGTTTGGCCAATTATTTTTTTTGTTGTACCTTTGCACCCGCAATCAAGAGGATTGCCTAGAAAAAACATAATGATGGTGCCTTAGCTCAGTTGGTAGAGCATCGGACTGAAAATCCGTGTGTCCCCGGTTCGATTCCTGGAGGTACCACTCCTCCTTTCATTATGAACCCCTGTCTTAGAGATTTCTCTAGCAGGGGTTTTTCGTTGAATAACCAAAACAAGACAAGATATGGGAATAGTTATTGGTATTGATGTTGGTATCTCAACCACAAAGATTGTTGGACTGCGCGAAGGTCGCGTGGTGTCACCCATCCGCATCACCGCCGTCGATCAGATTACATCACTCTATGGTGCCTTCGGCAAGTATCTTCACGACAACAAGATAGAGCTGAAGGACGTAGAACAGGTCATGGTAACAGGCGTGGGCTCTGCCTACATCGACGAACCCATCTATGGCATCCCTACCCAGAAGGTGGACGAGTTCATTGCCGATGGTCTGGGTGCCCGTTTCGAGTCTGGGCTGAGCAAAGCCATCGTCGTATCGATGGGCACAGGTACCAGCTTTGTGCAATGCTGTGGCGACGATATCAAGCATATCGGCGGTATCGGTATCGGAGGTGGCACACTTCAGGGACTGAGCCGCGTCATGCTGAACACCCGCGACCCCAAGCAGATACAGAGCTTAGCGCTACAGGGCGACATCCGCAATATCAACCTGCTCATTGGCGACATCTCCACCCACCCCCTACCCGGCCTGCCTATGGACGCCACCGCCTCGCTATTCTCTAAAGCTCAATACGATGCACCCAAGGAAGACGTAGCGCTGGGCATTATCACCATGGTACTACAGTCAATAGGTTCTGCCGCCATCCTGTCAGCCCTGAACTCTGGCATCAAGGACTTCGTACTCATCGGCAACTTGACGCTGTTGCCCCAGTGCAAGGACATCTACCCCATGCTGGAGAAGCTCTACAACGTCCATTTTCACATCCCCAAATATGCCGAATTCTGCACAGCCATCGGCGCCGCACTAAGCTACAAACGATAATAGCTTCACCGTCTCGGTAAGTAATCATATTGAAAACATTTTTGCATAAAAACAAGTGTCACCGTCACGCGTAAGTCATTGTTTCACAGCGCGTTTAGTGTGACACTTGTTTTTTGTATCCTCAGCCATTTCCGATTTCTTTACACGAAATCAAAATTAATGTTAGCTCATTTTTCACCCTTTTCAGCCTTGTAGAACACGGCAAAAACGTGTCTCACTTCGTGCACTTCGTTCTTACAACCGTCTCACATTCTGCAGGTTACACAACACGCGCTCTTATCTCCCACCCCAGGCATCCCCACCTCCCCATTCAGCTTTTCTATCTTCGTGCGACGGCCGTCGAACATATATTCGAAAACCGTCGCAAATATCTGCGACATCTGTCGCATAAAAAAAGTACAGCTAATACAGCGATGGGACAGGCTAATAAAATATCTCTTTGATGCCAACCACACAAAAATAGGGTTCACACTTATTGCGCAAGATATCAATCTAGACCAGAGAACTGTCCTTTTGGACTAAATAGGGGCATGTTTTATATCCTTTCGGGTATAATTTTAATAAAAAGATTTAAATTTATACCCTATTTGGTATATTATTAATAGAAAAACGCTATCTTTGCACCCGTTAAGGTATAATTTCTATGACTTTATCAGAGTATATCAAGCAAAAACGGAAGAAGAACGGTCTTTCTCAGGTTGAGTTGGCTGAGAGAGCAGGGGTAGGTCTCAGGTTTGTGAGAGAACTGGAACAAGGAAAGCAGACCTTAAGAATGGATAAGGTTAATGATGTGCTTGCCTTGTTTGGCGAATGTCTCGGACCCGTAAAAACTGACATTGTATGAAACAGGCTGGTATATATGTGAACGACATCTACTCTGGTACACTCACGGAGGATGAGGAGGGTTTCCATTTTGTCTATGACGAGGCTTATCTTGCTCGTCAAGATGCTAAACCTGTCAGTCCCACCATGCCCTTAACAAACAAGCAATACGATAAGGAAATGATGTTTCCTGTCTTCGATGGCCTTATTCCTGAGGGATGGTTGTTGGATATTGCATCTTCCTCTTGGAAGATTGACCCTCGCGACAGGATGTCACTTTTATTGGCATGCTGCAAAGACTGTATCGGAAATATTAGCGTAAAACCATCGGATAATGAATAAGTGTTTATATTGTTATCAAGAGCTAGAAGAAGGTCAAGTGGACTTCCATCCAGGATGTGCACGGAAATTCTTTGGTAGTAAAACGGTACCGCTTCTTCCATACACTCGTGATAATATGGCAGAATTGGCTCGTCAGGTTATCCGTACCAGCACATCGGTGACAGGTGTGCAAGCCAAAATGTCACTAGATGTGAACCGTGGTGGGAAAAGTGAACCTGCAAAATTCACCATTGTAGGACTCTGGGGCAAGTATATCTTCAAACCGCAAAGTGGAAAGTATCCTTTTCTGCCTGAACTGGAAGACCTTACTATGAAGATGGCTGAAGTTGCTCGTATTCGCACCGCTCGTCATACACTTATTCGACTCGCTGATGGGGAGCTTGGATATCTAACACTCCGTATGGACCGAGGGCGAAAGGGTGAGAAGATATCCATGCTGGACATGTGCCAGCTGACCAATCGCCTTACTGAGCACAAATACTACGGAACCTACCAACAGTTGGCGGAAACCATCAAGAAGTACTCGTCGGCGCCCATGTTGGATGTTCAGCGCTATTGGGAAGTTGTTCTGTTTTCTTGGATGACAGGCAATTCTGATATGCATTGCAAGAACTTTTCGTTGATAGATACTGGGAACGGAGAGTATGTCCTCTCTCCTGCCTACGACTTACTGGCTGTGCTATTAGTGGACACGGCTGATACTGAAGAAATGGCGATGAGTTTCTCTGTGGGTGGCGCAAAAAACGGATTCAACAAGACCACCTTTATGAATGCATTTACTCAAAGCGGTATACCTGTCGCTGTGGCAAGCAAAATGATAGAACGAATGAAAGGTTATTTCCCCAAGTGGAAAGAACTCATAGCTCAATCATTCCTTTCTGAACAGATGAAGGCTGACTATTGTCATTTGTTGAGTAAACGAATAGAGCAACTGGGGTAGGTATATCTCTATCCGGTTTTTGATTCCCCTTTGACGCCAACCCAAAACAGGGTTCACACTTACTGCGCAATATATCAATTGATTACGCGTGAATGTGAACCCTGTTTTCTTGCATTTTCTTCTGTAAGGTTGTATATTTAGGAATATCCCCCCTCAACCTTTTGGAATGGAAATTTGGAGAATTGGAAAATAGTTTGTATCTTTGCGCCAAGAAATAAATGGAAGAAGTTAGAAATGCCATTAGATGAGCTAAAACAGCATACAACATTTAAAGGTCTCAACCCCTTGGCTGAGCGTAGTGTGTTAGTGGCTCTTCAAAGAAGATATAAAGTAATAAAAGGTAGTTAAGGGAAAAGCATTCAACTTTTTCAAGGGATCGCTTAAATGAACGATAATAGTTGAGCAGACATTTAACATGCCTCAAACACCGATGTGCACTGGGTTTGAGGCATGTCATGTTAATAGGTTAATAGTTTTTTGCAGAAACCTTTTCCTTTCCTTGGTTGTTTGTTGAAAATAATGTATCTTTGCAGGGTAATTCAGATGACTAAAGAAGAATCAAATCAAAATGGAGATATGGAATGGATGAGACGCTTAACGAGATTCAATCAAAAACCTGTCCCTCTGATTGTACGAGGAAGGTCGTCGACAGCAACAACAATGTCAAGGAAACCATCAACTACTATCCCTTCGGTAGTGAGATGAAGATGCGGGATCCTGCACAGATGGCTGGCGACACTTGGCAACCGTACAGGTTCACAGGCAAGGAGCTGGACAAGCAGAACGGCTTGAACTGGTACGACTTCGGTGCCCGCCAGTTTGATGTGGCCGGTGTACCGATGTGGACCAGCGTTGACCCAATGGCAGAGAAGTACTATAACGTCACTCCCTATAATTATTGTCATAATGACCCGGTGAATATGATGGATCCAAATGGAATGGACGATCATTTCGATGAAAATGGGAAATTTATTGAAAGAACCAATACTGGTTCAGAAGTAATGATAAAGAGTGGAGATGATTATAAAAACATTACCGAAGTTGACTTTTCTAATAATAAAAGTGCCGTAGAAAGCATTGGAAGTCATTATTTAGCAAAAGCTGATAAGGGGGAGTTTAACATAACAGCATCCAACACTGATGGTAACATACCACAAGGTGCCGCATTCTCTAATGATTCTGGTAGCCCGAACTATAATATATATCTTACAAATGGACGTGTGAATCAATCATTGGGGAATTGCTACAATTTTGAATGTGTTACTTACCATGAGTCAACTCATCGATATGATAGTTCTACTCTTGGAGGTACTATAGGGGAAGTAAATGCGATTATACGTACTGCAAACGAATGCCCTGCATGGAATTCTGCAAGTGATGAGTTTATCCAGTCTCAAGCATCTTATGCAGCGAAGTCATTAAATGATTATGGAAACTTTTCTAATAATGATGTTCAAAGACTTAACAAAGCCTTTGCTGGATATGCTACATTTGAATTGAATAACAACAAAGTGTCTGTGAGTAATCATCTAAAAGGTATTATAGTATGTGGAAACCAAAGGTAACAATTGCTTGTATAATCCTAATGTCGCTCTGTGTGTCATGTAAACAATCTTGTTTTGATGTAATAACAAGACATGATGTCGCATATTGGTCCCGTTACTGGTCTCAAAAGAATCCTTATGGTGCTATTATGGAGTATTCGAAGAAGGATTCAACATTGAAATACCTTGATGATAGCTGGATTTACGAAAATTGGAATCCTGCATTTTGGGGGCTTAAATTTAGAATTTCAAATGACACATTATTTGAATATGTAAATAGAAAAGATAGGATAATTACATATGATAGCCTCCCGATTGTTTTATACTCAAAGAATAAAATTATAATCAAGAACAAAGAATCAGAACTAGTTACATGGCATCGATTACCAACTAAATTTGCTAAAAGAGCAGTAGACTTAATGAATACTCCAGGGAAAGTTAAGTTATCAGCGTTATTAAAGACTCATATGCAAAATGAAGCTATAACGAACATTACTGATGCAACGTGGAAACTATATGGTTATGGTGATGTGGCAACAGGAATGGTTCAGAAATCGGAAGCCTTGAAACGTAGCTGGATGAATCTTGTAAAATTTGATAAAAATGGCAATATGATAGGATTGTCTACAGGCAATGAATTGCAAAGTTCATATACCATCTCTGATTCATGTATAGTTTTTCAGGGATTTGTAAGTAGTAAACGAAAAGAAAATTATGATGGTAAAAAACTTTGTGATGCCCTACCTCAGTGTAAGAGGTTTAAAATAAATCATAACTGGCTTCAGTTGTTCTATAATGATAGTAAAAATTACCTATTGTTCAAGGTCTCTAATTCTACAAAGCTATCAAAGGAATCTATCAATCAAAGGGACAGTCCCTCTGATTGAGTCTGATACGCATGATTAGGGGATGCCCAGATTAAGAAATCAGGATAAAACGGCTGCCACCAGTGTATTGGGTGTCAAGCGTCAAACTGCCTCCCATGAGCTCGACGACGCGGCGACAAAGGAAGAGCCCAAGGCCAAGTCCATCGGTAAACATGTCGAGCTTGGTAAATTTTTCAAATACGAAGTCGGTCTTGTCGGAAGGAATGCCAGATCCTGTGTCTTCGACAGTGAAACGCACGGTGTCGTCGACGGCATCAATGCGCAGGGTGACACTGCCCTCACGGGTAAAGTGGAGGGCGTTGAAAAGAAGCTCCGTGAGAACAATGAGCAAATGATGGCGGTTGGTCTTGACTGTGACCGTATCAGCGACATGACTGTCCAAATGCATCTCGACAGCAGGCGTAATGAGGCTGCTGGCATTGTCAAAGGCCTCACGGGCCAGCTCATTGCAGCTGACGATATCATCGGTGCTGATGGACTGATGGCTTTCGATGAGTGAGACGGTGAGCAACTTACTTACCATATAGTCGAGGGCATTGGTTTGTACGTACATGGTCTCGACAATCTGCTGTTTCTCATCATCAGTAATTTCCTCATTGTCACGCAGGATCTGTGAGAAGCCGTGAACGATGTTGAGCGGTGTTCGTATCTGGTGCGACATGTCCTGCATGAACTGCGTCTTCTGTTCGCTGGCCTCACGTGCCAACAGAGTGGCCTGTTCCAGTTCCTTGGTACGCTGTTCGGTTTCCTGTTTCGTCTGTTCTGCATCTCTGATGTGCTGGCTAATGCTACGGCGCATCTGGCAGAAACTGTTTTGCAGCTGACCTATCAAGTCGGTACGTTCGCTGTGCGGCAGTGTTTTCTCATAGTTACCGTCGCCTATCTGCCGTAACTCGGCAGCCAGCAGGCCCAACGGCTGTACGACATGTCGCACAATACGTTGGCACCCCAGAGCGAGCAGTAGGAGTCCTATCAAGAGTAAGGGTAGCAGGATGTAGTTCAGCCTGTTGTATCCACGCAACATCTCGTTGGAGGGACATACCAATGCCACGCTCCACTGCGTTCCCTCCAAGGGGCGATAGAGTACGATGAGCTGACGGCCGTCAAGGTTGACATCCATGTGACCAGTACGTCCGTTGGTCATCTCGTAGCCCAATGTCACGACGTCGGGATTCTCTCTGGGGTCGGTACCTGTGAAGATGGACTGTTTCAGCACCTTTGTGGTGTCAGGATGTACAAAGTAATGGCCATCGGCACCCAGCATCATAAAGTAGGAATTCTCGTAGGGATGTTCGGCGGTGATTGTCTCCGTCAGTTTCCTCAGCGACAGGTCGGTAGAGATGACGCCGATGAACTTGCCCTTTCCGTCGTACAGCGGCACACAGTAAGAGGCTATCATCTCAGGACTGGACAGTGTACCTGCGTTATAGTCATCAAATGGGTCCACCCAGCAGGCGGCATTCTTTTGGCGTGGTGTCTTGTACCATACCTTGTTATAATAGTCATAGTCAGCCTCACGCACCGTAGCCACTGAATCCTTCTGTGATTCCTTCTTGTTGTCGATGCGTACGGAATAGGCCGAGAATCCATAGTCCTCACCGGGATAGTAGTCGGGTTCCATGGTGATGGAACAGCCATTGATATGTGGATGGTTGGCGACGATGCGGTGTGAATACCACAGCAGGGAGTCCTGCTGGTGGTTGAGGTTGACGAGCCACAGGATATTTCGCGTGGCCGTCTCTAATTCCAGCATTTGTCCCTTTACACGCAGAGCCGTGTTGTCCAACACATGCGAAGCCTCGTCGATGGCCTCCTGACGGATGATGCCACGCGACTGCCAGTACAGGAATCCAAGCGACAGCGTGAATATCAGCATGACGACGAAGAGAATGTCCAGACAGAGCTTAATCGTCAGCGACTTTCGTATGTGTTTTCGCATCTCTAACATGGGCGTCCCTCCTCTTCCATATTTTTCCTGTCGGCAATGTCGAGCAGGTTGTCCAGCAATTCGGTGGTCGTCTCGGTATATCGGCCAATCTTATCGGCCATATGGCTACATTCCTCAGCATCCATGTCGGCAATATGCTGACGGAATTCACCCACGGTGGCGTGGATACCCTTGACCGACTGTTCCATGCGGTCACTCATGTTCAGGATGACAGCATCTTTCATACGATCAGCCTCACGGGCTTGTTCGTAGGCCAGTTTCAAATCTTCGTTGCGCTGACGTAGCGCACCGGTCAGTTGGGTAATATGGGCGATGTGCTGTCCTATCTTCTCCTGCATCTGCCGGAAGGTGTTCTGCACGTAGCCCACCTCATCGGTGCGGTGACTCTTCTCCACAGGAACATCAAGCTGGCCTTCAGCCATGCTATGGGCTTCGTCCACCAAACGCTGCAAGGGGCGTAGCTGTCGGTGACTAATGAACAGGCAGAACAATGCCAAGAGCACCAGACCTGTCAGGCTGATAATAATGGTATAGCGTAACAGCGAATTGTAGGAATTGAAGATGTCGCTCTCCGGACAGACGATGGCTACGCTCCATCCGGCATTCTCAAAGGGGTGATAGAAGATGAAGTTCGGCGTGCCGTCAACGCACATTTCGCTATGGCCAGCATGGCCCGTCATCATTGATATGGCTGCCAGATGGGCATCGTTGGTCACGTCGGTGTAGGCCTCGTTGAAGTGTGCCTCATGTTCTTTCAGCGTGTTCTCGGGGTGGATGATGAGGTGACCATCGGTGCTCATTACCGTAGCGTGCGAGTTGGGGAACGGTCGCAGCGAGAGTATAAGGTCAGAAAACCACTTCATTGAGATGTCTGTTGACAGTACACCGACGAGCTCACCACTGCTGTTGTGCAGTGGCATGCCGTATGACGTGATGATGGATGTCTCACCTTGGTCGCCATCTATGTATGGGTCTATCCATATAGGTTTGTTAAGGTGCAGCGGTGCGAAGTACCATTTCTCCCGTGTGTATGGCTGTCGTCCGCTGTTTATCGCCACACGAATCACTGAGGAGTCGGCATGGGTGCGATAGGCATATACCTCGTGGTAAGTACCATACTGAGGATAGACACCCGGCTCGAAGGCGACGGCACAGCCCTGAATATGGGGATTGGTAGCTACCAACTGCCGACAGAGGCTATCCATGATTTCCGGCTGGTTCAGGCGCTTCTCAATGGTCCAGTGCATGCTGCGCGTTGCCGTCTCCACCTCACTCAGCGTATTGTCGATGCGAAGCTCAGTGGTGCGCAGCGTCTGACGCGCTTTTTCCATTGCCTCATGATAGATGGATTGACGGGCATGGTGGAACATGATAAAGAGAGCCGTGACGAAAAGCAAAGAGACGAATCCGACAACCCATACAACGAGTTGTGTGGTCAGCGAATGTCGTGATTGTTTCTCGGTCAGTCTCCTCATCAGTTGCAAAGTTACAACATTTTTTGAAACAACTAAATGTTTTCACTTATTTTTTTAAAAAGAATTGCAATAAATTTATGTCCAGGGCAATCAAAGGGACAGGTCCCCATGAGTCCCACTTAATACAGCAGCCCTACCACCCAGAGGGGTAGCTTCTTGCCAACGGGGAATTCCATTGAGTCTGCTAGAATGTATGAGTTAGGAATGTCTGCTATCTGGTCGAACGACTTATCCTGGCCGCCCACTTCAACTGTTATTTTGCCGTCAATCAAGAAATCACCCTGTGTTTTGCCATATTCTACAGTATGGCCTACTGACAGTTGATTGACCACAAAGCACTCTCGCTGAGTGCCTACATTCAGATTTGAGCTCAGCGCACAGAGCATATTGGGATTGTGCACATATATCTTGTCAGGCTTCTGCATCTTGGTCACCGATTTGTTATCCGCATACAGCAGGTGCAGCAGTTCAGCCCTTTGCATACTCGACAGATAGCTCAGTACTGTGTTCTTGTTCAACTCCAGATATGATGCCAGTTTTGCGATATTCACATCGTAAGGCACATTATTGGCCAAAAACAGCATCATCGCCTTGAGCTTGCGTGTGTAGGCAGGATCGACGCCACATAATTGTGTCATCTCCTGATCGATGATAAAACTTACCACATTCTCTATGCGGCTGTAGTATTCTTGTTCGTCACCATCGTAGAAGGGATAGTAGCCTGCACGCATATACTCCTCGAACAAAGGTTGGGGATGACATGCCTTGCACACCTCATCGCAAACAGCATCTGCATCCTCCAGCACCTCCTGCAGCGTGTGTACTGGAAGTTCTATGTTCTTGTAAAAACGCAGATACTCTCTAAACGATAGTCCTGCCATATCGTAGCTCAGCACCCTGCGCGACAGGTCGGCATCAGCATTCAGAATCTGCAGCAGCGACGAACCCGTAAAGGTAATCTTCATATCGGGCCACAGATCGATAATCTCTTTCAGTTCCTTACTCCATGTAGGATATTTATGCACTTCATCTAGGAACAGGTGCTTACCACCCATCAGGTGGAACCGCTCAGCCACTTCCATCAACGTGTGACTGGTAAAGTACATGCTGTCCATAAGGCAATATAGCGCCTCGCCAGCATTCACACCATACTTCTGTTTGATATACTGTCGCATCAGCGTGGTCTTGCCCACACCTCGCGAACCACGTATAGATACAAGTTGCTTCTCCCAGTTCACAGACTTCATGATTTCGCGAACGATGTCAGTGTTCGTCTGCGATATCAATATACGATGTTTCTTAAATAGAGTATCCATAATCACTATTTTTGCGTGCAAATATAAATAAACTTATTGTAATAACCAAATTTTTAGCCAAAAAGGTTAATGTAATAAGCGATATTTAATGTTTACAGGTTATTGTGATAAGCTTTTGGCAATTTTTAGTACAATGTAATTATATACCTACATATATACATATTTAAAACAGTATCTGTCCCAGTGGCATTCAAGCGCGTCCTGAAAGGCTGGTTCCCCATAAACCCCAAGCGCAAGCACGAGTACTAACGTACAACGTATTTGCGTCCATTCTTGACATAGAGTCCTTGGGTGGGCTGCTCTACTCTGCGGCCCTGGAGGTCAAAAAAATCACTTCTGCCATCTTCCTTCTGACTTTCTACCTCTTTTATTCCCGTCGTATTCTTCATGTACTTCTTGAAGAATGTCATATAGGTCTCGTACCAGTCGGTATTGGTGGCATGCTGCAATTCTGGGTTGAAGATGATATTCTTGTCGTCAGCCGTTGTTGCCGCATTATTATAAGGTGCAATATTGGTGTGTGGCGGACAGACGTTATCTTGCAGACCGATAGAGGTGATATAGGGACTGGTAATGCTCGTAGCCAGGTTCTTCGTGTCGTAATACGATAAGAAGGCATACATATCCGCATCGGTCATTGAGCCACCATTCTTGTTGATTGCTGCCTGACAACTCTTAGCTACATGGCCTGGCCAGCTGACAATATCGAAATAGTCAGGAAAATCGCCCATGAAGGTGATGGCAGGAGCGATGGCACTGAACTTGTAGTCGCTCAATGCGGCAGCAGCAACGGTGAAGGCACCACCCTGGCTCTGTCCCTCGGCAAAGAGGTTCTGCATATCGCTCGTCTCACGACTTGCCATGAAGTCAATAGCGCGCAGACAGTCCATATAGGCACCACGATAGTAGTACTTGTCTTTGTTGCCGAACTCGTATGCAAACCAGTCGCCATAGATATTCGCGAAGTCCTTCTGGATACCATCGTCACGCCCGCTGGCAGGACGGTTGTTGACACTCTGGCCACGATTAGAGAGTATGAATTCAGCAAAGTCGGCAGCCTCCTCCGAATCCCAGTTGGCATTGATACACCAAGGCGTGGCGCTGTCTCCACCTGGACGATATTCCGAGTCGTAGCCCTGGAAGTGGATGAGCACAGGGTGCTTCTGGCCGTCAGTAGGCTCGGCATAGTAGCCACGAATGGTGACAGGGTCGCCACTCAGTCCGTCAGCAATAGACTGCATCTCCACGAGATACACTTTTCGCTTGGCACTCGACTTAGCGGGAATCTCCGTCAGTGTAGCGTTGATAGGCACAGCAGCCAACTGCTCCTTAGCTGCAGCCCAATAGCTGTCAAAGTCGCTCTGCTTGTCGGGGGCAGAGACTATCTCCGTAGGCTTCACGGCAAAATAGAAGCCACGAGCCAGGTCGTCGTTGACGGTGATAGTAGCATGATATATACCAGGCTCCAAACCTTCAACTTTCATATCCTCTATACGCTGGGCGTTGTTTCCCTGCACGCCTACCGTCTTGCTGCTCGACGTCACAAAGGCCATCTTGTCGGTAGCCACCTCCATCACGATTCTGGCTTCCACAGCCGTGCTGTACGGATTGGTGATGCCTACATAGAATGTCGGCACGGCATCACCCTCGAACACCCAGTTGTAAGATACCGGTACCTGTAGCTTTAGTGGCTTAATCTCATCAGCGTTCCACAGTTCCACAGCAGTAGCCGTGAAGTTCACACCGCTGATAACCATACCGTTAGCCTGCAGCTCGCTAAGCATAGCGGCAGTTATGTCAAACTGGTGGTAGCTGCCAGAGATATACACACCAGGAGCATCACTCAGATCAGGCCAACCGTTAACGGGATTGCGCAACGACAGATAGGCACCAGCACCCAGATCCTTGAAATTTACATGCATCTTCTGGCCTACAGCTGCATTGGCGAAAGCGCCCGCGCCCACCTGCTGGTAGCCGTCCCAGTTGCCAATCTTGCACTCACCAACCCACACAGCGTGACTATAGTCGCCACCGTCGCCCTCGACGATGTCCACACTGGTCAGCGTGAAGCCCACACCAGCGACAATCAGTCCTGTAGCCTTGAGGTCGGTTACCATACCCGACAGCAGGACATACTTCACCTCCGTCATGCCCTCTGCCAGTGCTGTGTTGGCTGCTCCCGTCAGATTGCCACTCCAGTCGCCCTTCGTAGGAGCCAGCTGTGGCCAGTCGGTGTTTCCTGTAAAGACAATGCCAAATACCAGCTGGTCACCCTCACGGACATCAGCAAATTGGTCGCTGGCTATCTGTACAGCCTTACCCTGGTTCCAGTCAATAACCTCAGAACCAATCCAAATGTTTCGTGCATTCGTCGTCAGTGCTGCCAGCACCAGAAGCGTCATTAGTAGTAATGGTTTTTTCATACCTTATTTACAGAATTTTACTGTTTTAAGTTTCAACATCATAGCCTCGAGCTATATCTCTGCAAAGGTACAAAAAAATAAAGAGATAGCAAAGTATTTAACCGACAATTTACATTTTTTCCGACTCCGCAAAGTGAAAACATACCCGATCTCCTCTATAGAGAGAGAGGCAGTCGAGCGCGAAAAACTATTAACCTATTAACATGACATGCCTCAAACCCTGTGGCACCTTTATTTTGGCTCCCCCCTATTTATCAGAATTTAGTCGTCGATAAGGCATTTGCCTGTCATTTCCTCGGGTTGTTGCAGTCCCATGATGTGGAGAATGGAAGGAGCCACGTCGGCTAAGACGCCGTTTTGCACCTTCGCGTTCTTGTTAGATGTCACATAGATGAAAGGAACTGGATTGACGGAGTGTGTAGTGTTGGGCGTGCCGTCGGCATTGAGGGCATGATCTGCGTTGCCGTGATCGGCGGTGATGATAGTTTCGTAGCCCATCTTCGTGGCTGTTTCCACCACTTCGTTCAAACACTTGTCAATTGTCTTCACTGAAGTTTCGATGGCAGCATAAACACCTGTATGGCCCACCATATCGCTGTTGGCAAAGTTCACCACTATCCAATTGTACTTGCCGCTCTTGAGGGCCTCTACAAGTTTGTCCTTCACTTCGAAGGCCGACATCTCGGGTTTCAAATCGTAGGTAGCCACCTGGGGTGAGTTCACCAAGATGCGATCCTCGCCCTCGAACGGCTCTTCACGCCCGCCATTGATGAACGAGGTGACGTGGGCATATTTCTCAGTCTCGGCAATGTGTAACTGTTTCAGACCCTTGCTGGAGATATATTCGCCGAGAGTGTTATGCAGATTATCTTTTGGAAAAAGGATGTGTACACCAGTAAAAGTATCGTCGTAGGGCGTCATGCAGTAGTATTGCAGATTGGGGATGGTCTGCATGCCCTGCTCTGTCAAATTCTCCTGTGTAAGCACGATGGTTAGCTCCTTGGCGCGATCGCTGCGGAAGTTGAAGAAGATGACCACATCGCCCTCCTTGATGCAGCCGTCGACGTTGCTGTTAACAAGCGGTTCCATAAACTCATCGGTGTTCTTATGCTCCTCCGTATGGGAGTCGTAGCACGACTGTACACCCTCCACCATGTCGGCCACCTGACGCCCTTCGCCATGTACAAGCAAGTCGTAAGCCAGTTTGATGCGATCCCAGTGCTTATCGCGATCCATAGCGTAGTAACGGCCAATGATAGAAGCGATTGCACCTACCCCAACCTCATCCATATACTTCTGCAAGTCGGCGATAAAGCCCTTGCCCGACCTTGGGTCGGTGTCGCGACCGTCCATAAAACAATGTACATAGCAGTTTTCAATATCATAGGTTTTGGCGATGTCGATGAGCTTCAGCAGATGGGCGAATGATGAGTGTATGCCGCCAGTGGAGGTCAGGCCCATCAGATGAACGCTCTTGCCGTTAGCCTTTGCATAGCCGAAAGCAGACTTGACCTCGGGGTTCTCTACAATGGAGTTGTCGGCACAGGCGTGGTTAATCTTCACAAGGTCCTGATAGACTACGCGTCCAGCACCAATATTAAGGTGTCCTGTCTCCGAGTTTCCCATCTGTCCGTCGGGAAGTCCCACGTACTCACCAGAAGCCTGCAACTGGGTGTGCGGATAATTGGCTGTCAAATAGTCGATGTATGGCGTGGGGGTGTGATAAATAACGTCACTCTCGCTCTTATCGCCGATGCCCCATCCGTCGAGAATGACCAGGAGTGCCTTTTGGGCCTGACCATCACCATTAGCGGCAGGATTATCGGCAATAGCTGACGTACATGCTATGAACATGCTTGCGACGCAAATGAGGGTGGCGGCCATCACCCAATTATATACTCTATGTGTCATATTTAAATTCTGTTACTAAGTTAGATTGTTTTGTATATTATGGAGGCAAAAATAATAAATTAAATTGAAACCAACAAATATTTCATATAATTTTAGATGTCTATCAATCACAGGGACAGGTTTTTGATTGAAGATAGGCAAACTGAGCAACAGTGAACTGCGTGAGATTTTCAGATAGAAAGGACATCGCTATCTCGCCCGCCTTTTGCACTTTTACCGCCAATGCGCATC
>ONCH01000048.1 GCA_900316265.1 uncultured Prevotellaceae bacterium | reverse complement strand
TATTACTTTTGTTCAGGTATCATTATCCCGTCCCGATATTTTTTTTGATGTCATCGGTACATCGTTGGTTGTATGCCTTTTTACTTGCTTATTGATGAGTGTGACTGCAAATAGATTTCAAAAGCCAGGGGTTCTGAGATATTTTTCATGGAATGCCCTTGTGGCAAGGTGTTTATGAAAAATGTGTCAGGTTCATTGGTGTTGAAAGCAGTCACCCTACCTTTGCAAGGTAAAAAGGGAGTTAAGCGGGCAACGATAGATGAGAGAACGTTGAGGGACGGGTTAGATAATGACACCGTGAACACCCCTTTTGTTCAGTCCGGCAGCATTACATGTTTCTCTTGGTTTTTGACGGCAAAAGTGTTGCAGTTCTTTCGGATATTTAGGATATGTATAAAAAATCCTGCCAGATTGTTTCTGACAGGAAGTTGTTCTGAGTGTTACAGCATATGTGATGCTATTTCACTATTCTGGTATAGTCTTTGGTTTGTTGCTTGTCTTTGTTCTCTATTCGTATCTGCACCATAGAACGTGTAGGGATGGTGTCAGGCAGCTTTGACATCAGCACATTGATGATCTCCTCTACATTGTTGAATCCCACATCTTCCACTGTGTCGATGATGCGGCCACGGAAGTATATTGTACCTTTGATAAGTTGCTTGAATGAGAAGCGTTCAAAGTGGTTGTCTTTCTTCTCAATATGTTCACGGGAGTTTTCCTCAGTGAAGAAAATTTTCTCCACCACTTTTTCATTCAGTTCCCAAGCTGGAGTAAAGTCTATCTTTACGTAAGTACGAGCCAGTCTGGTCTTATGAGCGTGGTTCAGTCCAAAGTCCACCTCTGCCAGTGAAGCACCGCACTCGTTCTGTGCCACTGTTGCCCATGTATGCCTGAAGGTGTAGCCGCTATAGGCTTTTCCGTGTTCAATGCCAAGTACCTTTTCACAAATCTGTCTGATGCCGATATTCACATTGGCATTGAAACTGTCATAAGATGACAGACGTGAATGGAAATTAAATAGGTAGGGGGAATCAGTCTTATCCAGGTACTTTTCTATTACCGAGTTGAGTATGTTCGGTACCCGAATCTCGAAATAAGCTCTGTCAGCCCTTGCGTCACGGGTCTTTCGTCTCTCGTATGATATGATGCCGTTATTGAATTTTTTCTTTTCAAGATAGAACAGATCCACTGTGTTGATACCGGCAAGGCACAGTATCATCATTGCGACATCCCTTCCAAGTTCTGCCAGAGGGAATTTCCTGTCACTCTCAGGGAGTGGGGCAGTGAAGAATGCTCTGCATTCCTCCATTGTGATTGCCCTCTGTCTTGGGGTGTCACATTTTGGGATTTTCACTTTTGTCCACGGATTGGTAGTTATTCTTATCAAACCAGTGTCATAGTCATTGTAGTCAATCAAGGCCTGCTTGAAGATCTGTCGGACACAGACGGGATATTGTTCCTTTGCCCTTGATGTTGCAGACAGTGACTTGATCCATCCATTGATAAATCCGGAAGTAAGGTGAGAGAACATCACCTTATTAGTCCCGGCATATCGTTCAAGGTTCTGGTATGCCAGCTCATAGGTCCGTGCGTTACGCGCATGACCCTCTTGTATCATCTTAGACTGGTATTGACGGGCATAGTCCGAGAAGCAAACATCGGACGTGCCTTCTTTCAGGTACTGCACTACTTCTTGTGCCGTCCATGTACTTGTATCGACTTTATTCAATCGGTCAATATAGTCCGCGATGAGGATATCGAGGGCTTTTCTCACGAAGGGGTCTTTGATTTCCTTGGTACTTTTGACAATACCCTTGTTGTCAACCATCTTGTCTGTTTTCATGAAAACACTTTCCCTGTGATGGATGACTCTGATATAGACGGGCCAGTAGCCGTCTGTTCTCTGTTTCTGTACTGTAATTCTAAATGTGGCCATTATTTTCTCAACTTGTTCTCAACATGCTCTCAACACCCTTCAAAAAACCTCTCAACATACTCTCAACATTCGCCCGAATAATACACGTTTATCGTGTAAAGCGCATTATAAGAAAGTTGGGCATAACCCCTTATTTTTAAGAGAGTTACACCCAACCCATTCATTTTCAGAGGTTTTATTTTATTCCTCGACAGCAGCCTGTGCGGCAGCCAGACGTGCGATGGGCACACGGAATGGAGAGCAGCTAGCGTAGTTCATGCCAATCTTAGCGCAGAACTTAACTGAGCTGGGCTCACCACCATGCTCACCACAGATACCGCAACGGAGCTCAGGACGTACCTCACGACCTTCCTTCACGGCGAACTTGATGAGACGGCCAACACCCTTCTGGTCGAGTACCTGGAATGGGTCAACCTTCAGAATCTTCTTATCGAGGTATACAGGCAGGAACGAAGCGATATCGTCTCGGCTGTAACCGAAGGTCATCTGAGTGAGGTCGTTGGTACCGAATGAGAAGTACTGAGCCTCTGAAGCAATCAGATCAGCTGTCAGGGCAGCACGAGGAATCTCAATCATTGTACCAATCTCGAACTCTACCTCTGTACCATACTCAGCGAATACCTCCTTAGCGGCATACTGGATAACTTCCTTCTGCTGCTTAAGCTCGTTGATAGTACCAATCAGAGGAACCATGATCTCTGGCATTGGGTTCTTACCCTCCTTCTTCAGCTCGCAGGCAGCACCGAGGATAGCCTTGGTCTGCATAGCGGTAATCTCAGGGAAGGTGATACCCAGACGGCAACCACGGTGACCCAGCATTGGGTTATTCTCAGCGAGAGAGTCAACACGACGCTTGATATCCTCTACGCTTACGCCCATCTCCTTGGCCATGGTCTCCTGACCAGCCAGATCGTGGGGAACGAACTCATGCAAAGGAGGATCGAGCAGACGGATGTTAACGGGCAGACCGTCCATAGCCTCGAGGATACCCTTGAAGTCAGCCTTCTGATAAGGCAGCAGCTTAGCAAGAGCCTTCTCACGTCCGGCAACGCTGTCGGCAAGAATCATCTCACGCATAGCAACAATCTTCTTATCCTCGAAGAACATGTGCTCAGTACGTGTCAGACCGATACCCTTGGCACCGAATTCACGAGCGAGCTGAGCGTCACGAGGAGTATCAGCATTGGTACGAACCTGCAGCTTGGTGTACTTGTCGCAGAGATCCATCAGCTCCTTGAAGTCACCAGAGAGCTCAGCAGCCTTGGTGGGAACCTCGCCAGCATAAACCTGACCAGTAGTACCGTTCAGAGAGATGTAGTCACCCTCCTTATATACAACACCGTCAATCTCGACAGTCTTGTCCTTATAGCTTACATTCAGAGCGCCAACACCTGATACGCAGCACTTACCCATACCACGAGCCACAACAGCAGCGTGAGAGGTCATACCACCACGAGCAGTGAGGATACCCTCAGCAGATGCCATACCAGCCAAATCCTCAGGAGAGGTCTCGATACGTACGAGCACTACCTTGTGACCATCGTTGTGCCAAGCCTCAGCGTCGTCAGCGTGGAAGACAATCTGACCACAAGCAGCACCAGGAGATGCGGGCAGACCCTGAGCGATTACCTTAGCAGAAGCAAGGGCCTTCTTATCGAATACGGGGTGCAACAGCTCGTCGAGCTTCTGAGGCTCGCAACGCAGGATGGCGGTCTTCTCGTCGATCATACCCTCGTGGAGCAGGTCGATAGCAATCTTCACCATAGCAGCACCTGTACGCTTACCGTTACGTGTCTGGAGGAACCAGAGCTTGCCCTCCTGTACGGTGAACTCCATATCCTGCATATCGTGATAGTGGTGCTCCAGCTTGTCCTGGATGCTGTTCAGCTCAGCATAAATCTCAGGCATAGCTTCCTCCATTGAAGGATACTTAGCTACGCGCTCAGCCTCAGAGATGCCAGCGCGCTCAGCCCAGCGCTGAGAGCCAATCTTGGTGATCTGCTGTGGTGTGCGGATACCAGCCACAACGTCCTCACCCTGAGCGTTAACCAGATACTCACCGTTGAACAGGTTCTCACCGTTAGCGGCGTCACGGCTGAAGCATACACCAGTAGCAGAGGTGTCGCCCATGTTACCAAATACCATGGCCATAACTGATACGGCTGTACCCCACTCGTCGGGAATGCCTTCCATCTTACGATAGAGGATAGCGCGCTCGTTCATCCAAGAACGGAACACAGCGCAGATAGCACCCCAGAGCTGCTCGATAGGATCGTTGGGGAAGTCCTTACCAGTGCGCTCCTTGATGGCAGCCTTAAACAGCTTAACCAGCTTCTTCAGGTCTTCAACAGAGAGGTCCTTATCCAGAACAACACCGCTCTCCTTCTTCACCTTCTCGATAATCTCCTCAAATGGGTCGATATCGGTCTTGTTGACGGGCTTCATCTCCAGCACGACGTCACCGTACATCTGTACGAAACGACGATATGAGTCGTAAACGAAGTGAGGATTGTTGGTCTTTGCAGCCATACCCTCAGCAACCTCGTCGTTAAGACCCAGGTTCAGGATAGTGTCCATCATACCAGGCATAGAAGCACGGGCACCAGAACGTACAGAAACCAACAGAGGATTCTTAGCATCACCGAACTTGCAGTTCATCAAGTCCTCAATGTGCTTAACAGCTGCCATCACGTCGTCGTTCAGCAACTCCATGATTTTCTGCTGACCGACCTGATAGTACTCGTTACAGCAGTCTGTAGTGATTGTGAAACCTGGAGGAACAGGCACACCAATGTGGTTCATTTCAGCAAGGTTTGCACCTTTACCACCGAGTTCCTCACGCATTTTCGCATTACCTTCGGCCTTACCGTTACCGAAGAGGTAAACTCTTTTTTGACTCATAGTTTGTGTATTATTAAGTAATAAATTGTTGTATTTATCAGTTGGACTGCAAAGATACAATAAAAATTTTATTTATGCAAATAATTTTTCCTTTTTTATTTTTGTTTATAATGAATACCTCCTAGAGTGTCTGGTTTTAGCAGTCTGGAGACACCCACCCAAGGGCGGTTTCCGTGACGACAACTCTCGTAGAAAGCATGCAGGAAATAGCGCCATCCGAAGCACCGTGCCATACCTATATAATATAATACGGAGAGCTGGTAACGACCATATCCACGTTGGCGCAACAGACGATTGACACGCAGTCGCGACTGCCCATTACTCTCCAGATGTTCACGATCCAGGGTCGACGTGATGCTACCAGAACGCACGGTGATGCAGTAGAGCGGTCGTTCGTCAACGGCAACCTGCCTGGCTGTCAGTCCTGCGACGACAGAGAAATAGCAGTCGTTGCCTGAGGGAATGTCTTCAAAACGAATGTCGTTGTCGATTATCAACTGCCGACGAATCATCTTTCCCCACGGATTGGTGTACAGACAGCGAAAGACATCAGGACTGTCGTGTTCACGGTGATAGCGTTGGAAGAGCAGCTTGACGGAACGGTCCCTATACGCAGGTTCCAACGTTTCGGAATAAACACTGACAACATCAAAGAACACGATGTCTGCACTATCGTCTGCATGAGCACTGATAAGGTTAGAAGCCTCCGGCATAAAGTAGTCATCAGAATCGGCAAAAAGTACCCACTGTCCCGTAGCCTGCTGCAATCCGACGTTACGGGCATCGCCTGCGCCACAGCCTGTGCTGTGACAAAGCAGGAAATCGAAGCGCTGGCGAAGCATCTCAACCTGTTGTAATTCCTCGTCGCTACTGTTGTTATCAACCACGATAACCTGTGGCGAAAGCACCCACGGGATGCTGTCCAGCAAGCGTTCAAGCAGACTGGCTGTATTCTTGTGAGGAATGACAATACTATACACTTTTGTTTCCGGTTTTTGACTTATCGTCTGCAAAGGTACAAAATTATTCATAATTGATAATGCATAATTCAGAATTATTTATTATCTTTGCCGAAGAATAACGAAACAACAACAGGTAATGCACATTTTGTACGTCATAGAGAAAATGTCAGGTGTTGGGGGCATGGAGCGTATCTTTGCCGACAAAATCAACTGGCTGGCACGTCAGGAGGACATCAAGGTTACCTTGTTGTTGGTATGGAAAGACCAGCAGAGACCTGTATTCAATCTTGACAGCAGGGTTCACATAGAACACATTGACGCACAGATGGTGAAGGGAGGACTCACCTACCCGATTGTCGTATGGCGCTATAACCAGTTGGTGAAACGCCTGAAACCTGACGTCACCGTACTGTCGTGGGTGATTGGTGCTATGCTCGCCACCTTCGGCAAACATGTGGGTAAGACCATTTTCGAGCTACACCACTCAGCGGCAACCATGAGGCATGCCTGGTTATTGCGCACCCTGCAACGCCGTACGGATGTCGTAGTAACGCTGACTCCTGAGGATGCTCAATTCTTTACGCAAGCACAACAGGTGGAGGTCATTCCCAATTTTACGACGATAGGTTGCAACAAACAGCCGGACTACGACACAAAACGTTGTGTGGCTTTGGGACGCCTGGTACCTGCCAAGGACTACCCCAGAATGGTGAGACTATGGAAAGAAGCAGTAAAAGAGCATCAAGACTGGCAACTCGATATCTATGGCGACGGACCAGAAAGTGAACACGTCAGACAATGCATTGAAGAGGCACAGATGAATGACAAGATACTTCTTCATGGCAATACTAACGACGTAACAAAGGCCTACAGCGAAGCCAGCATCTACATGATGACTTCACACACCGAAGGTTTCCCCATGGTACTGCTTGAGGCAATGACTATTGGCCTGCCTGTTGTGGCTTTCGACTGTCCCTATGGCCCACGAAATATCATTCAGAACGGGGTTAATGGCCTATTGATAGCGTTGAACAAAGACAAGGCGTATGTCAGTGCGTTGACACTGTTGATGGACAATGCCGAGCGTCGCCGACTGATGGGCGAGAAAGCGCGCGAGATGGCACAGCGTTTCTCGTGTGAGACCATCATGCAGCGTTGGATGGATTTGTTCAATACACTGGTTAATGACAAGTAAATTTGGCAGAATCACTTTTTCTTTGTATCTTTGCAACAAAATTACGAAAGAATGGCAAGAAACAAGAAACCATTACCGCTCCTGGAGAGCGTAACAATAGAGGCTGTCGCCGCTGAAGGCAAGTGCCTGTTCCATTGGCAGGACTTGGTGGTCTTCGTACCCTTCTGTGTGCCTGGCGACGTGTGCGACGTACAAATCAGACGCAAGAAGCACTCCTTTGCGGAAGGCGAAGTGGTGCGCTTCGTAGAATATAGTAGGGTACGCGCAACCCCCTTCTGCCAGCACTTTGGCGTGTGTGGAGGTTGTAAGTGGCAGAACCTGCCTTACCCGGAGCAGTTGAAGTTCAAACAGCAACAGGTGTATGATCAGCTGCATCGCATCGGCAAGGTGGAGTTGCCTGAGTTCCGTCCTATTCTGGGTAGCGTAAAGACGCAGGAGTACCGCAACAAGCTAGACTTCGGTTGTGCTAATAAACGCTGGCTGACCAGCGAACAACTGAAGGACGAAACACAGGTAAAGGACACGCCCGCCATCGGCTTCCATATCACAGGAGCCTTCGACAAGATACTGCCCATTGAGAAGTGCTGGCTGATGGACGACCTGCACAATCAGATACGTAACGACATTCGCGACTACGCCATAGAGCACAACATCTCGTTCTTCGACCTGCGTGCACAGATAGGACTCTTGAGGGATATCATTATCCGCAATAGTGCCAGCGGTGAATTGATGGTTATCATCCAATTCCACTACGACGAGACAGGTGGTGAAAAAGAAGCTAAAGACTTGTTGCAGCATATTGCTGATACGTTCCCACAGATTACGTCACTGATGTATCTGGACAATCAGAAATGTAACGATACCATTGGCGATCAGGAGATACTGACGTTCAAGGGCACTGACCATATCTTCGAACTGATGGAAGACCTGAAATTCAAGGTGGGTCCGAAGTCGTTCTATCAGACGAATACCGAGCAGGCATACCATCTGTACTCCGTGGCCCGAGGATTCGCCAACCTTACTGGCAATGAGCTGGTCTACGACCTCTATACTGGCACAGGCACCATTGCTAATTTCGTGGCAAAAAAAGCCAGGCAGGTGATTGGTATCGAATATGTGCCTGAAGCTATTGAGGACGCAAAGATTAACTCACAGATTAACGGCATCGAGAACACGCTGTTCTATGCTGGCGACATGAAGGATATCCTGACTGATGAGTTCATTCAGGAGCACGGGCGCCCAGACGTGATTATCACGGACCCACCACGTGCAGGTATGCATCCCGACGTTGTGAAGACCATCCTCAATGCCGCACCTGAACGCATCGTCTATGTCAGCTGTAATCCTGCTACGCAGGCTCGTGATTTACAGTTGATGGACGAGCAGTACAAGGTGGCTGAGGTGCAACCTGTGGACATGTTCCCGCATACGCCGCATGTTGAAAATGTAGTATTACTCATTAAACGATAAATAACTTAAATCCAACGTATTATGAAAAATTACTTCATGTTAGCCTTTATGGCATTAGCATTGAATGCCAATGCACAAGAGAAGACCACGATTGAAGTACCCCAGTGGGTAAACAACATCAAGTTCAGCGGTTACGGCATGCTGCAGTATCAAGGCACTGACCAGGAAGATGCCAAGTCGAACACCTTCAACCTGCGTCTGGCCCGTTTCATCCTTGATGGTAAGATTGGCGACTTCGACTGGCGTGCCCAGATTCAGGGAACCAACGCCACAGGTCCTGGTCAGCCCACCGTTCAGCTGGTAGACCTCTATGCAGAATGGCGCAAGTATCCTGAGTTCAAGATTCGTGCCGGACAGTTCAAGCGCGCCTTCACGTATGAGAACCCCACCCACCCCATTACGCAGGGCTGGCGTGGCTATGCAGACGTTATCAACAACCTGTCAGGTTTCGGAGACCGTACTGGCGAGAAGAGCTCTGGTGGTCGTGATATCGGTATCCAGTTCTCTGGTGACCTGTTCCCCAATGCTGACGGACGTCGCCTATTCCACTATCAAGTAGGTATCTACAATGGTGAGGGTGTCAACCAGAAGGATGCGGACAATCGCAAGGATATTATCGGTGGTATCTGGGTGATGCCCATCAAGGGTCTGCGCATCGGTGCTTTCGGATGGACGGGTAGCCGTGGCAACATGCTTGATCCAAACACCAACACCACCTGCAGCGTTGGCAAGAACCGCTATGCTATCTCTGCTGAGTACTCTCAGGGTGAATACATGTTCCGTTCTGAGTATCTGCACTCTCAGGGTTGGGGCGCTGCTTCAGCAGGCAACAACGTGCGCACCATTGACTACACCAAGGGCGACAAGGCCGATGGTTGGTATGTCTTCGGTATCGTGCCCATCATCAAGGGTAAGCTTCACGCAAAGGCCCGTTACCAGTGCTATCGTGCACAGAAGGAATGGGACACCGCCAAGACTTCATACGAAGCTGGTCTCAACTACTTCTTCACAAAGAATCTGGAGATGCACCTGGAGTATGCACGCATCAACGACCGCAAACTGGAGAAACACGACTACAACCTCGTAGACTTAGAGATGGACTTCAGATTCTAAGTTTGCTACGCAAACGTTCCCACAGATGCGTCTTCTGACGCAGGATGTGAACAGAATAAGCCGTGCTGACAATCGTCAGTGCGGCTTCTGTTATCCAGTAAAGCCAGCCATCCGTAAGTAGCGTAACGGCATAGGCCGCAAAACCTATCGTCATCTGGATGGCGGCATAGCGCATGACCGACGATGTAGTGCGATAATCAAACTTCCATGTGACATAGCCTGTCACAAAGAAATTCTCAGCCACATGGGCTATGACAATAGCAACACCTGTTCCCCAGATACCCCACAGACGATACCCCATGACAATTGCCACGATGAGCACGACGAAATAGGAGGTTTCCAGCATCAGGTAAGGAAGCGACTGGCGACGTGCCAGCGTGATATATGCCACGGGAAGGGTGAGCACCTTGAAATACATCGCCAATACAGCCACCTGCGCCATACCTACGACAGGCAGGAACTCACTGCTAAAGAGCATGGGGATGAGCAGGGGTAACGACATCAACAGTGCTACCAACATCGGTGCCAACAGCAACAACGATACCTCAATCTGTTTGTTGACCGTATTGTTTGTTGCCTCAATATCGCTGGCCACACCCGACAATCGTGGGAAGAAATCTGACTCCATCGCCGAGAACACCATTCCGGCATAGGTGATGGTAATCATGAAGGCGGCATTATATAGTCCGACCTCGTCAAGACTGCCCACCACATTCAGATAAGCACGAATAGCCATTTCAGAGGCACTGCCAACAGCTGCAGCAAATACGAAAGCCAGTCCTAGACGTATCATACCAGCACCCTCGCGTAGCATGCTTCGACGGAAATCAAAGCGGAACGGGAACGTGCGATAGGAATAGGCAATGGTGATAAGCATTGTGGCAAAAGCAATCAATACAATAGCAGGAACGACACCCGAATGGCCATAGAAATAGTATAGCGGTACAGAGACGATGAGCGTGGCAATAACAGTATATATCTGAGTACGTGCCAACTTACCCAACTGTCGCGTAGCCTTCATGATAGCTGTCTCGCCACCAGTAACAGCCATCATGGCCACCGATATTGCCAGCATAGCATAGTGCAACGTGTGGTCGCCCCACGTGAACGACACCTCATTCATCAACGGACTGGCGACAATGCAGAACAAGAAGCCCAGTACTGCAGCAATGAGGCTCCACAGTCGGATAATCTGAATGTTGTAGCGCAGTTGTTCGTCGGCCTGCTGTTCGTGGAGTTCAGAGAGCTTGGGAACGGCGCCAAAGGAAATGCCCAGATTGGTGCATTGCGAGGCAAACTTCTGCATGGACAAAAGCAACGCATTCAGTCCCATACCGCCAGCACCCAGCAATAGCGCCATAGCCTTGTTGCGCACAAGACTTATCAAGATGACAAGACCTTGAACGCCCCCAAACAAGCTGGTATATTTCAGTACGTGACCGTAACTCTCGTCGCGTTGCTCTTTCATAATTTTTCTTTAAATTGAACGCAAAAGTACTACATTTATTTTGTATATGCAAATTATTTCGTACCTTTGCTATTGAAATAAGGTATTTATCGATGAAGATACTACTTATTGGCGAATATAGCAATACCCACAACACGTTGGCACAAGGGCTCAGGTCTTTAGGTCACGAGGTGTGTGTCATGTCCAATGGCGATTTCTGGAAAGACTATCCACGCGATATCGATGTGGCACGCAAACCTGGGAAATTGGGAGGAATACGTCTGATGCTTCAGCTGTGGACGCTTCTTCCCAAGATGCGAGGCTACGACGTAGTACAGCTCATCAATCCTATGTTCTTCCAGTTGAAAGCCGAGCGACTGTTCTTTTTCTACCACTATCTGCGCAAGCACAATAAGCGGGTGGTCTTGGGGGCTTTCGGCATGGACTGGTACTGGGTTCACGAATGCACGACGAACAAGCCGCTACGCTACAGCGACTTCAATTTCGGCAATCAGGTGCGCACAGATGCTACCGCTGTCAAGGAACAGAAAGACTGGCTGGGAACGGAGAAGGAGCGCCTCAACAAGATGATTGCCAACGACTGCGACGCCATCGTCACGGGTCTCTATGAATATGATGTCTGCTACAGGCCCCACTTCCCCGAGAAGACGCATTTCATCCCCTATCCCATCGTACCCATTAACCCCATTAACCCCATTAACCCCACAGAACCCATCAAGCTCTTCATCGGCATCAGCAAGCAACGCTCTGCCTATAAGGGTACGGATATCATGCTGACTGCAGCTGAGGATATTGTCAGAAAGTACCCCCAGCAGGCTGTACTTCTAAAGGCGGAAGGTGTCCCCTTCGAACAATACCAGCACATGATGGACAACAGCGACGTCCTGCTGGACCAGCTGTATGCCTATACTCCTGCCATGAATGCGCTCTTGGCAATGTCGAAAGGTATCGTTGTCGTGGGCGGTGGCGAAGAGGAGAATTACGAGATTCTGCATGAAGACGAGCTACGCCCGATCATCAATGTCGAGCCTAACTACGAGAGTGTCTTCCAAGCCTTGGAGGAGTTGGTGCTGCATCCTGAAAAGATGCTTCAGTTGAAGCGTCAGAGTGTCGAGTATGTCGCCAAGCATCACGACTACGTGAAAGTGGCTAAGCGCTATGAGACGCTGTATCAGCAATTGCTTCCTTGAATACTTTCTCCAACCTTTCACCAACAACGCGAGCAGATGCCAACTGAGCGACCTGCTGTGAAATCTGTTGTCCGTCGATGGGCGTTTCAGCAACGTGCTTCATTGCATCAGCCAATGCGTCGGCGTTGTCAACAGGCACGATGAAACAGCCGCCTTCCAAGCGCAGGTTCTGGGGGATAACCTCTGTGCTCACCACCGGAATACCCGTACTCATGGCCTCCAAAAGGACAAGAGGCTGAGCCTCACTGCGACTGGCAAGAACCAATGCATCGGAAACGTATAACAGTTGGCGGACTGCTTGTCTATCCATCAGGCCGTGCGTAAACATACCGTCAGTCAACTGGTTGCGACAGGCCGCAGTATCTGTTCCTCGTCCGGCAATGTGCAACTCAACGTTCAGTCCCTCCTTGCGTAGCTTTCTGAAAGCGCTGAAAAGCACGTCATAACCTTTCAATGGTATGTAATTGGCCAGACAGCAGAAGCGGAAGGCACGTCCCTGCAGAGGCTCTCTCTGACGATATTGATAGAAAAGGGTATCGACAATATTCGATACCGTCTCCCATTGATAGTCTTTTCCAAAGTAAACCGACAGGCGTTCCGGCAGTTCATCAGATACCGACAACACCTTAGCGGCATGCTGATAGGCTTCTGTCAACAGGGGAATCTGCCAGGGGGTATTGCCAACTAGTCGGAACTCATCATCAAAGATGGTCTTCGACAAATGCTCCGTAATGACATAGGGAATACCATATTCCCGGCTGATAAGCATAGCTGCATAGCCTGCCCATTTGGCACAGTGGGCGTGGATGATGTCTGGTCGGCCGTACTTCTCGACGTATTGCGCAAACATGCTACGAACGATAGCCACCCACCGCTTGACATTATAACGGATGACCTTGGGCAGTCCGCGCTGATACGACTGATAAACGGTAATGCCGTCCATCTCGTGCTCATAGCGACGATAGGACAGCATAAAATAATCGTGCAGCTCGACAGTGATGCCAAGCTGCACGTTACTTACGATGCGTACTTCATGTCCCAAGTTCTTCAGTGCCTTTGCCTGTTCGAGGCAAAAGAGACCCCCGTGGGGCTGGAAGAACGATGGAACTTCAAGGATGTGCATTATGCTTCAGCAGGTGCTTCAGCAGCAGCCTCCTCAGCGGGAGCCTCTGCAGCAGCTTCAGCAGCCTCAGCCTCTGCCTTAGCAGCAGCCTCAGCAGCCTTCTTCTCAGCTACCTTCTTAGCAATTAGCAGCAGCGTCCTTCTTAGCCTTAGCCTCAGCCTCAGCGATCTTGTTCAGACCGTTCTGCTTGTCAGCCTTCCAGGCGTCGAACTTCTTCTGTGCGGTAGCCTCATCGAAAGCGCCCTTCTTGACGCCACCCTTCAGGTGCTTCATCAGGTAAACGCCCTCACGGCTGAGGATGTTACGAACAGTGTCGGTAGGCTGTGCACCAGTCTCGACCCAATAAAGTGCACGCTCGAAATTCAGGTCTACTGTGGCAGGGTTGGTGTTTGGGTTGTAAGTACCAATCTTCTCAGTGAAACGACCATCACGTGGTGCACGAGCGTCAGCGATAACGATGCGGTAGAAAGCATAGCTCTTACGTCCGCCGCGCTGCAATCTGATTTTTGTTGCCATTGTTTAAATGTTTGTTTTTGTTGTTAAAAAATTGAATTTCATGCTCTTATCTCGTAAAAGCGGGTGCAAAGGTACGAAGAATTATTAAGAATTAAGAATTAAGAATTAAGAATTTGCTTCCGCTTACCGTTTTTTAACATTCTCAACTCTTCATTCTTAAATCTTAATTATTTCACAGGTATTATCCTGTATGTGAAGTCGTAACCCTGCTTGGCAGGCAACATATAGGGTCTCTCCGGCCATGCGCCCCACGAGTTGACACAGCCCAGTCCCATCTGCTTCTGCTGGATGTGCACCTGTGTCAGCGGACGCTCCACGAGGTCGCCGCTATGCTGTCCCCAGCGATGGTCCTTATGCATGCCTGCGTCGAGGTCTTCCACCAGGTATGGCAGTGCCGAGCACTCCATCGGCGCGTTACTCTCAAACTTCAGACCACGCGTGCCGTCAGTCACCTGGAACCAGCGCACGTCGGTATGGTTGCCCGACTCCTGCGGACGGATATAGGGGAAGTACTCATCCTTCACCTTGTTCTTATAATTGCCTATGAATTCCGAACTGTTACGGTCGCAGTAGTTCTCGTGCGGGCCACGACCGTAGTACTGTATCTGGTCGTACTGCTTAGGCATCTGCAATTGCATGCCGTAACGGAACAGCCACGACTCTTTGGCGTCGTCAGCCACCTTCATCTGCTGGCGAACCAGCACGGCGCCGTCGGCCTGCAGCGTATAAGTCATCGTCAGCTGGCCCTGCACGTCGGGCATGTCTATTTCGGCGACAACGGAATTGTCACCCACGGTAAAGCTTGCGACCTTCATCTGTGGCGCCTTCCACTGGGCGAAGCGGCGCTGCATCCAGGCACCATAGTCGTTGTCCGTAGGAGCACGCCAAAACTCTGGTGCAATGCTCTGACGGTCTGTCAGCATCGGCTGTCCGTCCACATCCAGATAGTCAATCATGCCCGACTGCTTGCCGATGGTCAGCACGGTACCGCCAGCTGTCAGCTTCACGTAGCTCTTGGTTTCCTCCTTAGCAACAGCGGCCTGCTCAGCGGTCAGTTCTGGGAACTGGTAGGGATTGAGCACAAACTGCTGACGTGCGACGACCTGTCCCTTGCTGACGAAAGGCTGATTGTCGTCCTTGGCCTTCAGCTGGAAGCTGACAAAGAGTTCCTGGTCACCATGATGGCCCAGCACACGGGCAATGGTCTTCCGCATAGCCTCGATGGTAAAGACCTTACGCTGCTGTGGAGCAATGCCGCTGATTTCCATCTTGCCACCATGACCAAACGTCATACCGTCAGGACGGTTGCCTCCATGATGACTATTTCCTGCACCACCGACGAACCACTCCAATTCCAAGTCGTCAAGGCTCTTGAAGAAGTTCTCATTGTAAATCTCAATGCGGCCTTCCTTGAAGCCCTTATCACTAATCCAGACGTTCTGGTAGTAATAGCCCACCTCGTAGGCGTGCGGGTTCAGTCTGCGGTCGGGAGCGATAATACCGTTACAGTTGAAGTTATAGTCCGAGGCAGGATAGCGACCGTAGTCACCGCCATAGGTGAATATCTCCTTACCCGTGATAGGACTCTTGTCGCGCAAGCCTTGGTCCACGAAGTCCCAGATGAAGCCACCCTGGTATTTCGGATATTTGCGCACGAGGTCCCAGTACTCCTTGAAGCCACCCATCGAGTTACCCATGGCGTGGGCATACTCACACTGGATGAGCGGACGGGGATTATCGGACTGCGCATATTTCTCGCAGTCGCCATAGCCGAAATACATCGGACAGAAGATATCGGTCTTGCCCCAGTGTCCTGCCTGTTCGTACTGCACGGGACGGTTGTCCACCGTCTTTATCCAGTCGTAGCACTTCTCGAAGTTAGGACCATAGCCCGCCTCGTTGCCCAGACTCCAGATAATAATACTAGGGTGATTACGCAAGGTCAACACATTACCCTGATTGCGCTCCAGGTGCATCTGCTGGAAGTCCTCACGCTTAGCCAGCGTACTCTCACCGTAACCCATGCCGTGACTCTCCAAGTTTGCCTCCGCCACGATATACAGACCTGCCTCGTCGCACAGGTCGTACCAGCGCGGGTCGTCAGGATAGTGCGAGGTGCGCACGGCATTGACGTTCAGCTGTTTCATAATCTGGATGTCCTGCTTCATGCGTTCTACAGACACCACATAACCATTATCGGGGTCCAGCTCGTGGCGATCTACACCTTTTATTAATATAGGCTGGCCGTTCACCAACAACTGGCCGTCCTTGATTTCCACATGACGGAAGCCAACCTTCTGACGCACCACTTCCAGCACCTTGTCACCCTTGCTGGCGGTGATATACAGCGTATAGAGATTGGGCGTTTCTGCCGACCAAGGTTTCGCGTTGTTAAACTCGGCCATCTTGCTGATACCCTCAGCCACTAGTTCGCCTGCGGGGTCATACAGCGCCATAGTAATCTTCGGACTTCCCGTAGCTTTCACGTCCACGTTCAGCATCGCCTTGTCGCCCTGCAAGTCCTGCGTCACCACGATGTCCTCGATGTGCACTTTCGGACGGGAATAGAGGTAAACCTCACGGGCAATACCCGTAAAGCGCCAGAAGTCCTGATCCTCCAGATATGAGCCGTCGCACCAGCGCATCACCTGCATGGCAATCAGGTTCTTGCCCTTCTTCACGAATTTCGTGATGTCAAACTCTGCCGCCACCTTCGAGTCTTCCGAGTAGCCCACATACTTGCCGTTCACCCATACCTTCAGGTTGCTGGTGGCTGAACCCACGTGGAACAGCACCTGCTGACCCTGCCAGCCCTCGGGCAACACGAACTCACGACGATACGAACCCGTATAGTTCTCCGTCTCGCCAATGTACGGCGGATTACTGTCGAATGTCGTACACCACGCATAGCCCACATTCTTGTAAATGCGGTCGCCGTGACCATTCAACTCAAACAGTCCAGGCACGGGGAAGTCCTCCCACTGCGTGTCGTCATAGTTCAATGCCCAGAAGTTCTTGGGTGCATCCTGATGGTTCTTCACAAACAGGAAGCGCCACGTGCCCTCCATCGACAGGTAGCGGCTCGACTGCGCTTTCTCTCCCACCCTCGCCGTCTCTTCGTTCTCGAAGGCGAAGAAGTTCGCACGCCGTGCCTCACGGTTCTGTTGGTTCACCTGCGGATTGCGCCATTCCGGTGCATTCTCCGCCTTTGCTGTTGTCGTGCCAAACAGCAGTGCTGTCATTGCCAGAAATACGTATTTCTTCATCATCTCTCAATTAGTGTAATATTCTGTTGCAAAGATACGAACAAATGAGCACAATACAAAACAAAAAACGTTTTTTTTGTTTTTATTGTCATTTACGAAAAAAGTGCTGAGCATCTGCCCAGCGCCTTTCCTTTACATACAGCTGGTAACACCCAGCGTGGTTGTCACTGCGGTAGGCACGGCGCGGGCGTACCACTTCCCTGAACGCTTGGTACCAGTACTCTGGTCTTGATGCAATCTGTAAAATACACTCATAGTTTTAAGGTTAAAGGTTAATGGTTAAAGTTTGCTGTTCTCTCTGTGCAACGTGATGCATCTCAATTGCGAGTACAAAGTTACAACATTTTTTGCCGAATTCCAAGGTTTTCCCCTACGGCGTGCTATACTA
>ONCH01000049.1 GCA_900316265.1 uncultured Prevotellaceae bacterium | reverse complement strand
TGGGTACCAGGAGATGGCTGATGTTGCCGATGTAGGGATTAACGTAGTCAACCCAAGTCTTGCCGTCACCGCCGGCCTGAGCCATTCCCGTTAACGACAGGGCGGCCATGCAGACAAGCGCTTTCTTGAAAAAGGATGATAATTGCTTCATTGTAATTATAACGTAAGTTTGACGAAATATAAGTGCTTGAAAATTTGGTGATTTCGTACGCGATGTTTACAAAGTGCGCAAATGGGAAAGCCCAGAGCCTCAAGGAAAGCACACAGCAGCCCCACAGCAGCCGAATAAAAGTATCTCTACTTAACTATAAATTTTTTACCATTTTGAATGTATATACCCTTCAGGGGAGCGCTCACGCGCACCCCCTGAAGATTATATATATAATTGCTGTCGGACCGAGGCTGCAGAGTGGAAGCATGAATACCACTTGGAGTGCTATATGCTGAGAAACTATGCAATGCCACTCCCTCTGTCAGCACGATATAGACAGTATGTACACCAGAAAGGCTCTTGGAAGCATCCAACACCAGATTGTCCCACGATGTGGGCAAGGGCCCCTTTGATACTGCAACAAGCGTCTCTGACGAGATATCGTCAACATAGACCTGAATCTTAGCATCAGGAGCAGTTGCCTTGGCACGCAGTAGCAACTTGCTTACCGCGTTGGAACCGAAATCTACATGCTTGAAAGCAATATAGGCTCCGTCCCTGCTGCTGACAGTTGTCTCTGGCGTGTCGTCGTCAGAAGACTCTTCAGCCAACTGCAACCACTGTATCTCGTCAAAGAACTCGACACCAATCTGCTGGGATGCATCTTTAGCATACAGACCATTGATGTGAGCATTGACGGCTGCCGATACTGCTGTTGCCTGACCGACGGGGTCGTTGCTAACATTCTTTGTGTCGCCGTTCTCCTGGCGGGACAGGTTTTGGGCAGTCTTTGTCAGCCAAGCAGACCAGGTGACACTGCGCTTCCCCTGCATCATGCGGTTCTGATATGCATGCCATGCGTTCTTGGCAATCCACTGCAGAGCCTCGGGATGATCAAGATCCTCAGCATAACGGCGAACGTAGCGCATCAGGATACCCTTGAATCCACAAAGGTCGCCGTCGATAGTCTGACAGACAGAGATGATTTTCTTGTTGTTGGTCATCTTATTGTAGGTATAGTGGTATACAGCGTCAGCATCCTGCTTATACTGCTCTTCACCCGTGTACTTATAGAGCATGGTGGCTGCACCAAGCATGGTTCCCTGATTGTAGGTGGAAGCCCACGAGTTGAATCCCTCGCTAGCAATACTTCCATCGGCATTCCAGGCACGACTGTCGTAGACCTGTCCGGTCTCAGCATCGAAGAGCAACTGGCGCTGACCAGCATAGATACTCAGTGCCTTGTCGTAGTATTCATTCTCTCCCGTCATCTCACCCAGATAACAAGCTGCGACAATGGCAGGACCATTGATACAGGAATTAGTGCTCAGAGGGTTGGGCTGAGTCTGCTTCCAGATGAGAGTGCCATGTGGTTGCTTGGCAGCACGCAGGTACATGTTGTCGAAATTGAAGCGTGCCACATTGAGATATTCCTCGTCACCAAAATACTTATATGCACGAATACAAGCCAGAACCATCCATGTGATGTCATCGTTAAACTCGTTGTAGCTCCAATCGCTATTGTTGCGGATTAGGAAGTTATTGTACAACTCACGGAAATAGGTCTGATATATCTTATCGCCAGTGGTCTCGAAAGCATCAAGGATCACCTCGAACATCTCAGCATCACCCCACCATCCACCTCCGCCGAGGATGTGCCCCCCGGTAGCCTCCTTATAATATTGGTTGATGAAACCCTGCACCATCTCGTCGCGTACAGCGGGATCGAAGGACGTGGGCACCTCGCTTTCGATGATTCTACAGTAGACATAGTTGGCTTTCTCGACAGTCGCCGGTTCGACCAGTTTCAGTTGGTTGCCGTCGGCAGCCGCCTGGTCAATGCCTATACACAGCCCCTCATTGTCGCCTGCACTGATGGTGAAAACGTCGGTGAGTCCCTCAACGGGCTTGATGTTCCAGGCTCCCGTTGTGCGTTTGACCGAGCTAGGCATCTGAACCAAAGTAACTCCAGAGGCCGGTGTGCTTTTGGCAGCCAGATAGAGGCCGCTGTAGACATTGCGGAAAGCATACTTGCCGTCGGTGGCCGTTTCCAGCGTCCAACGCTGAGCCGGAACGTTAGTTTCTGACCAAAGCACCACGTCGTTGGGAATTAACGAGGCATCCTTGACAAACATCGACTTCGAGCTGATGACGATACGGTAGGTCTTACCCACTGTCGGGGCAGCCTGGACGGCTACCAACGACAGGAGCAAGACGCTGAGTGATATAAATTTCTTGATAGTCATATATGCAGAGTTATTCGTTATTGGCATCGTCGCCGGCACTCTCCCAACCCGTGGTCTGTACACAGTTGGGGTTGCGGTTAATTTCCTCCTGCGGGATGGGCAGCAGGGTCATGCGTTTTGTGAAGATGCGATGCTGGGGAGACACGCGCTTGTAGAAGGACAGGTTGGTGGCATTGTTCACGTTGTTGATGTTGTAGCCGTGTACGTCGCCGCCTTCGCCTCCCTTGTGGTAGGGAGCGTAGATCCAGCCGTCGGTCAGTTCGGCACCGCCGCGCCACTTGCCGTCGGCAACACCCCAGCGGCGCACGTCGTAGTAGTACTTATTCTCAAAGGCTAACTCGATGATACGCTCACGGTAGACTACTTTCAGCACGTTGTCTTTGTCGTAGCCGCCAGGTACGTCTATGCGCTTCTCGCCACGCGCGCCAGTAGTGGCATCGCCGGCATTGAGCTTATATTCGGCCACACCGGCACGGGCACGGATGAGATTGACAGAGCGTAGGGCTTCTTCGACATCGCCCAGTTCGGCACAAGCCTCAGCATAGTTCAGGTAGACCTCGCCTAAGCGCAGCAGAATGTCGAAGCCCCAGCCGCTGGGAGTACTGCTATACTGAATGCCCTTGCGACAGATGGTGCCGAAGATGGGGAAGTCGTGCGTACCCGACGAGTTTGGACCTGAGTTTCCCGAGTAGAACATCTCCGTAGGCGCGTTCTTCCCGTTGCCAGTGTCTAAGGGACGGTTCTCGAAGGTGATGCCGAGATAGAAGCGGGCTTCACGGTCGTAGAACTGCTTCATGATGGGGTGTCCGCTCTGCACAGTGAGATATTTATAGCCCGAGATGGGGTCACGGTAAGACGACTTGTTGCGCGTGGTATAGACCATGTCGTTGGTGTACTGGCTGTCATCGTCGTAGTCATAGGTATAGAAGTCGGGGTCGTCTTGGATGCGCATGCCCTTGTTGGTGAAGTAGAGGTCGACGAACTCCAAAGGTACGGAGTAGGCACCGGCACCGTTGTCCACCGAACCGTAGGGGGCAGGCAGCGAGCCGCCGTTGTTACGCGGTAAGAGCGGATAGAGGTCGCGAGCCAGCGACCCATCTGTGAACTGGCGGCGCACGATAGCCTCTTCGTTGTCAGCATTGCCCACACAGGCATTGAGCACAGAGTTGTAGGGGCACGACTCGGCAACCGTGTTCACCAACTTACCACCATTGTCACGATAGACCAGTCGCCACTGTCCGTTGTCGATAAGTGCCTTGGCTGCATTGCGGGCATCAATCCATTTCTGCTCGTCGCGGCTCTGTGGAAAAAGTTTCTTTCCATCGTGATTGGCCAGGCCGACATAGAACGGGTCGCCATTGTAAAGATAACTGGCTCTATAGAGCAGCACCACTGAGCGAAGCCCCTCGACGGCCTCCTGCGTGAAGTTGCCTTGATACTGGGGCACGAAGGCATGATTCTCATCATACTGATGGAACAAGTCACCGCTTTTGAGAACATAGTCGAACTCGCTGAGAATATAGTCGAAGCACTCGTCAATAGTATTGCGCTCCAGCGACATCTCACCAAGGCCATCTTCCACCCCGTAGATACGATCACCAACAATTGGTACAGGTCCAAAATGCTTTACCAGACAAAAATAGTAATAGGCTCGTAAGGCACGACACTCGGCCTTAGTCGTGGCTTTCTCATCATCCGACATGGGGGCGCACTCATCGACATGGGCCAGATAGATGTTGGCATACTGGATGGCACGATAGAAACTGCTGTACATATCGTTCAACCATCCTGTTGAAGGCGACAGGGTGCCTTGGATGATGTTCTTATGCTTGCCCTGTCCCGAATCGCTCCAGGGCAGGTAGCCCGACATAGAGGCATGCTGCATCATACCATTGCTGGTGCCGCCTTGATAGCGCGTCATCAGCTCGTTGGGGATATAGGAGTAGACGTTGGTCAGCCAGTTGAGTGTCTGGTCACGGTTGCTGAACACATCGTCAAGCGTGGTGGCATTGTTGGGTACATCGTCAAAATAATCATCGCACGATGAAAGCGAAAGCAACGTCACTCCGGCTAATATTAACCCATAACTATATTTCTTAATAGTATTTATCATGATTATGTTTCCTTGAATGTTAGAAATTAAAGTTGACACCGACGGAGAATGTTCGCACGTTAGGATACTTGATACCATTGTCAGAATTGATTTCCGGATCCCATAGTTTGAACTTACTGAACGTCAGCACGTTCTCGCCCATGATATAGAAGCGGCCGCCCGACAGGAATGAGTTACGTGTCCACGCCTTCGGGAAGTAGTAAGAGATCGTGAACTGCTTCAGACGCAGGAAACTCACGTCGCGCTTCCACCATGTACTGGTCTTGAAGTTGTTGATGTTGTGAGGATCGTTCTCGCCCCAAGCCAACAATGGATAGAACACGTCGGTATTCTCGGGATTGTCGGCACTCCAGCGGTCACTGATGTTGGAGTAGAGCGTGCCACCGCCTGATGTAGAGGTGAAGGGACGTATACCGTTGCCACGCAGGATGCGCTCGGCATCACCAACGCCCTGGAAAAGGATGCCAAGACCCAGATTCTTGTAGCGGAAATCGCCACCAAAGCCATAGTAGATGCGGGGTATGTCGCCACGGCTAATCTTCACCATGTCATACTCGTCAATGTGATTATCGCCGTTCATGTCCTTGTACATAATGTCGCCAGGTGAAACCAACTCGCCAGGGTAGGTCTCGCCAAACTGGCTGATGCCACGCTCCTGTATTTGCTGCTCGCTGGTATAAAGTCCTTCTGCCACGTAGCCCCACTCGGCCAGCACGTTGCTGCCACGGCGCTCAAGCCACGGATAGGCAGGAGTAGCCTGTGCGTTGTTGATGATTTTGTCGTCGTTCATCGACATGTTGCCACGAATCGACATAAAGAAGTCCTTGCCAAACTGGTGGTGATACTCGAACGATGCCTCCATTCCCTTGTTTTCCACCTCGCCTACGTTGGCCCGTATATTGGTGGCAAAGCCAGCCGTCAAGGGCACATTGTCGCGTGAGACAAAGATACGCGAGCGTCTTTCTTTGAACAGGTCGAAAACAAATGTCAGGTCGTTGTTGAAGAAATTAATTTCGATACCCAAGTCTTGCTTGTGAACCTTTGACCACTGAGGCTTGTAACCATAGCGACTATAGCCCAGACCGCTGCCGCCCCAATAGGTGTTATAGCCGCCGGCACCACCAATCTGCGTAAAATAGGTAAAGCGGCCGTCGGTCGAAGAGTTACCTACGGTACCGTTAGAATAGCGGAACTTCAAGAAAGAGATGTATTTAGACAGTGGTTCCCACCACTTCTCATTCGAAGGAACCCAGCCAATAGCCATTGCGGGGAAGAATCCGAAACGATGTCCCGGCTCAAAGTTCTCAGAACCGGTATAGCCTGCATTCACTTCCACGAAGTAACGGTTGGCGAAATCGTAGGTGACACGGGCCGACAGACTTTGCTGTTTGTAGGGCAATGTCTTCAGCAGGTCGCCCTCGTTGGCATCCAGATAACTGCGTTCGTTGAACAGCAGCAGTCCTGTCACGTTGTGAACTTTGTTAAAGGTGCGCTTATAGTCGAGTGCAGCCTCTAAGTAGAAGGTGCGATAAACCCACTTGTCGGAGCCGACACCCATTGACGTATTGCCCCTGTACTGCTCAGAGAGAATAATCTTGCTTGGATCAGTGTCGAGAACAGGGATGTCGGTGTCCATGCCATTCTCGTCTTTAACCCAGATTGGATTACCCTCTGCATCTACAGCCTGAGGATAGAGACTGGTATCTTCCACCCACACACCGTCTTGCTGGCGACCTGTCGGTTTCCAGTTTGACTCATGAACACCATATCGAAGATCCTGTGTAGCCTTGAAATCGAATGCTACCAAAGCACGAGCAGTCAAGCCCTTGCTCCAACTCCAGAACCCCAGGTCTTGAGTCAGTTTGAGGTTAGTATTGATTTGCGTCTGGTGCTGTGTCTTGTAGCCACGACGTGTGAGCCAGTCCCATGGCGAGTCAAGCTCCGTATTGTGAGGTGACTGACCTGGAATTCTGCCGTCGGCATAGAGTACCGGATAGAGCACAGGATTGGTGTTCATGGCTCTGGCAAAGATGTCGTCAAGATTATTATGGGGATAGTTACCACTGGCCAGCCAGCCGCTCACGCCTACATCAAGATTGGTTGTCTTGGAGGCCTTCAGATTGATGTTGGTCAAGAAGTTGTAGCGGTTGTAGTCAATCTCAGAACTATAGTCCTGCGTCTTGTCGCTCTTGGTCAGACCACGCTCCGTGTAGTACGAGAGCGAGATATAGTAGTTGGCATTGGGAGCACCACCGCGGATGTTCATGTTGACACGACGGTTCCAACCGTTTTTATGGTACAGTTCTTTCATCCAGTCAACGTTAGGGTAGAGATAAGGATTGATAGAAGCAGGCAACTTGCCACCATTGGCATCTATCAGGCCCTGCTTGTAAGCCTGTTCGGCATCAGTGAGTGCCATGTTGTTGGCAATCTTGGTGTTGATAATCTGGTTCTGACCGTAGTAGTTGCGTCCTTGACTAGTGGTGTAGGCTTCGTTGACGGCATTCATATACTCAATGCCATCAACCAGGTCGGGCACCTTGGTTAGGTCTGTAATACCCTGAAAGACATCGAACGAAAACTTTGGCTTGCTGACCTCACCAGGCTTGGTGGTGATGATAATAACACCGTTACCACCGCGCACACCATAGACAGCAGTCGAGGCGGCATCCTTCAGAACAGTGATAGACTCGATGTCCTCGGGAGACAGGCTGCTCCAGCTACGCTCAATACCGTCGACAAGCACCAGCGGTCCTTCATTCTTATTGGTAAGTGTAGAGATACCGCGAATCCAGATGTCTGAGTCGTCTTGGCCAGGCACGCCAGTACGCTGAACAGACACTACACCGGACACACGTCCGGCAAGCACCGAACTGATGTTGCCAACAGGTGCCTTCACATCCTCCATTTTAAGGGTGGCTTGTGCACCAAGCACCGAAATCTTCTTTCGTGTTTGGTAGCCTGTCACGGTAACTTCGTTGATAGTGTTGGATTCCTCATGAAGGATAACGTCTATCAACGTCTTATTGGCCTTACGTTCCTCTGTCTTAAATCCGACATAGGAAAAGACCAGTATCTTGTCGTTATCGCAAGTCAGCGTGTACTGGCCGTCAATGTCGGTAATGCCGCCCCCCGTCGAACCCTTGACTTTTACTGTAACACCGATAAGCGGATCACCATTCACGTCCTGCACACGGCCAGAGACCTTAATTGGCTCGGCAGCGTCGGCAATGGACGCAAAAAGTGCTGCCAAGAGTAGCAGGGCGCCCTGTCGTAAGCAATATAAATTCTTTACTGACATAAACATTGTAGATTTATAAATATTTATCAATGAGTCTGGTATAGGTAGAACAGGCCGCCTGCCCCATATAAGAGCGGGCGGCTTGCTGTAACAGAGCATATTCAGTCTTTACTTCAGCACAAACTTACGGCCGTTGATGATATAGAGTCCTTTCTGCAGTTGGTTCTGGCTGTTCATGCGTCGTCCCTGCAAATCATAGATACCTGTTGTGGCAGCTTTCTGCTCGCTTTGTACCCCCTGAATACTTGTTGAAATTGGGTCCTTGACGACTCCAATGCTCTTCAGGACAGGATAGAGGTAACCACTCTCTGTGTCGAAGGTCCACACGTTGTCGAAGTCCCAGCCAATAAGAACATACGGCGTCTTCTCTTGCAGTTCGGTAGCACCATAGCCTTCCTCGTCGTTCACTTCACCGCCTTCTGCCGTCTGATTGTCCCAAGGCCATTCCTGATTGCCGACAATCTCAGCATCCGTATTTAAGATATTGCCACTATAGTTGATGACAGCTCCTTCCTCTGCACCCGCACCAGCGGCGTTTACAGCAATGAAAGGATGGGCAACGCGTCCCTCATTATGTACGTTACCTATTGAGACGGAGTTCTTCAAATTGATGGTTGTAGCGGCAGAAGCTTCGATTCGTCCGATAAATCCGGCGGCCCAGCCATAGATGGTCACAGTAATATCTCCATTAAAGTAGGAATTCTCGATGGAAGCCCCCTTGCCCTCCGTCTGTCCGATAAAACCACCAGCCTGCATCGCAGCAACAACTTCACCCGACACATAACAGTTTTTGATAGTAACATTGTCGGCATGGCCAGCCAACAGAGCCACATTGTCATCGCCATTCACCTTACCTGTGACGGCAACTTGCTCGAAGGTCGTTCCTGAAGCGTTGCCAACCAGACCTATACGCTTGGTACCGTTACCCAGCACCTGCATATTCTCGAATGCAATATTCTTGATGGTAGCACCGACAGTCTTGTAGAACACGCCCTTTTCGTTGTCGCCGTTGAACTCTACCTTCAGGTTCTTCACCTTGTGACCTTGGCCGTCAATCGTACCAGAGAAGTCTGAAGTGAAGCCATTGAAGTCTTTACCGTCCATGTCTATGTCGGCAGTGAGGACAAACTTGCCAGTGGGATTGCTGCCAATCTTCACAAACTCGTCCGCTGTAGCCACCTCGGTATTACCATTTCCGTCGATGATATCAACTGACAGCGTGTTGCTTCCCTCGATAGTGAACAGGCTGGCAATGGCTGCTGGCATATTTGCCTGGATGGTGAGCGTACCGGCACCCAAGAACTGCATATTCTCGTCAGCACAATAGAGAAGGGTGCTGCCAGTCTCGTCGCTTTCTACCTGGTCAACAAGGTTGGCACCCTCAGTAATCTTGAAGTCTATCTTCTGACCCCACGAGGCATGAACTTTACCCAGGTCTTTGTATTCATCTCCAACCAGATAGACCAGTGCGCTGCTAAACTCGTCGTCGATGATGCGGGTCTTCAGCGGGGATTTCATCACCTTCAGCACGGGGAACATCAGCCCTTCGGCACCGGGCAGGAAAGACCAGGTGTTGTCGAAGTCCCACCCCAGTGTCTCGCTGTAGAAAGCTTTTGTGCGAGCAGTAGCATCGTTGACAGTAGCACCCTGGTCGCCATCCTTATCATCGACAGCGGTGCTATAGTTACCGCTGTAAAGGCTTGATTTCAGTACGTAATTGTTGCTGAGCGTTGTTGAGTTGCGCTTACCGTTGACGATACGCGGAACAATCCGCTTGCCATTGATATGGGCAGCACCCGAAAAACAGTTCTGAATGGTCGTTGCATCGTCCGAGTCTATCAGTGAGATAATACCCGTGTTGCTGCTCGAACCATTGTTGTCTACAGTGCCGCAGAAGAGACTATTCTGCAGTGTGCCGCCAGTAGCAATACCGCAAAGGCCGCCCACCTGGAACTCACGGGTTTTCACAGCTGCATCTGAGATACAGTCGGTGATGAGCGAGGGCTCGCCATTATTATTGCTCATGTTACCGACAATAGAACCAACGTGGTCACGACCTTCGATGTATGAGTTCATCACGAAGATACGACGGGCCTCGCCACCGTAGAAATGACCGGCCAACGTGCCGACATTTTCATTACCCACCATGTTGGCATTTTCAAAGCCAAGGTCTTCGATGATAGCACCGCGAGTGGTGGCAAAGAGACCAACACTGGCCTGTCCGGGCTGGTTGTAGTTCATGTTGCGAATCACGTGGCCATTACCATGCAGAATACCGGTGAACTCGGGTAGCGGTTTGAAATTAACGTCTGCCAAATCAATGTCGGCAGTGATATTGAACTCTCCGATGGGGTTTTGAGCCAGTTTGGTCATCAGGTCCTCGGCTGTGGCAATGTTGGTATCCATTGACGTCACAGTAACGTCGATGTTCCGTGTGAAGCCCTTGATAAAGGCATCTCCGGTAGTGGAGATGGTAATTGTAGCCGTTCCGGCAGCAACACCGGTCAGCACAGTACCCTCGACAGTGACAACGGCGGGATTACTGGAAACGATAGAAACCTCACGGTTCATCGTGGAGAAAAGACCGCCTACATCAGCCTTGGTACCCAAGAAAAAATCGGGCAAATCATTCATCGAGACAAAGTCGCCGTCGAAAGGCACCTCCATGCCCTTCAACACAGGATAACGACCATCGGCGAGATCCCAAACAGCAGCATCGAAGCCAATGGCAGTGTAGGTAGCAGCCTTTTTCAGTTCGGCATCAGACTTTTCTTCGCCCTGTACGTTTATCGGGTCGCCGTTGCCATATTTACCAGCCTTGATGTTTGCTATAATCGTTTCATCTGTTATTGGGTCACCGGTTCGGATGGCACCTTCATAATACTTAATGGCGTCTGAAGCATAGCAGTCGGTCATCTCAATGGTTACTCCATTAGGCATACCAATCATGGCGAACATGTGGCTGTTCTGGCTGCGCTCAATACCTAATGCGAATGGAGCTGACACATTACCCTTCATGGTGACACCTGTTCCGCCTTCACCAAGACCTACGATGCCGCCTACGCCACCCCAGTCGCCCTGACAATAGACCTGTCCCAGGAATACATTGTTCTCGAACGTGGCTGTGGCGCACGCACCGGCCAATCCGCCTGCTTGCCAGCCAGAACTGAAGGAGGCTGCCGTAGAAAGGCAGTTCTTCATGGTGCCTTCCAACTGGCCTATGATGCCGCCCACGTGGTCATTGCCCTCGACAACACCTGATGTGAAGCATGCTTCTAGGGTCGTGTTGTTCTTGGCCCAGCCTACGATAATGCCGGCACGCACACTGCTTCCCCAGCCCGCAACCTTGGCCTCGACAACCCGAAGATTCTTAATCGTAGCACCATCCGTCTCGCCAAAGAGACCTGCCGGGCTGCCACCGGCAATGCGAAGTCCCTTGATGGCATGTCCAGCACCATCAAGTGTACCAGTGAAGGTAGAGATGGGAGTCCATTGTTCACTCAGGGTAATATCGTTCGTCAGAACGTACGACCCTGCCAAATCATTAGCAATCGCCTTCAGACCTGCCTCGTCGGTAATCTGAGTCTGTGCTGAAGCACCCATGGCTGCCAGCATTGCGAAAGCAAATACGAATGACTGTTTCAGTCTAAGTAATGATTTACGCATAATACTTAAATTTTAGTAATGATAATTATTTATGAAAGATAAGTCGCTGTGTGTTCGAATGACGATTGTCGGCAGTAGACAGCCGATAGAGGTAAATTCCGTTGGGCAGATGGCCCGACCACAGGAGCGTCTGATCGCCCTCGCTGACCTGATAATCCTCACGGCAGACAATGCGCCCGTCGTAAGACAGGATATTGAGTGCAACGCGCTGGATGCCAGCTGGCACTTGACAGCGAATCTGCGTACTACCATGGCAGGGATTAGGCGAGTTACCCAACAGGCGAATGGCCGATGTAGGTGCTACAGTTGTCGGTTGCTGAATGGCAGTGACTGTCCGTGGTTTAGCCGCTCTGCTCACCCTGAATCATCTGCAAGCGGACACGGTCGGTGGTAAAGGGCGTAACACCGCGTACTATTTTATTGTCTCTGTTGCCCGATATCACATCCACATCTATCCAGTTTCCATTGGCATAGCGCTGCAACTTACAGGCATGGGTAACATAGTCGCCCGACTCACTGCCCGCGTTGAGCACCATCCATTGGCAAATCTCGCGCGGTTCGCTGAAACGATACTCCAGGTAGGGAGTCTGGCTCTGACTGGCTGTTACGCACCACTTGGTCAACTCATCACGGTCTGCCGCCATCTTGGCACTCTCGTTGGCATTATTCTGATGACTGGCCACGATGGTTGACGGCGTGATCCACTCGCCACAGCCATCGTCCGACAGACTACCCAGTTCTTTATAGTCTATGTAGGTCTGAAGAGTTGTGAGCGGCTGAATGTCGTCGGCTTGCGTGTCAGAGATGGTTGCTGCAAAAACCATCAAACTGCTGTTGGAAGGCAGTATCAACTGCGTTGCACCTTCGGGTAGTGTCAGGGCAAAGCGGTACATATACAGAAAGCGATAATGCTCATCGCTATTGCCGCTGACATGATGGCTATGAGTAGTAGTAAGGGCTACATCTTGCTTGCGATAGCGTGTTCCTCCGTTATAGGGCGAGTCCAGTTGTCCTAACGTACCACCATAGTAAGGAACTTCAAACTGATAGGTTTGGTCGCCCACCACAAATTCGCCTA
>ONCH01000090.1 GCA_900316265.1 uncultured Prevotellaceae bacterium | reverse complement strand
TTGTGACGGACGAAGACGAAGTCAAAGTAGCAGTGGCTCCGATAGAAGAAATAAGTGAAGAAATAAAACCAGAAGAGATAAATTAAATGAAAATAAAAAGCATTCTCATAGTAGCCCTATTGAGTCTCGTACTTTCAGGCTGTGGGACGTTTAAGAAATATGTGTCGCAGGGCTCAATTCCAGCCAATGCGTATGGTAACGATGTTTGGCAGACCGAAACCTCGCTGGCTCAGATGTCGTGGCGTGAGTTCTTCACCGATCCGCTTTTGCAACAACTCATTGACAGCGTGCTTGCGCGTAACACCGACATCAACTCCGTGCGCATTGCTGTCGAGCAGTCGGAAGCTTCCTTAAAAGCGGCGAAACTGGCTTATCTGCCTTCGCTCTACTTTTCACCCCAGGGAACACTGTCGAGTTTCGACTACGGACCTGTAAGCAAGACCTACAATCTGCCTTTGCAGTTGAGTCTCGACATTGATGCTTTCGGTTCGATTACCAACCAGAAGCGAAAGTCGCAGGCGGTGCTTAAGCAGGCCCAAATTCGTGAAGAGGCACTTCGCGCCAATCTCGTCTCGACCGTCGCCCAACAGTACTATAGGCTGCAGTTACTCGACCGTCAACTGGAAATCCTGATGGCAACCGACAGTTTGTGGAATGCCTCCTTGGAAACCGATAAAACGCTATGGGAAAATGGTAAGATCTATTCTACTGCCGTTAATCAGATGGAATCATCCTATTTGAATGTGAAGACACAGATAGTTGACACACGTCGTAACATACGTAGCGTAGAAAACGCCATCTGCCGTCTGCTTGCGCAGACACCCCAGCACATCAACCGTTCGGAGTGGGGAAGTTCTGCATTACATCATCCAGAAGCTCAGGGTGACACTGGCCAGCGTATGTTTGACACGCAGTTCCTCAAGACTGGTGTCCCAGCCATGCTGCTGGAGAACCGTCCCGACATCCGTATTGCCGACCACGCCATAGAGGAAGCCTTCTATAACACACAGGCTGCCCGTGCCGCATTTTTTCCAAGCATCACGTTATCAGGAACAGCTGGCTGGACCAATAATGCCGGTGCCGTGATTAATCCTGGCAAGATGCTGCTCAATGCCGTGGCCTCGCTTACCCAGCCGATTTTCGCTCGTGGCCGACTGTTGGCCAATCTGAAGACAGCCAAACTTTCACAGGAAAATCTGCAGCGTAAATATGTCCAAACGGTTATCGATGCAGGTAACCAGGTGAACGAGGCTTTGGCAGACTGTCAGGCTGCTCGAGAGAAACATGCTTACTATCACCGTCAGGTGCAGGTGCTCCATGAGGCATACACTGGCACCCATGAACTGATGGACAATGGCAAGGCCAATTATCTTGAAGTGCTCACCGCACAGGAAAGCCTTCTCAACTCGCAACTTAGTGAAGCTGCAAACATGTATAATGGGGCTAAGGCTGTCATCGCCCTCTACATTGCCCTTGGTGGTGGGACAAAATAAAAGGGTAAAGAGAAAAAAGGTACTAATGAGACATTGGGCACTTGTTTTCATCCTTCTCGCTTTCACTACAATGACCGTAGCACAGAATCACGATCAGCAAGTGAGAGCGCAGGTGGATAGTGTGCTTACTGCCCGTTATTATAGCAACAAAGGAAATATAGATACGTCTTATATTTTGCGTCCAACGACAAAATGGACTGTCAAAGCCCGGTTGAACGTGTCGGGGGCGAAGATAGAGACTGAGGGTATTGATAATGGGCAGCATTTCAACTCGGAGATGAAAGCCGACTATAAATCGACGCTTAGTCTGGCCGTGAGTTATTTAGGCTTCTCGCTCAGCGTAGCACTCAATCCCGCCAAGCTGATGGGTAAGTACCGCGATTACGGGTTGGCACGACCATGATGGCATGGAACGCATAGAGCTTCCTGCTGATATGTTGAAGGTGAAGACGCTGAACGTTAATGCTTTCTACGTATTCAACAGCAGCCGTTTTTCCTATCCTGCTGCTTTTTCGCAGAGCTATGTTCAGCGGCGCTCTGCCGGCAGTTTCCTGCTGGCCGTTTCAGGTCAGGGCCAACATGCCACGCTTGACTGGGAGCAAGAGATGCAGCTGAAAATGACGAACATCGGCATCGGTGCGGGCTATGGCTATAACTACGTGCCTGCACAGAACTGGCTATTGCATATCTCAGCGCTGCCCACGTTCATCGTCTACAGCAACACATCAATGACTTTCGGTGACAACCGCATTCCCCTGAACTATCACTTCCCCGAGGTCATCATCACTGGCCGTGGAGCTATCGTGCATCAGTGGAGCAACAAATTCTTGGGCCTGTCGATGGTATTCAACTTCACCAACATCGGTCATAAGGAGAGTCTCGGTGTGCATAATATCAAATGGCGTGTCCGGACCTTCTTCGGGTTTAGGTTTTAGAATATAGGAATAATAAGAATGATGAAAAGGTTATTTGAATCTTTGAAAAGAATTCTAATTAAAAAAATCCCAAACAATGACAGAACTTGAACCTCTGATAGCCGACCTTGCGCTGATACTCATCTGTGCAGGTGCCATGACGCTGCTCTTCAAACGATTGAAGCAACCAGTGGTGTTGGGTTACATTGTGGCGGGATTCCTTACCTCGCCGAATATGCCCTACATGCCCAGTGTTACCGATATGCAGGGCATACACCTCTGGAGCGAGATAGGTGTTATTTTTCTGCTTTTTGCACTTGGTCTGGAATTTTCTTTCCGCAAAATACTCCGCATGGGTGCGGCACCGATTATTGCCGCCTGTTCCGTCATTGCGGGCATGATGCTCGTCGGCATGTTCACGGGCCAACTCTTTGGATGGAGCAAGATGGACTGTATCTATCTGGGTGGTATGCTGGCCATGTCTTCTACGACCATCATCTTCAAGGCTTTCGATGATATGGGACTACGGGATAAACGCTTTGCCAGACTCGTATTGAGCGTGCTCATCATCGAAGACATCCTGGCCATTGTGCTCATGGTGATGCTCTCGACCTTGGCTGTCAGCAAAGAGTTCGAGGGCACGCAGATGCTCATGTCCATCCTGAAACTCATATTCTTCCTCGTCCTTTGGTTTGTGGTTGGCATCTTCCTCATACCGCTGTTCCTGCGCAAAGTGAAGTCGTTGATGAGTAATGAGACCATGCTTATCACAGCCCTTGCCTTGTGCTTCGGCATGGTGGTGATAGCATCTTCCGTGGGGTTCTCTGTCGCATTCGGTGCCTTCATCATGGGCAGTATTCTGGCCGAGACCGTTGAGGCAGAACAGATAGAGCACCTTGTCGCCCCTGTAAAAGACCTTTTCGGTGCCATCTTCTTCGTTTCCGTCGGCATGATGGTCGATGTGGCACTCATCGTGGAGTATATAGTGCCTATCCTCTGCATCATTGTCGCTATCATGCTGGGGCAGACGGTGCTTAGTACAGGTGGATTCCTGCTTTCCGGACAACCATTGAAGACCGCTATGCAATGTTCGTTCTCGTTGACGCAGATTGGCGAGTTTGCTTTCATTTTGGCCACGCTGGGCACGTCGTTGGGTGTCACCAGCGACTTCCTTTACCCTATCGTGGTGGCTGTCTCTGTGTTCACCACGTTCACCACCCCCTA
>ONCH01000051.1 GCA_900316265.1 uncultured Prevotellaceae bacterium | reverse complement strand
CATAATTCTTCTGAATTTCAAGGCGCAAAGTTATATACTTTTTCCGAAAAATAGAAAGGATTTATATTACAATGTTATTAAATCTCAATATAGCAGGTGCTTTTGCATGATAATTATTGATTTACGTAAGTGTTCAGCCGCCTTTTCAAATTCGAGGGAATGATCTAGATGGTGCATCAGCAACTTTCTTCACACGCTGTGCTGTGCTTGCTCTGGTTACCCTATAAATCAGTTTGATACTCTATATAATGCTTGCCAAAGTGTCTCTGAATGTCATGATTTTATATGAGGTGATACTTAAAAAAACGTAAATAGATAACCAAAATTTGTTCAGATGGAAAAGAAAAAGGAGTTACGATTTCTCGTAACTCCTTGATTTTTAAAGCGCTTCAGGATGGGCTTGAACCAACGACCCCCTGATTAACAGTCAGGTGCTCTAACCAACTGAGCTACTGAAGCAAGATGCGCTCGTTTTCTCGATTGCGGGTGCAAAGGTAAGGAGTTTTTTCGAATTGAGCAAACTTTTTGGCGAAAAATTTCATGATAAGCGTATTTTTTTGTACTTTTGATTAAAATCGAAGGTACTCCCGTTCGAAAAAGCTCAATTATTTTGGCTTTTTACTCACTTATTCGTACCTTTGTCGCGTAAAAAGAAGAAAATAAGTTTATGAAGAAGACTTTTATAGTGATAATGCTGTGCGTGGCGACCGTAATGGGCGCCTGGGCACAGGAGAGTAAGAATCACAATCTGGAGGTGGCGAAGAACCTGGATATCTTCAATGCCCTTTATAAGAATCTGGACCTGATGTATGTCGATACCCTCGATGCCAATAAGGTGGTGAGGGTAGGTATCGATGCTATGTTGCAGTCGCTGGACCCTTATACGGAGTATTATCCTGAGGAGAAGCAGAAGGAGTTGAAGCAGATGCTGACGGGTAAGTATGCCGGTATTGGAGCGCTGGTGCGCTATCATCAGAAGTTGAAGAGGGTAGTCATTGAGGAACCGTATGAGGGGATGCCGTCGTCGGAGGTAGGCCTAAAGAAGGGTGATATCATTCTGCAGATTGACGATACGGTGATGACGGACAAGAACGTCAGCTATGTCAGCAGCCACCTGCGTGGTGAGCCTGGCACAACGTTCATGCTGAAGATTTTGCGTCCTACGACGGGCAAGAAGATGGACTTCAAGATTACGCGTCGTAGCATCAAGATGCCAGAGATTACCTATTATGGTATGCGTTCCAATAATATCGGCTATATCAGTTTGAACACGTTTACGGGCGAACCCTCTAAGGCGATGCGCCGTGCTTTCCTCGATCTGAAGAAACAAGGTGCTGAGAAGTTGGTGCTCGACCTGCGTGGTAATGGTGGCGGTTCGCTGGCAGAGTGTGTGGACATCCTGAATATGTGGATACCGAAGGGCGTGAAGATAGTGGAAACGAAGGGCAAGATGAAGCGTGCCGGTTCGGAATATAAGACCCGCCTGGAGCCTATTGACACCGTGATGCCGTTGGTGGTGCTGGTGAATGGTGAGACTGCCTCGGCCTCAGAGATTACCTCTGGTGCCTTGCAGGACCTGAAACGTGGCGTCGTCATCGGTACGAAGACCTATGGCAAGGGACTGGTACAGATTCCTAACGTGGACCTGCCCTATAACGCCAATCTGAAGCTGACCACCTCGCGCTACTACCTGCCCAGTGGTCGTGGCATCAAGATGAAGGAGGGCATCACGCCTGACTTGGTGGTGAAGCCCGACACGATGGCTAATATCACGCTCTATCTGGACCGCTTGGACTCTACGGAGGTGATGTTCGACTATGTGGTGGACTATATCTCCAAGCATCCTACGCTGGTACCTGCTGTCAACTTCCATCTGACGGATGCCGACTATCAGGATTTCAAACAGCGAGTTATCAAGGCTGGCTTTACCTATGACCAGGTCAGCAAGAAACAGTTTGAGGAACTGGTTAAGACCGCCAAGTTTGAGGGTTACTATGATGATGCCAGCGCTGAGTTTGAGGCGTTGAAGGCTAAGATAGACCATCACGACCTGGGTCGCGACCTCGATGCACATCGTGAAGAGATTCAGCAGATGATAGAACAGGACATCGTATCGGCATATTATTTCCAGGCTGGTCAGATGCAGGTAGGGCTGAGAACTGACAAGACACTCCGTGAGGCAGAGCGTATTTTGACCACGGAGGGTGAGTATGTGAAGCTCTTAGGACATGCACAAAAAAGCGGCAAGTGAGCAATCTGTCGATAAAAACGCAGCGAATGGCGTTATGTTTGTACCTTTGCAGTGCACACAACTAGTAATTTTAATCTATATTTATCATTTTCCTCGGAGGGAAGCTGTCTGTGAAGATTGCTTCCCTGTTTTTTGTTGTGTGCCTAATCCTTCATGAGCAGTTCGCTCAACTCGCGCATGCCAGCCGATGCACCTTTCTGAATCTGGGTGATGTTACGACTGCCCGCACTGATGGGGTTGGGGTCAATGATGTAGACGGGAACGCCGGGACGGACGTAGTGGATGAGTCCTGCTGCAGGATAGACAGCCAGCGAGGTGCCGATGATGATGAAGATGTCGGCCTCCTGACATTCTTCTGCGGCAACAGTAATCATGGGCACTGCCTCGCCAAAGAAGACGATGAACGGACGCAGCAAAGAACCGTCACCAGCCTTGGTGCCTGGCTCAACCTCACAGTTCTCTGGCGTCAGCAGTTGCTGATAGCGTGGGTCGTCAGGATCGTTGCTTGAACAAACCTTCATCAGTTCACCATGCAGATGGATGACCTTCGACGAGCCAGCTTGCTCGTGCAGGTTATCAACATTCTGCGTCACCACCGTGACGTCATACTTCTTCTCTAACTCGGCAACCAGCTGGTGGCCTTCGTTAGGTTTGACACCCCAGCATTTCTTGCGTAGCATGTTGTAGAAGTTAGTCACTAGGGTAGGGTCGTTAAGCCAGCCCTCATGGGTGGCAACCTGCTGTACGGGATACTCTTCCCACAAACCGTCGGCATCGCGGAAAGTCTTCAAACCGCTCTCCACAGACATGCCTGCACCTGTTAATACGACAATCTTTTTCATAAGCTAAGTATTAAGAATGCACAAAAATAGTAATTTTTCACGAAATAACGCACGAAAATCATGGAATATTTGTAACTTTGCAGCCGTTTTTATAATAATAAGGTATAAACAGATATGGATAAAGTAAGTTATGCATTAGGTATTGGCATTGGTCACCAGTTGGCAAATATGGGTGGTCAGGAACTGAATATCGACGATTTTGCACAGGCCGTCAAGGATGTTCTTGGTGGCAAGGAATTGAAAATAAAGAGTAGCGAGGCTCAGATGATTGTGCAGGAGTTCTTCGCCGCTCAGGAACAGAAAATCAACAAGCAGCGCGAGGAAGCCGGCAAGATGGCTAAAGAGGCTGGCGAGAAGTATCTGGCCGAGAATGCCAAGAAAGAGGGCATCATTACCCTCCCCAGTGGTCTGCAGTATCAGGTGCTGAAGGAAGGCAATGGTAAGAAGCCCAGTGCCAAAGACTCTGTCAAGTGCCATTATGAAGGTTTCCTCATTGATGGTACCGTCTTCGACAGTAGTGTGCAGCGTGGTGAGCCCGCCGTCTTTGGACTGCAGCAGGTTATTGCTGGTTGGACGGAAGGTCTGCAGCTGATGCAGGAGGGTGCGAAGTATCGTTTCTTCATCCCTTATCGCTTGGCATACGGCGAAGGTGGTGCAGGCGGTTCTATTCCTCCCTATGCTGCTCTCATCTTCGACGTGGAGCTTATCCAGGTGATGTAATGAAGATGAAAGATTAAAAATGAAAAATTAAAATTTTAAGATTAATAAATTACAGAAATGAAAAAGTTTACTTTTGCTGCTATTGCAGCAGTTGCAGCCATCATGATTTCTTCATGTGGCAACGGCACTCCTAAGGCTAACCTGAAGAGTGACATCGACACAGTCAGCTATGCTATCGGTATGGCTCAGACTCAGGGTTTGAAGGATTATCTCGTAGGTCGTTTGGGCGTTGATACCGCCTACATCGACGAGTTTATCAAAGGTCTGAATGAAGGCGCCAACGCTGGTGACGACAAGAAGAAGGCCGCTTACTTTGCTGGTGTCCAGATTGGTCAGCAGATTTCTGGTCAGATGGTTAAGGGCATCAACCACGAGCTGTTTGGTGATGACTCTACCAAGACTATCTCTCTGAAGAACTTCATGGCAGGTTTCGTTGCCGGTACTACTGGCAAGGGCGGTCTGATGACTGTTGACTCTGCTTCTGTTGTTGCTCAGAACATGATGCGTAGCATCAAGGCTAAGGTTCTGGAGAAGGAGTTTGGTGCTAACAAGAAGGCTGGTGAGGACTTCCTGAAGGAGAATGCCAAGAAGGAAGGTATTGTTACTCTGCCCAGCGGCGTTCAGTACAAGGTCCTGGTTGAGGGTAAGGGCGCTATTCCCGCTGATACCTCTCGCGTGAAGGTTAACTACGAGGGTCGTACTCTCGATGGTAAGGTCTTCGATAGCAGCTACAAGCGTGGTCAGGCTACCGACTTCCGTGCAAACCAGGTGATTAAGGGTTGGACAGACGCGCTGACTCACATGCCTGCTGGTTCTACTTGGGAGATTTATGTTCCTCAGGAGCTGGCTTACGGCGAGCGTCAGCAGGGTGCTGATATCAAGCCTTTCTCTATGCTTATCTTCAAGATTGAACTGCTGGAAGTAGATCCTAAGAAGTAATGAAAAAACTATTCATAGTGGCACTCGCTCTCGTAGCGGGTGCCTCTTTGTCTACTATCCAGGCAGGCAAAAAGGACAAAAAGGCGCCGAAACCCAGTGTCCAACTGGTTACTGGTAGCGATTCGCTGAGCTATACTGCTGGTTATGTGTTGGCCGACATCGTTCGTGAACGTTTTCTGGCTGGTCTGGCTAAGGAAGTAGAGGGTTCTGCCGACACTCTGCAGTTGCGTCTGGCCTATCAGGGCTTGTTTGATGCCCTGAATGGTGATACCGTATTGTTTAAGACCCAGCCCGCTGAGAAATTTCTGAGCGAGCGTGTGTCAGCAGTCCGTAAGGCTAAGGAAGAGAAGCTGAAGAAGGCTGGTAAGGACTTCCTAGAGGAGAATGCCAAGAAGGAAGGTGTCGTTACGTTGCCCAGCGGCTTGCAGTACAAGGTGCTGAAACAGGGCAATGGTGCTGTTGCCAAGGTTAATGACAAGGTGACGGTGCTCTACGAAGGTCGTCTCATCGATGGTAAGGTCTTCGATTCTACCGAGAAACATGGCGGTGAGCCTGCAACTTTCTCCCCTAGCCAGGTCATCAAAGGTTGGACGGAGGCGCTGTGCATGATGCCTGTTGGTTCTAAGTGGCAGTTGTATATCCCTCAGGAGCTGGCCTATGGTGCTCGTGGTGCTGGTAGCGATATTCCTGCCTATAGCACGCTGGTCTTCGACGTAGAAGTCCTTTCTATTGAAGAAGAAAAGAAAGAAGAAAAGAAATAAGACATGCAAGAAACAAGACAAAACAAGATAGCCCGTCTGCTCCAGAAAGAACTCTCACTGATTTTTCAGGAGCAGACGCGTGCCATGCATGGTGTGATGGTCAGTGTGACACGTACGAAGATATCGCCCGACCTGAGCATCTGTACGGCCTATCTGAGCATCTTCCCCTCTGAACGTGGTGAAGAGCTCCTGCAGAACATTACCCGTAATGAGAAGCAGATACGCTATGAACTGGGCACGCGCATCCGTCATCAGATGCGTATCGTCCCTGAGCTCCGCTTCTTCATCGACGACAGTCTGGACTATATCGAGCGTATTGATAAGCTCTTAAAACCCACCCCCAACCCCTCCCATACAGGAGGGGAGTCTGAATAGTTCTTCCGAATTTTTCGATATGGGGTTGTTGAGTGTGTTGACTAATTTTATCCCCCTCCCGTTTGGGAGGGGAAAGGGGTGGGTGTCATTTTACATCGCACGGCGCTACCTCTTTTCCAAGAAGTCGACGAACGCCATTAACATCATCAGCGGCATCTCTGTGGTAGGTGTCGCCGTTGCTGCTATGGCACTGGTCGTCACGCTGTCGGTGTTCAACGGATTCCACGACCTGGTGGCGTCATTCTTCACACAGATGGACCCACAGCTGAAGGTGACTCCCCTGAAGGGTAAGACAGCTTCTGCTACTGACCCCATCCTGACACAGATTCGTCAGTTGCCAGAGGTAGAGGTGGCTACTGAGTGCTTGGAGGATCAGGCGCTGGCCGTCTATGGCAATCGTCAGATGATGGTCAAGATCAAGGGCGTGGAAGACAATTTCGACTCGCTGACGCATATCCGTGAGGTGTTGGAAGGCGATGGTGAGTTCGAGCTGCATGCTGCAGACATGCATTATGGTATTCCTGGCCTGGGCATTGCCTATCAGTTAGGTTTAGGCTACACCTATCCAGAGCCGCTGAAAATCTATGCACCTCGCCGTGAGGGACAGCTGAATATGGCCAATCCTACTGAAGGCTTTGTGGAGGATGACCTCTATTCTCCTGGCGTCATCTTCTGCATCAAGCAGTCGAAGTATGACAAACAGTATATCCTGACATCGCTGGCCTTTGCGCGTAATATCTTTGACCAACCCAACCGTCTGACGTCCTTGGAACTGCGCTTGCGACCAGGTAGTGACTTTGAGGCGGTAAAAGAGCGGATGGTGCAATTGGCAGACGGTCATTTCCTTGTTCAAGACCGCTATGAACAGCAGGACGATACCTTCCGCATTATGAAGGTGGAGAAGCTGATGGCGTATATCTTCCTGACGTTCATCCTCGTCATTGCCTGTTTTAACATCATTGGGTCGTTGTCGATGCTGATTATTGACAAACGTAACGATGTCGTTACCCTGCGCAATCTGGGGGCCAATGACCAACAGATTACGCGTATATTCCTTTTTGAAGGTCGTATGATATCATTGATGGGTGCTGTTATCGGCATCCTGTTAGGACTGCTTCTGTGCTGGCTGCAACAGCAGTACGGCTTGGTACGCTTGGGCGACAGCGAAGGCAACTTTGTCATTGATGCCTATCCCGTGAGTGTGCATCCCTGGGATGTTGTCCTCGTCTTCCTCACGGTCATTGCCGTAGGATTCCTCAGCGTGTGGTATCCCGTACGCTATTTCTCCAAACGTTTATTGCGATAAGCAATAACCGTTAACCCTTAACCGTTAACCCAGCACGACATTCTCCACCTCGATGTCTTCATGGAGGAAGAGTTTGGCTTGTTCCTTGAATTTCTCAGGATTCTCGGTAGTCAGATAACGGGTCTGACCATTCTTTGTGCAACGCTGTTCCATATCGGGGTGGCGCTGGAAATAGCTTTGTAGCGAACTCGCTACATATTCTCCCTGTGCGATAATGCGGACACCACGGGGAATGTATTTGTGGATTTTAGGTAGTAGGAGGGGGTAGTGCGTACAGCCCAGGATGACGGTGTCTATTTGTGGGTCAAGGCGCATCAACTGGTCGATGCGCTTCTTGACGAAGTAGTCGGCACCAGGAGAGTCTGCCTCGTTGTATTCTACCAAAGGTACCCAGAACGGACAGGCGACACCGCTGACCTGTATGTCGGGGTAGAGCTTATGAATCTCCAGGTTATATGACTCACTCTTGATGGTTCCCTCGGTGGCGAAGATGCCAACGTGGCGGTTGTGGGTCAGGGAACCGATGACCTCTGCCGTAGGACGAATGACGCCCAAGACTCGACGGTTGGGGTCGAGCTTGGGCAGGTCATTTTGTTGTATCGAGCGTAATGCTTTTGCTGAGGCTGTGTTACAACCCAGAATGACGAGGTGACACCCCATCTCAAAGAGTTTTATTACAGCTTGGCGTGTGAACTCATAGACCACCTCGAACGAGCGAGTGCCGTAAGGTGTGCGTGCGTTGTCGCCTAAGTACAGATAGTCGTACTCAGGAAGCAGCTGTCGGATGCCGTGTAGAATCGTTAGTCCGCCATATCCGCTGTCGAAGATGCCGATGGGCCCTGGCTCATTTTTCATCTCTCATCTTTCATTTTCCATCTCTTTGCAGCAGTCCTTTAACTGCTGCAGAGACGTCTTCCCCCATGGCAGGGTTCAACCAGAGGGTAGCCTTCTCGTCAGTATTCACGATGAAGGCGTAGCCACGTTCACGACCAATGGCGTCAAGCACTTCTGCCAGACGTACACGGATGGGAGCCATTGCTTCCTCCTCGGCCTGGCTCAGCAGACGCTGGCTCTCCTTCTTGAAGGCGATGTTCTTGTCGAGCATCTCCTGAAGTTCGCTCTGTCGCTTCTGCAGAATCGTCTTCGGGTAGCTCTTCTGGCCGTCCAGGAACTCTTCATACTTCTTGTTGAAGTCGTCCTCTACGCGCTTCTGCTCAGCCTCATACTTCTGGCGCAGCTCAGCCATACTGTTCTGCATGGCAGCATACTCCGGCATGGCTTGCATGACGGCGTTGTAGCTCAGATAACCGAACTTCAGCTCGCTCTGTGCCAGTGCGGGCATGGTAGCCAGCAGAAGGAAGAAAAGGATGAGTTTCTTCATAACAGATTAGATGCCGAGTTTCTTCTTGACTTCTGCAGTAACGTCGGTAGAGAGAGTGGTAGAGATATAGGGTACACCACTACCCATATCCATGATATAGATGTAGTTGCCAGCCTGACCTACAGCCTTGATAGCGTCCAGCACCTTGGTAGTGATGGCGTTCATCTTCTCCTGCTGAGCCTGAGCCAGTGCCTGCTGGTTGTCCTGATAGTTCTGCTGGATCTTCTGCTGCATCTCTGCAAGCTCCTTCTCACGGCGCTCCTTGATGTTAGCGGGCAGGGTAGCCTGCTCTTTCTCATAAGCCTCACCCTTCTTCTGCAGTTCTTCGTACATGCTCTTCAGGTCAGCCTCATACTGCTTGGTAAGTGCCTCAATCTCGGTACGTGCCTTGGAGAACTCTGGCATAGCCTGGATAATCTCCTGAGAGTTGACGTGTCCGAATTTCTGTTGTGCGTTAGCGGTGGTGAAACCACAGAGTGCGCAAATAGCGCAGATAATCAATTTCTTCATAGTTGTTTTCTAATATTAATTTTTCATTTTTAATTTTTCATCTTAATTGGAGTAGCCAAGCTTCGAGAGCACCTCGTTGGAGATGTCCACTTTCGGAGAACCGAAGATGATGCCACTATCGCTGGCGCGGTCCAGAATGAGCTGGTAGCCACGCAGGTCGGCAATGTCCTTGACGGCATTGTAGACCTCTTCCTGAATGGGCGACATCAGTGCGGTACGCTTTTTGAAGAGCTCACCTTCAGGACCGAAGTATTTCTTCTTCAGGTCAGCGGCCTCTTTCTCTTTGGCAACGATGGCATCCTGCTTGGCTTTCTTCTGTTCCTGTGACAGGAATACTACCTCGTTCTGGTAGTTCTTATACAGCGTCTGCGCCTCTATCTGGATAGCCTCTACTTCAGCCTGCCATTTCTTCGAGATTTGGTTCAGCTGCTCGTTGGCACGTTCGTAGGCAGGGATGTTCTTGAAGATATAATCCATGTCAACGAGTGCAAACTTCTGGGCGTGCATCGACAATGCCGATACCCACATTAAACATATTACTAATAACTTTTTCATCTTTGTCTCTTTTTAGGGTTATATCTCTTAGACGTGGAAACTTTCCAAAGGTTTCAAGTTTTCACAACTCTTAACTCTCAATTGTCAACTTTCAACTATACTAGAACTCCTGTCCCAAGATGAAGTGGAACTGAGCTCCACCGATCTTGCTTGAGGTTGCATAGGGCTTGTCGAAACCGTAGGCCCAGTCGATACCCATCAGACCGACCATCGGCAGGAAGATGCGCACACCGACACCGGCAGAGCGCTTGATATCGAAGGGGTTGAAGTTTCGAGTTTCGTTCCATGCGTTACCACCCTCCAGGAAGCCCAGACCATAGATGGTCGTGTTACCCAATAGGATAGGATAGCGCAACTCCAGTGTGAAGCGGTCGTAGGCATAGCCCTCAGCACGATATGGTGTCAATGCACCGTTCTCATAACCACGTAGACCGATGGTCTCCTCAGCATAGCTGGAGCTATAGCCGCTCATACCGTCACCACCGACGTAGAAGGTCTCGAACGGTGACTTGTTATATTTGTTATACGAACCCAAGATACCCAGTTCTACGCGGGTCATCAGTACCAGACACTTCTGACCTTCCGTCAGGGCGGTGAAGGTTCTGGTCTTGAACTTCCACTTGTGGTATTCTATCCAGCGGTATTTCTCTTGCAGTTCTGCATTATACTGGTCGACATTCTTTGCGTAGGTCTCTGCTGTAGCCAGATTCTTGTAGTCCTTGCTATTGAAGAGTGACCAGGGTGGCGTCAGTGTTACCTGCATCATGAATTCTGAACCACGACGTGGGAACAGCTGGTTGTCCGTAGAGGTACGTGACAGCGTGATACCGAGGTTGATATTGTTACAGTTACCGTTAGAAATCAGGAAGTAGCTCCAGTCACGCAGCATATAGCGGGTGTAGGACAGCTGTGTTGACAACTGGAAGTAGTCATCGGGCCAGCGCAGACGCTTACCCCAGCCAAGGCTTACACCGAACAACTTGATGTACTTGTCCTCATCCATCATGGATGTGTAGTCGTAGTAACCAGAGTTGTATGAACCGTAACCACCATAGTAGTTATAGTAGTTGTTCATCCATGCCGAGTTACGATAGGTGCTGGAGATATCACTCTGCTTAGAATAGAAGGCGTTGATGCTCAGTGCGTTAGGACGCTTGCCGCCAAACCATCCTGTAGAGTAGCCTGCTGATACCGAACTGTAGTAGCTACCGTTTGACTGGAATGACAACGATACCTGCTCACCGTCACCGATAGGCATAATACCGCGGTGCATCTTGTTCTTACCGAAGAGGTTACGCATGGAGAAGTTGTTCAACTTGACACCGATACGTCCGATGACACCTGTCTGTCCCCAACCTAATGAGAATTCCAGCTGGTCGTTGGACTTCTGCTCCAGTTCCCAGTTGATATCTACTGAACCGTCGTCGTAGTTGGGCTTGATATCGGGATTCACCTTCTCTGGGTCGAAGAAACCTGTTGAGGCAATCTCTCGTGCAGAACGCTGGATGGCATCCTTGGAGAACAGGTCACCAGGCTTGGTGCGCAACTCACGACGTACAACCTCCTCGTAGAGACGATCGTTACCATAGATGCGGACATGACTGATATGGGCCTGTGTACCCTCTTGGATACGCATTTCCAGATCGATACTGTCACCCACGATGTTCACCTCGGTAGGCTCCAGCTGATAGAACAGATAACCGTTGTTCCAATAGTAGTTACCGACGGCATCTTCATCTTCCTTCAGTCGTTTGTTCATCAACTTCTGGTTGTAGATGTCACCTTTCTGCATACCCAATGCTCTGTTCAGGTAGTCAGTGGTAACTACGGTGTTGCCCACCCATGTGATGTTACGGATGTAGTATTGCTCACCCTCGTCAATCTTCACATAGACATTGACATGCTTGTCGTCAATGGTCCATACGGAGTCTTCCAGAATGGTGGCATCACGATAACCCAGCTCGTTATATTTCTCGATGAGCAATGACTTGGCTTCGTCGTAACGCTCTGGCGTGAACTTCTTGGCCTTGAACATGTTCTTGAACTTGCCGGCCTCGTTGATTTTGCCGAAAGCACCCTTCTTGAATATAGAACCGGTCAGCTTGCTCTTCGATAGTTTCCCGTTGCCGTCAAAAACAATCTCACGAACTTTCATCTTCGACTTCTTGTCGATAGAGACGTCGAGGATTACCTCGTTCTTACCCGTCACGTCGTCGCGCTGGGTGATATCTATCTCGGCATTGTTGTAGCCTTTCTCGTCGAAGTATTTCTTGGCAAGAACTTTGGCACGGTCAATCATGTTAGGCGTAATCTGACTGCCTTTCATGATACCGAGCTTAGCCTCCATATCTTCCTTCTCGCTCTTTTTCAGACCATAGTAGTTGATGGTGCTGACACGCGGACGGGTGGCCAGATGGATGCAGAGATACACCTTGTTGCCTACGATGGAGTCGGCAGAGATAGCCACTTTCGAGAACAGTCCATGCTTCCAATAGCGCTTGACAGCTTCGGTAATCTCTGTACCTGGCACGTCAATCACCTGACCTATCGACAGTCCTGATAGTCCGGTCAGTACATAGTCTTCATAGCCTTCTACGCCTTTGACAGCCAGTCCGCCAATCTCCAGTTGGCGTGGCGTACCGGCATAGGATATGTCGGGATTGATGATGACGTCCTGTGCGTTAACGCTCAAAGGTAAAAAGGTAAAAAGGTAAAAAGGTAAAACACCTTTTACCATTACCTTTAACCATTTTGTAATTGCTTCTATTTTCACTTTTGCTTTTTACTTTTTTACCTTTTTACTTTTTTACTTTTCTTCAGCCTCTACTTGTTCTTCAGTTTTTCCGTATCGGCGCTGGCGCTTCTGGTAACTCTCGATAGCCTTGTGCAGGGCAGCCTCGTCGAAGTCTGGCCAGTAGGTGTCGCAGAAGTACAGCTCTGAATAGGCTATCTGCCACAACAGGTAGTTGGAGATGCGCAGCTCGCCGCCTGTGTCCTCAGCACGGATGCCACCTGTCTTCCAGAACTCCAACGTCCGCGTGATATCTTCTCTCTGGTCGTGGAGGTCTTGAATAATCTGGCGTACAGCCTCAGTAATCTCCCAGCGACTGCTATAGCTTAGCGCTACTACCATCGTCATGGCATCGTTCTTGGCGGTGTGCTCCTCTGTCTCGCGCAGCTTCTGCTGTACGGCATCGGGCAGACGCTTGACGTCGCCAATGACGCGGAAGCGTACATTATTCTTCATGAATACCTCGTCTTCCAGCGAACTGAGTACCAGTCCCATCAGGGCGGCTACTTCGTCGGCAGGACGTCCCCAGTTCTCAGTGGAGAACGTGTAGAGCGTCAGGTATTTGACGCCCAGACGGGTACACTCTGCCGTTATCTTGCGCACAGCCTCTACACCGGCCTGATGGCCGAAGCTGCGTTCTTTGCCTCGTTCGTTGGCCCAGCGCCCGTTGCCGTCCATGATGATGGCGATGTGCTGGGGGATGTTGTTAGTCTCTATCATTGTGACATGTTTTACATTTCGCCCATAAGTCATAGGTCACTGACAGCCGTAGCTGGCTGAAGCAGTCGGTATTCTTGAAGAGCCCGTGGCTCCTGATACCCAAGGGGTTGCTGGCGCCATCCAGACGGTCGGTGTTGCTGAAGTGCATCGCCCATTCCAGTGCCATATTCACACGGTCGGCAGCTTTATACTTCACGCCCAGTCCTATGGGCAGGTTCATAGTCAGCTGCGTCTTGTCGTCCTTGAAGACGGTAGTCCCCAGACCTAAAAATATATAAGGTGTAAGCCTTTTGGCTCCACGATATTCCATTCCTGTGCCGAATGGCCAGAAGTTGTATTCCAGCCTAATACCCACGTCGCCGAATTTCTCTTTAAACGAGTAGTTGGCCCATTCCTCTGGTACATACGACGTGACATTTTTTGCTGAGCCTTTCAGCGTGCCGTAGCTGATGTTCATGGCCAATGCCATACGTGGGTTGAACTTGTATTTTCCCAAGAGCGAGAACATAGGCTGCATATTCTTGAAAAGATTGCCATTGAAGTCGCCTTGATATGATACCATGCCAACGCCTCCACCGATTTCCAGTCGGTACTCCGGCTCCGTCTGCGCCTTAGCGCTTACAGCCAGCATCAGCAGAATGGCAACGACAGCGTTTCTCACCTCTTCTCTTTTACTTATATTGGTCCCACGCCACTTTGTTTAGTTGGCCGCGCCAAACCTCGCCAGTGCCTGCACAGACTATCCATATGTTTTCCGCGTCGTCGACCACTGTCGAGAAACTGGTTGCGGCATTATTGAACTTGGTGGTGCCGTCTATTGGAGGCATTGAGTATTCTACGTCTTGCTTCCAGGTGATGCCGTTGTCACGACTGCGCCAGAAGGCTGTCAGCGGCTCGATGAAGTTATCGTATGACCGACCGCCAAAGGCAAGCAGCTCGCCTCCATAGTAAATCACTTGCAGGTCATGCAGTGCTGGCAGCTCATAGAGACGGTTGCTGGAACGGTCAATGTATGTCCATTGACGTATCCATGAAGAACTGACAGTCTCACTGCCCGACATGGCTTCTTCGATAAGCTTTTTCAGTTCGCTGAGGATTCCCTGCTCGCTATAATCTACGATGCGACGCCATGTGTGTCCGTGCCAGACACCGTCAGTCTGTTTGGTGCCAGCCATCACGACGTAGTCAGTGCTGTCGGCATATGCCATCGGATAGTAGGTGAAGGTGAAGTCTTCAGTGGGCAGGTCTTCCGTGTTGAAGTCAGACTCAAAGTCGGCTGGTATCCAGCTTCCCATGTCAAGGTTACCTCTGTATTTCGTCATCAGCATACCGTTGTTGGAAATTCCATAGATTTCCTGATCGCTGGCGCCTATCAGTTGGTCAATTTTGGTACCATCCAAGACGATGCTTTTGTCCTCATCCCATGTGACAAGGTCGTGGGTACGATATATCTTTGTGCCGCCCATGATATAGAGTGAGTCGATGGTGGCTACGGTGTTCTGCCAAGTGTCGGCATCGGCCATTGCAGGTAGTGTGACGGCTGTCCATGCACTGCCGTCCTCTGTGGTATAGGCCTTCGTCGTACCTCCCTCGTTGCCAAAGACGTAGATCCGGTCGTTGAACTTGATGGCGCAAAGATCATTCATCACGGGGATGTCGGCCATCTTCTTCCAAACGAAGGAGTCGGGATCCTCCTTGTGTACATTGACCTTCACGGTATAGTCCGTATAGCCGGAACCATTGCTGGAGAAGACGCGGAAGGTGCGGGGCGTGGTGAAATCCAAGCTGTCAGCACTTGAGTGGTAGTTCATATATGTACCGTCTTTGCTGACGACGTATGCCATGCTGTTGTTGTAGGTTGTCACTCCACAAACAATGTGAGTGACATCGGAACCCTTGGGCAGGGAGTCGGCGTTGTAGATAGTGTGGCTGTTCTGGTCAATGTTGAAACGGTATTCGCTACCCTTGATTGTGCTCTTGTAGCCATCTACATAGCGGTTTACCGTGCCCAATGTAAAAGAAGTGATAGCGGCATCGTCGTAAAGTGTTACATCCGAGTCGCTCATCTTGCTACATGCTGCCAGACTGCCTAAGAGTATGGCTAACAGCAGGTATGTTGTCTTTATCTGTTTCATCAAAATGTGTCTTTTTTCCAAAATTCCGTGCAAAGTTACGCACAATTCCCGAATTTTGAGCAATTTTCTACCTTTTATTAAGTTAAATATATCAATATTCCACCTATTTTATGTTTTATAAACAAAAAAGCACGGTATGAATCGCTCACCCCGTGCTTTTTCTTAACGTATGTTGGTATTGACCAGCGTGATGACGCTTAGGATGGTGGCAGCGGCCACCAAGGCCAATAACATCGTCGTTTGAAAATCTAATAACATAATCTTTACCTTAAAATCAATTTAACTACTAACCTAATGAAAACAAATGCAATCGTCTCGATTGCGAGTGCGAAGGTACGATGAATAATTGAGAATGGAAAAAGGAGAAATGAGATTTTTCTGTATATCGATACCTTTTTGACTTATATCAAAAAAATGACCACACCCTTTATTTGGTTCATGGTTCAGGGTTTTCATTATGCATTAAGCATTAAGCATTATGCATTAAGCATTATGCATTATTTATTGTTTCCCTTTTTTAAGGACGATCTTTTGGCTATAAGCGTTGCTGACGGTACTGAAGAACTCGGCAAGCTGTGGAAACAGCGATTTGTCGAAGGTGCCAGAGCGTTTCAACAGGCGATTCTTGACGTGAATGGTGTTGCCCACAACCTGTAGCGTAGAGGAGAACGTGGCAAAGGGGTACTCCATGCTGACATCCTTGGGACGGGCCTCAATGACGTAGCCCTCGGGAATGGTCAGCGTGATATCGTCTTCATCCAGATAACCATGATTCATCCAGATATCCTCCTGACGCCCATCACTGCTTTTGGGAACGGTATATCCCTGATGAATAGGGCAGACGGGCACAAAGAGGCGCTGTCCGGTGCGGGTGGCATAACTGTTGCTCTTGACCTCGGCTTCGAGCGTCATCTGTGGACTAGAACCGTTCTCGCTGACCTGCAGGCTGCTGATGTCGGCCTGTGGCACATGCACCATGCGCCGGAAGACACGCAGGCGGTCCTTGGCGTCCATGCGCAACAGGGGGCGCTGGTCTTCATACTGCTGGTTGGTGGTCTGCTGGTGGACGCTGATGGCGGCACTGCCGTCGGCCGTCATGCGGATGTCGATAGTGCTATGCATGGCGTTGGCACTGTCGGCATAGACCGGCAAGCGTACCAGTCGGCCGCCTTGTTCGCTGACCTCTATGGCATCATGTCCGGCAATATCGTCATGCACATAGCCCAGAGGCAGTTGTGGATTGGTACACTCCAGCCATAGCGTGTCATTGGCGAGGGGAACCTGCAGAATGACGTGGTTCATCTGGCCCACGCTGGCAAAACCCGGCAGGAAGCGGCGGTTGGTGGTGCTGATGGTGGTGTAGTGGGAGTCGATGCCCACCTCTTTCAGCATGGCTCGCATGTAGTTTGACAATCCTTTACAGTCGCCATAGCCACTCTTGCAGACGCTGGCTGCTGGAGCAGGCTTTTGTCCGCCAATGCCCAAGAGGATAGCCACATAGCGGGTGGTCTTCTCCAGGCGTTTATAGAGCGCCTCCACCTTCTCGCGGTCAGTCTTCATGGTGTCTGTCAGTTGGTGCAGTTCCTGGCACACGTTCTCCGGCAAGGCGTCGAGACCGTTGATGAGGCTGTACTCCCATTGGCCGTAGTCGTTCCACGTGGCGAGGCTGCCCTTGGTGCCATAGTAGACGAAGTCGGTGGGGGCAAAGCAAATCATTGGCATACGCTCGCGGAACGGACGGCCATAGGGCTCATAGCGGAGCATGGGCATGTCGCTGACATCGACGGCGAAGAGTTGGGTGTAGGCCGACATATCGCTGACCGCCACCTGAGTGTCCAACTGCTGAAGGGCATAGCGGACATTCATGTCTTTGGGCACTTTCAGCCGGTAGCTGGCTTTCTTGACGGTGATGTCGTAGTCGCTCTGCGGGCAGAAACGGGGAAACTCCAACAGGTTGTCGTGACTCTCGATGGTCCATTCGTAGCTGATGGTGACGGGGTAGACGGGTGGTGTATAGTCCAAAAACATCTTATAGTCGTCGATGGCCAAGTACTGCGAGTACTCAGTCTTCTGCAGCTCGCTCTCTTTGAGTTTCCTGATGACGCGGCCAGTGGCGTCGGTGACCAGACCCTTGAAGCGTGTCAGTTTGTCGTTCTTGCTACATGAGCAGACGAAGGAGGCCAGAGGCGCTCCCTGCTCCGTGAGAATGGTGGTTACCTTGCGGAAGTGCTGGATGGCGTGGGTGGGTTTGTCGCAGTCTACGTCAATGGCATACTCTTCCACCACGGCTTTCTGGCCGTGGGCGGTGAACAAGGCACACAGCAGGGCTGTGAGTGTGAATAGTAGTCTCTTCATCATATAGAAGGTTATTGGGGAGTCTTTTTCGTCAGCGTGACGATGTTCTTACAACTCTCTACTTGTTTGTCTAACAGTGCCTTCATGTCCTGGTACTGCTGTTGGGTAAAGAAGGTGCGGCTGACGTTCTCCTTATAAAGTACCGTCAGCTGGTTGTCCTTCTGCTGATACATGATACTGGCCGTGATACCGTCGAGGCGCAGGATGATGGGTTTGGGCGTCTCCTCCAGTTGCCAGCCGTCGGGCAGCGTCAGCGTGACGTTCAATGTGGTGCGCTGCTTGTAGGGCAATTCGATGGGCAGGTTGCGCGTCTCGGCGGTGAAGGGGTTTTTGGTGATAGGGGGAATGACCAGCGGGTTCAGGTAGATGATGTCGCCGGCCGTGGTACACTGTTTGGTAAACTGTATGGTCTCACGCAGACGGGGTGAGAAGTCGTAGCGCCCCTGCAAGCGGTAGTCGCTGATCTCGATGCTTTTGTCCTCCTGCATGTCGTGGATGACATCGGCACTATCCTTGGCGGTGCGCCACCGCTTACGCACGGCGGCAGCGGCTTCGCCGTCAAGGGCTCTTGACAGGGTACCGCTGAGCTGACCGTCGGCGGTGAGCGTGGCCTGGATGAAGGAGCGCTCCGTGGCGAGTGCCATGTTCTGCAGGTTCACCCAGTCGCTGGTATGGTCTTTGCGGATGATGCGGGCACGGTCTACCGACAATACTGCCGGCAATACGTTCAGGTAGCCGTCTTGTGCTGAACTGTCAAAATAGGCGGTCGTGGAGTCGTTCAGCTCGACGGCCACGACGAAGGTCGACAGATACTTCATGCTGGCATGCGACAAGGGCAGCCGGCCGCGGTTGCGCAGTCGTAGGACAACGGGCGACGACTCGATACCCGCGTCGTGCAGCATGTTGATGAGCAGGAAGTTGATGTCGGCATTGGTGCCGGTGCCCTCTTTCAGCACCTTGTTGCCCGATTTGGCCCAGAAAGCGTAGCTGCCATTCCAGCGGACGCGCTTTGTCAGCATCTTCCAAATGGCTTCGAAACGCTCGCGGCTGTCGGCAATCTGAGGAATGCCGGCTGCCAGGATGTCGTCCTTCAGTGGACTGCTCTTCTTGATGCGGCCGCCAAACTCGTCGTCTTTCTCCAAGCGCTCGTCAATGTCCTTCCAGGTCGACGAGTAGTTCTTATGGACGTAGCCGGGGATATAGATGCCCTGTAACTCGTGGGTCACCTTGCTGCCATAGTCTTCGGCGCGCCAGACGTAGTCGTCGTCTTTCAGCGCAGGCAGGTTGCGGCCGATAAAGATGTGCTCTTCGGTGTTGACATGTTCTTCGCCTACGGTCAGCGAGTTGCTGTCGGTCTGCTTCTCCAGTGTGTTCATGCCTGACTCCTCTATATGGAAGCTCAACCACTCAGGAATAGATACGGAATATCTGGTGTAGAGCACTGGGATGTCGCTTTGGGCGTACCAGTCGCGCAACTGGTAGTAATAGTCGCTCTCCAGACGGTACTCATACTCAATGACAGTGCCCACTCGGACCTGCGGCACGCTGAACTTCAGCAGTTTGTCGTTGGTGTCGAGCTCCTCTTCATGGACTGAAGAACTCTCCATCTTGGTCTTCACCACCTTACCGTTCTCCAGGTTATAGGCAGTGGCTTTCAGGGCGCGCACCACCTCGTGGGTGTCGTTGCTGGAGTTGCGCCAGATGAGTATCTCGCCGTCTGCCACATGCTTGCCCTCGGGTTTCAACACCTTCAAACGGCATTTTACATCGTTAATAACGCGGAAATCACCATTGATGAAGGCATAATACACATTCACATCACGAAACAGTTCCACGGCATCAGCATCTTTGTCTGCTGCATATTCCGTCATCGTAAGCTCTTGTTGTGTGGGCTTGCCCCATTTCAGATTAGGTTCAATTGTCGTCTGTGCAGAAACGGTCATTGCCAGCCAACAACATAACAAAAGAAGATAGTTTTTCATTATTCTGTTATTTAAAAATCTTGTGTGTTTATTTTCAACATGCAAAGGTACATTAAAGAAACAACTGGGACCGGTCCGTCACAGCTTCTTGACCACCAGCATGTCTTTGGCATGGTTAGCAAAGAGATCGAAGAGCTGGCGCAAAGCATCGTATTGTGTGTTGTCACAATAGACATTGCTGATGCGGAACTGGTAGTTGATGGTGACGTTGCGCTTGTCTGCCGAGGAATAGATGATGTGGCCGGAAGCACTCTTCAGTGCTGACGCCCTGACACTCTGTGGCAACTCCTCTAACTGCCATCCTTCAGGCAGCTCCAGTTGGACGTTGATGCTATAAGCACTGCGATACGGGAACTCCACGGGCAGCATGCGCTCCTTATCAGAAAAGGGATTGCTGGTGACGGGCAGTTCGGTGAAGGGGTTGATATAGATATGACCGTCGGCAATAGTGCCTTGTTTGGTGAACTGAGTCACCTCAGTGACGGTGGGAGAGAAGTCGTGTATACCGTCCATGTTGCAGCTGGTAATAGTCAAACCCTCTTGGGTGGCCTTGGACGTGATGAAGGCAGTGCTGTCAGTGGCCTGGCGGAAACGGATGCGCTCCTGGGCTGCGGCGTTACCAGTGTAGACAGCCGTCTGTTCGCCCTTCAATACGCCGTCAGCCGTCAGCGATGCCTTGATGGTAAGTTGGGTACGGGCTTCGCCTATCTTTTGCAGATTCACCCACTGGCTGGCTGCACCCTTCTGCAGAATGCGCGCCTGGTCGGTATAGAGATTGGCTGGCAACACGTTCAGGTAGCCATCAGCAGATGAGGCGTCGACATATATCCACGAACTGCCGTAGGGTACGGCCACGACGAAGGTGTTCAGCTTGTTCAGCGTCGGGTAGGTCTTGGGGATGCGTCCGTGACGGCGTGTACTCATCACTGCCGGATAAGCCTTGACGCCCACGTCGCTCAGCATGTTGATAAGCATCATGTTCAGGTCGGCATTGGTTCCGCTGCCATTCTTCACAATGTCTGACTGCGACTTGATGGCCAATTCATATTCACCATTCCATACCAGACGCTGGCGCAGAAAGTTGAAGGTGGCAGACACTTTGTCTTTCAGGTCGGCTATCTCGCTGATGCCGCTGGCCAGCAGCTCTTCGCGGTATTTGCTGTGCTTGTAGAGACGTTCTCCGAAGTCGGGATGGTCGTAGAGCACGTCGTCTACCTGTTCCCAATTCTTACGCATGTCTTCATAAGTGCCGTCGCTGTAGTTCAGCCGCTGCAATTCAGCGGTGACCTTGGTATAGTAGTCGCGTATGTTCCATACGTAGTCGTCTTTCTTCAGTGCCGGAAAGTTACGGCCTGTACAGTTGTAGATATTGGTGGGGCACTTCCCTTTCCGAGCCATGGCGTCGCTGCTGGTCTGGTAGACCAACGTTCCTTGGGTGACGGTGCTCTGTAGTGGGAAGATGCCGCTGGTCTCCACATTGAACATGAGCCTAGCAGGTATCTCCAACCGATAGTTGGTGTAAGCTACAGGGATGTCTTTCTGTGCCTCCCAGTCGTGGATGCGATAGAACACATTGCTGCGCAATACGTATTCATACTCAATAACGGTACCGGCCTTGACCTGGGGAATGGCAGCTTTGGCCACCACATAGTCTTCATCAACACGCTCCTTGAAGAGCTTGTCCTGACCGATTTTCGTTTTTCTCACTTTGCCGTTCTCCAGGTTATAGGCCGTGGCTTTGAACTCATCAATATTCTCCTGAGCGTATTGACGCTTTCTATTGTCCATATAGGTGATGCTGATGTTGGCAACGTCTTTGCCTTCATCCTTCAGCACCTTGATGCGTGTCTTGACGTTATAGTTCACCATGTAATTGTTCAGGTCCATCGTGTAGTCGACAGTCGTCAGCTGGCAGAGTACCACGGCTGCGGCATCCTTGTCGGCATCATAGACGGCCATTGTCATTTCTTCGTCGGTGGGCTTGCCCCATTTCAGATTAGGTTCAATTGTCGTCTGTGCAGAAACGGTCATTGCCAGCCAACAGCATAGCACAAGAAGATAGTTTTTCATTATTCTATAGGATTGTGTGTTTTGTTTCAGCCTGCAAAATTACAATATTATAATCATATAGACAAAGAATTGTACAAAGATTTTATAATATATATTACAATCCCCAAAAAATAATTAGTATCTTTGCACGTGCAAAGATGTCTGTGCCATGGATTGGGAAGTTTTTGAGAAACACAAAGCGTTCGCAGGAGAGAAGAAGCCTTCTATGCTCCGTCGGCGTATTGGTCACGATTACGAGTCGCGGCAAATCTACCTGATTACGATGACGGTGGAGGGTCGCCGCCCTCTTTTAGGCCGTCTGGTGGGAGACGCAGAAGCGGAGAAGGGTAGTCCTGAGGCACCAAGGATTGAGCTGTCGCCCTTAGGCGAGCAGGTCAGAGACTGCTGGACATCGATTAGCAGCTACTATCCTGAGGTAAGAGTCCTGGACACGATGATTATGCCCGACCATCTGCACGGCATCCTTTTCGTGGAGCAGCACATGGCGCAGCATCTGGGAATGGTCATTAAGGGCTTTAAGGCAGGCTGCAACAAGGCCTACCGCAGGTGGCTGGAAAGCCTAGCGGACCCGTCCCTGCCGCTGTCGCCCCTGTCGCCGTCATCTATGCTGCAACAATGTTGTAGCAAAGGAGACGGAAGGACTCACGGCTACCTGTTTTCTAGGAATTACAACGACCACATCCTTGATGGCGCCGGAGAACTGGAGCGCTGGTTCGCCTACCTTGCCGACAACCCTCGCAGACTTGCCGTTAAGCGCCAGCACCCAGAACTATTCACCATTGTGAGCCACATAGACATAGGGGAATGGTCGTGCCAGATGGTGGGCAATCGGAACCTTCTCGCCTGTCCGGAGAAGGCTGCCGTCATTGTACACCGAGCCTACGGTGACGATATCTTCGAGAAATACAAACAGGAATGGCTCACTCTGGGAGCGAATGGTGGCGTACTGGTAAGTGCAGCGATATCCCCCAGAGAGAAGGAAGTGATGCGCGAAGCCATGAATCGTGGCTATCGGCTCATCGTGCTCCGCGAAAATGGTTTCCCTCCATTGTACAAACCTGCTGGAGAGTCTTTTGACGCCTGTTCTAAAGGAACGATGCTTCAAATCAGTCCATGGCAATATCACATGCAGAGAAAGACTATCTCGCGAGAGCAGTGCCTCCAACTCAACCGATTGGCTGAGTATATTGCATCACTCTGAAACGCATATTTCAATAAAAAATGGCCGCACCTTTCGGCGCAGCCATTAATTATGCATTATGCATTCTTAATTATGCATTTTTTACAGCTTTGGACCAGCAGCGACGAGTGCCTTACCAGCCTCATTACCCTCGTACTTCTTGAAGTTCTTGATGAAGCGGGCAGCCAGATCCTCAGCCTTCTTGTTCCACTCAGCAGCGTCAGCGTAAGTGTCGCGAGGATCGAGGATGTTGGTATCTACGCCCTCGAGCTCTGTGGGAACCTCGAAGTCGAAGTAAGGAATCTTCTTGGTAGGAGCCTTCAGGATAGCACCACCCAGGATAGCGTCGATGATACCACGAGTGTCGCGGATAGAGATACGCTTGCCAGTACCGTTCCAACCAGTGTTGACGAGGTAAGCCTTAGCGCCGCTCTTCTCCATCTTCTTCACGAGCTCCTCAGCATACTTTGTGGGGTGCAGCTCCAGGAATGCCTGGCCGAAGCAAGCAGAGAAAGTAGGAGTAGGCTCAGTGATACCACGCTCTGTACCAGCCAGCTTAGCAGTGAAACCAGAGAGGAAGTAGTACTTGGTCTGCTCTGGAGTCAGGATAGATACTGGGGGCAGTACACCGAATGCGTCAGCAGAGAGGAAGATAACGTTCTTAGCCTCTGGACCAGCGCTCTTGCCGTTTACCTTCTGGGCAATCTTCTCAATGTGGTTGATAGGATAGCTTACGCGGGTGTTCTCGGTAACGCTCTTGTCAGCGAAGTCGATCTTGCCGTTAGCGTCAACAGTAACGTTCTCTAGCAGGGCGTCGCGGCGGATAGCGTTGTAGATGTCGGGCTCGCTCTCCTTGTCGAGGTTGATAACCTTAGCGTAGCAACCACCCTCGAAGTTGAATACGCCCTCGTCGTCCCATCCGTGCTCGTCGTCACCAATCAGCAGACGCTTAGGATCGGT
>ONCH01000052.1 GCA_900316265.1 uncultured Prevotellaceae bacterium | reverse complement strand
GGTCGGCTATGTATGCAGCCTGGTTTGCCGACACACCCTCCGCCAAAGCATAGCCGTCGGCCATGATGAAACCAGCATCCCGCAACCGCTGCCACAACAGACATCAGACGCTCCAGGAAGCCACTCATCATGTTGCTTCCTTCGCAGCCATTAGGGGGCAACGATGCCCCACACCGGCTGCCCACGTCGGGTAGTCGCTGTTGTTCCTCCATTCTCAAAAATCAGTCTTTTGGGGGATAGGTTTTCTGCTTGCAAAATTACAAAACATTTCTGAGTTGCCTGCATCTTTTGGAGAGAAAATATTGCAAAAAATAGTTAATACGAGGTGGCTTGGAAAACAGGAAACGGAAGTCATTGCGGCTTCCGCTTTTTCGTGTGGTTATTTATCTGTTTCCTGACAGATCATTCGCGACATCTCGTTCAGCGCCAGGCATTGGTCACGGCGAATAGTTAGTCGCTCGTTGTGATGTTCCCATGGAGCAAGTAGCAACAGTTGGCCGCGAGCACAGGCTTCCATACGCTTGCCACCAGGCTTAGCGAGGTCTGTAAAACCATTCTCCTGCAGAACGATAATAGGCAGGTCTTGCTCAAAGGCTGCTCGCATCACTTGTTTCTCTCCCTTAGAGATGCAGGGCGACACCAAGACGGCACCACTACGGGCCTGCTGAAGCCACTGTTCCTGCTGCTCAGCAATCTGCTCATCAGTGAGGCGCCGCGAGCATTGCACCTGGAGTCTTATGGGGCGCTCCAGCAGAAAACGATTTCCAATAGCTGAGAAGTGCTGGCCAGCCACCATGATGTTACGCTGTACACGGAAGAGGTCTGGCTGCTCGCGTTTCATCAACAGACGGCGCGGGTTGTCGTGCAGATAGTCCAACCAGCGCTGTAGCTGACCTTCGCGCAGCAATAACTTGTCATTGAAGCCGCGGGCAAAGAGAAGGCCGTGGGTGCGGTCTTCACCTCGGCGGTCTTTCTTCTGTGTTGGCCGTCCTGTTTGTTGCGCTTGTCTTGTTTGCTGCGTTGACAACGCAACAGACGAAACGCCAAGAATCAGCTCCCGGTAATGCTGGTTGCACTTTTGCTTAAAGCCACGCAAAGCCATGCCTAACGGCTCTTCCATCTTCTCCTTGACAAAGAGAATGGCATGCAAGTGGTCGGGCATCATCTGGAGCGCAATAACTGAAATTTCAGGATGATGGGCTGGCGTAGATAACATTTCTTCTGACACCCGCCGCCCCAGCTCGCTCAGTTCCACCCTCGGAGCCTGCTCGCTATCTGCAGGAGCATCGCTACGACCAATAACTGTACCAAATAGCGGACGGCGCCCTTCGACCACCATCGTCACCATATACATCATGCGCTCTGTGTAGTCGTGTCCCACACAGCGTCGGAGCATTGACGGTTTCTTTTCACCTGCAAATGCTTTCTGACTCTCATAGACTTCGCGCTTCATGTCTGCAAATATAAGGACTTTTTCCAAGAAATCCAAATTTTACACAGAGAAACTTACGAAGGGGGAACATCACTTCACCACGATTTTTTTGCCATTCTTGATGTAGATGCCACGCTGGGTGGGAAGGCTTTGCCTTCTTGCATGATGCGGAGGGTCTCGGTGATGGCGGGGTCGTCGCTGTTGAGGTATTCTATCCAGGCCTCTTCCTTCATCATGTTGTAGATGATGCGGCTGATGATGAAGCGCTCCAGGAGCTTGTAGGAGCGCTGGATCATGAGGTTGCGACGCTTCAGGCCGTTCTTCTCGGCATAGGTGGCAAACTTGTCGACGATGTTCTGGCGCTTCAGGTAGTTGGCCATATCGTTGACACCATCTATCTGGCTGAGCTTCTGACGGTTCTCGTCGGTATAGCTGTAGGCGAACATGATGATTTGTCCGCTCATGGATGCCTGCTTGTAATAGGAGGTGACATTCGTGGTGTCTTCAGGGACGAAGATGTCGGGGGTGATGCCACCACCACCATAGACGGGACGGCCATTGGCGGTGTGATACTCCTTGCCCTCGTGCTTGATGCTGTCGCCAGAGAAGAACTCGCCGTGCTCGTAGCGTGCAAGGATGTCTTCCTCGTAGTCTTTGTTCTCGCCTGCTGTGTAGGGCTTCTGGATGCAGCGTCCTGAGGGTGAATAGTAGCGGGCAATGGTGAGGCGAATCATCGACTGGTCACCAAAGGCGATGGGCTGCTGTACGAGGCCCTTGCCGAAAGAGCGGCGCCCGATGATGGTGCCTCGGTCGTTGTCCTGGATGGCACCAGCGAGAATCTCGGATGCCGATGCAGATGTCTCGTCGATGAGGATGATGAGGGGTATGTGCTGGTAGCTGCCGCGACCATCGCTACGATACTCCTGACGGGGCGACTTACGGCCCTGGGTATAGACGATGAGGCGGTTCTTGGGCAGGAACTCGTTGGCAATCTGTACGGCCGACTGCAGGTAACCGCCTGTATTGCCGCGCAGGTCGATGCAGAGGCTCTGGAAGCTTTCCTGCGACAGCTTGGCCAGGGCGATGAGCAGTTCGGGGTAGGTGTTCTCGCCGAAGTTCTTGATGCGGATATAGCCCGTCTTGCTGTCGAGCATGTAGGTGGCGGTGACGCTCTTGGTGGGTACCTCGCCACGGGTGACGGTAATGCTGCGCACCTTCGTCTCGCCATAGCGCAGGATGCCCAGCTTGACCTTGGTGTCCTTGGGCCCCTTCAGGCGGTGCATGGCTTCCTCGTTGGTGAGCGTCTTACCCGTAAAGGGCTTGTCATCGACCATGACAATCTTGTCGCCAGCAATGACGCCAGCACGCTCGGCAGGACCGTTGCTGATAACCTGCTGCACGTGGAGCGTGTCCTGACGGATGGTGAACTCGATGCCCACGCCGGAGAACGAGCCGCGCAGGTCGTCGTTGGCCTGCTGCACGTCCTTGGCAGAGATATAGACGGAGTGGGGGTCTAGCTCGGCGAGTATCTGGGGCATAGCCTTCTCGACGAGGTCGTTGACATTGACCGTGTCCACATACTGGTCGTTGATGATGTGCAACAGGTTGTTGAGCTTGTTGCTGCTGCTGTTGATGATGCTCAAGCGATTGCCTGAGAAGTGGTTGGCATAGAACGTGCCAATCAGGATGCCAATGACTACGCAGATGGCCATCATCAAGGGTGAGAAGCGGTGCTTATTCTGATTCATATTTCTATCTTTTCGTTATTGCGTTATAACGACATAACGTTCGGTTATTCTCCTAAGTAAACTACTTCGATGCCTGCGCGCTCCAGTAGTTCGATGCCATCCATGAGACGGTATTTCTCACCATAGACCACGCGCTTGATGCCAGACTGGATGATGAGCTTGGCGCACTCAATGCAGGGCGAGGCGGTGATGTAGATGGTGGCTCCGTCGGAGTTGTTGTTCGAGCGTGCCAGCTTCGTGATGGCATTAGCCTCGGCATGCAGGACGTAGGGCTTGGTGACGCCGTTGTCGTCCTCGCAGACGTTCTCGAAACCGCTGGGCGTGCCGTTGTAGCCGTCGCTGATAATCATATTGTTCTTGACCACCAGTGCACCCACCTGACGGCGTGTGCAGTAGGAGTTCTTTGCCCAGATGCGGGCCATCTCCAGGTAGCGCTGGTCAAACTTGGTTTGCTTATCCATGGGTCTAATGGGTTTTATGGGTTTTGTGGGTTTTATGGGGAGGTTTGATACCGTTTCTTTTCAGCAAGGCATCGATGGTGGGCTCACCGCCACGGAAGCGCTTGTAGAGCGTCATGGGGTGCTCGGTACCACCCTTGGAGAGCACCTCGTCGCGGAAGCGCTGGGCGGTCTCTTGGTTGAAGATGCCGTGTTTCTTGAACACGCTGAAGGCATCGGCGTCGAGCACCTCAGCCCACTTGTAGCTATAGTAGCCGGCAGCATAGCCGCCTGCCATGATGTGCGAGAACTGTACGGTCATGCAGGTGTCGGGCAACTGTTCGCCTAGAATGGCTTTCTTCCACGCCTGCTTCTCGAAGGGGATGATGTCCTCTGTGAACTCCTCGCGCTGGGTATAGTAGGCCATATCCAGCAGACCGAACGATACCTGTCGCAGACAGGCTGTTGCCGCCATGAAGTTACGGCTCTTGACGATGCGGTCGATGAGCTCGTCGGGTAGGGGTTCGCCCGTCTGATAGTGGAAGGCGAAGGTGCGCAGGAAGTCTTTCTCGATGGAGTAATTCTCCATGAACTGTGAGGGCAGCTCCACGAAGTCCCACCAGACGTTGGTGCCACTCAGACTCTCAAAGCGCGTGTTGGCAAACATGCCGTGCAGCGAGTGGCCGAATTCATGGAGGAAGGTCTCTACCTCGCCCAGTGTCAGCAGGGCAGGCTTCTCTTCTGTAGGCTTGGTGAGGTTCATCACCACCGAGACGTGCGGACGGACGTTCTCGCCCTTCTTGTCGATATACTGTCCTTGATATTCCGTCATCCAGGCACCGCTCTGCTTGCCCTTGCGGGGGTGGAAGTCAGCGTAGAAGACGGCGAGATAGCTGCCATCCTTGTCGAACACCTCGTAAGCCTTGACGTCAGGATGGTAAACAGGAATGTCCTTGTTCTCCTTGAAGGTGATGCCGTACAACTTGTTGGCAAGACCGAAGACACCGCCTATCACCTTCGACAGTTCGAAGTAGGGACGCAGCATTTCCTGGTCGATGTTGTACTTCTTCATCTGCAGCTTGTGACTGTAGAAACTAGTATCCCAAGGCTTCATCTTATCTACATCTTTGTGGGCCAACTTGCGTAGTTCGTCGCGTTCCTTGACAGCTGTAGGTTTGTACGCATCGACAAGGTTGTTAAGCAGGCGGTAGACACCGCGCGTATTGCTGGCCATGCGACGCTTCAGCACGTAGTCGGCGTAGGTCTTGTAGCCCAACAGCTGGGCTATCTCACGGCGCAGGTTGACGATGCGTTTGCAAATCTCGATGTTGTTCTCCGTGTTGTCGTGTGTACAGACGGTGTTGCGCGCCATAAACAGCTGCTTGCGCAACTCACGCTGAGTGCTGTACGTCATGAATGGTGAGAATGACGGAAAATCCAGTGTGAACACCCAGCCCTGCTTGCCTTGCTCCTTGGCCGTCAGCGCAGCAGCCTCGCGAGCCGTCTCAGGCAGTCCGTCCAGCTGTGCCTCGTCGGTGATGTCGAGCGTGAAGGCTTTCTGCTCCTTCAGCAGGTTCTGCGAGAACTGCAGGGAGAGCATCGATGCCTCTTCCGTCAGCTGGCGCAGACGCTCCTTGCCAGCCTCGTCGAGCAGGGCACCAGAGCGTACGAAACCATCGTAGCAGTTGTCGAGTAGCATCTTCTCCTCTGGCGTCAGCTTGCGGTGGTGCAGGTGTACCTGACGGATGCGCTCAAAGAGTCGGGGATTCAGACGCACGTCGTTGGCATGCTGGGTGAGGATGGGCTGCATCTTCTGGGCCAACGCATCCATCTCGTCGTTGGTTTCTGCGCTGAGCAGGTTGAAGAACACCGTCGATACGCGTGACAACAGGTCGTAGTAGCCCTCGTCCTCCTCTGTATTGATGATGGTGTTGTCGAAGGTGGGCTTCTCCGGATTGTTGATGGTTTTCTCTATCTGTTCGTTGTCACGACGAATACCCTCCATGAAAGCTTCCTCGAAGTCTTCCAGGCGGATACGGTCAAAGGGCACGGTATCGTGCGGCGTATTATAGGGTTCAAAAAAAGGATTGACACGCTTTCCTTCTGTCATTTCCTGTCTATCTGGTTCGTTCATACTAACTTTTCTCTCTTTTTAACTTGCAAAGATAGTGTAAATAGAGCGAACCGCAAAATAAATTAGTTTTTTTTAATCTACATGAGCAATCGTTCAAGCAAAGGAATTTCAATGCGGCCGCGATGAAGCGTTAGTTGCTGGTCGCGCTGCATGTCGTTAAGAGCATGACTGATGTCAAGGCGACTATCATTGAGATCGTCGGCAATTTGTTTCATCAAGACGTAGAATGTCTTGGGGCCAGCAGGATAGATACAGCGCGAGAAGAAGTAGCGCACCAACCGTTCGCGCAGGTCCTTGGGGGCTGAGCGCCAGGCACGACGGTGCAGGCGCTGGCTCTCTGTCGCCATAATGTTGAGCAGGTTCAGGCGGAACACCAACTGGGTTTCCAGCAGTAGCAGTACCTCCTGCTTGTCGATGGTGATAAAGTTGCAGGGACTGTCGGCTCGGAACGTGCTGCTATAGCGTTGGGACAGTCCGAAGAGACGGTCGGGCTGTACGATATACGGTGCCTTGACGGTTTCTACGACTCGGCAACCACCATCATCGCTGAGCGTCTCACACTGCAGACTGCCGTGCGTGAGGAAGGTGAGATGTGTGCAACTGTCGCCCTCCTTGACCAGATGCTTGCCTTGCTGCAACTTCATGAATCCCAGCTTGGTATGTGTCACCACCTCCATCAGGTCGGCGTGACTCATGCCCTGAAAGAGCGAGAAGCGTAACAGTTGGTCGTATATCTCCATCTTACCTCTTACTTCTTACATCAGACATCAGCCCTATTACTTCGCAATCTTGTCTTTGAGACTGGGTGAGTACCACACTTTGGCCTCGCCTTTGTCGTCGTAAATGATATATGCCATGAGGTCAGGATTACGCTCCAACACCTTCTTGGCACCTTCGAAACCCATCACCATGAAGGCTGTGGCATAGGCATCAGCACGCATGCAATGACTGGTAAGCACAGTGGCTGAGAGAATGTTGTGCTGTACCGGATGACCCGTCTTGGGGTCGATGGTATGGGCATATTTGCGCTTGCCCTTGTAGTAGAAATTACGGTAGTTGCCACTGGTGGCCATCGCCTTGTCTGTGAGGTTGAGGACGGTCTGCAGTTCATTACCCTCCTGCAGTGGGTCGTCGGTGGGTTTGGTGACGCCAATTTTCCAAGGCACGCGCTTCTCGCTGATGCCATGAGTAACCACCTCGCCACCAATCTCTACCATATAGTTGGTGATGCCTTTCTCCTCTAAAAGACGGGCCACGACATCCACGCCATAACCTTTGGCAATAGCAGAGCAGTCGAGGGTGATGCGTGGGTCGCGCTTTACTATCTTCCATTGTCCATTGGCCTTCTCACATTTTACCTTCTGATAGCCCACGATAGCCATCAGCGAATCGACGGCATGCTTGTCGGGCATTTGCTCGTGCTTGAAGCCGAAGCCCCAGGCGTTGACCAGTGGGCCTACGGTAATATCGAAGGCTCCATCGGTGTCCTCGCTAATCTGCTGTGCCTGCTGGTATACCTCCACGAACATTGGGTTGAGCGCTACAGGCTGGTTGTTGTTGACGCGCGAGATGATACTCTCCTTGTTGAACATCGACAAGGCATTATCGACCTCCTTCATTTTTGCCTCCAACTCAGGTTGCAGGTCGTCGTCATACTGGTAGGTGATATGATAGGTGGTACCGAAGATAGCTCCTGCGCACTTCTGGTAGGGTGTGTTGTGTTGCTGGCGGATAATGAGGACAGTGCCCACGATGAGCAGTATCAAAAAGGGAATCTGCCAGAGTAGTCGTTTGTTGTGGTTAGTCATATTAGTAGTTTTGTTGTTTTGTTCGTTATATCATTATCACGTTTTCACGCATTAAATATCGATGATCACGTTGAAGTTAACACAAAGGTTGTCTCGGTCGTTAATGCCAAAACCTGGCACGTACCAGGAATTGCCGATGTCGCCCTCCTCATGGAACAGACGACGTTTGTAGCGGACCGTCCAGCCCAGATGGAAAGGCCCGTAGATGGAGGCATCGATGCCAAAGACAGCCTCCAGCCAATGCTGGTAGCAACTGATATCCTCGCTACCGAAGTCGGATTTGGTCTTCCATACGGGGTCTTCCAAGTTCTTGCGAAGGACGTCGCACTTATAGTTAGTGTAAGCATAGCGGAAACCGGCATAGATGCGGTAGGGCTCGTGCTTTTTCTTCATGATGTTCCAGTCCATGCCCAGTCGGAAGTAGGGTGCGGTAGTCTTGTAGGTCAGACCAGTCACTTCGTCTTCTTCGTGGTTGGCGCGACCAATACCCAACTCGAAGACAGGGAACCATTGGTCGTGCAGGTTGATGCGCAAGGCACCCTCATACTCACCCCTATCGCTGAGCATCAGCTTGGCAGGTCCCACAAGGTCGAACGACAGCGCAAAGCCGCGGAAGAAAGCTATCGAGTCTTTCTCCATCCGGAAAATCTTCTGTGCCTGTGAGCTCTCAACGCCCACTACCAGCAACAGCAGACTAACGGTTAGCCTTGAGATAAAGGAAGAGATGCTCTGAACTGTCATAGTTTACTTCGCGGTTTTGAATAGATATAGAGTCGATGCCGTGATGGGTTGTCGTTACCTCGTTGATGTAGTGGAAGTAAACAGCCTTACAGTCTACCGACTCAAAATGCGGATAGTTTTCTTTCTTGATGCAGATGGTGTCTAGCCACGTTTGTCCCGCCTTGTTTTTCAACGACGTAAAGATAGAGTCTTCTGGCAGGGTGTGACTCATGAAAATGGAAAACGAAGTTGCCTTGTCGCCACACAGACGGTTCAGGCATACAGAGTCCTGATGGTCTGTGTAATAGATACGGTGAACCCATGCTGACAGCGTATCGGTCTTCAGCGTATCGGCACCTCCTGACGGCTTCTTCAGCATATAGGTGACCTCTACCGTGTTTTTGACGGGACAGTCGATGCTGACGCACGACACGACAGCAACTAACAGCAATATGGCGACAATTATTTTCCGCATCTGATGGTTGTTTCTACTTGGTAGTCGTTGCGTCCGGCACTATTACGACTGATGAGGTCGCCCAAGAATCCGGCCAGGAACAACTGCGTGCCAATCATCATCATCGTCAGGGCGATGTAGAAGTAGGGTGAGTCAGTAACCAGGCGCATGGGGACGTTGTTGTAGAGGGCCCACGCCTTGTCGATGCCCAGCCACAGGGCGGCAAAGAAACCAATCATGAACATGATGGTGCCCAGGAATCCGAAGACGTGCATGGGCTTCTTGCCAAACGTGCCGAGGAACCACAGCGTCAACAGGTCGAGATAGCCGTTGACAAAACGGTTCCAGCCCATGAACTTCGACTTACCGAACTTTCTGGCCTGATGGTGAACGGGCTTCTCAGCAATCTTGTCGAAGCCGGCATTCTTAGCCAGATAGGGCATATAACGGTGCATCTCACCATAGACCTCAATGTTCTTGACAACCTCTTTACGATAGGCTTTCAGTCCACAGTTGAAGTCGTGCAGGTTCTTGATGCCGCTGACCTTGCGGGCTGTAGCGTTGAAAAGCTTTGTAGGAATAGTTTTCGACAGCGGGTCTCCCTGTTTGCGGTTCTGCTTGAATCCACTCACTAGGTCGTTGCCGTCTTCCTTGATCATGCGGTACAGTTCAGGAATCTCGTCGGGTGAGTCCTGCAGGTCGGCGTCCATCGTGATAACAACATCTCCTTCTGCCTCCTTGAAACCACAATACAGGGCAGGCGACTTGCCGTAGTTGCGACGGAACTTGATGCCTTTCACGTGCTCTGACTTCTGTGACAGCTCAGTAATGACTTCCCACGAACGGTCGGTAGAACCGTCGTTAACGAAGATAACTTCAAAAGAGAAGTTATGCTCCTTCATGACACGCTCTATCCACGCATACAGTTCAGGAATAGACTCGTCCTCATTATAAAGAGGTATTACTACAGAAATATCCATAACTTTCTATTTTCAACTTTCAATTCTTAACTTTCAACTTCCTCTGCATCACAGCGGCGATGGGCAGTGCCAACAACAGACCAATGGTGATATTGACTGACAGCATGTTGACGGCATAGTCGATGGGACGCATCTCGGCCAGCGCCTTCAGATTCTCTTGCATCTGGTCGGCCATCCCATAGAGCTCAATCAATTGCTTGCCTTCTTTCGTCATCAGAAACTGGTTGACAGTACTCAGCAGGTAGCCGTTGTCAATAAAGGCAAAGTAGATGTAGATGGCTGCAGCCAGCAATACGGCGGCATAGAAGAAAACAAGCGCAGTATAGGCATAGCCGCGACGGAAACTAATGACGCCCTCGCGTGCACCATCACGGAAATGACGCAGACGGTTAGCTGCAAAGATTGGTGACACGAGAATCAACAGCAAAGCCAAAGTCCCCAATAAGGGATTGGCGATGCCGAGGATGTAGCAGGCAAAGCTGCCAATCCACAACACTGACAGCAAGGCGCCGTCCTGACGTGCAAATGCTTTTAGTTGATGAAACTCTTCTGGTGTCATAATCGGGTGCAAAGGTACGCATATTTTGGGAACATACAAAAGTTTTTTAAGGAAATGTTTGGTGGATAGGGGAAAAATGCGTACCTTTGCACCCGCAAAAACGGGCAGTCCTGTACGGCCAGCTCCCTCGGAATCCCCCAGGATGGGAACATAGCAAGGGTACTTGGTTGT
>ONCH01000053.1 GCA_900316265.1 uncultured Prevotellaceae bacterium | reverse complement strand
TTCAGCAGGGCCTCATCGTTGCGTACGCTAACCTGATACTCCAGCTGCAGGTCGCCATTGGTGACGCGCAGCGTCTTGTCAGCATTCAGATTGATGTGGTCGCCCAACTTAAAGTTAGCAGAGGCGCCAGCAGGAAGAGTGAGACTGGTAATCACCATATCGCCCTTCTGTGCAAAGGTCTCAGGAACCTTGATTTTGATGAGACGCTTCTCATGGCTGATGGTAGCCTTGAACTGGTTGTTGAGTTCAAAAGACTCTACCAGACACGAGCCGCCGACATTGATGCTGCCCGTATGGTCGTCGTTGCAGGCAGTGAAGCCGCAGAGCAGACAAACCATGCAAATGATACTATATATCGTTTTCATATCTTTCAACTATAAACTTTAAACTTTAAACTCTTCATTACCACTGGCCACAGTTCTGTGTATAGTGACCGTTAGAGGCAGACAACTGCTCCCAGGGAATAGGGAGATACTCGTTCTTGTCGGCAGTGAACCAGGCACCCTTCAGGAAGCTCATCTTCTCGCTCTCGGAAGTATAGAACTTGTTGATGACGGTAGCAGCATCGCCCCAACGCACGAGGTCAAAGAAGCGCTCGCTCTCCATAGCCAGTTCCAGACGACGCTCAGTCTTCACAATCTCCATAGCAGCATCCTTGTCGTAGGTGCCTTTATAACTATTGATGGCAAAGTGTACACCATACTTATTAGGATAGTTAGACACGACGCTGTTGGCAGCCATCGCCTTAGCACGCTCACGCACCTGGTTGACCAGTGCGATGGCCTCGGCAGGCTTGTTCTGCTGAGCCAGCGCCTCAGCACGCATGAGCAGCACGTCAGCATAGCGGAAGACGATGCGGTTCATAGAGCTGGCCCACTGGTTGTCGGCATTGAAGATGTACTCGTTGATGGTTGCGGGGTCTACGTTCTGCTTCAGCGACACGAAGTAGCCATACTTACCACCTGAGCGGCTCCACGTATTGGTCTTGCTCATCATGTAGCTGGTGTTGAACATGTAGGGAGTACCTGGCAGACCAACGGTAACGAAGAGACGTGGATCGACAGTCTGTGCAGAGCCCACCTCGTAGTCCTGGGTGGCTGCTGTAGCCACGAGAGGCAGTCCGTCGGCATTGGTACGATAGGCATTGACGAGGTTGATAGAGGGCTTGTAGAAGTCGCAACCAGAGTCATGTACTTTAGGAATACAGGGTACTATCAGACGGTTCGAGAAATTCAGGTTACCCCAAGTGGTACCGTCGTTCTTAGAGTACTGGATGGCCCAGATGCTCTCCTTACCATTCTCATACTGCTCCTCAGGACGGAAGTTGTTGTGCATGTCACTCTCCAGGCCATAGCCGGCAGCGGCATAGATAGAAGGATTCGTATAGTCAACGACCTTCTGCAGGTCAGCCTCGTTGATGCTGGTCACCTGGTTGTTGGTGGCATTGTCCTGATGGTAAGCCTTATAGAGATAGACCTTTGCCAGGAAGGCTGCTGCAGCGGCCTTGGTGGGACGGCCCTTCTCGCTCTGTGTCACGGGCAGTACGGCATAGGCATCCTCCAGGTCGTTGATAATCTGTTGCCAGCCCTCGTCATTGGTATACTCCGTGTTCGACATGTTGTTATAGTCGTCCTCTGTCATGTTCAGTTTGTTGACAAAAGGAATCTTCTTGAACAGGCGCTTCAGCTGGAAGTGGCCATAGGCACGCAGGAACTTCATCTCGGCAGTGCGCTGCTGGATGGTAGCATTGCTCTGGTCAGCCTCGTCCAGCATGTCGAGTGACAAGCTTACACGTGACAGGAATTTATAGAAGCGCTGCCAGATGTCATTGTATGGCCAGTCTTTGGTCATCACGGTGGTGTGCAGCTCCAGGATATGGAAAGGTTCACCATCGGAGAAGTCGGCACCGCCTACATAAGCATCGTCGGAACGAGTGTCGTAGTTCCATAGAGAGAACGAGGAGTTCATGTCCTCAATGCTGAGCAGTCCGGCATAGGCAGAAATCAGCACATTATCGATATACTCAGGTTTCTTCACCTCGTCCTGAGTCAGCGTAGCCTGTGGCACCTGCTCCTCCAGGAAATCAGAACAAGCCGTCAGACCGCAGATGGCGCACATGGCACAGATGTATTTTATATATGTTGTTTTCATAACTTTTATTCGTTTAATTGCATTCGTGGTCTTTAGAATCCTACATTCACGCCGAAGGTGAGGTTAAGAGGAATAGGATAGTCAAATCCAGGACGCTCAGGATCGTTGCCAGTGAACTTGCCGCTCTTGATGGTCAGCAGGTTCTGGGCAGAGACGTACAGACGGATGCGGTCCATCTTCAGCTTCTCAGTAATGCTCTTTGGCATGTTATAGCCCAGCTGTACGGTACGCAGCTTGGCATAAGAGCCATTCTCGATGTAGTAGGTTGACAGACGACCCTCGCGGTTGGTGTCTGATGTGGTCAGTGCGGGGATGTCGCTGTCTGGATTGGCAGGACTCCAGGCGTCCAACACGCGTGTACCCTTGTTCAGGTAAGGCACGTTGACATTAGAGTTGGCCCAGAAGTCGGTCTGCGACTTATAACCAATACAGTTGACATCAACACCTTGTACACCCTGCCAGAACATGGTGAAGTCGAAGTCCTTGTACTGCAGGTAGATGTTCAGACCCCATGTGAAGTCGGGTGTCGGGTCGTAGATCCAGTCCTGGTCGGCCTCGGTAATCTTGCCATCACCGTTCAGGTCCTTATAGCGGATGCGACCAAGTCCGGCACCGTCCTGCTGTGCATGGTTGTCGATTTCCTCCTGGCTCTTGAAGATGCCGTCAGCGACATAGCCCACCTCTGAGTACATGGGGTGACCAATGACGCTCTTCACGCCATTACCACCATACGTACCCTTGGCAGCTACCGTCTCAGGCAACTTCGTAATCTCATTCTTATAACGGCTGATGTTACCATTGATGTCCCATGAGAAGCCATTGGCCAGCTTATGACGGTAGCCCAGGCTGAATTCCCAACCGGTATTCTTCACCTCACCGGCATTGATCCACTGTGAGGCACCCTCGCCCATCGAGGCGATGCCGTCCATGAAGAGCAGAATGTCGGTGGTCTTCTTGTCGAACCAGTCGAAGCTACCATAGATGCTGTTGTGCAGGAAGGCGAAGTCGACACCGATGTTATGCTGCGTGGTAGTCTCCCACTTGATGTCCTCATTGGCACGCTGCTGACGAACGTAGCCATTGCTCAGGTCGTAGCCGCCGTTACGGCCAGTGATGTCATAGGCAGAACCTGCCTGACCACTGCCCCACAAGCCAGTAGATACCACTGACTTATAGATGGTATAGCGTGCGATGTTGGAGATTTCCTGGTTACCCGTCTGTCCCCAAGAGTAGCGAACCTTCAGGTTGTCCAGCCAGCTCTTGCTGAAGTTCATGAACGACTCCTCAGAAAGGCGCCAACCGGCACTGACTGATGGGAAGGTACCATACTGGTTGTTCTTACCGAAACGGCTGGAACCGTCACGACGGATGGTGAACGAAGCCAGGTACTTGTCATTATAGGTGTAGTTGACCTTACCAAAGAAGGACACCAGCGAATAGCCATCGCCAGAACCTAAAGCCAACTGCTTGCCAGAACCGGCTGACGGCCACATATAGTCTGTATTCAAGATAGCCAGCTCATAGCGCTGGGCACTGCTCCACTTGGTCTGTTCGCGGTTGACCTCCATACCTATCATGGCATCACCACGGTGCTTGCCAATCTCCAGGTTATAGGTAGCAATGGCGTTCCACATCCAGCGCATCCAGTGCTCCTGCTTGCTCTCTACGGCTGTGTCGGTGCGCTTTACCTTACCATTGGCAATGGGGTACATGAAGAAGCGCTGCTCCTTCTGGGTGTAGTCCAAGCCTAAAGTGGTGCGCAAGGTAAAGTTCTTGAACGGGGTAATGCTCAGGTGAACATCACCGAACATGCGCCACAGGGTGTACTCGTTGTCCTTGGCATTGCTAATCATGCTCAGCGGATTCTCACGCTCTGAGTAAGCACCCAGTGCCTGAGCATAGTGGCCGTTCTCCGCGTAGATGGGGAAGTTGGGGTTGAACTGCAGCGCATTCTGCAGAATGCCGCCAGGTGCATCGACACCCTTGTTGCGGTTCAGCGTGAAGTTCTCGCCGATGGTCAGCTTGCCATCAAAGAGCTTATAGTCTGCATTAGCACGGGCAGACAGACGATTGAACCAAGAGTCCTTGATAGTACCCTGGTTGTCGTAGTAACCTAATGAGAAGAAGGCGTTACCCTTCTCTGAGCCATTGCTGACAGAGAGGTTATACTGCTGAACGACACCCGTACGCGTCACCTCCTTGAACCAGTCCGTGTCACCGGCACGTACGGTACCATTCTCGTCCAGGAACATGTTCATGGTCATCTTGTTCAGCACGGGGTTGCCATTCTGATCGTAGCTCCAGTCGTAGTTGTAACCCAGGTTGTTGTTCGAGGGGTTGATGCCGTCGTTCACGTTGGCCTGCCAGAAGGCACGTCCCCACTCCGAGGCATTCATGGTCTCTATCTTGTTGGTATAGAACGAGGCAGCGACAGAACCGTCGAAGTTGACCTTGATCTTACCTTCCTTACCCTTCTTGGTGGTGATGATAATCACACCATTGGCTGCACGCGAACCATAGATAGAGGCCGAGGCGGCATCCTTCAGAATCTGGATGCTCTCGATATCGTTACCGTTCAACTCGTGCATGCCTGCTGTGGTGGGCACGCCATCAATAATATAAAGAGGATCGTTGTGGTCCAGCGAACCATTACCACGGATGCGCACACTGGCAGCACCTGAGGGGTTACCGTCGGCAGAGATGTTCATGCCTGGCACACGACCCTGCAGGGCCTTCATCGGGTTGTTCTCGTTCTGCTTGGCCATCTCGTCAACACTGACGGTAGAGATGGCACCGGTCAGGTCGGCCTTGCGCTGGGTGGTATAACCCGTCACTACTACTTCCTGCAGTTGTTTGCTGTCTTCTTTCAGCATGACCTGCATGCCATTCTGAGCAGGCAACTCCTGCGTCAGATAACCCACATAGCTAAACACCAGCGTCTTGCCAGCGTCCACTTTCAGTTTAAAGTTTCCGTCGAAGTCGGTCACCGTGCCATTGCTGGTTCCTTTCTCCATGACTGTAGCTCCAATCACTGGCCCAAAAGAGTCAGACACAGTTCCTGTCACCTCCTGTGCGTACGTCATCGTAGCGAGCAGCAGCGTCAAGAAACTTAAAAACAATCGTTTCGTTTGTTTCATTTGCTTTTGTTTTTAGTTAATACTCTTGTTTCAGATTCTGCCGCAAAAGTAGTAATGATATAGTTATTGGTATGTAAAATATCGTTCATCCCATTCAAATTTTGTTGCAATGTAACAAAATTACAACGGAATGAACGAATAATCTTAGTAATTACAAATATTTCCGTGCTATTTCCGGATGTCGCCAGGCACTATGCCATACTCCTCCTTGAAACATTTGGAGAAGTAGCTGGGAGCTGTGAAACCAACAGCATAGGCCACCTCGCTGACACTCTTGTCGGTGGTGAGCAGCATCTGGTAGGCACGCTTCAGGCGCGTGGTGCGCAGCAGTTCGACAGGTGACGAGCCTGTGATAGACTTCACCTTGCGGTAAAGTTGTACACGACTGAGGTTCATCTCTGCTGCCAGGTCGTCGACACTGACCTCGCTATCTTCCATGCGAGCCTCAACGACCTCGCGGAACCGTGCCAGGAAGGCACTTTCGGCAACAACGGACGGTTTCTCGTCTGCCGAGCTGTCTGCTGTATGCTCCTTTGTTTCGTCAGCAACAGGTGCTGGCTCTATCTCCATATTCCACAGGGTACTGACGACACGCTCTTGCTGTAACTTCACCTTACGGAGATGATACATATAGAACAACACGATGGTTACCACCAACAGCAGAATGACACCCATCGACATCCAGTTGACGACATGCTGCGTGTCTAATTCCTTCAGATAGGTGTCTGCCCTGCTATGCAGCTGGTCCAGGTATTCTGCCTGGCGCATCATCTCTTCGCTTTGCATCAACAGCACCTTAGCATTGTCGCGGGTAACCAGTGCTGACTGCAGAAGAGCTTCCTTCTCGTAGGGTTTGCCTTCAAGGATATTGATAGCCAACTCTATGATTTTGTCACCATGGGTAGGATAGATGTAGGAAGCATCCAGGATGCTGTCGCGTACCAGACGGATGCCGCCATCTTCACCAGGCAGACCGTCAATGCCGCAGTAGAGTGGCTGATGGCTGTCAGCTGTTAGCTGTTCTCTCTTTGAGAGTGTGGCGTTGCGAGGGCTTTCTTGCAAGGCACGACGGGCACCCATGGCCATGCGATCGTTCTGCCCAAAGACAAAGTCGATATGGTCCAGATTGCCAGAATAGGCTTTCACGGCCTTGACGGCACTCTCCTCTGTCCAGTCGCCTTGCAGGGTAGCAACAACAGTGATATCAGGGTAATTCTTCAGGGCATCAGCGAAACCGTTGTGGCGCTCGATGGCTGGTGACGAACCTTTGAGTCCCATGATTTCCATGACACGCCCTTTGCCATGCAGTCGACTGGCGATGTATTCACCCATTGTGTGGCCCATCTCATAGTTGTCGGCACTGATGAAGGCAGTAAACTTCTGCGAGCTGGTCTTACGCTCAAAGATGATAACGGGGATTCCTTTGTCATAAGCCCTATCAATGGCTGGCGAGATGGTCTTCACCTGGTTGGGGGCAACGATGAGCAGGTCGATGCCACTGGCCACCAGCGAGTCAATCTGTTCTATCTGGCGTTCATCGCTATCATAGGCAGCAGCAAAACGCAGCTCCACGTCGTTCTGACAATAGGCTGCCATACGCAGCTCGGCATTCTGTTTCTCGCGCCAGATATCTGCTGAACATTGAGATACACCTATTATAAATTTAGGTTTCTGTTCACAGCCGACTATCAGCCAGGTCAAAAGAACCAGGCAAACATATTTTGTCCATTTTTTACGAATCATCATGTTGTATGTTAGTAGTTTTATGAAATTGACATTGCAAAGATAGCATTTTTTTCTGAAACAAAACGTTCATTCTCTATAAAAAATGTTTCAGTGTACGCATTTTTATAGTGTTTTTATCATTTGTTACAGCAATAAAGGAGCCAACACACTACTTTTGCAGCAGAAATCATTCACATAGTTATAAACCTAAAACAAATTGATGATGAAAAAGTGAATAGTCAATATTTCAACCTTGCAGGCCAGCGCATTGCTCAGCCAACAAAAGGTCTGTATATCGTCAATGGCAAAACGTATTTAGTGAAATAAAGCTTCATCATAAGTTGTAAATAATAAGTTAGTTAATAGTTAGTTAGTAGTATAAGATTGTTTTTAGTATGCTAAAACTCTCTGGACGCGATGTCTGGAGAGTTTTTCTTCTTCCATTAACGATTTTTACTATATGAAATTATGTCAGGGAACGGTTGACGAGTACCAGAGCCTGTGCTCTCATTCCCCGTCCTTTGTCTTTACACTTGTTTTACAAAGCTCCCCCAGCGTAAAGTGCTGGGAGAGTTTTGCCTGTTTATTGATTTCTACGTTATTCATTGCTTTTCTTCTTTTTGTTGACATTGATACTTGTACTATTCGGAAAGGCGATGCTGTATGCAGCGTCGAGGTCGTGGAAGCTGACCTTGCGGATGCTCAGCCCCAGCTTGACGGCAACGATGGCACGCAGCAATTCACGGTGTTTGCGAGGATATAGCGAGGGCAGCGGCAGGATGTCGTTGCCGTAGATGGGTTCGTCGTCGTTGCCGTTGTTAAGTCCGAGGGTGGCCATGCGGCACACTTCCCACACGAAGTCGTCGGTAGCCTCGTAGCCAAACCACACGCGCAGCACATTCCTTACGCTATATCGCTTATACTGACCTCCGAGGAGGCGCCTTGTGCGCTCCAGCTGTCGCCAGAGCTGCACAAAGCATTCTTGGGTGTTCTCGATGTTCATAGTCGTAAAATTCTTAATGACACTCATGACCTAATGACCTTAATGACACACTTTCTTGTAGCGTCCTGCCTCTGTCTGCACGATGAGCCCCTGCTTCTTCCAGTTCTTCAACATCTGACGAACGGTGTTGCGCGAGACGTTGGCACCCTTCACGCTGACACTGTGCTGGAAGGCACCATCGAAGCCGAATTCCACATCCAGGCGCTCAAAGATAGAGTCGTTCTTACCCATACGCTGGCGGTCGTTCGTTCCGCTATATTCGCGGCTATTGAAAGCAGCCTCGATGCGGTCACGGAAGAAGTAGAGAGCGGTCTCCATCAGGTAGTCGGCCACCACGTCGTAGACCTCCAACAGCTGGGGTGTCTGTGCCTTTTGCAGCATCGTCTGCCAGAGGTCGGTTTTCTGCTTCAACAGCTTCTCGGCACCACCCAAGCCATGCTTCTGGATGAGCTGTTCGGCCACCTTGCAGAGCATGATGCAGCACGTCATGCGCTGTGCCGTCACGCAGATGCGGAAGCGTTGGCGAGCCCTTACCTTATCGTCATTCTTCATGGTTTCCAGACGTTCGTTTTCTACCCACTCGCGACCTTTCGCCTCCAACTTGGGCAGTTCTACCGCTCCCTGCATCAGCGGCAGCAAGTGGGCTATCTGCTGGATGCGCTCCTGTTGACGGTCGGTCAGCACATAGGGTTTGTCTTCCAACGGTGCGAAGGTGTTGTCGGGTGTGCGGGCTACGGCAATACGGCTCTGGAAACCGTCGGTATAGTTGGACACCACGCGATAGAGGGCATCAGGCGTACCGCACATGCAGACGTTCCATAATAGATGTTCGATATGCACGTTGACGGCCTCGGCACTCTTAGCCTCACGGTCGTACTTTGAACCGTCGTACGACTGTCGCAGCATCACAGAGAAGTCGCTCATCGCCATCTTCCACTTCTGCGCCACCGTGTCGGCCTCGGGGGTGAACGAGAAGGCGTGCTTGCCCTCGGTATTGGCCAGTCGCTCAGCGAGGTTGGCTACCGTATTGTTCAGCGGCAGACAGCGTACCGGCAGCTTGGGCTCTTCGGGTTGTTCCTTCTTGTTCTTGGCGGCACGCTTCTTGCGGCGCCAGTCTTCTTCCTGCTGCTGATACATCATGTCGAGTGCCCTCACCTCCGCCAGCCAGGCATCAATCACGGGGTCGATAGAACCCTTGCCCGAGGCAAAGTCACCAGCGATATAGCTGATGAGGTTGAGTCCCTTCTTCTGACCGTGCACGTCGAGTTGTACGCCTGTTGCCAACATTCCGATAGCCGGACAGATAGCCGTCACCACAGGCATCGACAGCATAGGACCTACGGCCTCGATGGATTCACGGACACCCTGCGGCATCTTAGGCAGACGGTTGTAGTAGAAACGCTCATCCTCCTGTACGGCCTCTTCCAAACCCTCAGTGCCAGCCGTATCAACACCTTCATTCATGCGGTCACGTCGCACCTCGAAGAGCACGTCTTTCAGTCGCTTGGGCATCTGTGTACGCTTCTCTGCCAGAGCCGAGTCGATACACTTCATCTTCTGCGTCTCAGAGAAACCGTCGTAACAAGGGATGACGGCATCCATCAGTTCACGGTCGAAACCACAGATGTGGCGCAGGTTCACAGCCAGCTCGAAGGTCAGCACGTCACGGTTTGTCCTGACGGGTTCCTTGCCCTCGTTGTAGAGTTCCCACCACTTGCGGATAATGTCAGAATAAGGAATGCCGTTGTATAGCAGCCTACCCCCATCCCCTTCCATTGCGTGCCACACTCCTACCTTTAGGTGGGAGAAAAGGAAGGGGGGCTCTGCTGCGCTTTGGGGCTCTGCGCTTTTGGGCTCCCTCTCCTTTTGGAGAGGGCTTGGGGAGAGGCTAAAAATGCCATCATCCAGAAACAGCAGATCCTCATTTGTCGTGGTGAAGAACACGCGGGTAATATCCTTGGCACCCTTGTCGAACTCCACCCCGAGCAGTTCGCTCGCCCACCGCAGATTCTCCTCTTGGCTCAGTTCGGGCTTGCGCTTAAAGACCAGGTGATAGCCGGCACCTCGCGCACTCTTTTCCAGCAACAGCAGTCCCAGTTCGTCCTTCTTGCTGAGTATGCGCATCATCACGGGTTGCATCTGCTCCCTGCTGATGTGGTCGATGTCCATACCTACGGTGGTGCTCATGCGGGTAGACCCTTTCAGCGTGCCGTCGTCGTTCGGCAGACACGAATAGTTCATCTGCACCAACTTCGATTTTTTCGTCTCGTCGCTTACGCAGCGCCAGATATTCCTCTCTTGTGGGGACGGGGCGCATCATCTTCGCCCCATCCTTATAATATATCATGTGTACGCTCATAGCCCGTTAGTTGCAGATTAGTTCACGAATAATCTTCTGTGCGATGGCGCTGGCCTGACGCACCAGCTGTTCGGGAAGTTCACCGATACGCTCCTCGTCCAGCGCAAAGTAGAAATAGTATTTGCCGTCCTTGCCGTGCGAGAACGAGGCGTTGTCGTCGCGGAATATCGGCTTGTTCCGCTGGCGCCTCGGCAGCTCCGTCATGTAGAGGTTGCCGTCCCTCATTCCCTGCACCTTACACTTGGTGATGAACTGCTCCATCTCCACGTCCTCGCAGCACTCGAAGTCTGCTATTCTCAGTCCGTTCTCCAACATGCCGAAGGTCATCATGCCTTCCAGCGTTACCTGTTTCTTGGTGAAACTCTTCTTGATAATCTTTTTCATTTCTTTCTAAGTTTTTAGCGAGAAGAAGCTTCGGATTCCTTGGCCATTTACTCGAGAATATCCTCCTCACCTCAACTCAGAAATTAGTAATTATGCATTATGCATTAAGCATTAAGCATTGATTTTTACGATGTCAGTTGCGACAATGTCCTGAAACGTCTGTCCGTTGAACTCACGCGTCTGGAAGCGTAGCGTCACCACTACAAGGTCGTTCTCATAGAACACCAGCGAGGCAGCATTGCCCAGCACGCTGACGGCGTACTCGTTCTCAAACTTTCCGCCCAGCTCCTTCAATACCAGGTTGCGCTTGTTCAGCACGCCCGTTTCCGATTTCTCACTCTTCACGGAGAACACCTCTCCGCTCTTCACTACTTTTAAAATTTTTGTTTCCATAATTGTTTTACCCGTCAATGCCGTTAGTGGTCGATTGACAGGTGCAAAGGTACAAACTATGGAAAACAAAAACCCCCTACGCAGGGGGTACGCGTAGGGGGTACGGATTTAGCTATCTACTTGATAATCAGTCCAAAATATTTTTCAGTCGCTCTTGGATTTCCAACGACTTCCTTTGTTCAAGGGCGCTGTTGTAGTCGCCACGCATGTTGTTGCGATGCCACAGCCGCTCAAACACCTTCCACTTATTCGTGATGCCCAGCCGTCGGGCCAGCATATTGGCCAGCAGTGCCGCCTCCGTGCGTGATACGGTGGGCTGACCGTCAGCATCCACCAGTCCAGCCTCCTTCACCTTCTGCCACAGCTCACTCTCAGCCAGCACCTCAGGAACCACACATTCCTCCTGTGGTCCGCTGTTGTTGGGCTGCGGAGGTGCAGCCTGTTGCGTCACCATCGCCCCAGGCATCGCAAACACGCAACCACTGATATTCCCGTTAAACACCTGACAGTTCGAGCCCGCCTCAAAGTTGTTTACAACATTTTTCTTACCATCTTCTTCCATTTCCTTTTCTTCTCCTTTCTGACAAATTTACCCGTTACCTTGTCGTTAAACACCTGTGCGCTGCAACCCCTTCCGAAGTGGTTGTGAATCTCCATAGGCTTCTGGTTTGTCTCTGCCTCCAGATGCTGCTTCTCGACCTCAACCTTCTGCTCCCTCACGTCCAGCAGTTGCTCACGCAACTCGTCAATCTCCTGTTGCTTCTCATCTAGCTCTGCCGTCAGCGACTGAATCTCCTGCTGCCGTCTCTCCAACTCGTCTTTCAGGCTCTCGTTCTCCGCAAGCAACTCCTCCGTAGCCTCCAAAGTGTGCGAGAATCCCTCCATCAGTTCCAGCCGTTCCCTTATCTCTTCGCGCTTCCTGTCGAGCGCACGACGCGCATCGCGCGCCGCCTCTTTCAGTTCTTCTTCATTCATGTCTTTACACCTTTATTAGATTAGTATTGTTATTAATATCTGAAAACAGGCACAAAGATAAAACGAGGGTGTCCCAAAAGTCGAGACACCCCTATAAACTTTAAGTTATTTTAACTGAACTTTCGCAAGTGAATATTCATTCATCAAGCGACTAATTTATACATTTGATAGAGTTTATGGAACTTAGGATTGGCATCAATAACTGCAGAA
>ONCH01000069.1 GCA_900316265.1 uncultured Prevotellaceae bacterium | reverse complement strand
ATATTCACCTGATGCAGCAGTTCGATGATAGTTGGTATGTCTCTTTTTTTAGCTTTTCTAATCATTGCTGGCAAATTTATTTGCAAAGATATGGAAAATAAATGAATATTTGCTACCTTTGCACCGATTATTAGGATAGTTTAGGATTTATGGCAAAGCGAGAATACATACAGGCCAACAAGGATTGGCTGGAGGCGAAAGCCAAAGAGGAAGGCGTAAAGGCTCTGCCTAAAGGCATCTACTATAAGGTGCTGAGTGAGGGTAATCAAGCGAGTGCGAAGCCAACGGTTCGCAGCATCATCACTGCCCACTATACAGGCAGGACTATTGATGGCAAGCAGTTTGACAGCAGTCGTGGTGGTGTGCCTCTGGCTTGCCGCTTGTGCGACCTCATCGAGGGCTGGATCATCGCTATCCAGCAGATGCACATCGGCGACAAGTGGGAAGTTTACATCCCTGCCGAAATGGGTTATGTTTGAAATTGAACTATTAGGTATTGCATGAATATGGAGGAAATGAAAGTAAATGCCTTGCTGATGAACAGCACAGACAATGTTGTCACTACAGTTGCTGAGATCGCAAAAGGAGAGAATGTCTGCTTCATGAAAGGCAGCGAGTATGTCATTCTGAAAGCTATGGAGGATATTCCTTATTGTCATAAGGTTGCTCTGTCGGATTTGACCGTTGGCAGTGAGGTTGTCAAATATGGTGAGAGTTTGGGCAGACTCGTTTGCGACGTTGCAAAAGGCGGATGGGTGAACGACCAGAACCTGAAGAGCGAGTTGCGCGACTACGACAGCGAACTGGCTGGAGATAACTGGCAGATGTGTGCTAATCAGTCTGCTCCCCAACAGCGGAAGACTTTCCAGTTCTGGGGCTACCGTCGTGCAGAGGGCCGTCCTGGCATCCGCAACCATATCCTGATTCTTCCCACATGCGTCTGCGCCAGTGAGTCTTGCCGCATCGTTGCCAGTCAGATTCGCGGAGCGGTGAACATTGTGTTCAACACTGGCTGCTCCGACGTGCAGGCTAATACAGATATGAGTCAGAAAGTACTGACAGGCTTTGCCTGCCACCCCAACGTCTATGGCGTGGTGATTATCGGTTTGGGTTGCGAGACCGTTCCCCATCGGAAACTAAAGGAGAAGATTGAGCGCCTGACCAGTAAGCCTGTCGTGTCATTCGGCATCCAAGAGGAAGGCGGCACACTAAAGACTATAGAGAAAGCCACCCGTGCTGCTCGCGAGATGGCTCAGCAGGCAGGTTCGCTGCAAAAGGAACTCTTCGATGCCTCAGAACTCTATATCGGCATTGAGTGCGGTGGAAGCGATGCCACATCGGGTATCGCCAGCAATCCTTCAGTCGGTGAGATGAGCGACATCCTCATCGACATGGGTGCCACAACGGTGATGAGCGAGTCGATAGAGTGGATTGGCGGTGAACACATACTGGCCAAGCGTGCTGCTACGACAGAGATTCACAATCAGATCATTGAAGTGTGCCGTGAGTACGAGGCTCATCTCTCTGCCGCTGGACAGGATTGTCGTGCCGGACAGCCCACACCTGGCAACAAGGCCGGTGGACTGTCCACGCTCGAAGAGAAGAGCTTGGGCTGCATCCGCAAGGGTGGAACCCGCCCCATTGTCGAAGTGCTTCAGCAGGCGGTACGTCCTTCAAGAAAAGGTGCCGTCGTGATGGACACTGCTGGTTTCGATATCGCCAGTGTCACGTCGATGGTGGCTTCTGGCTGTCAGGCCATTGTCTTCACCACAGGCAGGGGCACACCTACGGGCAATGCCATCGCGCCTGTGCTGAAAGTGACGGCCAACGAGCGTACCTACCACATGATGGAGGACAACATGGACGTTGATCTCAGTGCCGTGTTGAGGGGCGATAAGACCATCGCGCAAATGGGTAGCGAAATTGTTGATATCGTCGCCGAAGTAGCCAGCGGCCGCATGACCAAGGCTGAAGCATTCGGATTCTCCGACATCGCTGTGGATCACGTCTGTAGGTTTGTGTAAATAACAAATTGTGAAATAATGACGGTAAGAGGAGCCATACTTTCATTGATATTAGTATTGGCCTGTACAGCCTCGTTTGCGCAACAGGCGGGAACGGGTGCAAAAGGTAAGATAGCCGATTCAGACAGTCTGGCAGCATGGTACGAAAAGACGCTGCAGTTGGGCGGCATAACGGTGACGGGTCGGGCGGCGGACAAAAAGGTGACAGTGGAGAAAACCAGCATCAATCCGTCGGCCTCGGTGACAGCGGCTACGGGATCGGTACTTGAAGTGCTACGCAGTTCATCGACAGTAACGGTGGACGGCAGCGGGCAGGTGTCGATACGCGGCAACGGCAATGTCCTAATACTGGTGGATGGCGTGCCAACCACGCTCGACGGGCTGGGCAGCATTCCTGCAGCCAACGTACAGAGCATCGACATCGTGACCAGTCCTGATGCGAAGTACGACGCAGAGGGCACAGGCGGCATCATCAGCATCACGTCGAAACGGCAGATACAGAAGGCTTTCACGGCATTGGCATCGGCGAACTACGGGTTCAATAACTTCATGAATGGCAACGTGGCCATGAGCTATAACGTGGGGCGCTGGGGCGTCAGGCTGAATTACAACGGAAGATACGAGAAAGACAAGATAGAAAGCGAACTTCATCGTCAGATCCTGCAAACGGGAAATACGCTCGACCAGTTGATTGATGCGGATAAGAAAACGACACTTCACAATATCGGACTGAACGTGAACTACAAACTGACGAAGCAGGATGTCTTGACGCTGGACGTGAAGGCAGGGTTCCCAAGGATGAATAACCTGCAGACGATGCATAACCACTACGTGACGGCAGGCGTGACGAGCGAGAAACTGCGTCAGACGGACATCACGTTTAATCGCGAGATGCTGGAGGGTTCGCTCACTTACAAGCACATCTTTGAGCCGAATGAGCGCGAGGTCAGCACATCAGCATCATTGTCGGCCATCAACGGGCATCGGCCTTCCTATTATTATGAAGCCAACAAGATGGTGCAGCGATCAGAATCAGGCGGTCATCCTCGCATTGCCACATGGCAACTCGACTATATGACCATGCTGGGCAAGGGCAAACTGGAGACGGGCGTGAAGATGACGTATCGGCAGAACAACATTGACCACAAGATGTACGAATGGAACGAGGCGACCAGCGACTGGCAGCTGTCCATACCGCTTAGCAACGACCTGCGCCATCGCGAGTATATCCCAGCTGCGTACATCTTGTATTCATCGAAACTTTCGCAAAAGCTGACAATGAAGGCCGGACTGCGATTCGAATACAGCCGCACGACATTAAGAAACGATAAAGACCACTTGGACGAGGCCAGCAATTGCTATTTCGTGGCTCCCAATCTGGTGCTGAACTATCGCATCAGCGACCCATGGCAGCTTTCCATCGGACTGTCGCGCCGTATTTCGCGCCCCACCTATCCTCAGCTGAATCCCTACATCAACCTCATCGACAACAATACCTACGAGACGGGCAACGTCCATCTGAAGCCAGAGAAGGCCAACAAACTCGACATCGGCTACTCCTATGCGGGACAGTCGCTGAAGGTGAACGGCAATGCCTACCTTAACTACACGCAGGACTACATCAACCAGATAGCCTATATCGCCCAGAACATTCTTGTGATGACCTACATCAACGGTGACCAGTACCTTAACAGCGGCGTGGAACATAATATCCGCTGGAGTGCCCAGCGGTGGCTCGGTGTGGACGTGGGCTGCAACGTGTTCTATACAAAGTCACGCGGAACCAGTCTGGGCGTAACGTTCAGAAATGAGGGCTGGACGAGCAACAGCAATGCTACGCTGAATATTATGCCGCTGAAAGGGATGAGCATTCAGGTGCAGTACTTCGTCACCACGCCGCAGTACTTCCCGCAGTTCACCACTAAGACCATCCACTATTGCAACCTCGGCATCCGTCAGCAGTTGCCCAAGAAGGGACTCACATTCTCGGCGCTTCTTACTGATGTATTCAACACCCGCCGCTGGGACATCTCGTCAGACAATCCCGTCTATACCCTCGTCAACAACAGCAAGAACCGCAGTCGCATCTTCTGGCTCGGCATCAGCTGGAATTTCCATTCCTATAAGCCCGTAGGTGGTCAGAAGAAACAGGAGGAAGATAGAAGTATAATCAAATTAGGAGAATAGGCTATGACAGAAAAAGAAAAGATGTTGGCGGGCGAGATTTATTCCGCCGTTGACCCGCAGCTGATAGAAGAGCTGACGGAAGTGAAGGAGATAATCCATGACTATAACCTGCTGCGTCCGTCGGAGAAGGAGAAGGCAAGGGAGATCCTGAAAGGTCTCTTGGGACACATCGCCGATGACGAGATTCTGATTATCCAGCCTTTCCACTGCGATTACGGTAAGCAGATCAGCGTAGGCAAGCGGTTCTTTGCCAACTTCAACTTCACAGTCCTCGATGAAGCCCCAGTCACCATCGGCGATGACTGCTTTATAGGCCCGAATGTCAGCATCTACACAGCCTGCCATAGTACTGACCCCGTAGAGCGTAACAGCCGTAGAGAGTGGGCAGAACCAGTCACCATTGGCAATAATGTGTGGATTGGCGGAAGCGTCACTATCCTGCCAGGTGTGACCATTGGTGATAACGTGACAATTGGTGCAGGAAGCGTCGTAACGAAAGATATTCCCTCGAATTCCATTGCAGTGGGCAACCCCTGCAAAGTAATAAAGACTCTATGATAAGGAAGTAAACTCCTGATTATCTCTGAATCCCTAGATAATCGAAGAACTTGTCAGGCCAATAATTCATAATCAGCTCGTCAGGGAAATCTGTCTCTTTCAGCAACGGATAGGCCAAGAATCGTAGGCACCTCGTACTTCTTACACAAACGCAAGATCTCCAGATTATTATCTCGTGCCACTGTCTTCTTGCGCTGTGGAGCCAGTGAATGGTTGTTCACCTCCAATAGCGTATGCGCCCCCTTCGCTGCCAGCACCAGCTGCTCGAAGTCCAGTTCACAAGAACCGTCACCTGGATGACTGATGATGTGTATCTTGGGATTCTTGATGACACGGATCATCCCCTCCGTATTCTCCTCCTTCGTGCCACCTTGATACCATGCAGCGTGAATGCCAGCAATGGCGAGGTCGAGCCACCCCATTTGCTCATCCGTCAGGTCAAGACTACCCTTCGTGTCGAGGATATTAATCTCACAGCCCATCAATAGACGAATGCCATACATCTGACGAGGTACGGTGAACATATTCTTGAAATACAGTGTCGGACAAGTCCCAGGCACACTCGGCCCATGCTCAGTGATTCCCAACACTTCCAACCCCATGTCGGCAGCGGCCTTCGCCATCTCCTGCAAGCTACTGTAAGCATGTCCCGATGCTACCGTATGCGTATGTGCGTCAACTAATATCTTTTTCATTTGGTGCAAAAATACTAATTTTATCTTATATAAAAGATATTTTCCCTGAATTTCACATTCTATCGAAGAAAAATGTGTAAAAAATCCCAAGGCGACACGATTCTACTTCGGATTTTTCGTCGAGCTCGCGTTAAAAAACAAAAAGGATTTAAGCTGAAGAATCGCCCAGAGGCCCCCCCTGAGCTAATCTCCGCCAGCTGACGGGTGCCGATTACTGCGGTGGGCACGGCACGGGCATACCACTTTCCTGAACGCTTGGTACCAGTAGACTGGTCCTGATGCA
>ONCH01000054.1 GCA_900316265.1 uncultured Prevotellaceae bacterium | reverse complement strand
TAGCTAACAGGGCTCTCCCTGAAAGCGGATGCAAAGGTACGACTTTTTTCCGAACCAGCAAAACTTTTCCAAGAAAAAATTCAATTTAAATAGAAAAAAATATTCGGGACTTGACATGAATCAAGACCCGAAATAATATACACCTTGTTATATATTATACGCGCGAGAAACTATTGTTTTCGCAAACAGTGTTACAAGAATATAAAGAGAAGTATGCCATAACGGCAAAAAGAGACGCTGTTAGGCTGCCAACAATCAACGAATTGATAAATAATTGCAAAAAGACGCTTATTTGTTTGGTGGTTTGTATATTTATTCGTAACTTTGCGGCCGAATTTGTATAAATATACTGGCATGAAAGTAAAGAACGACCGCTTAGAAGCCCTTAGAATGATTATCTCCAGTCAGGAGTTGGGTAGTCAAGACGAGCTATTGGCCGCCCTCAAACAAGAAGGATTCAAGTTAACCCAAGCCACCCTCAGTCGTGACCTCAAGCAGCTGAAGGTTGCCAAAGCCGCGTCGATGCGTGGCAACTACGTATATGTATTGCCTAACGACACCATGTATAAGCGTGTAAGCACTCCTTCTTCCGTCCGTGAGATGATGCAAGTGCCAGGATTCATGAGCATTCACTTCTCAGGGAACATGGGTGTTATCAAGACGCGTCCAGGCTATGCGAGTTCTATTGCATACAATATCGACAACAGTCATATTAACGAGATTTTAGGAACCATTGCTGGCGACGATACCATCTTCATCGTTATCAAACAAGGCGTAACGAAAGACGAGGTGATTGACGCCCTCAGCGAGGTGGTGCCAAACATGAGATAATTCATCATGCACCATTCATAATGCATTATTAACAATGGAACAAGAAGAAATAGAAGTATTGGTAGCAGGACCTGAGCATGAGGTCTATGTAGATACCATTCTTGAGACGATAGCCGAAGCCGCAAAAGTACGCGGCACAGGTATTGCCAAACGTACACACGAGTACTTGGCAAAGAAGATGTTTGAAGCAAAAGCCGTCATCGCCCTAACAAAGGACGGACGCTTTGCCGGTTTTAGCTATATTGAGACATGGGATAACCAGCAATATGTAACGACTAGTGGTCTGATTGTACACCCCGACTTCCGAGGTTTGCACATTGCCAAGCGCATCAAAGACATGACCTTCACGTTGGCCCGTACCCGTTGGCCCCACGCCAAGATATTCTCATTAACCAGTGGTGCTGCTGTCATGAAAATGAACACTGCACTAGGCTATCAGCCTGTGACGTTCGCCGATCTGACGGACGACGAGGCCTTCTGGAAAGGTTGTGAGGGCTGTGTCAACTACCCCGTATTGAAAGAGCGCAACCGTAAGTTCTGCATCTGTACGGCTATGCTTTTCGACCCCACAGAGCATCTGCCAGCCAAGTTGCCTGACGAGGTATTATCGCGCATCAAACACCTGCAAGAAATCGAAGGGCAGTAATAACAGAGCGTGGTTTTCAACAACGAATTAAGACGAATTAAACGAACAAAAAATATGAGCAAAAAGAAAGTTGTAGTAGCATTTAGTGGTGGTTTGGACACCAGCTACAATGTGATGTATCTGACCAAGGAGTTAGGTTATGAAGTATATGCCGCTTGTGCCAATACTGGCGGTTTCTCAGCCGAACAGTTGAAGAGAAATGAAGAGAACGCCTACAAGTTGGGCGCTGTGAAATACGTCACCCTCGATGTGACGCAAGAGTACTACGAAAAATCGCTGAAGTACATGATCTTCGGCAACGTACTGCGCAACAACTGCTATCCTATTTCAGTCAGCAGCGAACGCATCTTCCAGGCCATCGCTATTGCCCGCTACGCCAAAGAGATTGGCGCCGACGCTATCGCACACGGTTCAACGGGTGCCGGCAACGACCAGATCCGTTTTGACATGACCTTCCTTGTGATGGCTCCCGGTGTAGAGATTATCACCCTGACACGCGACCGCAACCTGACGCGTAAGGAAGAGGTCGACTACCTGAATGCTAACGGTTATTTCGCTGACTTCACCAAGTTGAAGTATTCATATAACGTAGGCATTTGGGGTACCAGCATCTGCGGTGGCGAATTGCTCGACCCCACACAGGGACTGCCTGAGGAAGCCTATCTGAAACACGTCACCAACCCCGAAAAGGAGTCGCTGCTGAAAATCCAGTTCGAGAAAGGCGAGATAGTTGCCGTCAACGGTGAGCAGTTTGACGACCACATCAAGGCTATTCAGAAGATTGAGGAGATTGGAGCCAGCTATGCCATCGGCCGTGATGCCAACGTGGGCGATACGATTATCGGCATCAAGGGCCGCGTAGGTTTCGAAGCAGCAGCGCCCAAACTGATTATAGAGGCACACCGTCTGCTGGAGAAGTCAACATTATCTAAGTGGCAGCAGTACTGGAAAGACCTGGTTGCCAACTGGTACGGCATGTTCCTGCACGAGAGCCAGTATTTAGAGCCCGTTATGCCAGATATCGAGGCTATGCTCACCAGCAGTCAGCGAAACGTCACTGGTACCGCCATCCTGAAGCTCCGCCCTTACGGTTTTGAGACTGTGGGAGTTGATTCAATCAACGACTTGACAAAGTCGAAGCTCGGTGAATATGGCGAGACCCAGACTGGATGGACCGCTGACGAGGCCAAGGGTTTCATCAAGGTTTCGAGCACACCGCTGAGAGTGTACTACGGAATACATAAGGACGAGAAACGCTGATTCTTTCGATCACGAATTTCATGAATTGTACAAATTATGATAAAGGTTGGAATATTAGGTGCTGCAGGCTATACAGGCGGAGAACTGATTCGTCTGCTGTTGAACCATCCTGAGGTAGAGATTGTCTTTGCCAACTCTGAAAGCAATGCTGGCAATCTGTTGAGCGACGTACATGAAGGACTCATTGGCGAAACCGATGAGTGTTTTACCGACGAGATGCCTTTTGACCAGGTGGACGTTGTTTTCTTCTGCTTCGGCCACGGCAAGAGTGAACAGTTCTTGAAGGAACACACCATTCCTGAGAACGTGAAGATTATCGACCTCGCACAAGACTTCCGCATCAAGGGCGACCACGACTATGTCTATGGTCTGCCAGAAATCAACAAAGAGGACATTCAGCAGGCACAACACCTTGCCAACCCTGGCTGTTTTGCCACCTGTATTCAGGTTGCATTGTTGCCAGCCGCCTACCTCAATCTACTGAAGGAAGACGTTGCCGTCAATGCCATCACAGGTTCGACGGGTGCTGGTCAGAAACCTGGTGCCACTACCCACTTCTCGTGGCGCAACAACAACCTGAGCATCTACAAGCCTTTTACTCATCAGCATATCGCCGAGATTCGCCAGAGTCTGAAGCAGGTGCAGGGCTATCTCGATGCTGACATTGATTTCATCCCCTATCGTGGCGACTTCGCTCGTGGTATTTTCTGTACCGCCGTCATCAAGACACCAGCTCCCGTCGAGGATGTCATCGAAGCCTACAAAGAATTCTATCAGGATGCAGCCTTCACCCACTATAGCGACAAGCCCATCGACCTAAAGCAGGTTGTCAACACTAACAAGGCGTTGGTACATATCGAGAAATACGGCAACAAGCTGCTCGTCACCTCTGCCATCGACAACCTCCTAAAAGGCGCCGTTGGCCAGGCTGTACAGAACATGAACCTTATGTTTGGCATCGACGAACGCTTAGGACTGCGGTTGAAAGCCTCCGCATTTTAATTTATAGAGAAAAAAAACAGTCTCTATCAGCTTGAGTTTAAGAATTATTGCTTATATTTGCAAACAAAAAGGATTAAAGCATGAAACTATTCGACGTATATCCTCTGTTCGACGTAAATATTGTAAAAGGACAGGGCTGTAAGGTTTGGGACGACAAAGGCCAGGAATATCTGGACCTCTATGGCGGTCATGCTGTCATCTCGATAGGTCACTCCCATCCCCACTATATCCAGAAGGTGACCGAACAGTTGCAAAAAATTGGGTTCTACTCGAACTCCGTCATTAATACGCTGCAACAACAGGTGGCCGAGCGCCTGGGCAAGATTAGTGGTTACGAGGACTATCAGCTATTCTTGATTAACAGCGGTGCCGAGGCCAACGAGAATGCACTGAAGCTGGCATCGTTCAAGAACCCACAGGCCACCCGCATCCTGTCATGCGAAAAGTCGTTCCACGGTCGTACGTCGCTAGCTGTCGAGGTAACCAACAACCCGAAGATTGTGGCTCCACTGAACGACAACCACCATGTGCGCTTCCTGCCGTTGAACGACATCGAACCGTGGGTGCGCGAATTGTCACGCGGTGGTGTTGCTGCCGTCATTCTAGAGTGCATCCAGGGCGTGGGCGGCATCCAGATGGCCACACCGAAGTTTGCACAGGATTTGGTATACGCCTGCAAGCGCTATGGCGCTACGCTGATATGCGACGAGATACAGTGCGGATACGGTCGTTCGGGTAAGTTCTTTGCCCACCAGTGGCTGGGCATCAAGCCCGATATCATCACCGTGGCCAAGGGTATCGCCAATGGATTCCCCATGGGTGGCGTACTGATAAGCCCCGACTTCCAGCCCGTCTACGGACAGCTGGGAACGACGTTTGGCGGCAACCATTTGGCTTGTGCTGCTGCACTGGCCGTGCTCGACGTCTTCGAACAGGGAAATTTGGTAGACAATGCCCGCGAGGTGGGTGACTATCTGATGGAGAAACTGAAAGCCATCGACAGCCCACATATTAAAGAGGTACGCGGACGCGGTCTGATGATTGGCATTGATCTGGACATTCCCCACAAGGACGTGCGCCAGCCGCTCATTTATCAGGAGCACTGCTTCACCGGTTGTGCCGGCACCAATGTACTGAGACTATTGCCACCACTCTGTCTGACGAAAGCAGAAGCTGATATGTTTATCGAGAAACTAAACAAGATACTGAAGACATTATGAAAATTAGCATCATTGGAGCGGGTGCCATGGGTGGCGCCATTGCTGAAGGACTCATCAAGGGAGATTACATACAGAATGAAGACATCTGCGTGAGCGACCCCATGCGTCAGACACGCGACAAGTTTGCCAACATGGGCATCACTGCCACACCTAGCAATCAGCTAGCTGCACAAGGTGCCGATATCGTGTGCGTGGTGGTGAAACCATGGCTGGTAGAACAGGTATTGAAAAGCATCAAAGACGTGTTGGACTACGAGAAGCAAACGCTCGTCGTAGTGGCTGCAGGCGTAAAATCAGAGAGTATCAAGGAATGGATGGCTAAGGACAGTAAGATGATTCCCCTGTTCCTCGTCATTCCCAATATCGCCATTGCCCAATTGCAGTCGATGACCTTCATCGTGCCCAGTGTTGCGACCGAGTCGCAACATACGGAACAGGTACAGGCACTGTTTGACTCGATGGGTAAAACCATCATTACCGACGAGCAGCACCTTGGGGCAGGTACTACACTGGCTTCCTGTGGCATTGCCTATGCCATGCGCTATGTACGTGCTGCTTCAGAGGGTGGCGTAGAGCTGGGCTTCAAAGCCGACGATGCCAAGCAGATAGTAATGCAGACCATGAAAGGTGCTGTAGAATTGCTAGAAGCAACAGGTCTGCACCCAGAGGCCGCCATTGATTTGGTAACCACGCCTGGCGGTGTGACCATCAAGGGCCTCAACGAGATGGAGCACAACGGCTTTACGTCGAGTGTTATCAAAGGGTTGAAAGCAGGAGCGAAGTAATAATCGCTGCAATGATGTTGCAGCATAGAAGATAAAGATATGGACGAACAATTGAAACAAATTGGCGAGCGACTGCGCGGACTGCGCGACGTGCTCGATATTTCTGTCAGTGAGATGGCTGAAACTATCGGCATCAGCACTGAGAAGTATGAAAAGATTGAACAGGGCGAGTTGGATATTACTATCTCGAACCTGATGAAGATAGCCCGCAAGTATGGCGTGTCGACAGAAGAGCTGATCTTTGCCGAGGCACCCCACATGAAGTCATACTACGTGACGCGCAAGGGACAAGGTATGAGCATTGAGCGCACCAAGGCCTATAAATATCAGTCACTGGTGGGTGGTTTTGTAGGGCATAAGGCCGACGTCTTCATCGTCACTGTTGAACCCAAGCCAGAGGCTCATGTCGTTTATAAGAACACACATCCTGGTCAGGAGTTCAATATGGTGCTCGAAGGCAAGATGGAGCTTTATATCGCAGGTAAGACCATCATTCTGGAAGAAGGCGACAGCATCTACTTCGACTCCACCAAACCCCACGGTATGCTGGCTGTAGGCAACAAGGCCGTGAAATTTCTCGCCTTTACAGTCGAGTAAAGGTAAAAAGGTAAAAGAGTAAAAAGGTATAAAATGATAGAGAGATTTCTGAAACAGACGAAGTTCACCTCCGTCGAAGACTATAATAAGAACTTAGAGTTCATCATCCCCGAGAACTTCAACTTTGCCTACGACGTGATGGACGCATGGGCAGAGGAGGCACCCGAGAAGTTGGCCATCCTGTGGACTAACGACCAGGGCAAGGAGATACGTACTACCTACGGACAGTTGAAAGAGCAGACCGACCAGGCTGCCAGCTATCTGCAGTCGCTGGGCATCGGCAAGAACGACCCAGTGATGCTCATTCTGAAGCGTCACTATGAGTGGTGGGTCATCATGCTGGCACTGTGTAAGATTGGTGCTATCGTGATTCCTGCTACCCACATGCTGACCAAGCACGACTACGTCTATCGTAACCAGCGCGCCTCGGTGAAGGCCATCATCTGTGCCGACGATGACTATATCATCAGTCAGATCAAGCTGGCCATGCTTGAGAGTCCGACGGTGAAGCAATATATCACGCTGCGCGACGAAGAAGGTTTCCACAATTGGAAGACCGAGTGGCAGCAGGCTCCCAAGTTCCAGCGTCCAGCCTTCGTCAACGAGAACGACGACACGATGATCATGTACTTCACCTCAGGTACCAGCGGTGAGCCGAAGATGGTAGCCCACGACTACCTCTATGCGATGGGCCACCTGACCACGGGTGTCTTCTGGCACAACCTGCACGAGAACTCGCTGCACCTGACCGTGGCCGACACAGGCTGGGGTAAGGCTGTGTGGGGTAAGTTCTACGGACAGTGGTTTGCTGGCGCAACGGTCTTCGTCTTCGACCACGAGAAGTTCAATGCCGACACGCTGCTCCGCCAGATGGAGAAATACAAGGTGACCAGCTTCTGTGCACCTCCCACCATCTATCGTTTCATGATTCGCGAGGACTTGTCGAAGTACGACCTCAGCAGTCTGCAGTATTGCTGCACCGCTGGTGAGGCACTGAACCCTGCCGTCTATGATAAGTTCTATGAGAAGACGGGCATCCGCATGATGGAGGGCTTCGGCCAGACCGAGACCACCATGACGCTGGGCACCTTCCCCTGGATGACACCGAAACCAGGTTCAATGGGTGTTCCCAATGCCCAGTACAACATCGACCTGCTGCGTGCTGACGGTACCTCGTGTGAGGACGGTGAAAAGGGCGAGATTGTAGTCCGTGTAGGCGACAAGAAGCCTATCGGCCTGTTCAAGGGCTACTACCGCGACGACGAGAAGACCCGCGAGGCATGGCACGATGGCATCTATCATACGGGCGATATGGCTTGGCGCGACGAGGACGGCTACTACTGGTTTGAGGGTCGTATCGACGACGTCATCAAGAGTTCTGGCTACCGCATCGGTCCGTTCGAGGTAGAGTCAGCGCTTATGACCCACCCTGCTGTGGTGGAGTGCGCCATTACGGGTGTGCCCGATGATATCCGTGGTATGGTGGTCAAGGCTACCGTCGTACTCGGCAAGGAGTGGAAGGACAAGGCTGGCGACGACCTCGTCAAGGAGCTCCAGCAGCACGTCAAGAAAGAGACTGCACCTTACAAATACCCTCGTATCGTTGAATTCGTTGATGAGTTGCCCAAAACCATATCGGGCAAGATTAGAAGAGTAGAAATCAGACAAAAAGATGCAAAATAAACGTATAGTCATCAAGGTTGGTTCTAATGTGCTGACACGAAAAGACGGGAAATTACATGTCACCCGTATGTCATCACTCGTAGACCAGATAGCAAAACTTAGACGCCACGGTTTCGAAATCATACTCGTATCTTCTGGTGCCGTGGCCTGTGGACGTCGTGAACTCACCGTCGATCACTTACTCGACTCCGTAGAGCAGCGTCAGTTATTCAGCGCCGTCGGACAAGTGAAACTCATCGGACTTTACTACGACCTCTTCCGTGAGTTTGGTATCAATATAGGTCAGGTGCTCACCACGAAAGAACACTTCGAGCCTGGCGAACAATATCAGAATCAGCAGGCCTGTATGAAAGTCATGCTCGAGAATGGCGTACTTCCTATCATCAATGAGAACGACACCGTATCCGTTACGGAGTTGATGTTTACTGATAACGACGAGCTGTCAGGTCTTATCGCACGAATGATGCAGGCCGACACACTTATCCTGCTCTCAAATATTGATGGTATTTATACTGGCAACCCTGCCGACCCTCAGTCGCAACTCATCAAGGAGGTCGCTCCAGGTACAGACCTCTCACAGTATATCCAGACGGAGAAGAGTTCTGCAGGACGTGGAGGCATGCAGTCGAAATACGCCACTGCCACAAGCATCCAGCAGGCAGGAATCAGTGTCATCATTGCCAATGGTAAGCGCGAAGACATCCTCCTCAACATCCTCATGAACAAAGAAAAAGTTCCTCATACAGAATTCATACCATGCAACTAACAGAAACCTTCAAGCGTGTCAAGACAGCCAGCAAAACACTGGCACAACTGTCTGACGACATGCGCAACGATATCCTTAATGCTGTAGCCGATGCCATCATCGACTATCAGGAACGTATCCTGTCTGCCAACGAGAAAGATTTGGCGAAGATGGATCCCAAGAATCCGCTTTACGACCGTCTGCAGCTGACCAGCAAGCGTCTGGCAGATATTGCCAGCGACATGCGCAACGTGGCCAGCCTGCCAACGCCATTAGGACACGTCACCAAGGAGAAGACGCTACCCAACGGTCTGCGTCTGCATCGTGTCAGCGTACCTTTTGGTGTGATCGGCATGATCTATGAGGCTCGTCCTAACGTCACCTTCGATGTTTTCTCGCTGTGCTTCAAGAGCGGTAATGCCTGTGTACTGAAAGGTGGCTCGGATGCTGACCTCTCCAATCAGGCCTCGGTAGAACTCATTCATCAAGTACTGGAACAGTTTGGCGTCAATCCAGATGTCGTCACTTTGTTGCCTGCCACCCATGAAGCTACTGGCGAGATGCTCAATGCCGTAGGCTATATCGACCTGTGTATTCCTCGTGGTGGACGACGTCTTATTGATTTCGTACGCAACACTGCCCGCATACCAGTTATTGAGACGGGTGCAGGTGTTGTCAATACCTATTTCGACGAAGAGGGCGACCTGGAGATGGGCAAAGCCATCATCTGCAATGCCAAGACCCGTCGTGTCAGCGTTTGCAATGCCTTGGATTGTCTTATTATCCACGAAAACCGCTTAGGGGACTTAGCCGAACTGGTTAAGCCATTACTCGACCACAAGGTGGAACTCTATGCGGATGGTCCCGCCTACCAGTTGCTCTTAGGACAGTATCCTCAAATATTGCTCAAGCCTGCCACGGAGGAGTCATTTGGCACAGAGTTTATGGACTATAAGATGTCCATCCGTACAGTAGCATCGTTTGACGAGGCACTGGCACATATTGACCAGCACGGTAGTGGACATAGCGAAGCCATCATCACCCAGAACGAAGACACAGCTCGTCGTTTCCAACAGCACGTTGATGCCGCCTGTGTCTATTGGAATGCTCCCACCAGCTTCACTGATGGAGCACAGTTCGGACTGGGTGCTGAGATTGGCATCTCCACTCAGAAACTGGGTCCACGTGGTCCCATGGCTTTGGAAGAAATCACCACCTACAAATGGATTATCGAGGGCGAAGGACAAACACGCCCATAAAATTCAACCTATCAATTATGCACACATTCATTAACGTAGAAGATATCGGTCCGCTGGACAAAGCGCTGGCCGAAGCTTTTGAGATTAAGAACGACCGTTTCAAGTATCAGCATCTGGGCAAGAACAAGACGCTCATGATGATATTCTTTAATAAACCCAGAAGGCTGCCATGAACCTCGGCATGAACGTTATCGTACTCGACGTCAACGCAGGTGCCTGGAAGCTGGAAACAGAGCGTGGTGTGATTATGGACGGCGACAAGAGTGAACACCTGTTGGAGGCCATTCCTGTCATGGGTTGTTACTGTGACATGATTGGCGTACGTTCGTTTGCAGGACTTACTGACCGCGAGTACGACTATGCCGAAACTGTGCTCCAGCAGTTCATCAAATACTCTGGCAAGCCAGTCTTTGCGATGGAGACTGCCACCGTACACCCCTTGCAGGCCTTTGCCGACCTCATCACCATTGAAGAGTATAAAAAGGTAGAACGTCCCAAAGTCGTTCTCACCTGGGCTCCCCACTGCCGTGCGTTGCCACAGGCTGTTCCTAACTCGTTTGCCCAGTGGATGAATGCTGCTGACGTCGATTTCGTCATCACCCATCCTAAAGGCTACGAACTCGACCCGAAGTTCGTGGGTAACGCCCGTGTAGAGTACGACCAGAAGAAAGCCTTCGAAGGTGCTGACTTCATCTATGCCAAGAACTGGTCGAACCCTGGTGTCACCAATCCTGCCGACTACGGAAAGATCACCTCTAAGGATATGTCGTGGACGGTAGATACCGAGCACATGTCATGGACCAACAATGGTAAGTTCATGCACTGTCTGCCCGTACGCCGCGGCCTCATCGTCACTGACGACGTCATCGAGAGCAAGAATTCCATCGTCATTCCTGAGGCCGCCAATCGCGAGATTAGCTGTTCGGTGGTTATCAAACGCATGCTAGAAGCATTATGATTTCCTTTGAATGTGACTATAATAATGGTGCCCACCCTAAGGTACTGGAGAACCTCATTAAATATAATAATGAGAAACCCACGCCTTATGGTTTCGACGCTTTCTCTGAGCGTGCCAAGGAGCGTATCCGTCAGGCTATCGGTATGCCCGATGCCCAGATCTTCTTCCTGACGGGAGGCACACAGACCAATGCCACTACTATAGACTCCATGCTCTATCAGTATGAGGGTGTCATCTGTGTGGGTACTGGTCACATCAACGTCCATGAGGCTGGTGCCGTAGAGTTCACAGAGCATAAAATCATTACGCTACCTGACGAACTGGGCAAGATGAACGCCAAGACGCTCGACAAGTATCTTGACGACTTCATGCACGATGGCAACAATGCACACGCCGTATTCCCAGGTCTGGTGTATATCACCTTCCCCACGGAGTTAGGTACACTCTATACTGCCCAGGAACTGGACGATATCTATAAGGTATGCCAGCACTACAACATTCCGCTGTACATCGACGGAGCACGTTTGGGCTATGGTTTGATGGCAGAAGGGTGCGACATCACTCTGCCCTATCTGGCCCGTCATTGTGACGTCTTCTATATCGGTGGTACTAAGATTGGTGCACTGTGTGGCGAAGCTGTGGTCTTCACCAACCGTTTGGCACACAAGCACTTCTTCTCCATCCAGAAGCAGCACGGAGCCGTCATTGCCAAGGGCGCACTTATTGGTCTGCAGTTTGATGCGCTTTTCACTGACGAGCTCTACTTCAAGCTGTCGCGCCATGCCATTGATATGGCTATGCGCATGAAAGCCATCTTCAAGCAGAAAGGCTGTGAGTTCTTCATCGACTCTCCCACCAACCAGCAGTTTGTCATCCTGCCCAACGAGACAGTAGACAGACTATCAAAGAATATCGAGTTCACCCACTGGGGTAAGGCCGACATCCACCATACCGTTTGTCGTTTCGTCACCAGTTGGGCAACGACAGATGAAGAACTTGACGAATTGGAACGTATGTTATAAACAGCATTGAAGCGCCTATTTCAGGCGCTTCATTAGTTTTTGGGCTTTTCGCTCTATTTTTTTCACTTGCAGAGCAGGCTTCCAGTCCGCAAAGACCTTCTCCTCCTTAAACTGTTTCGCCTCTTGATCAGTCAGAATCGTCTCTACAGGATTCTTCTCATCCTTTAGCGTAAATGTCACCACATTGGAGACCGGTGTAATATTGCGACCTTGAGCATCCATCGTAGCATACTCTTTAAAGTTGTTCTGAACAGTACGCATGCCACGATAGTCAAAACGCGTCTTCGACAGTTTCTCTGGTGTAAGCAGTGTGGTATAGAGCCACGTACAACGAGGATGGGTATGCCAGCCACGGGCATATTCAAAGTTTGAAACCATATTCTCTATCGTACAGTGGTTAAAGACATAGCCCCACTGGGTTTTCGATGTACGCGGAGCAGCTATCACACAACGTCCCTCGCCCGACTTGGTACGCTTCTCTGTAACAATACGACAGCTTTCAAACCACACATCACCGGCACCACAGATAAAGTCCACCGTACCGTGTATCTCCGAGTCTTTGAAGTAGTGCTGGCAATCTTCGTTGTCTGAATAATAAGTGTCCTGATATGACAGCAGCCGCACACGGTTGCAGATGGTCCGCGTTCCTTTGTCGTGCAACGTCACAGCCCGCCCATCGGTATCCTCAGCATAGTAATCCAGTGCATTCTGTATGGTCATGTCCTGGAAATAGTTGTTGCTACCCGTATTCTTAAACACAGCCGTCTTACTGATGCCTTCAATCTTGCGGTCAGGAGCATTACGCACAATAGTGCCTGTCATGCTCTGGCCAATCAGTGCAATATGGTGACCCTTGATAGGTGTCAACACACGCTCGCCCAAATCATAAAGACCATCGGGAATCAGGATATAAAACCACTGGGCGTTCGTATCAGCGTTCGTAGTGTTGGCTTGTTGGATAGCATCCAGCAAACTCTGCGCATCGCCTTTCTTCACCATGATTGATTGTTGTGCTTGGATGGTCAAGGCTATGCATATTGTCAGATAGATTAGGAGTAGTCGTTTCATTTCTAGTTGGTTTTGGCTACAAAGTTAACCCATTTTTTTCATAACAGCAAATTTTTTTCTGTAAAACTGCACGTAATTCAAAAATTTGCAGTACCTTTGCAGCCGGTTTTTCAAGAGCCAGCGGGATGTAGCGCAGTTGGTAGCGCACTACGTTCGGGACGTAGGGGTCGGGCGTTCGAGTCGCCTCATCCCGACCTATTAAAGGCCACTCAAGATATGATTTAATACCTTGGGTGGTCTGTTTCTATGCAAAAAAACATGTTTTCTCTTGGTTTTTTGCTCACTTATTCGTACCTTTGCAGGCTGAAAATAAACAAAACGAACATGAATTATCTTGATAGAAACGAATTTAATTTCGAGCCAAGCCAGAAGGTCATTGACGCTGTGAAGAGTTTTGACCCCAAGGAGTTATGCTTCTACACCCGCATCTATGACCAGGGTAAGAAGAGTGTTATCTCAGTGCGCGTTAGCGAGATTTACGGCGTTCCTGAGGAGCAGGTCCTGCTGGCTTATGGCGGTGAGGATATCCTGAAGAACGCTATCCACTACTTCCTGACCAAGGGAGATAATAAGAAGATTCTCATCCCTGAGTTCTCTTGGTGGTACTACAACCGTGTAGCCAGCGAGTGCGACGGTGAGTTTGAGATGTATCCCCTTTATGAGCAGGAAGACACCTTTGCATATAATGTTGATGAGGTTATCGAATATACCAACCGCATTCATCCCCGTATGCTGCTGTTGGCATCACCCAACAATCCCACAGGTAACAGTCTGACTCCAGCGGAGATTGGTCGCATCATGGAGAATATCCCTAGCGATACGATGGTACTGGTTGACGAGGCTTATGCCAGCTTCATTTCAACGGACACTGACTACATTGCTCCGCTGGTTAACAAGTATTCCAACCTTATCATCTCACGTACCTTGTCTAAGTTCTACGGACTGCCCGGTCTGCGCTGTGGCTTCGGTTTCATCGGCAAGGGTCACGACCAGTTCCTGAGCTATGTCAACAAATATCTGGGCTACAACCGTTTCTCAGAGGCTGTCGCTTTGGCAGCTCTGGAGAGTGACGAGCACTACCGCCACGTTGCTGACGATATGGAATGGGGCCGCCAGCTCTATAAGAAGGAACTTGGCAACCTGCCCGGCTTCAAGGTATATAAGTCTGTAGCCAACTTCATCCTTATCAAGTATCCTATTGCTATCAAGGAAGCCCTGATGGAAGCCTTGAAGGTTCAGGACTATAAGATTAAGTTCATGGGCGACAAGGGCCTCGAGGAGTGCCTGCGTATCACACTGGGTCGTAAGGAACAGACTCAGGTGGTTTGCGATACCATCAAAAAGTGTTACGAAGCAATCAAGTAATGAACTTTTGGAGCAGTGAGAGCAAAGCCATGTTAACAAGGGCTTTGCCGAATCGTGACAAAAGTCATACGAAATGCAATGAAGTATGAACGAAGGATTTAAAGCAACACTAAAATCATCAGAGACGGAAGACTGGCTTGACCTCCATGTCATCCGTCCTTTCTGTTATTATCTGGCTGTCTTCTTCAACAAGTTCGACATCCATCCCAACACCGTTACCATCTGGTCGATGATTATCGGTGCTGCCAGTGCCATCTTCTTTGGCTGTGGCAGTTTCTACTATAGTGGCACATGGGGTCTCATGATGAACATCATCGCCATTGTGCTGTTGATGTTTGCCGACATCCTCGACTGTACCGATGGTCAACTGGCGCGTTTGTCTGGCAAGAAGAGCCGTCTGGGACGTATCCTCGACGGTGTAGCCGGCTTCGCATGGTTCATTCCCATCTACCACGTGCTGGTGTATCGTTTCTACCTGCATCACGACCTTGAGTTCGGATGGCTGGGTATTGAGGACACCCCGGAGAACACGCTGATAGCCACTGCGGTGGTCTACGCCCTTGGTCTTATCTCTGGTATTGCAGGTCTGGCTGGCCAGCAGCGCATGGCCGACTACTACATCCAGGTACACCTCTTTTTCTTGAAGGGTGAGAAGGGTGCAGAGCTCGACAATTCTGAGCGCCAGCAGGAGATTTATGACCAGATGACGCCTGAGACCCACAGTTTTGCAGAACGCTATTTCCAGAAGTCATACATCGACTATACCAAGAAGCAGGAAGGCATTACCCCACAGTTCCAGCGTCTGATGCACAAGTTGCGCGACAAGTTTGGTGCTTCTGAGAATATGCCAGAGAGTGTGCGCAAGGATTTCCACGACGCTTCTCTGCCTGTCATCTTCTGGAATGGTCTGCTGACGTTCAATTTCCGTTCGTTCTGGCTGTTCCTGTTCTGCCTGATTGATATTCCCATCATGAACTTCGTTTGGGAAATTGTCGGCATGGGACTGCTCGCCTGGTATGTCAACCACCGTCACGAATCGTTCTGTAAGCGAATAGCCGATGGTCTGGACTAAGCAGCGACTGAATAACCTGTTTTTCTTCCTTGGCTGTGCAGCATGCGTAGTCATGCTGTTCACCTTTGACGTCAGCTTCGTCGAACTGTGGCAGCACCTCTGTCATGCCGGCTACTGGCTCATCCCCATCCTCGGCATCTGGATTGTAGTATATGGCCTCAACGCCTTTGCCTGGCAAGCCATCATCGAAGGAAATCTTGGTAAAAAGTCGCCTGTCAGTTTCTGGCGCATCTACCGACTTACCATCACGGGCTATGCCCTCAACTATGCCACACCTGTTGGTGGACTGGGTGGCGAACCCTACCGCATCATGGAACTGTCGAAGGACATCGACAAGCAGCATGCCACGTCGAGCGTCATCCTTTATGCCATGATGCACTTCTTCGCCCATTTCTGGTTCTGGTTCATCAGCATCTTCATCTATCTGGCACTGGTGCTCGTAGGCGATATGCCCATGACCACAGCTATTGGCACTATTCTGGGCATTATTATCCTGTTCTGTCTGTTGGCCTTCTGGATCTTCTCCAAAGGCTATCGCAACGGACTGGTGGTCTATGTGCTGGGACTGATTGGTAAGATACCATTCCTGAAAGGCTGGAGCCGTCGTTTCCGTGGCAACCATGCTGAGGCGTTGCGTAATATCGACGCCCAGATATCTGCCCTCTACTCGCAGGACACCAAGGCGTTCTACACCAGTCTGATATTAGAATACAGTTCACGCATGGTACAGAGCCTGGAAGTGATGTTCATGCTCCTGCTCTTCGGCATCGACAATGGTGGTGGAGTAGATGGTATGGTACTGACCTACCTGCATTCCGTACTCATCGTGGCTTTCACCACGCTGTTTGCAAACCTCATCGGTTTCCTGCCCATGCAGATTGGTGTGCAGGAGGGTGGTTTCGTGCTAAGCATTGCCGCCTTAGGACTCTCTGCAGCCCTAGGCATCTTTGTCAGCATCATCTGCCGCGTTCGTGAAATCCTTTGGATAGCCATCGGTATGGCGCTGATGAAGATTAGGAGTTAAAGGAGTTAAGGAAGTTAAAGGAGTTAAGGAAGTTAAAGGAGTTAAGGAAGTTAAAGAAGTTAAAGATATATGATTGGTGTAATACTTGCTGCCGGAATGGCAAAACGACTGCGCCCACTGACTGACGCATGTCCGAAGTGTTTATTGAAGATTGGTGAGCGCACCCTGTTGCAGCGCACCGTTGATGCGATGATTGCTGCAGGCATCAATGAACTGGTGGTTGTCACGGGCTATCGTGCTGAGATGATTCGCGAGTTTCTGACGAAACAGTACCCCTCGCTGAACATCCACTTCATCCACAACGCTGACTACGAGCACAACAACAATATCTTCTCATTGTGGATGACGCGCCCCTATACTGAGGGCAAGGACTTCCTGCTCTCCGACAGCGACATTCTCTTCGACCCACAACTCATCCGTGCCGTGCTGACTACCGAAGGTAATGCACTGGCGCTGAACCGTCATGAGTGTGGCGAGGAGGAAATCAAGGTCATCGTGGACAGCGAGAACCGCATCATGGAACTCAGCAAGACGTGCAGCATTGAGCAAGCCATCGGCGAGAGCGTAGGCTTCGAGAAGATGACGGCCAGCTACAGCACCGCCCTCTTCCAGGAGCTGGAGCAGATGATTGAGCACGAAGGACTCATTGATGTTTTCTACGAGCGTGCCTTCGAGCGCCTCATCCCACAGGGTCACACCTTCCGCATTGTCGATACCACCAACTTCTTCTCTATCGAGTTGGACACCCCAGAGGACTTCGAGAACGCCAAGCAGCTCATTCCTGCCGCGCTCTACTAAGCCACTGACAGACTATACCGTCTCTTCAGGATATTTCTCGCTGAGATACTTCGCAAAGATGCGTGCCGCGCTCTCCACTTTGGCAGCGCAGGGACGCGTCTTATAGTATTCAGCAGTACGAGGCGAGGCGACATAGCTTGACTGCGCCTTCTCGTGTCCCTTCAGTCCCAGAATCTCCGCACATATCAGACTACCGTTCTCAGCCTGCGACTGTGCCAGCAAGTCCTGCACCACCTTATAACACGCCGACTTACCTTCACGGTCGCTACCCTCGGTCTGCCCGCAGTCCAGTCCGACGAGCATCACCAGACCAGATACGGCACCACACATCATGCGCAAGCGGCCTACTCCACCGCCAAAACCTGCAGCCACCTTCAGCGCCAGCGTCTCGTCCATACCATAGAGGTCACAGAACGCAGCCAGTACACTCTGGCAACAGCCATAACCCTGCATGAAGTTATCTACCGCACGGTTCACCCTCTCCTCCAATTCCCTATTACTGATTTTCTTCATCATACATCTTACTTCTTACATCTTACATCAGACATCTTACATCAGACTTCTTACATCAGACATCTTACATCAGACATCTTACATCAGACATCTTACATCAGACATCTTACATCAGACATCTATTTGTCATACGTAGTTTGCAAAGTTACAAAAAAAGACAAACAAGTAAAAGGGTAAAAAGGTAAAAAAGGTTAAGCGGCAAAAAAATCTTCACTCTTCATTCTTCATTCTTCATTAAAAAGTTGTATCTTTGCAAGACATTGACAAATACTTTTGAAATTACATTATCTTAGTTTATATTTATTAGTATGATTTATTCAAAAGAAGTTGAAAACATGTGTAGCGTTTGCAAGGGCGCTTACCATGGTCCTGCACCCATTCCCGAGGAGGGCAAATGGATTCAGGCAAAGGAGATCAAGGACATTTCGGGTTACACCCACGGTATTGGCTGGTGTGCACCTCAGCAGGGTGCCTGCAAGCTGAGTCTGAACGTCAAGGACGGCGTTATCCAGGAGGCTCTCGTTGAGACCATCGGCTGCACAGGTATGACTCACTCAGCAGCTATGGCTTCTGAGATTCTGCCTGGTAAGACCATCCTCGAGGCCCTGAATACTGACCTTGTTTGCGACGCTATCAACACCGCTATGCGCGAGCTGTTCCTGCAGATTGTCTATGGCCGCACACAGAGTGCTTTCTCTGAGGGTGGTCTGGCTATCGGTGCTGGTCTGGAAGACCTTGGTAAGGGTCTCCGCTCACAGACTGGTACGCTCTATGGCACTGTTGCCAAGGGTACCCGTTACCTGGAGCTCACCGAGGGTTACATCACCAAGATGTACCTCGACAGCAACAACGAGGTTTGCGGTTACGAGTATGTACACCTGGGCAAGATGATGGAAGCCATCAAGAACGGTATGGACGCCAATGAGGCTATGAAGAAGAACACCGGTTCTTACGGTCGCACGACTGAGGAGCAGGGTGCAGTAAAGGCTATTGACCCACGTAAAGAATAAGGAGGATACGAC
>ONCH01000068.1 GCA_900316265.1 uncultured Prevotellaceae bacterium | reverse complement strand
GCATACCATCCCTGAGTGATTGGGTGGGTAGGATTTTCAAATGTGAAAGCACGCTTAAACTGTCCAATCCTTACGCGAGCCTCCTTATACTTCACCCATTCTGCATAGAGGTCAACCAACTGAACTGTAGGCTCGCCAGGACCCTTTGCATTGGTGCCCTGAATCTGTGCTCGCCAATCCCAGTCGCCAATCTTTCCGTCGAGAATCAAACGGAGCAAGCGCAGATTGAACGTGTTGGTCTCCTTTTCATCCCTGTCCTGATACTGATACTGCAGCATGCCGTATCCGCTGAACTTGATGTTGTCGTACCATTTCTTTGGTTTCTGCTCTTGGGCACTCATGCTCATCACGGCCATAGCCAGCAAGCAGGTAGTTAATAATCTCATTTTCATAGTGTAGTTCATTAGTGGGTTAAACATTTTATAATTCTAAATTAATTCTTTTTCCGTAAGCAGGACCACGTTCTCAACATGTGGAGTATGCGGGAACATGTCCACGGGTTGCACGCGCTCCACCCGATATGCCACATCGAGACTTGCCAAGTCACGCGCCTGGGTGGCAGGGTTGCAACTCACATATACGATTCGCTTTGGCCTTGCTCGCAATATGGTTTGCGCCACATCGGGATGCATGCCTGCACGAGGAGGGTCGGTAATGATGACATCTGGACGCCCGTGCTGCTGTATGAAGTCGTCGGTGAGGATGTCCTTCATGTCACCCGCAAAGAACAGAGTGTTCTCTATACCGTTGATTTGCGAGTTCACCTTTGCGTCCTCAATGGCTTCAGGAACATATTCGATGCCTATTACCTTGCTTGCCTTGCGAGCCACGAAATTGGCTATTGTGCCTGTACATTTGTCTGATAGAAACTCTTTGGCCCAACCTTGAACTTCAGGTCTTCCATCAGCTCGTATATGTGGTCATTACCCTTGTAAAGATTCAGTTCGAGGTCTCCAAATGTGTCGTTGCACTTTTGGTTGTCAACCCATAGTAATGACGAAATCTGAGGGAATGTGTCAGCAATATGCTGCATCAGCGCCATCGCCTTTTCTTCATCGCCTTGCTCGTCAAAATGGAACTGCACCAGCACCATCCACTCCTCGGTGTTAGAGTTCCTTATCATTATATCGCGCAACAATCCATGTTGATTGCGAAGGTCAAAGAAAGTCATACCCGTGGAGTAAGCGAAGTCGCGAATGGAATTGCGTATCTCGTTGTGCAAAGGGTGCATAAGGTGACATTTCTCTATAGGAAGAATCTTGTCAAAAGCGCCAGTAATATGGAAACCGATGGCACCCTCCTGCTCTTGGAACTCCTCTTCGCTAAGCTTTGCAAATTCCTCGCGCGTGCGCCATTTCTTGTTTGAGCATCCGAACTCCAGTTTATTTCTGTATTCTCTTGTTTGCTTGCTTCCCAATATCGGGCTTATTTCCGGCAACTCTATCTTCCCTATTCTGCGCAGCTGGTCAACCACCTGTTTCTGCTTCATCTTTAGTTGTTCCGAGTAAGGCAGTATCTGCCATTTACATCCGCCGCATATTCCAAAGTGCTGGCACATAGGCTCTTGCCTGACATCGCTTTTCTTTATGAATCGCGCCACTTCTCCTTCCGCGTAGCTGTGCTTTTTCTTCCTTAGCTGTATATCGACCACATCGCCTGGAACACAAAAAGGCACGAATACAACCAAGTCGTCAACACGCGCCAAGGCTTTACCTTCGGCAGCACAGTCTGCGATTGTAACGTTTTCCAGTAGTGGTAAAGGTTTCTTCTTTCTAGACATGATATTGCTAAATGCTAATTAGGGTTGCTTCTCAAATAGTATTAACCTGCGTCACTTATTGTTTGCAAAGATAATTAAAAATGTTTAATAATCAAATATTTTTGTGACTTTTTCTCCTAAACAACACAACTTTAGCACACCAGTTGTGGCATGTGGCAATGTCAGGAGACACTCCTGAGGGTGTCAGGAGATACAAGTGAGAAACTCAGATGTATATCTCATGCGCGTGTATATTATAATAATGTGGCATTATCGATGCAAGCTTATATCTCGTTCCCACCTTCTTATCATTACCTTAAAAAATAGAAATGTAAGATAAAGGTAGCATTTTTTCCATTATTTTCTTGCGAGGTTGATTTAAAATCTGTATATTTGCACAATATTTAAATACTAAGAGAAATTCAAAACAATAACTATGAGCGAAAAAAGAGTTTACCTTTTCGGCAATGGCAAAGCCGAGGGTAATGCAAAAATGAGAGAGGAACTCGGTGGCAAGGGTGCCAACCTTGCTGAAATGAATCTTATCGGTGTCCCCGTTCCTCCAGGTTTTACAATCACCACCGATTGCTGTAATGAATATTATGAAGTTGGGCAGGAGAAGATTATGGAACTGCTTAACGATGACGTTATGGCAGCAGTAAAGCACATTGAGACGTTGATGAACTCTAAGTTCGGAGATGCAGTAAACCCGCTGCTCGTCAGCGTTCGCTCAGGTGCACGCGCTTCTATGCCTGGTATGATGGATACCATCCTTAACCTTGGTCTTAACGACGAAGTTGCTGAGGGAATGGCAAAGAAGACCAACAACCCACACTTCGTATACGACTCATATCGTCGTTTCGTGCAGATGTATGGTGACGTGGTGCTTGAAATGAAACCTGTAAACAAGGAAGACATCGACCCGTTCGAGGAGATTATCGAGAAAGTGAAAGAGCGCCGCGGCGTTAAGCTCGACAAGGACCTCAGCGTAGACGAACTGAAAGACTTGGTTCAGCTCTTCAAGGCTGCCATCAAGGAGCGCACAGGCAAGGACTTCCCAGACGACCCAATCGAGCAGCTCTGGGGTGCTATCTGCGCTGTGTTCCGCAGCTGGATGAACGAGCGCGCTATCCTCTATCGTAAGATGGAAGGTATTCCTGATGAGTGGGGAACTGCAGTTAGCGTAATGGCAATGGTATTCGGTAACATGGGCGACACATCTGCTACAGGTGTATGCTTCAGTCGTGATGCCGCTAATGGCGAGAACGTGTTCAACGGCGAGTATCTCGTTAATGCTCAGGGTGAGGACGTGGTTGCAGGTATCCGCACACCACAGCAGATCACCAAACTGGGTTCACAGCGTTGGGCAGAGCGCGCAGGCATCTCTGAAGAAGAGCGTGTTGCCAAGTATCCTTCTATGGAAGAGGCAATGCCAGAGATTTATGCAGAACTGAACGGTATTCAGGACAAGCTGGAGCACCACTATCATGACATGCAGGATATGGAGTTCACTGTTCAGGAAGGCAAGCTCTGGTTCCTCCAGACACGTAACGGCAAGCGTACAGGTGCCGCTATGGTTAAGATAGCTATCGACCTTCTCCACGAGGGTATGATTGACGAGAAGACAGCCATCCAGCGTTGCGAGCCACAGAAGCTCGACGAGCTGCTCCACCCGATTTTCGACAAGAAGGCTTTGACCACCGCTAAGGTTATCGCACAGGGTCTGCCAGCATCTCCTGGTGCTGCATGCGGACAGATTGTATTCCATGCTGACGACGCTCAAGCATGGCACGCTGACGGTCATAAGGTAGTTCTCGTTCGTATCGAGACATCTCCTGAGGACCTTGCAGGTATGTCTGCTGCAGAGGGTATCCTTACTGCACGTGGCGGTATGACCTCTCACGCTGCTGTTGTGGCACGTGGTATGGGTAAGTGCTGCGTCAGCGGTGTAGGTTCGTTGAATGTAAGCTATAAGGACAGAACCGTAGAGATTGACGGCGTTGTTTATAAGGAGGGTGACTATATCTCTCTGAATGGTTCTACCGGACAGGTATATGCAGGTGAGGTTCCAACAAAGGCTGCTGAACTGAGCGGCGACTTCAAGGAACTGATGGACCTCTGTGACAAGTACACCAAGCTGCAGGTTCGCACCAATGCTGATACTCCACACGATGCACAGGTGGCACGCGCTTTCGGTGCAAAGGGTATCGGTCTTACACGTACAGAGCACATGTTCTTCGAGGACAAGAAGATTATCGCTATGCGTGAGATGATTCTCGCCGACAGCGTTGCCGGACGTGAGAAGGCTCTTGCTAAGCTGTTGCCTTATCAGAAGGCTGACTTCAAGGGTATCCTCGAGGCTATGGACGGACTGCCAGTAAACATCCGTCTGCTCGACCCACCACTCCACGAGTTCGTTCCACACGATCTTGCAGGACAGGAAATCATGGCTAAGGAAATGGGCGTTGACCTGGCTACCATCCAGCGTCGTGTTGACTCTCTCGCAGAGAACAACCCAATGCTCGGACATCGTGGTTGCCGTCTGGGTATCACATTCCCTGAGATTACCGCTATGCAGACAAAGGCTATCTTGAGCGCTGCTTGCGAACTGAAGAAGGAAGGCAAGAACCCAATGCCAGAAATCATGGTTCCTCTGATTGGTTCTATCAACGAGCTGAAGCAGCAGAAGGAAGTTATCCAGTATGCTGCCAAGGAAACCTTCGCAGCTGAGGGCGTTGAGGTAGAGTTCGAGATTGGTACGATGATTGAGATTCCACGTGCTGCCCTGACCGCCGACCTGATTGCTTCAGAGGCTCAGTACTTCTCATTCGGAACCAACGACCTCACACAGATGACCTTCGGTTACTCTCGTGATGACATCGCTTCGTTCTTGCCTGTATATCTCGACAAGAAGATTCTGAAGGTTGACCCATTCCAGGTACTCGACCAGAAGGGCGTAGGCCGTCTCATCAAGTTTGCCGTTAAGGAGGGCCGCGAGGTTCGTCCTGACCTCCGTTGCGGTATTTGTGGTGAGCATGGTGGTGAGCCTTCAAGCGTTAAGTTCTGTGCTAAGATTGGCATGAACTACGCATCTTGCTCTCCATTCCGCGTGCCTATCGCACGTCTTGCCGCCGCCCAGGCCGCTGTTGAGGAGTAATCATCACTCTTAAATAATGAAAGGGACTTGCTCATAATTGGGCAGGTCCCTTTTTAGTATCTCATTTGAGTGAATGTCGAAATACATTTTTATCCACAGAGGGTCATTCGTCAACGGTAAATACGTATTTGTAATTGAGGATTCAGGATTTACAAATGTAGAATAGGTAATAACGAGACTCCTTTCGTCTTTGTCTGATGAAATACTACGTCCGATCAAAGTCCAGATAAAGATTACTAATCTTGATAAGAGGCAAATACAATTATATTATAGATGTGCTAAATATCTATCAATAAATAGGATTCCGATTTACTTCGGTTGAAGACTCAGACGGTAAACGCTAGGCGACTGGCCGAGATGCTTGGTGCAGTAACGGCTGAAGTAAGAGAGCGACGTGAAGCTCATTAGGTCAGCTATCTGAGTGAGGGATAGGCGTTCATCATTCAGATAGTCTTTTAATATAGGTATAGTATGGCGGTCGATGTAAGATGTGACACTATGTCCTGTCACCCGTTTGATGGTGGCTGAAAGATATTTGGGTGACACATTCAGTCGCTCTGCATAGTAGCTCACATCACGCTCTGTCCGGCTGATGCCTGT
>ONCH01000055.1 GCA_900316265.1 uncultured Prevotellaceae bacterium | reverse complement strand
AAAAGCTAAAAAAAGAGACATACCAACTATCATCGAACTGCTGCATCAGGTGAATATGGTGCATCATGTACTGCGCCCTGACCTGTTCAAACCGAACACAACCAAATACGATGAGCAGGAATTGGAAGCGATGTTAAAGAATAACCGTAAACCCATATTCGTCTTTGACAACGACGGTGTTCTGGGTTATGCCTTCTGCATGGTGACCGAGGTGAAGGACGATAAATTGCTGCAGAACATCAAGACGCTGTATATTGATGACATCTGCGTGGATGAAAAAGCTCGCGGCCAACACGTCGGCAAGGCGTTGTATGAGTATGTGCGCGATTATGCCCAGTCCATAGGCTGCAACAACGTCACCCTGAATGTGTGGGACGGCAACGATGCCGCTTTAAGCTTCTATAGGAACATGGGCATGAAAGTGCAGAAAACGACGATGGAAATTGTATTGTAAATTACTTCGAGGCAAAGCTATTACGAGAGTTGCATCCTCGGGCCAGAAGGAATACAAATAGAGATTACGGTATAGTAGGAAATGAGCAGGATAGAGCGGGAGAAACGAACAGTCCGTAAGATAGCGGATTAACAATTATTATGTCCTAAAATTGGGCAGTTTGGAATATTTTCCGTATATTTGCGGCATAAATAAACTACTTACCTATGAAGCTAAAGGACTTATTTGCTTTTAAGGACTGGCTATCGTATCGTCAAAAGGTGGGTTTGCTGGTGATTGCGGGTGTCGTATGCGGCCTCGGCGGATTGTTTATGTATCTGCTCAGGGCGCATACTTATTTTATAGGTGACAACCCGTCGGCCTGCGTCAACTGCCACATCATGACACCTTATTATGCTACGTGGAGCCACTCGTCGCACGGACGTATAGACCATCAGTCTAATGGTGCCACCTGCAATGACTGTCATGTGCCCCATCAGAATCTGGCCGTTTATTATGGTTTCAAGGCGGTTGACGGCTTGAAGCACACAGCATACTTCGTAGGCCACATGGAGCATCAAGCCATCAAGGCCGAGACACTGACAGGACAAGTGGTGATGGACAACTGCATCCGTTGTCACACGCAACTGAACACAGAGTTTGTAAAGACGGGCCGCATGGGTTATATGACACAGCAGGCTCAGGGCGGCAAGGTCTGTTGGGACTGTCATCGGGGTGTGCCTCACGGCGGTATGAACTCGCTGATGGCAACACCGAATGCTGAAGGTGTCACACCACTACCGCCATCGCCAGTTCCTGAATGGATTCAAAAGTTAAGAGTTAAGAATTAAGAATTTGAAGATATGGCAAAACAATTGAAACAATGGCAAGGTTGGGTACTCTTCGGAGGCTCAATGGTTGTGGTCTTTATTCTGGGACTGCTCGTTTCGTCGCTGATGGAGCGCAGGGCTGAGGTGGCGAGTGTGTTTAACAACAAGCGCACCGTGTTTGAGGACTCCATCGTGGCACAGAATGAGAAGTTCAAGGCCGACTATCCGCGTGAGTACGAGACGTGGGCAATGACTGAGGACACCACGTTTAAGTCGAAGTACAACTCGTCGCAAGAGGTGGATGTGCTCGAACAGCGTCCTGAGATGGTAGTGCTGTGGGCTGGCTACGCTTTCTCGCGCCACTACAACACCCCTCGCGGACACAAGCACGCGCTGGAGGATATGCGTAAGATTCTGCGTACTGGCAATCCAGGCATTCAGATTACGCCTGACTCCATCGCCGCCGATATGCAGCCTGCTACGTGTTGGACGTGTAAGGGTCCTGATGTGCCTCGCATGATGCGCGAACTCAGTGGTACGAATTCTGTCTTCAATCCTGCCAACTTCTACGCCAAGAAGTGGAGTGAGCTGGGTGCCGAGGAGGTGAACACCATTGGTTGTAGCGACTGTCACGATGCACGCACGATGGATCTGCGCCCTGCCCGTCCTGCGCTCTACGAGGCCTTTGCCCGTCGTGGTCTGAACGTGAAGGATGCCACCCATCAGGAGATGCGTTCGCTGGTGTGCGCCCAGTGCCACGTGGAGTACTACTTCATCAAGCCTAACGATGAGAAGAACCCTGGCAAGGCTAACTACCTGGTATTCCCACACGACAAGGGGCTGACCTGCGAGGCTGCTGAGGAATACTACGACGAGATAGGTTTCTACGACTATATCCATCCACTGTCGAAGACCAAGATTCTGAAGGCTCAGCATCCTGGTTGGGAGATGTCGCAGCACGGCATCCATGCCCAGCGTGGTGTATCGTGTGCAGACTGCCACATGCCGTATAAGCAGGAGGGTGGTGTGAAGTTCAGCGACCACCAGATTCAGTCGCCATTGGCTAAGATTGACCGCACCTGTCAGACCTGTCACCGTCAGGATGCTGAGGTGCTGCGCCAGAATGTTTATGAGCGTCAGGAGAAGTGCAACGAGGTGCGCAACCGTGCTGAGCAGGAGTTGGCTCGTGCCCACTTCGAGGCGAAGTTCATCATCGACAAGGGTGCTACCGAAGCTGAGATGGCGCCCATCCAGGCCCTGTTGCGTAAGAGTCAGTGGCGTTGGGACTATGCCATCGCCTCGCATGGTGCTACATTCCACGCCCCACAAGAGGTTACCCGTCTGCTCTCCCACTCTGTCGACTATGCTCAGCAGGCCCGCTTGCTTATTGCTCGCGTAGCTGCCAAGCACGGACACACCGATGCTATCCCTGTGCCCGATTATAGCACGAAGGCTAAAGCTCAGGCTGCTATCGGTCTCGATATGCAGAAGTTGAACGAGAACAAGCAGAAATTCCTGCAGGAAATCGAGCCCAAGTGGATTGAGGAGGCGAAAAAGAACGGCAAACTCATCGAACTCTAGATGAGAAAAGCAAGTAGAGAAATGGATGCCGCCTTCGCATTGGAGGTGTTGGATAAGGCTCCATACGTGACAGTTAGCATGACGCGACCTGATGGGAGTCCATACGGATTGCCCCTGTCGTTGGCAAGCGTAAACAGTATGACAAAGAGGGCGAGGAAATGAAATGGGGACGAACTGAATTCCCCAAATAATCAAAGCTCCGACCTGCAGAATAGCAAGGCCGGAGCTTTTCGGAAAATATATAGAATGACAAACAATTATGCCATGAAGTGCTTGATGTTACGGGCTGACGTAATCTTGGCATCGTAGATGACTGTCAGTTCATGAGTACGCGGATTCCACTTGGTATCCATCACGCCCTTCATGTTCTCTACCCTAGCCCGCACGTTCTTCTGATAATCGTGACGACTCAGGATGATGGTGCACGTCTTCATATCAGGATGATAGGCATTCTTTTTGTGAGCATTCAAATGCGGCAGCGTTTTCTCATTTCTGTCAAAATGAGAGTCACCTTTATGGTTATTCACTACGACAACTTTGTCGCTCTTACCATTGTTATGGTTCTGACGACTGGTGCTCACCGTCGTCTTACCTGCCATTGCTGGCGTTGCTGTTGTGATTGCCATTAACATCATGGCTGCGATCACCTTATTCATTGTTTTCATAATCTTCATTTTTATAAGTTAAACTTCTGTTCATCGAAAGGCTTTACTAACCTTTTCACGATGCAAGGACAGTGCAAACCGAATGCAGAGAGCTTGCTCTATGCTGAGGTGCAGCCTGTTCTCGCTCTTGATTTCGAGGGCAAAGATCAGAAGTTTTGGCGAAATATAAAAATGAAAATTCCTATAATGAAGGGGTAAGATTCCTAAAACTACGTAGGGATTTCCCTCATAAACATTTGGCTTTTCAGTCACTTATTCGTACCTTTGCAGTCGGTTATGAAGAAAATCTTGTTCCTGCACGGATTCTATGCCAGTGGCCAGTGCATACCTGCGATGGCTTTGCGCGACGCTTTCGAGGGTCGTGCTGAGGTGATTACGCCTGACTTGCCGATACACCCAAAGGAGGCTGTCAGATTCATCAGTGAGTTGATAGAGGCTGAGAAGCCTGACCTCCTGATTGGCAATAGCTGTGGCTCGTTCTATGCGCAGATGTTGGCACCTGTCGTAGGACTACCTGCATTGTTGGGTAATCCACACTTCAAGATGACGGAATTCCTAAAGCCAAGGATTGGCACCCATCAGTATAAGTCGCCACGCATAGATGGCAAACAGGACTTCATCATCGACGAACAGCTGATAACCGAGTTTGCAGAAATGGAGGCGCATCAGTTTGATTACTGTACTCCTGAAAGCAAAAGCCGCATTTGGGGAATCTTTGGTGACAATGACACATTGGCACACTTCGAACCGCTGTTCTTGGAACACTACAACCAGTCGTTCCACTTCCCCGGAGGTCACACGCCAACAGCAGAGGAAGTCCACACTTGGTACATGCCATTAGCAGAAAAGATGCTGATGGACTATCCCTTGCCCGAAGACGGCATCCGGTGATTCAAAGAGATAGACAAATAATACTTATAACAACATTGATATGACAACGATGAGAAAAGCAGAAACAAGAGTTTTTCCTAGCATCAAGATTTGGTTGCTGATAGCCGTACTGGTAATTTGCGGAACGGCCAGTTTCGCATCATGCTCTTCAAATGAGGACAACTCTACAGAGCAAAGCAACATCACAAATATAGCTGATAAGGTTTGGGCTTTCAGTCAGTCCCATCCTGACGGATTCACCATCGACATCCGTACGATGACGGAGCCGACGGAAGGGATTGCCGTCAGTTATGCAGCTACCCTGAACAGCCACTCGCGCGACCAACTCGACAAGGTCGTAAGCCATGCTTTGCAGCACGAAGGCTATGTAGGCGGCTGGTACAACAGCGAGGATGGCCTTTACTACTTCGACAGCACAAAGCTGTTTCCGGAGAGTGACTTGAAGGGTGCTGTCCAGTTCGGAAAGGAGAACGGTCAATACTCAGTGTTTATCCTATCTACCTATACGGACATTCCCCTCGATGGAAAAGTTGCAGAGATTATTGAACGTGGTACGATCCTCTTTGGCACCACAGGTGACTACAGACCGCTGTCTTTCCGTGAGGCCGACGGAACCTATTGGGGCTTTGGCATCGAAGTGGCTAACGAGATTGCTGCACGATTAGGAGTAAGCATAGCGTTTGTACCAACCTCATGGCCTACGCTGACGGCAGACGTATTGGCTGAACCTCAGACTTTCGACCTCGCCATTGGAGGAATAACCATCACCGATACCCGCCGCGAGACGATGCTTATGAGCGAGGGCTATCTGGCTAACGGCAAGACCATCCTTTGCCGTGCCTCGGAGGCCGACCGCTACCAGTCGTTGGCCGACATCGACAAACCCGAAGTCCGCGTGATGGTGAATCCTGGTGGACTGAACGAGAAGTTTGCCAACGAGAACCTGACGCATGCCACCATCGTCATCCATCAGAAGAACGAGGAAATCCCTGCTCTCATAGCCGAGGGGCAGGCCGATGTGATGATAACGGAGATAACGGAGGCTCCCTACTACGTACAGACCGATGCCCGACTTGCCGCACCGTTGTTAAACAAACCATTTACCCACGGCGAGATTGGTGTGCTCATGCAAAAGGGACAGGAGGACTTGCTACAGATGGTGAATAATGTCATCCGTCAGATGAAGTCCGACGGTTCTCTCCAAAAACTGCATGAGAAGTATGGATTAGTATATGCCTACGAATAAGATATGTACAAAACAATAACAAATATGCGAAGACTTTTTTTCTGCCTTATGGCATTGATGGGTGTGCTGACCCTTTCGGCACAGAGTGTTTATGAAAATGAAGTGATTAACAACATCATGACGCGCACCAGCATCCGACAGTACACCAACGAGCCTGTTTCAAAGGCTGATATAGAGACGATGCTTCGTGCAGGCATGGCTGCTCCCACAGCCGTCAACAAGCAGCCCTGGCATTTCGTAGCAGTCACCAACAAGGAGAAGCTGGCAGAACTTGCTGGTCGCAGAGGCATGATTAAGCAAGCTGGTGTGGCTATTGTTGTTTGTGGCAATCTGGACAAGGCGATGCAGGGCAAGGCACAGGAGTATTGGATTCAGGACTGCTCGGCAGCCACAGAAAATATCCTCCTTGCAGCTAAAGCCCTTGGCCTTGGTGCCGTATGGACAGGCTGCTATCCTATGGACGACCGCGTTACTGAAGTCTCCAAGGTGTTGAAGTTGCCTGAGACCATCGTTCCTCTGTGCGTCATCGCTATAGGCCATCCAGCAGAACAGCCTACACCAAAGAATAAGTGGAAGCCTGAGGACGTGTCATATAACGAGTTTGGTGGCAAGGCAGAGTAGTTGGTTTTATCGGATAAAATGTGTTTCTTCTGCAGGTGTCCCACGTGAATCCACTCCGTCTCGATGCCCTGCTGCAACGTACGCTCCACTTCATGCAGCGCCGTTGCCGTATTGCCGTGCGCCTTCGGGCTGCCATTAAGAATGATTACTTTCATTATACCGTTGTTAAGTCTCATAATCTCTGTTTTGTTGGGTTTGTTTATAAACTATCCTAAATCTCGGTACAAATATAGCGAATTTTCTCGGATTTTGTGTAAATTTGCCATCTGATTTAAATGATTTTATGAGCATTGAGCCGATTCTGCATAAGAAAACGTTTCAGGAATTGACTACGGATGAGCTATACGAACTCCTTAGAGTGCGTAGCGAGGTATTCGTGGTTGAACAGAACTGCGTCTATCAGGACATAGACGGCGATGACCAGAAGTCTATCCACTTGTGGCTGACTGTAGACGATAAAGTAGTTGCCTTGGCTCGTGTATGTCCTGCCGGTACTCACATGAAAGAAATCTCGATTGGCAGAGTTATCACCACTGTGCGTGGCAAAGGATACGGCAAGCAGATTATGCTACATGCCATCGATGCTGCCATAGAACATTTCGGTGCAACACTTATAGACATTGAGGCACAGGAGTATGCCAAAGGATTCTACGAAAGCGTAGGATTCAAGCAGTCATCCCACACCTTCATGCTCGACGGCATTCCTCACATTAAAATGACTTGGAAAAATAGATATATATGAAGCAAGGCTGGTCCGTTCGTCGAGCATTAGAGATAAAAGGAATAAGCATTCAAAAAGCAATGGTATGAAACTGGAGGTTGCATTATTGCTACTGGTTCTTTTACCGACACTGCTAGTTTACGCATTTACACTCTTTGCACTCCGCATTCTTACTAACTCAATGGCTTCCTTGCCTGTCAGGTGCTCGATGTCGAAGCGAATCATCAGCATACGAGAGAAGCCACTCTCAATCTCCTTTTGCAGACTCTCATCATCGTTTGGATTGTAGCGGTTGCCAAGCATACGGGCAGTTTCCAACTTCTCCTGTTCATCTTCGATGATATGGATTCTGCCAAATGCTATCACACTACGGAAGAAAGTGGTATACTTCTTCGGCTGCACATCATCCTGCTCAACAACACAGAACGAAGCCTTGTCACACTTGCGGATAGCATCCACCTTATGGCCTGCCAAAGCACTGTGGAAATACAGCTTTCCGTCGTGATACACATAGCTGATGGGAACGGCATAGGGGTAGCCCTCATCACCAAGCAATGCCAGTGTGCCTGCCGTTGCCTTCTCTAAAATTGCAATGCTCTCCTCATTGGAAAGCTGCTGGCGCTTGCGCCTCATTTGACGAAACTCACTCATGCGATTATTCCTTATTTAGTCCCATGTCCAATAATTCCTTAATTCTCCAACTATCTCGTCCCAATTCTGTAGGGTGAACGTGCCAGGGCCCATCATCATTATGGTCATCTCCAAGTCATCCCAACTGCGATAGACATTGGTTTCACGGAACCCGTTGCGGAGATAGAACGCTTGGCGACGTAGCCTTTGCTCCTTGTTTGCACACTCCTGACGAGGAGATTCCATATCCAGAACACATGACTGTCCCTTATATTTATCTATCAGTTGATTGAGAATCTGCTGACCAAGTCCTTTTCCACGTAGTTCTTCCTTAACGGCGAAATACCAGTACCAGTTGAACGACGGTCTTGGATAGACAATAGTAAATCCCACAAAATCTTCTCCCTCATAGTAGGCCGTGAAGTCAAGATTCATCTCACCAATTAGCCGTACCAAGTCATCCCAGGGAATCTGTTCTTCCTTGGGGAATGCCGTTTCGTAGAGCAGTCTCAATTGCCCGTCGTTGGCGTTCTCTGCTGTTATCTGTTTCTGTTTCAAATCCTAATAATTCTCAAATCTTGGCACAAGGACGGTGCAAATTGAGCGCAAAAAGCTCGTTTTTTGCTGAGATGCAGCCCGTTCTCGCAATTTTTAATTGCAAAGGTAGCAAATAATCATTTATTTTTCGTATATTTGCCCATTGATTTAATATGTTTTGTGATATGATAGACCAGATTATATAAAAAAGATAATAAAAACTAGACTTATGGACAGAAGAGATTTTATCAAGAAAGCAACGATGGCAGCTGCAGGTGCGGCGGTAGTATCGCCTGTATCGGCGATGTTAAACAACGTGACTGGTGGCAAGACTCCACGAGTATTATTGATTAACGGCAGTCCAAGAACAGACGGCAATACGTTCTGTTGTCTGAAGGAAATCGAAGCGATGCTGCAGAAGCACGGCGTGGAGTCGGAGATTGTGCAGATAGGACGAGGTAGTGTCCGCATGTGCATCAACTGTGGTGGTTGCCGACAGAACAACGGCGCAGGCTGCGTGTTCGATGATGACATGTGTGCTGTCATCACAAAGAAGATGGCAACAGCCGATGCGTTGATAGTCGGTACTCCCGTTTATTACGGTCAGCCGAACGGTGGCATCCTTTCGCTGATGCAGCGACTGTTCTTCTCGGCGGGTCATCTGGTGCAGAACAAACCTGCAGCAGCTTTGGCAGTCTGCCGTCGTGGTGGTGCTACGGCAACGTTCCAGACGATGAATATGATGTTCGAAATGATGAACATGCCCGTGGTGACCTCGCAGTACTGGAACATTGCCTACGGGGCCGGCAAGGGCGAGGTGAAGCTCGACACCGAGGGTATGCAGACCATGCGCACACTGGCCACCAACATGGCCTTCCTGCTTCAGAAGATCCATGCCGACGGCAATCCCGCTCCTCAGCGCGACGAGCGCCCAGCATTCATGAACTTTATCAGATAACCTCACAAAACTATAACGATTATGAAGAATTTTGAAGAGCAATTGAGAAAAGACTTGCATCAGTTCCTGCTGAGCATGAAGGAGGTGGACGAACGTCTGCCGGAGTGTCCTGACGTGGAGGAGAAATGGGAGGAGATAGCCAAGGCCTACATCCCAGATGGCATCCGCGAGTTTCAGGACTTCCCTTCGGCCTCGCTCGGCTGGATGATGTATATAGGCATGGCCGTGGCGAAGATGTGGGACACGGAATGGGAAATCTACTCTAAGATTGATGACCTCTACGCCTATATGCGTGACAAACGAGGCTACGATGCGATGGACGAATACATCCGCGAGGAAGTGCTTTTGCTGCAGGGCGTGGACTATACCGTTCTAGAGAAAGTGACTGGCGAATGTGCCTCACGGGTCTATAATGCCCTGATGCACCAACACCTCGAACCAGGCACAAAGGAGGCCTTCAACGGCTATGTTGCCTGCCTGCACCAGCTCTACCTGCTGGGAGCCGCCATGCAGCTAAAGCGTATGGGGTATCACATGACGAAAATGACATGAATCTATTCATATATGCCATAACCACCTGAAATCATTAAAGTATTGTAATATTGGGCACAAAGGTAGCAAATATTCATGGATTTTCCATATCTTTGCAAATAAATTTGCCAGCAATGATTAGAAAAGCTAAAAAAAGAGACATACCAACTATCATCGAACTGCTGCATCAGGTGAATAT
>ONCH01000056.1 GCA_900316265.1 uncultured Prevotellaceae bacterium | reverse complement strand
CGTGACGACTACAAACGCGGGGACATCCGTCTTCACGTCATACAGGGTATGAGCCTTCACACCGCCTTTGGTGTGATGCATCTTCGTCCACCAATAGACTGTTCTTTTCTGCCACCTCATCAAAAGTAGTAATACCTCCCCAATTTGAAAATAGTCAAATAAATCTGTCATATCTTTCTTGGGTATCTTTCTCTTTGCCATACTTTCTAACAGTAGCTCTTTGTTTACAAAACTGTAAAAAAGTCAGATTTTCCTTTTCTTTCTTTTCTAGTCTGCTGGGTATAGCTACAATGTCTATGTTTCCTTCATTCATCATGTCAAAGATAATTTGTCTAACATTAGAGAGCATCTTATCAAGAGTTTGGCTAATCTGGATAATGTCGGGACAATTAAGAATCTTGCCATTTTTCCATCGGGTAGAGTAGAGTTTTATGCCTGTGCTTAAGAACTTTTGTTTATAGTTATACAATACCCGCAGGGGTTCCGACTTTTTCTCCTTTTTTCTGATTTTCGAGTGGTACTAACTTTTTGTTATTTGGTACTACAGGATGTAATACTTTTGTGTAAAAGTGTGCAATACTCCTGCAAAAGTGTGCTAAAGATTGAGAGGATGTCCAATTCCTGTAAATACTTGATATTCAAGGGGCTGAGTTGATAACTTGCTGATAATCAGCTACAAAAAAGAGGGGCTTCAAACCCCTCTCAGTAGTCGATAGGGGAATCGAACCCCTATGCCAAGATTGAGAATCTTGTATCCTAACCATTAGATGAAGGGATTCGAACCCCCGGTACGGGAACCCGTACGGCAGTTTAGCAAACTGCTGGTTTCAGCCACTCACCCATCCTTCCAGATGTCTCAGCTGCAAACCGTGGGGGTATCTCCTTGATTGCGGGTGCAAAGGTACGACTAATTTTTGAAACCTGCAAATTTTTTCATGACTTTTTTCGTTCAATGCCTATTTTTCTTTGTTTTGCTGCTATTTCCTGGTGTAGTAGGAGCGGATTAGGGGGCAATATCATTTGTTAATCTTCATTAACTATGGCGTTTTGCATTTTACTTTTCGCCTTTTGCATTGTCTAAGGAATTAGTAAACCTAACTTATTATTATTTAATATGAAAAGACTATTTTTATCGTTGATGGCTGTCACAAGCCTCACAGCATGGGCACAGTTTGGTGCGCCCAGACAGAACCCTACGGTTCCTTCAGTAACAGAAAATGTGGTTGAAGACTTCAAGCCTGCCACCACTAACCAGGAGAACAAGCAGTTCCCTGCAGTCAACTCGCAGCGCATGGTGCGCGCTCAGATTTCGGCCCCTCAGGCTACGTTCGTGGGACTGGACATCGCTGGCAAGATTTATCAGATGACGAAGGATGAGAATGGTGTATGGACAGGTACATCAGAACCTCAGGACGAGGGTTTCCACTACTATCAGCTGAACATTGACGGTGCCTCGGTGCCCGATCCAGGCAGTAAGTACTATTATGGTGCCAGCCGTTGGGGTAGTGGTATCGATATTCCTGCTCAGGATGAGGATTTCTATACGGTCAAGAACGTGCCACAGGGCTCTATCAACGAGGTGTATTACTGGTCGACAGTGCAGGGGAAGATGCGCCACGGCTATGTTTACCTGCCCAACGAGTACTACACGAATCCTACGAAGAAGTTCCCCGTGCTTTACTTACAGCATGGCATGGGCGAGAACGAGACAGGATGGAGTGCACAGGGTAAGACGGGCATCATTATGGATAATCTGATAGCTGCTGGCAAGGCTACACCTTTTATTATATATATGGATAACGGTCTTGACACGCGTCGTCCTGGCGATCCAGATCCCGCACAGATGCGTCGTATGGGACCTCCTCAGGGACCGCGTCCACAGGGTGCTCCTCAGGGTGGTCCTCAAGGACCGCGCCCTCAGGGTGGTCGCCCTGGCGGCTTCGGCCGTGGCTTTGGCAACTTTGCAGAAGCTTTCCAGCAGATATTGTTGAAGGACATCATCCCGATGGTGGAGAAGAACTATCGCGTGATTGCTGATACCGAGCACCGTGCAATGGCAGGTCTGTCGATGGGTGGTATGCAGACGCACGCCATCACGCTTGCCAACCCGACCACTTTTGCCTATGTGGGAATGTTCAGCGGTGGCACGTTCAATACGGAAGAACTGAAAGATGCTGCCGACTTTAAGAAGACCAACAAGGTACTCTTTATGAGTGCCGGTGGCAGAGAAACCCGTATGGCTGAGGGTGACGGAAGTGTCGGCAAGGCTGCTGAAGACCTGAAGAAGATGGGTATCAATGCTCATAGCTATGTCTCGCCTGAGACAGCCCACGAGTGGCAGACCTGGCGCCGTAGCCTGTACCAGTTTGCCCAGCTGCTCTTCAAATAGATAGTGGTTTATAGAAATAAGAAAAGTGAGCGAATCGTTGGTGGTTCGCTCATTTTTTTGTAATTTTGCCGGCGGTATGAAAGAAGTGAAGATTAGTGACAGTGTGCTGCGCAAGGCGGCAGGCGAGGGTATGGATGCCTTCGTCGGTGCTTTCGTGACGGCTATCAAGGAGGCGATAGGCGGTCAGTTGACCAGTGAGACGCTGACAGAGTTGAACAGTGACCAGATAACGCTGCTGGCATGGGACCAGTTGCACGAGGAGGTCATGGACGGTGGTTTTGTGCAGTTGATACACAATGGCTATGGTCCGTTCATCTTCAAGAATCCGCTGGCGAAGGCCTTGAAATTGTGGGGCTTGCGCGACCTGTCGAAGTTGATATACGATGCTCACTCGCTGTATGTGAAGTATCATGAGCCATTGGAGCGCGACTGTACGGACGACGAGTTCATGGCGCTGTTTGAGCAGTACCCGGAGTTCGACGACTTGGATGATGAGTTCGTAGAGAAGGAAGAAGAATGGACGGAACAGATAGCGCGCTATATTGACGAACACATTGAACGCTTCGCTGAGATTAAAGATTAAAAACAAAAGATTAAATTTCGGACAGTGAATAAGCAACAAGAGGAACTTCGTAAGAAGAGTCCTATACAGATAAAGAACCGCAAGGCCTCGTTTGAGTATTTCTTCATCGAGGAATTCACGGCAGGCATCGTGCTGACGGGTACGGAGATTAAGAGTATCCGTCTGGGTAAGGCCTCGCTGGTAGATACTTATTGCGTGATTATTAATGGTGAGCTGTGGGTGAAGGGCATGAACATCTCGCCCTACTTCTACGGCTCGTACAACAACCATGAGCTGAAGCGCGACAGAAAGCTGTTGCTGACGAAGCGCGAGATACAGAAACTGGCGTCGGCCACCAAACAGACGGGCTACACCATCGTGCCCCTGCTGGTGTTCATCGACGACAAAGGGCGTGCCAAGATGGACATTGCCCTGTGTAAAGGTAAGAAGTCGTTTGACAAGCGTCAAACGCTGAAGGAAAAGGAAGACAAGCGCGAGATGGATCGTGCCATGAAGGTATACAAATGACAACACTCAACGACTTAGCTAAACAACGCGTACTGATTCTCGATGGTGCTATGGGCACGATGATAGGAAAGGTGCTGGGCAAGACCGGCAATTCCGACGAGCTGAATCTGACGCGCCCTGATATCATCGCCGACATCCACCGCAAATACCTGGTGGCTGGTGCTGATATCATCACTACCAACACGTTTAATGCCCAGCGTATTTCGCAGGCCGACTACCATTTCGAGGATAAAGCCCGCGAGATGGCGCTACAAGGTGCCAGCATCGCCAGAGCTTGTGCTGACGAATTCAGTTCGCCAGACCATCCCCGCTTTGTGGCAGGCTCCATCGGTCCTACGAACAAGACTTGCTCGATGTCGCCCGACGTGAGCAATCCTGCCCTGCGCGAGCTCTCCTACGACCAGCTGTTTGATGCTTACTACGAACAGATGGATGCGCTGATAGAGGGTGGGGTGGACATTCTGCTCATTGAGACCATCTTTGACACGCTGAATGCGAAAGTGGCTGTCGATGCTGCTCTGTCGGCCATGCAAGCGCGTGGTGTAGAGTTGCCCATCATGCTCAGTGCGACAGTCAGTGACTTGGCTGGGCGAACGCTTAGTGGACAGACGCTGGATGCCTTCCTGGCCAGCATCAGCAGCTATCCCATCTTCTCGGTGGGTCTGAATTGCTCGTTTGGTGCCCGTCAGATGCTACCCTTCCTGCGTCAGTTGGCACGTAAGGCACCTTATTATATTAGTGCCTATCCGAATGCCGGACTGCCCAACGCTATGGGACTCTACGACGAAACGCCAGAGACGATGGCACCACAGATGGCTGAGATGATTGACGAGCAGTTGGTGAACATCGTGGGCGGTTGCTGTGGTACGGACGACGCTTTTATCGCCAAATATGTGCCACTCGTTGAGGGCAAGACACCACGAACACCTGTTGCTAAGTCCGAGACTATGTGGCTCAGTGGACTGGAACTGCTGGACGTCACTCCAGAGGTGCGCTTCGTGAATGTGGGCGAACGCTGTAATGTCGCCGGTTCACGAAAGTTCCTTCGACTCATCCAGGAAAAGAAGTATGACGAAGCCATTGCCATAGCCCGCAAACAGGTGGCTGATGGTGCACGCGTCATCGATGTGAATATGGACGATGCCCTCTTGGATGCCCGTTCGGAGATGGTAAATTTTCTGAACACGATTGCTGCTGAGCCCGACATCGCCTCCGTGCCTGTAATGATTGACTCATCGGATTGGAACGTTATCCTGGCAGGACTGAAATGTCTGCAAGGCAAGGGCATCGTGAACAGCATCTCGCTGAAAGAAGGCGAAGAGGTCTTCATCAAACATGCTCTTGACGTGAAGCGCTACGGCGCTGCTGTGGTGGTGATGTGTTTCGATGAAGAAGGACAAGCGACGAGCTATGAACGCCGCATTCAGATAGTAGAACGTTCATATCGTATTCTAACCCAGCAGGTTGGAATGAATCCGTTGGACATTATCTTTGATCCAAATATACTGGCTGTTGCTACAGGTATGGAGGAGCACGACAGCTATGCTGCCGACTTCATCCGTGCGACAGCATGGATACGCGAGAACCTGCCCGGTGCCCATGTCAGTGGTGGCGTGAGCAACCTGTCGTTCTCGTTCCGTGGCAACAACTACATCCGCGAGGCTATGCATGCCGTTTTCCTCTATCACGCCATTCAGGCAGGTATGGACTTCGGTATTGTGAATCCTACTACGAAAGTTCTTTACACGGATATCCCTTCTGACCAACTCGAAATTATCGAGGATGTCATCTTGAACAAGCGTCCTGATGCCAGCGAAAAACTGATAGCACTGGCCAATCAGCTGATGGAAAAAAATGTGGCTGGCGGTTCACCTGCCAGTACCGTAGCGCCTACCCATGAACAGCGTCCGGAATCCGTCGATGAGCGCCTGAAGCAAGCTCTCGTGAAGGGCGTTGGCGACTATCTCGCTGAGGATTTGCAGGAAGCCCTGCAGAAATACCCTAAAGCTGTCAGCATCATTGAGGGACCGCTGATGGCTGGCATGAATCAGGTTGGCGAACTCTTTGGCGCCGGTAAGATGTTCCTACCACAGGTAGTGAAGACGGCACGCACCATGAAGCAGGCGGTAGCTATTCTGCAACCCTATATCGAACAGCAGCGTGGCGACAGCAAGGCGGAGAAGGCTGGCAAGATACTGCTGGCCACCGTCAAGGGCGACGTTCACGATATTGGAAAGAACATTGTCAGCGTCATTATGACGTGCAACAACTACGAAGTCATCGACATGGGTGTGATGGTGCCTGCCGAACAGATTGTACGAAAAGCCATCGAGGAGAAGGTTGACATGATTGGTCTTTCAGGACTTATTACACCCAGTCTGGAGGAAATGGTCGAGGTGGCCTATGAGATGCAGCGTGCAGGATTGGATATACCTATTATGATTGGTGGCGCGACGACCAGCGAACTGCATGTAGCCCTGAAGATAGCGCCTGTCTATGGTGGTCCCGTGGTGTGGATGAAAGACGCCTCGCAGAACCCCTTAGTAGCTGCCCGACTGATGGACGACGAACAGCAGGTGGAGCGCGAGCTGGACGAGAAATACGAACAACTGAGGCACGACTATCAGCAGCAACAGCAGGAGTTGTTGTCGCTGGAGGAGGCCCGCAACAATAAACCGAACTTATGGAAATAAAAACCGTGTTATTCGACTTGGGAGGAGTCATTATTACCCTCGACCAGTCGCAAGCTATACGACGCTTTGAGGAGTTGGGAGTGCCCGATGCTGCACAGCGTCTGGACCCTTACCAGCAGAGCGGCATCTTCGGACAGCTGGAGGAAGGTATGATTAGTGCGGAGGACTTCCGCAGGGAACTCTCCAAACTGGTGGGCTACGAGGTAACCACCGACCAGTGTGAATATGCTTGGCAGGGCTATGCCAAGGCGTTGCCACAGCGCAACCTCGACGCTTTGCGTCGACTGCACGAGGAAGGTTATCGTGTGTTGCTACTGTCGAACACTAACCCCTTTATGATGGCGTGGGCAGAGAGTGAGCATTTCGATGGTCACGGACATCCGGTATCGTACTATTTTGACGCCTGCTATCTGAGCTATCAGATGAAGATGATGAAACCCTCGGAGTTGATATTCCGTGAGGTGTTGCGCAGGGAGAAGACCTTTGCTTCGCAGGTGCTCTTCGTCGATGATGGTCCACGTAACGTGATGGTTGCCAGTCAGTTGGGCATGCGGACGTACTGTCCAGAGAATGGGGCCGACTGGACGGAGAAAATCTATGACTACTTAAAAGAGGAATGATGAGAAGAGTTATATTATTATTGGTTATGTTGCTGGCCCTGACAGCACAAGCACAGAAAAAACGTGAGTTCCGTGGGGCATGGATACAGTGCGTCAATGGACAGTTCAAGGGTATGCCTACACAGGATATGCAGAAAACGTTGGCCTACCAGTTGGACGAGCTGAAGAAGGACGGTTGCAACGCTATCATCTTCCAGGTGCGCCCAGAGTGCGACGCGCTCTATGAGAGCAAGTTGGAGCCCTGGAGCTACTATCTGACTGGCGAGCAGGGCAAGGCTCCACAGCCGTATTGGGACCCGTTGCAATGGATGATTGACCAGTGTCACAAGCGCGGCATGGAGCTGCACGCTTGGATCAATCCTTATCGTGCCAAAACAAAGGTGGCCCATACCAATAGTCCTGGTCATGTGGTCAGTCGTCATCCAGAGCGTTGCTTTGATTACGACGGTCTGACACTGCTCAATCCTGCCTTGAAAGAGAACCGCGACTATATCTGTGCCGTCGTTATGGATATCGTAGAACGTTACGATATCGACGGACTGCATATGGACGACTATTTCTATCCATATCCTACGCCAGGCGTAGAGATTCCTGATACTGCCGATTTTGAGGCCAACAATGAAGGTTATACCGATATTGGTGACTGGCGTCGCCATAATGTGGACCTGTTTGTGGAACAACTGGCAGAGACCGTGCACAATACCAAGCCTTGGGTGAAGGTGGGCATCTCGCCTTTCGGCATCTACCGCAACCAGAAGAGTCATCCGAAGGGCAGTCGCACCAATGGTCTACAGAACTACGATCAGTTGTATGCCGACATCCTGTTATGGGACAAGAACAGGTGGATGGACTACTGCGTGCCCCAGCTGTATTGGGAGATCGGTAACAAAGCCGCCGACTACGACGAGCTGATACACTGGTGGAATGACAACTGTCACAATACCAACCTTTATATTGGCGAAGATGTGGAGCGCACAGTCAAGTATCAGCATATGGTTGATAAGATGGCGCTACATGCTGAGATGGAGCATGTCCAGGGCGTTGTGCTGTGGTATGCGAAGGCTGTTGTCGATAATGTGGGTAACTATGGTACACAATTGCGCAACAACTATTGGCGCTATCCGGCCCTGCATCCCACAACACCGTGGATTGACAATACGGCACCTGATAAGGTGAAGAAGTTGAAGGTGATAGATGTTGACGGACACCGTGTGCTCTGTTGGACGGCTCCCAAGGCAAAGAAATGGAACGATGAGGCAGTAAAATATGTGGTCTATTGCTTCGACAAGAGTGAAAGTCTGGATATTGACGACCCGTCGAAGATTGTCGCCATCACGGAGGATACCCACTTTGAACTGCCTGAGCAACCGCGCAAGACGCGTCAGGTGTATGTCGTTACGGCATTGGACCGTATGCATAACGAGAGTAGCTATAAGAAGGTAAAGGTGAAATACTAAACGACAATGATCAATATACAGAGTTTTGAGTGTAACATCTTGCAGGAGAACTGTTACGTGGTGAGTGACGACAGCCGCGAGTGTGTCATCATCGACTGTGGTGCCTTCTACGACGAGGAGTACGTGGCCATCGACAACTACCTCCGTAAGCAGCAGTTGAAGCCCGTCCATCTGTTGGCAACGCATGGACATCTAGACCATAACTTCGGCAATGCCCACCTCTTTCAGCAATATGGTCTGAAGGCGGAGATATGTGCCGAAGACCAACAGTTGGTAGAGCGCTTGCCCCAGCAGGCTGCTGCACTCTTCGGTATTGAAATCAGCGACGACCAGCCCCCTGTGGGCCGCTTGCTTAGCGATGGTGATAGCATCACCTTTGGCCATCACATCTTAGAGGTACTCAGAACACCTGGCCACAGTCACGGCTCGTGTATGTTCTATCTTAAAGAGGAAGGTGTGGTGTTCTCTGGCGACACGCTGTTTCGCATGAGTATCGGTCGTACCGACTTCCCCGAAGGTAGTTGGCAGGCGATGGAGCAGAGTATGGCGAAGATTGCGGATATCCTGCCCAAAGAGACCGTTGTCTATCCTGGTCATGGTCCACAGACCACTATTGCCGATGAACTGCAATATAATCCTTATCTGAGACGGTGAACGTCTCAGCACATGCAACCATGAGTAATCCGTCTTCTTCGTCCAGCATCTTTCAGCGACCTGCATGGGTGGCGCTGTTGGCGTTTCTGGCTGCATTCAGCTGGGGATGGGCGTTCCCATTGGTCAAACTGGGCTTTGCAGAGTTTGGTATCGTGCAGGATATGACAGCTAGCAAGATGCTGTTTGCGGGATTGCGCTTTGGCATAGCGGGAGTCATCATTCTGATTATTGCTGCTATGACGGGTCGCTCGTTTGCCTATAAGCCAACAGCACCAGAAGGAAAAGTTTCTAATGTCCTGTTTCTATTATTGTTCGCTTTGCTGAACACCACGCTGCACTATGCCGCATTCTATATCGGATTGTCATATAGCCAGGGTGCCCGTGCCGCTATCCTCAATTCTATGAGTGTTTTTACGTTGGTTATTCTGGCTTGCGTGTTCTTCAAGAGCGATAAGATGACCTATCGCAAGCTATTGGGGTGCGTGATAGGTTTTGCGGGTATTCTGACATTGAACGTTGGAGGAAAAGAGAGTGGGGCATTTACTCTGCTTGGCGACGGACTGATTATCCTGAACGCCCTTTGTGGTGCCTTTGCTGGTTTGCTGACACGTGGCGTCAATAAGCGTATCGATGTCTTTGTGGGTACGGGTTATAGCTTGGCAGTGGGTGGCACGTTACTGATTATTCCCAGTCTGTTGATGGGTGCTACGCTACCTCATATTACTCTTTGGGGACTGTGCATCCTTGCCTTGCTCGTAAGCATCTCTACCATCGGCTTTACGTTGTATAACAAATTGCTCACTTGCAATCCCATTGGTAAGGTTGCCATCTGGAACTCGCTCATTCCTGTGGTGGGTGCCCTGACATCCTGTCTCTGTCTAGGCGAGACGTTCTATTCCAAGTACATTTTTGCCGCTGGCTTGGCCACCCTCGGAATCTATATCATCAATCAGGGGAAAAAGTAAATGTTGTGTTGGTGGGGAACTATCGCATAACGAGGCTGGAAGAGTAAACTCAGAAATTGCTTTCGTGCTTGATGCTACGGATGTGGAGGATGATGCCTGAAAGGATGCACAAAAGGCCTGCGACGAGTAGGGAATTGTGAGTCGACAGAGTGCTGAATCGGGTGGCAATGAGCGCGATAGTACCTATTAGAATAAGGAATAAACCCAGATATGTGGTCAATTTCTTCATAAAAACGTTAATTTTGGTGCAAATATACGAATTTTTCATCTTTCATCTTTCATCTTTCATCTTTTTTTTGTACCTTTGCACCCGCATTTTGCAAAAATAACATTATTTATTAATTAAAAGTAGTATGAATCAATACGAAACCGTTTTCATTTTGACTCCCGTTTTGTCTGATGAACAGACAAAGGAAACGGTCGCTAAGTTCAAGAAAGTCCTCACCGATAAGGGTGCAGAGATCCTGAACGAAGAGGCCTGGGGACTGAAGAAGATGGCTTACGCTATCGACAAGAAATCTACAGGTTTCTACTTCCTGGTAGAGTTCAAGGCTGAGCCATCAG
>ONCH01000061.1 GCA_900316265.1 uncultured Prevotellaceae bacterium | reverse complement strand
AAAAGCTAAAAAAAGAGACATACCAACTATCATCGAACTGCTGCATCAGGTGAATATGGTGCATCATGTACTGCGCCCTGACCTGTTCAAACCGAACACGACCAAATACGATGAGCAGGAATTGGAAGCGATGTTAAAGAATGACCGTAAACCCATATTCGTCTTTGACAACGACGGCGTTCTGGGTTATGCCTTCTGCATGGTGACCGAGGTGAAGGGCGATAAATTGCTGCAGGACATCAAGACGCTGTATATTGATGACATCTGCGTGGATGAGAAGGCTCGCGGCCAGCACGTCGGCAAGGCGTTGTATGAGTATGTGCGCGATTATGCCCAGTCCATAGGCTGCAACAACGTCACCCTGAATGTATGGGACGGCAACGATGCCGCTTTAAGCTTCTATAGGAACATGGGCATGAAAGTGCAGAAAACGACGATGGAAATTGTGTTGTCCAAGTAATCATTATATGAACTGATGATTAGACTTGCAAAAAGTTTCGTAATATAACCAACAAAAACTATACGAGTATGAGAAAAGTGTTTTTCTGCCTTATGGCAATGATGGGTGTGCTGACCCTTTCTGCACAGAGTGTATATGATTATTCGGTGAAGGACGATGCAGGCAAGGATGTGTCGCTTGCCGAGTACAAGGGCAAGGTGTTGCTGATAGTGAACACCGCCACTAGATGCGGATTCACGCCTCAGTATAAGGAACTGGAGTCGTTGTATGAGAAATATTCGAAGGACGGCTTCGAGATTCTTGACTTCCCCTGCAACCAATTCGGAGAGCAGGCTCCTGGTACCATTCAGGAGATTCACTCGTTCTGTACGGTCAACTTCGACATCCAGTTTCCGCAGTTCGATAAGATTGAAGTGAATGGAGCCAATGAGCATCCGCTATACACTTTCTTAAAGGCACAGAAAGGATTCGGCGGCTTCGACACCAACGACCAGCGAGGAAAATTTATGGACGATATGCTCCGCAAGAAGGATGCCAATTACGATAAGAAGAGTGACATCAAGTGGAACTTCACCAAGTTCCTAGTTTCTCGCGACGGACGAGTACTGAAACGCTACGAGCCAACGGACAAGTTGAGCGACATCGAGGCTGACATGCTGATGGAGGTGAATCCCGTTTTGAGCAATATTATGGCACGTCGCTCCATCCGCAAGTACCTCGACAAGCCTGTGGAGCACGAGAAACTGGAGGCTGTAGCCCTTGCTGGTATCAATGCACCAAGTGCAATGAACCGACAGAACTGGGCTGTTCGAATTATTGAAGACCAGAAGCTGATGGCAGATGTGAAGGGCCAAACCCGTAATGCACCGAACCTCATCTGCGTCTTGGCGCCAGTTGACGGCAGGTTTGACCTTGATGCTGGCCTCATGGGAGAAAATATGATGTTGGCAGCTCAAACGCTGGGTCTTGGCACCTGTATCCAGACAGGCCCCATACGCTTCCTCACTACAGACGAGAAAGCCAAAGCCTTCCGTGACAGCCTCGACATCCCTGAAGGTTATAAGCTGCTTTATGTCATCTCCATTGGCTATCCCGACGAGCAGCCCGACGCCAAGCCCCGTGATGCTTCGAAAGTAAAATACATTAAGTAAAACGAATATGAAAAAGTTGCCGAATTAGGATTTAAACTTTATCGACTTCGCTGCGTCATAATAGTAACAAACAAACTACTAGATGAAACAGCGAATTATTTTTTTATTTTCTTTGCTTCTCTCCGCAGCATATATGTTCGGACAGGAGCGGATGGTGTGTGATGAAACGTGTGAGGTGGGCGACGGACAAACGTCGGCAGTACAAAAAGGCGAAGCGGGTTATGCTGTGGTGTCACCCGTTGGTCGCGGAACGGTGGAGCCCATCCGTCAGGCACCACGCCTACAGACGCTCGACGGCAAGACGATTGCAGTGGTGGGCGTGAGTTTCATGAGTCGCGTGACGCATCCAGAAATCAAGCGTTTGATAACAAAGCATTATCCCACGGCGCGAGTGCTACTGCTCGACGAAGTGGGCACAGCGGGACCTTATCCTGCCCCTGGTATCACGCGACGGGCAAAAGATGATTTTCAGCTACGGCTACGCGAGCTGAAGGTGGATGCTGTCATTGCTGGAAACGGCGGTTGTGGACTCTGTACACCGAAAGAGGTGGGCTCGTGTCTGGCGGCAGAGTATATTGGAATCCCGTCGGTCATCATCTGCGCGCCTGGCTTCACAACACAGGCCCGTTATACGGCGCTGAACAACGGTGTGCCCGTGATGCGCGTGGCTGAATATCCTGGTGCTTTCGCCTTGGACAGCGAGGACGTGCTCATTAAAAACACGCGCGAGGTGCTGTGGCCACAGATTGTCGATGCCCTGACACGCCAGATTACTGTCGAAGAGACAGCTACGGCACTGAAATCCGCCCGTGGCGACCTGCGCGACGACGTGTTCTTCGGTACGTTGGACGAGGTGAACAATTACTTTGCCGACATGCAGTGGACAGACGGACTGCCCATTGTGCCACCCACCTTCGAGCGTGTCAGCGAGATGATGCGTTTCACCGATTACCGATGGGACGAAACTGTGGCTGTGCTACCCATAGCCCATCGCAACACAACGGCATGGCACGTAGCCGTGAACGGTGTGATGGCTGGTTGCAAGCCCGAATTGATGCCCATTCTCATCGCCCTGACGAAAGCCTTGGGCGGTCCTGACTTTCGCCGCACACTGGCCTCGACTCATGCCTGGATACCATTCTGCTGGCTCAACGGACCTGTGGCGCGACAACTGGGTATTGACTGCGGACAGGGGCAGATCAATGAGTCGGCAAACATAGCCATCGGACGTTTCATGAACCTCGCGCTGATGAACCTCTGCGGCTATTACGTCAAGCAAGACCGCATGGGTACCTTCGGCTATCCCATGTCGTGGTGCATGGTCGAGGACGAGGCTGCCTGCCAACGCATCGGGTGGCAGCCTTACCATGTGCGCGCCGGATATCAGTCTACAGACAATACTGTCACCGCTGCTTCCACTCTGCTCTGGGGCAACAATATGGCACCATCCACTACCGACCCACAACGTATCGCCCAACTCTTGGCATGGGACATCAGCGAGCGCTGTCAGTTCGCCTTGGGCAGCGGTCGGCAATACACATTCCGCACTATTCTTATGACGGAACCCGTAGCTGCTACACTCGCCAAGGCCTATCCCACACCTGATGCGTTGGAGGATTGTCTCATTGAAGCCTCGCGCCGACCACTGAAAGAGCGCGCCTTTGCCAACTACTATGCCAACCCCGGCGGTGCCAAGGACGGCGGCGAGCACAACCTGCGCCAATACACCGGTCACCTGCGCCGCACTGCGGGGGCTGCCCAGACCGCCACGCCCGAATGGTACGACACTCCTGATGCTACCATTGAGACCATCCCCACTATGCGTCAAGGCATGACCCAGTTTCTTGTTACTGGCGATGCCGCCCGCAACAAACTACAGACCATGCCTGGTGGTGGCTATTCGACGGTGAAGATTGAGTTGCCGAGAAACTGGGACACTCTCATGGCAGAGCGCGGTTATCGTCCACTAAACAAACTAGACCACCCTGAAACCTGCGTAAAGTAGTTCACGGATGAACGTATTGGCTGGGGATTCGGATATAAGTAAAACCAAGGATGCCATTCGACATATACTTAAAAAATGAATTGAAAAAAATAATCCTCTATCATACAAATTAATCAAAGCTCCGACCTGCAGAATAGCAAGGCCGGAGCTTTTCGGATTATATATGGAATGACAATTATGCCATGAAGTGCTTGATATTCAAGTTTTATTATTACCTTTGCACTGTGAATAAAGAATTCAAGATGAAGTTAATTTATAAGAATATTCATATTGGAGCAATAGCAACGTTCTACATTGTTGCTCTAATCCTACGTCTGACAACCTTGTTTATCGGCAACAAGTATCCAGAACTTAGGGGAGATTATGCTTTTCAACTTTCCACTGGCCTTGGCCCTATCATTGGTGCTTTCGTTGCAATGGCTATTTTCAAGCGTAAAACGGAATATACACTTTTCGGCAAGTCTGTTTGGAAATCTGTTGCAACCATTGCCATACCATGTGCTGTGTTCGGCATCATCGGAGGATTAGACACCGGCATATTATGTTTGCTGGCATTCGTCTACGGACTATTGGAGGAATATGGATGGCGCGGATATCTGCAGTACGAACTACGGGAGTTACCCGTATGGCAATATGTCCTCATCATTACAGTGATGTGGCTTCTATGGCATCTGGATTTGGATCAACGAAACCTATTGGGATTCTTCCCACTCTTACTGTTCGCCTCATGGGGAATTGGTAAAGTAGCATCGGATACCCATTCACTACTCTTCTGCGCAGCATTTCATGGCATCGTAAACTTCTCAAAGCGTGGACTACTTTCAGACACGACCTTCCTTGTGGCCTTTATAAGTGTTATCATATTTTGGATTGTATTATGGTACTTTATTAAAGTGTCTAGCCGGTGATTTTAGATTCTGCATAGGTTGCCTACTGCAATAGAGTTCGAAGGAATATCTTTCGCTACGTGAAAACTTGCCATATTAGTCGTTAATATACGACTTGGTAGTCATGTCATAATACAGGGCCTCTAATTCGGCCAGAGTCAATTTCTCAACGCTGTGCTCGATGATTCTTATTAATTCATCACGCCGTCCTTCGTCGGACTGATTAAAACGATTCATATATGCCATAACTGTCTGAAATCATTAAAGTATTGTAATATTGGGCACAAAGGTAGCAAATATTCATTTATTTTCCGTATCTTTACCCGCAGATTTAATATGTTTTGTGATATGATAGACCAGATTATTGAATTCAACATTATGAGTCCCCTGCTGGGGGACGGCTATAAAGCAGGGGGCATTGAAACCATCAAGACCCATCCACTTGTTCCCAAGGACATCGTTGTTCGTGGGTTTATCATTGACTCTGAGACAGGAGCATTAGAAGAAATACAATAACTACTAAACAAATTCGAATTATGAAGTACCCATGTGAGAACTGCAAGCTACGTGCTGCGTATGACAAGAACCCGAAGTCTTTAATCGGGCGCTTCTGGCGCTGGCAGATCAATTTCTGTCCCAGCTGGCGAGGCTACTTTAAGTCGCTGCCACCTGAGAAACAGGAAGAGATTCGCAAGAAGTATGACTTTTGGAAGTATCAATGATTTAATTTGATAGGAATATGAGTTACGTCAAGACATGAAAGAATAGCGACAATGTCTAACGAAATCTTAAACAATGCAGATATGAAACAACAAGAGAAACCTATCGTAGCGATGATCTACGACTTTGACGGGACACTGGCACCCGGTAACATGCAAGAATACGATTTCCTGAAGGAGATTGGTATTGAGGACAAGGACGATTTCTGGCGCGAAGTGGTGGAGATGCAAAAAGAGCAGGACGCACCTGAAGTCATCACCTATATGCGCATGATGATAGAGAAGTCGAATAACCCTGAGAACCCGCGCCCCATCACGAAGAATGCGTTTAAAAAGTATGGTGCCACCATTCCTCTGTTCAAGGGTGTACGCGAATGGTTTGCGCTAACCCGTAAGTTGGGCGAAGCGATGGGTATCCAGATTGAGCACTACATTAACTCGTCGGGCTTGCAGGAGATGGTGGAAGGTTCGCCCATTGGTCATGAGTTCAAGCACATCTATGCCAGCCGTTTTATGTACGATAAAGACGGTCGTGCTGTATGGCCTGCTGCCGCCATTGACTTCACGGCAAAGATGCAGATTCTGTACATGATTAACAAAGGCGTTGAACGCATCTGCGACAATAAGGAAATCAACAACTTCATGGCTATGAGTGAGCGTCGCATCCCGTTTGACCACATGATTTACTTTGGCGACGGATTGACAGATATCCCCAGCATGAAACTGTTGCAGGAACAGGGCGGATTTACCATCGCTATCTACACGCCTGAACACGAGAAGCAGACACTGGATTTGGTAAAGCGCAACATCATCAATTTTGCCTGCAAGGCCGACTACAGCAAGGGTGAGTCGCTCTACCAGACTGTCGAAGCCATCCTGCAACACATAAAGGCGTTGGATAACTTCAATACGCTGGAGAGTCGCAACATCGAGGCTGCTAAGACCGACATGCTGGCTGGCGAGGATACGTCGAAATTCAGTTATTAATTTATGGTTGTCATATAGGCCGTTAAATAGACATTGATTATGAATACACTCACCACTGTTTTGGCAATCTTGGTAGCCTTGCTGAAGAATCAGGGTGTGTATAACGGTCTGATAGCAGTCTTGTTGTTGGTAGCTGTCTGGCAGCAGGATCTACTGTGGACACGGTTGCTACTGGGCTATATCGTGTTAGTGGCACTATATGGTAGTCTGACCAGCAAGCCAAGCATCATCCTGAAGCAAGGTGGTCTGGCAATCATAGGGTTAATCTGTAGTTTTATCTGAGTGCATGGAAACAAAGATACGGTTATTACCACTCAGGGAGGCACAGGCAGTTGCGTTCAAGGAAGAAATGCAGGAGGCATTCCAGCATGGCTTTGAGTCGTACTATAAAGACGACAATCAGTGGCAGGTGTTGCCCGACAAGGACTTCTATCAGTCGTTGGAGGCTGAAGGTGCAGAAGCCTACGAAGCTATCGATACCGATGGTCAGCGTGTGGGTGGTGCCATCATTGCCATCGATGCCGCCAAGTATCATGGTGAATTGTCGTTTCTTTATGTGAAGGTTGGCGTTCAGAGCAAGGGCATTGGGCAGGCCATCTGGAAAGCCATCGAAGTACTGCATCCCGAAATAGAGATATGGGAAACCTGCACACCATACTTCGACCGTCGAAACATCCATTTCTACATCAACCGCTTAGGATTCCATGCCGTCGAGTTCTTCAACGATCATCATCCAGACCCGCACATGCCTGAGCAGTTTGACCAAGAGGACGGGCTGTTCAAGTTTGAAAAATGCGTTTAAGCGAGCACAGAGCTAAGCTTGCTTAAGCTATGTCGAGCGTGAGCATTTTGGACGAAAGTCAAAAGAGAATGA
>ONCH01000067.1 GCA_900316265.1 uncultured Prevotellaceae bacterium | reverse complement strand
GGTTCCCTGCACGCTATTCTCCAGTCCCCACTCCTCGTTACCATCGCTCCAGAGAATGATGCTGGGGTGGTTACGGTCACGCTTAATCATGCGTTCCAACAGGCGCAGGTGTTCGTCGTTGATGCCCATCAGTCGGTTCTCGTCGATGACCAGCATGCCCTCACGGTCGCAGATGTCCAGCAGGGCGGGTGTCATGGGGTTATGCGAGGCGCGATAGGCATTACACCCCATCTTCTTGAGTTGCTTGATGCGCCATGCCTGCAATGCATCGGGAATGGCGGCACCTACACCTGCATGGTCCTGATGCATGTTGACACCCTTCAATTTCAGGGGTTCACCATTCAGCAGGAAGCCTCGTTCAGCATCAAACCGGATATCGCGCAAGCCTATTGTTGTCTCGTAGACATCCGTCACCTTGTCGTCCACCTTCACCGTTGTCTCTACCTTATACAGATAGGGGGCCGTAGTACTCCAGAGGTGCGGATTGGAAATCTTTATCCGATGGTCGCATGTTCGTGTCTCTTTGGCGAGTATAGGGTACATCATCCGTTGCTCAACCTCATATAGCTGAGTCTTCAGTCCGCTGTTGGTCACCTCAGTTTTGACATGGACAACAGCATGGTCATAGGGTTGCTGCAGTTCGGCATAGACAAAGGTGCCGAAGGGTGCCACACTGACCTCAGCCATTTTCTCCAGCCACACATCACGATAAATGCCAGCACCTTCGTAGAACCAACCCTCCTCCAGCGTGGCATCAGCACGCACGCAAATCAAGTTCTCTTTACCGTATTTGACATAGGGCGTGATATCATACACCTGCGTCGCATAGCCGCTGGGTTCAGTACCCATATAAAAGCCATTAAACCACACACGGGCATTGCGGAAGATGCCATCAAAGCGCAACATGAGGCGCTTGCCAAGGTCATAGGCAGGAATGGTCAGCGTTTTACGATACCACCCCACACTGGTCTCTGGATACTTCCATCCCACCGTCTTGTAACCATGCGAGTGACTAGCCTCAGAAGCATAAGGCAGCGTCGTCACCCAGTCGTGTGGCAATTGCACCTCTTGCCACGCCGAGTCGTCAAACTTCTGCGCATAAGGTCCTTCATTGTGTATAGAGCTTGCCTTCGTCAGGTAATTGAAATACTCCGTGCCACAACCAAAATCCTTTTTCGGGTCAGCAGCATGCCCAAATGCAAACTTCCATCCCTTATCCAGTAGGATGCTCTCACGTACACTTTGTCCTTGGACTCCCACGACCGACATCAGCAGGGGTGTCATCAGCAGTAAAATCAGTCTATTCATTGTCTTAGCAGTTTCATGCAAAGATACGCACAAAATCTGAATCTAGCAAACAAACAAGAAGAAAACATAAAAAAAGAACTTAGCTTGACGCTAAGTCCTTTGCGGAGAGAGAGGGATTCGAACCCCCGGTACCTCTCGGTACGGTAGTTTTCAAGACTACTGTAATCGACCACTCTACCATCTCTCCAGTGCTCGAAAATCTCGAAAGCGGGTGCAAAGGTACGACGAAAAAATGAATTTACCAAATTTTAGGGCAACTTTTTTGCAGGTTCGATAATAAATGAGTAATTTTGCAGCATGATTTACCCGAACAATTACGAATCGAAGATAGGATTCGACGAAATACGACGCTTGCTGAAGGGGCATTGCATGTCATCTTTGGGACAGGAGAAAGTCGATGAACTGGCATTCTCTGACGATGCCTCCGTCATCAATGAAGCGATGGCTCAGGTGCGCGAAATGCGCAGAATGATGCAGGCAACGGAGAAACCGGAAATGAACTACTTCTTCGATGTACGCGAATCGGTAGCGCGACTACGCATGGAAAACACCCACATAGAAGAGGATGAACTCTTCGACCTGCGTCGTTCACTGGAAACGATAGGCATTATCGTAGCATTTCTGAATAAGAACAACGGCGATGACGAGAAGCCAGAATTCCTATACCCTGCCCTGCACCGCATGGCTGAGGATGTACTGACGTTTCCTGCTATCATCCGTCGCATTGACTCCATTTTGGATAAGTTTGGCAAAATCAAGGACTCAGCATCAATGACACTTGCCGGTATCCGTCACGAAATGGAACAGACAGCAGGGTCTATCTCGCGTACCTTATATACTATACTACACTCCGCCCAGCGCGACGGTCTGGTTGCTCAAGACGTAGCCCCCACCCTGCGTGACGGCCGTCTGATGATTCCCGTAGCGCCAGGACTGAAACGCAAAATCAAGGGCATTGTCCACGACGAGTCAGCAACGGGGAAGACGGTATTCATCGAACCTGCCGAGGTGGTGGAAGCCAACAACAAAGTACGCGAACTGGAGGCTGCCGAGCGTAGAGAGATTGTTCGCATCCTGACGGTATTCTCTGACGAGTTGCGTCCACATGTACAGGAAGTACTTGACTCTTACCATTTCCTGGCACAGATAGATCTGGTGCATGCCAAAGCAGAGATGGCCGAACAGATGCAAGCCTTTGAACCAGAGGTAAAGGGAGCGCCCACGATGGATTGGATTCGCGCCATTCACCCACTGCTGCAACGCTCATTGGCAAAGCAAGACAAGAAGGTGGTACCTCTTGACATTATGCTTGTTAAGGACAAACGCCTCCTCATCATCTCCGGTCCTAATGCTGGTGGTAAGTCAGTATGCCTGAAGACGGTAGGACTACTTCAGTACATGTTACAATGCGGATTGTCGATACCCGTTGGCGATAGAAGTACGGTAGGTGTTTTCCAAAACATCATGATAGACATCGGTGACGAACAGTCTATAGCTGATGATTTGAGTACGTACTCCAGTCACCTGCTGAACATGAAGAACATGATGAAGCAGGCCAATAATCGCACGCTATTGCTGATTGACGAGTTTGGCGGCGGCACGGAGCCTACCATCGGTGGTGCCATTGCTGAAGCCGTACTGAATCAGTTCTGGAAGAAGGACGCTTTTGGAGTAATTACCACCCACTATCAAAATTTGAAGCACTTTGCCGAAGACCATCCTGGCGTGGTGAACGGTGCGATGCTCTACGACCGCCATCAAATGCAGGCGTTGTTCCAGCTCTCCATTGGACAGCCCGGCTCATCGTTTGCCATCGAGATAGCTCGCAAGACAGGTATTCCAGAAGAGGTTATCAATGATGCTTCAGAGATTGTCGGTTCGGAATATATCCAGAGCGACAAATACCTGCAGGATATTGTGCGCGACAAGCGCTACTGGGAGGGCAAGCGTCAGACCATCCATCAGCACGAGAAGTCATTGGAGGGTCACATCCAGCGCTACGAGACCAATCTGGAAGAGATTGAGCGTGAGCGCAAGGCCATTCTGAACCGTGCCAAGCAACAAGCTGAAGAACTCTTGGCAGAGGCGAACCGCAAGATAGAGAATGCCATCCGAGAAATCAAGGAGGCACAAGCTGAAAAGGAACAGACGCGACTGATTCGCGAGGAACTGCAAGAGTTCCGCGAACAGGTACAAAACGACGATACACGCGGACTGATGAGCGAAGAGGAGTTTGCCAAGAAACTGCGTCAGATGGAGGAGCGTAAGGCTCGCAAGGCACAGCGCAAGGAGAAAAAAGGCGAAGAGCTGAAAGCTGCCAGCGAGAAGTTAGCAGCCAGAGCCAAAGAGGACCTGCACCCAGAGAACCGTCCATTGGAGAAGGGTGACTCAGTACGCATCAAAGGCACGAATAGCATTGGCGAGATAGAAAGCATTCAGGGCAAGCAAGCAACCGTCATCTTTGGCGGCCTGCGAAGCAAGGTTAAACTGGAACAACTGGAGCGCACCAGCAAGGCACCGACACCAGCTACCCCTGCCGACAAGCATGCTCATCTGGCCATTCAGACCAGTCACATGACACGTGCTACAATGGAGGACCGTCGACAGAACTTCCACCAAGACCTTGACGTGAGAGGCATGCGTGGTGACGAAGCTATCGATACGGTGATGCACTTCATCGACGATGCTATCCTCATCGGCCTGAGCCGTGTTCGTATTCTGCACGGTACGGGTACTGGCATTCTGCGCCAACTGATTCGTCAATACCTTAATACCGTCCCCAACGTTAAGAAGGCCAAGGACGAGCACGTACAGTTTGGCGGCGCAGGCATCACGGTCGTAGACCTGGAGTAATTACTTCACGACGACCTTCTTGCCATTGGAGATGTACAGGCCAGCCTTGGGTGCCGACATGCTGACAGGACGTCCGCTCAAGTCGTAGAGCTCCTGGCGACGCTTCTCCTTAGCGCCAGCCACCGTATGGATGCCTGCAGGTTCGTAGACATAGTCCAGTTTGTTGTCCATCCACTCAATGCGTTCCTTCATATAGCGACGGACATTCTGCACCTCGGCCTCATAGCTGCCCCAGAGATGCGGATTCTGATGAACATACTCGTTCATGATGGGCCAGCGCTTGAAATTCAGCTCCTGTGACTGTCCGAGAGTCTGTTCCCAACCATTGATATAAGCTGTCATAGACTCCTCAGTCAGTCCTGCCTGGCGCACCTCGCCCCATATCGCCTTCAACTGAGCCTTAGCGGCAGCATCGTCCACCACAATCTTGTTGACAAACTGTCGCATATTGCCTGCGCAGCTGCCCTTCGTGCGGTAGATATAGTCGGTCAGCCTCATGATGGGGTAAGTACGGTTATCGTTCTCAAACGCCAAGTCAAAATCCCATACTGGTCCCGTATAAATCAGTGCATCGCCACGATCCTTATACATATAAGTACTCCAATAAGTATCGGTATTTCCTGACAGTTCGCCCACCAGAAAATGGCGCAGGAAGGTATTGAGGTCCAAGTAGGTACTCCACTGGTTCTCCATCTTGTTAAAATACTGGCGGATGTATTCGTACTGATTGGGGGTAATAGCGTCTTCATCGGGCGACTTGATAGTCACAGGATTACCTTTGGCAGAGGTAAACATAGAGGGCTCATCATAAGCGTAAGCATCCACCTCAAAGAGGTAGCCTCCCGTCAGCGCGTCACCTGTATTGTCCTCGGGCGTCATCTCCGTGATATCCACTCGCCCACTCTTTACCTCTATCTGGTCGCACAACTGATAACAGCCCTTATACTCACCATTGAGCAAGAGGTCAACGGCAGTGCCATAAGGTGTATAGGGCATACCCATCTTACGACTCAGTTCGAAGGCCAACAGATTGCGCATCAGCGTCTTGTCACCATAGTTGTTGATGAGCGTCCACTTCTTGGCCTTAGCAGGAGCATCAAGGACCTGCTGCTTTTTCTCAAACTTAATGCGATAGGGTTTCTTGGGGAAACCTCTCGAGGCATTGCCACGCTCCCTGACGCCACCAGGTTGGTAGAGCAAATGGGTTCCTTCTTCAGAAATGATGGCAATCTGTGAGACGATTTCCGTCTCCTTGTCATAAGGTATCACACCGTCCTGTGTATGAATACTTACCGTCGGCAGGTTCGTCAACTGACTCAGATGACCGTCGTCTCCCTCACCCTCGTTGCCATAGAATTCCAGTTCGGCAATATTGCAACGAGCATCCGAAGGACCCACATACCGCACATAGCGGAAGCCACGAGAGCACGCAACGGTAGCGTACGACATCTGACCGATGGTACCCTTCTCCTTAATAATATATAAGGGCAAGGCATCCATAAAATCCTCACGGTTGGCACCTTCAAAGACACCAAGCAGCACACGCTGTTCACCATGTACATCATTGCGGGGAGACCACCCCACACGGGTAATGACATGAGGCGCGCCCAAATCCAAGCCCGTCCAGGTATAGCTACGCTCCCATGAGGCAAAACAAGTATTAAGGTCACCATCGAATGCCATTTCGCGGGTGTTGACAGTGGTTGATTTCTGAGACGTCGAATAGTCAACGCTCTCTCTTGTTCCAATCACCGTACCAGTAAGTTTATGGGCTGTATCTGCTACTGCCCACACTGCAGGCACTAGCAATAAAATCGAAATAAAACCAAGTTTCATGGATGTAGTTTTGAACAGAACAGAACGCCGAACGTTCTTTTTTGAGCCTCTTGTCGGATTCGAACCAACGACCCCGAGATTACAAATCACGTGCTCTGGCCAACTGAGCTAAAGAGGCGGGTGGGCAGCGGTCT
>ONCH01000081.1 GCA_900316265.1 uncultured Prevotellaceae bacterium | reverse complement strand
ATCTCTACGAATGTTTCAATATCTTTTCTATTCATATTGCTTGTTTGATTTATCTGTTAGTCGCTCCTTCAGCCTTGTGTTACGCTTCAGCACCACCATGTTGTGGATGGCGTAGGCCAGGGCTTTCGTGGTGCCGACGATAATGCAGATCTTCTTCGCACGGGTGATGCCGGTATAGACGAGATTGCGCTGGAGCATCACGAAATGGGTCATTAGCAGGGGTATGACCACGACGGGATACTCAGAGCCTTGCGACTTATGGATGGTGGTGGCGTAGGCCAGCGTCAGCTCGTCGAGTTCCGAGTCTTCGTACTCGATGCTGTGGCCGTCGAACGAGACAGTCAGAGTCCGCTCCTCCATGTCCACATGCTCCACCGTGCCGATATCACCGTTGAAAACGTCCTTATCGTAGTTGTTGCGTATCTGCATCACGCGGTCACCCTGTCGATATCTGAATCCGCCGCGCGAAAGGCTGTCACCCACGGGGTTAATCGCCTCCTGAAGTGCGATATTCAGGTTCGTGGCTCCCACCACACTACGCTGCATCGGGGCCAGCACCTGGATGTCATTGGTGCTGACGTGGTAAGCCTTGGGAATGCGGTTGCGGACGATGTTCACGATTTCTTGCGCCGCACGCTCGGGGTCTTCCTCCTTAATAAAGAAGAAGTCGGAAGTGCGCCCGTTGCTGATATCGGGGAAGGTGCCTTGGTTGATCTTGTGGGCATTAGTGACGATACGGCTCGACTGTGCCTGACGGAAGATGCGCGTCAGTCGGATGACGGGAACTGCGCCAGAGTCGATGATGTCGCGGAGCACGTTGCCCGCTCCCACGCTGGGCAGCTGGTCGATGTCGCCGACAAGTATCAGGCGCATCGAGAGCGGTACGGCCTTCAGCAGCGAGTTCATCAGTATAATGTCGATCATCGACGACTCGTCCACTATCAGCACGTCACCGTCCAGCGGGTTCTCGTCGTTGCGCCCGTAGCCCTCCGCAGGGTTGAACTCCAGCAGTCGGTGGATGGTCTTGGCTTCCTTGCCCGTTGCCTCACTCATGCGCTTGGCGGCACGACCCGTCGGGGCAGCCAGCAATATGCGCTGGCCAAGGGTCTCAAACGAGGCGATGATACCTAATGTCGTGGTGGTCTTGCCAGTACCCGGCCCTCCCGTCAGCACCATCACCTTCGAACCGATGGCTTTCCTGATGGCTGAAAGCTGCACTTCATCGTATTCTATCTGCCCTTGCCGTTGCGATACATCGTCGGTTACGGTACCGCCATTATCGAAGATGTTACCCATCGGTGTTTCTATCAGCCGCCGCAGTTTGTTGGCCACACCCACCTCAGCATAGTAGAACGGTGGCAGGAAGATAGCATCCTCGTCAAGCATCAAGTCCTCACTGGCTATCATCTGGTCGAGGGCTTGCGTAATCGGCTCTTCATCGGCCTGCAGCAGTTCCTTGGCCGATTTCACCAGCTGTTCGCGCTCGGCATAGCAGTGGCCGTCCTCCGAAAGCTTGCCCAGTGTATAAAGGATTCCGCTACGGCAGCGGCGGGGGTCGTTCTTCTCGTAGCCCAGCTTCTCAGCGATGGAATCGGCAGTTTTGAAGCCGATGCCCCAGATGTCATCAGCCAGACAGTAGGGATTGTCCTGCACCTTCTCGATGCTCTCCTTGCCGTACTGCTTGTAAATTTTGGCTGCGTAGGTGGAGCTGACACCATGTCCCTGCAGGAACACCATAATATCCTTCACGTCCTTCTGCTTCTCCCAACTATCGCGAATCTTGCCTACCCTACCCTTGCCGATGCCGGGTACTTCGAGCAGACGGTCGGCATCGTTCTCGATGACTTCGAAGGTCTCCAGCCCAAAGTGTTTCACAATCAGCTTGGCCATCTTCGGGCCGATGCCCTTCACCAGTCCGCTGCCCAGGTACTTCTCTATACCGATGATGTCTGCCGGGAGTTCCTCAGTCCATTTCTCAGCCGCGAACTGCCTGCCATAACGCTTGTCAACACGCCAGTTTCCCTCTACGGTAAGGACAGCACCCACTGTCACCTCGTGGAAGATGCCGACAACAGTCTGTTCCTCCCTGTAGCCCTTGATGGCTGTCTGAAGGACAGAATAGCCATTCTCGGGATTCTGGAACGTGATTCGCTCTATGGTACACTTGATCTTCTCCATGGCAGGTTACTTTTCACGATAATCTTTGTATGCTTGCCATGCCTCGCTGATGTCAAGCGGGTTAGACGCATCTTCAAAGGATGTCGCCTGGCAATCGTCTTTGAATGGTGACCAGTTGCCGCAGATGGTTCCATCGTAAGCGATGACGGGCTGGAAGATGCCGCTGTTGTTGTGGGCGTGATGCCGGTGCTCGGGAGGGAGCACGATGTCACGGGACTTATAACTGATGAGGTATTCGTCGTAGGGAGGAATCAGAAGGAACTTGCCTTTTCGGAAGCCGCGTGTGCGACAATCGTCGGTCAGATAGAACTCCCTACCCTGCCACTTTTCAGCGTGGATGGAATCGCCCAAGAGCGCAATCCCCTTGCGACAGTCGTTGACGTTTGGGTTGACGGCTCTGGAAGTATTTACGAGTAAACCGTATCAAGGCTTCGTCCTTATCCATCTTTGCCATTGGCTTCACTTTATCGGCAGCAAGTGCGTAGGTGGCTTTCATCGGCAACAGTTCGCCACTGCAAAGGGTGCCCGACATCTCGGCCATGCGGATATGGTACGACAGTCGATGGTCATCCATTCTTATGTCTTTCTCTGCCAAAGCACGCACTAAATCCTCTTTCGTCGCACTCCCCAAGTCGGCAGCCCTTCGGGCGAGGATGTCGCGGACGCGCATCAGTTCCTCGTCGGGAATGCTGATTTTATTGCTGCTCATCCAGCCCTTCGTGACAGCGATGGCCTTGGGCGCACAGAGACCAATCATCATCCAGTATTCCTCAGCAGACACCAGCTGCCAAGTGCCTCGCATTAGGTGCAAACGAATAATCCTTCCGTTGTCGAAAGCCCGTTTGAATGCCTTCGCCGACGGCCTGCGCGTTCGCATTGCCACAGCCCACCGCATCATGCGATACTCTTGGGCTTGCATTGCACCCATGTAGCTGACCACCTCGGCAGGATCACTGAACTGAGGGGCAACAAGCTGTTGGCTGAGAAGTCGGATGGCAATCGGATTCATTTCTTTTCTATTCTATCATTGTTCCACATCTAAATGACTGTAGCTGTTTGCCCATCACGCCCTTCATTACCTCAAACACATTATCTCCTGTGCAATGGCTGGTGTAGAACCTTGTTTCTGGATAGTTGGCTTTTAGCCTTTGAGTCAAAGCCACTAGTTCTTCGTCCGTCTCCTGACCGTCGAGCAAGTGGAAACCACCTACAACGGTATGAACGTGCCAAGGACAGGCTGACAAAATGTTCTCAAGACCACTATGAGCACAGCCAGTGAATAGTTGACCATCAACATATAGAGCCAGTTCATGGCGGAAATCGTCATGGATATAATCTCCGTGGGCATCCTGAACATAAAGATTCTGATTACCCTTGGGCATTGGATGAATCTGAGGTATATGGGCAATAGCGTGAAGACCTTCTGCTATCTCACAGGTCTGGTCTATCAAGATGAGTCTGTCTTCGTCTATCTCGGCCCACTCCGTAGTAATACTATGCAGATTCCCTCGTTTAGAAAAGAATTTTCCGCTCATGGCATCGGGCGAGACGATGACTTTTGCCTGTCTATTATGCTCTAATATGTATCGTAAGCCGCCTGCATGGTCACTATGTCCGTGAGAAATGAAAACATAATCCACATCACTAAGATTTACACCCAGCAACTCTGCATTTTGGATAAACACATCACTTGCTCCAGTATCAAGCAGGATCTTGTGCCGCTCTGTTTGCAAGATGATTGACAGTCCATGCTCTGTGGATAGACAGCAATCATTGCTTCGATTATCTGATAATACAGTCCACTTCAT
>ONCH01000057.1 GCA_900316265.1 uncultured Prevotellaceae bacterium | reverse complement strand
CAAAGTTACGAAAAAACGAGAGAAATGCAAAAGGAAAGTTTACTTTTCTTTTCATTTCCGAGTGCCAAGTAAGTTCGGCGTAGCCAATGTTACGAAAAAAGGTTGTAAAAGTTCAGCGGAGGCACCCTTTTTTTGTTGTATAATAAGCTAATTACAGGCTGAAGCATAAAGACTTCAGCCTGCAATGATTAAAAGGGAATAAAGGGTCAGAGCCTTTTGTGCCCTTATTGTAAATGGGAGGTTTTATTTTACTTTCGCAACCAGCGTTTCTGGGTAGCTGGGCATGGCACCGTTCTGCGTGCAGACGTATGCTGAGACCTCTACGGCAATACGGTGAGCCTCTTCCATGGGCTTGCCGTTGAGGATGGCTGCACAGAAACTGCCCGTGAACGAGTCGCCAGCACCGACGGTGTCGGCAACGGTTACTTTCGGCGTTTCTTGGAACGATGTCAGACCAGGTGCGAAGACGTACGAGCCGTTAGTGCCACAGGTCAAGACTAGCATCTTCAACTTATATTCAGCCAGCATCTTCTCGCAGATACCTCGCATGTCGAGGTCGTCATAACCATACATGCGTTTGATGACCACTAACTCCTCGTCGTTGATCTTCAGGATGTTGCAACGCTTCAGCGACTCCTCGATGACGTCCTTGCTGTAGAACTGCTGACGCAAGTTGATATCGAAAATCTTCACGCAGTCTGCTGGTGTGTCGTCCAGGAACTGACGGATGGTAGCCCACGACACTACATTGCGCTGAGCCAGTGAACCAAAGCAAACGGCACGACAACTCTTGGCAATCGTTGCTATCTCAGGGGTATAGGGGATGTTGTCCCATGCTACGCCCTCCTTAATCTCGTAAGCTGGAATACCATCGCCAGAAAGCGTCACCTGTACTGTACCTGTAGGGTAGGGTACGTGAGGCATCAAGTAGTTAAGTCCATGTTCTTTTAATGCCGCGATAGTTTCTGCGGCTAGTGCATCCTCTCCCAGTGCACTGATGGCCAGTGTCTGCAAGCCAAACTGTCCGGCATGATAAGCGAAGTTGGCAGGTGCACCACCCAGTTTCTTTCCTTCGGGCAGCACGTCCCACAGTGCTTCGCCAAGTCCTACTACATAACGTTTTTCCATATGATTCTTGTTTTTTAGCGTTTGATTCTTGGAATATAAGTAAAGAGGTAGATAACACCAATGGCCATGATGGCAACGGCACCGGCCTGCCCCATAGCATCACTCATAATACCCATGATGAGTGGGAAGATGGTGCCACCGAAGAGTCCCATAATCATGAGTCCTGAGACCTCGTTCTGCTTGTCGGGTACTGAGAGCAGTGCCTCAGAGAAGGCCATCGAGAAGATGTTCGAGTTGCCATAGCCCACCAGTGCGATAGCCGTATAGAGCACCATCTTCGACTCGCCGCCAAACATCAGCGCCATCGACGCCGCCATCAGACACACACTGATGATAAAGAACCAACGCGTCTTCATGACACGGAGGAAGAACGACCCTGTCAGAGCTCCGATGGTGCGGAAGATGAAGTAGAGCGAAGTGGCAAAGGCAGCCTCATTGAGCGACATGCCCACACGCTCCATCAACAGCTTCGGAGCGGTAGTATTCGTACCTACGTCGATACCCACGTGACACATGATGCCGAAGAACGACAGCAGCACGATGGGCTTTGACAACAGACGGATGCAATCCATGAACGATGACGACTTGCCCTCCTGCATTTCCTCCTGTATCGGTGTCACCCACAGTAATAAGGTGCTTAATACACCTACAACAAAGTAGACGATAAACAACACGCGCCAGTCGTAGCCGAATGATGGCATGGCTGCTGTGGCACCCCACATAGCCAGATAGGGAGCCAGGAACGAGGCGATAGCCTTGACAAACTGTCCGAAGGTCAATGTCGATGCGAGGTTCTTGTCACCGATAATCAGCATCGCCAACGGATTAATGCTGGTCTGCATGAACGCATTGCCAATACCCAACAGCGAGAAGGCGATGAGCATGATGGTGAACGAATTGCCCAATAATGGGATGAACAATGACACCACCGTCACTAGGAGCGACAGCAATACCGTATTTTTACGTCCTATCTTGTTCATCAGCATACCTGTGGGTACGCTGAAGATGAGGAACCAGAAGAACACCAGCGAGGGGAAGATGTTGGCTACAGAGTCTGTCAGACCTAAGTCTTCCTTCACATAGTTGGAGGCAATGCCCACCAAGTCCACGAAGCCCATGCAGAAGAAGCAGAGCATCACGGGAATCAGGTAAATAGATTTGTTTTGATTACCCATAATATTTCATGTTTAATGTTTCTGTTTAATGTTTAATCTCATAGATTGTCGCTTTTCCGCCCTTTACCTTCAGCGTGTTATACGGCTCCGACGGGAACACAAGGTTGGTCATCGCCATCTTACCCTCTGCATCGAATACCTCAATGCTACAGCGGTCAATGAAGATGCGTAGCTGCTTGATGGCGCCAAATGTTGGGGCTACAGTCACGGCAGGGAAGGCTTCGCTGAAGCTGACGTCGCCACTCTTCACACGCTCCATCGTGAACGTCTGTTGCTGACCGTCGTAGGTCATCGTCACCTGCTCACCCTTCGTGTTCGAGAGTACTATCTCCGTTTGGTTCTTCGTGTCGATAAGAATTTCGCAAGCCTCCGTAGGGTTCTTCACCTTTGCACCTCGCAACGCCAGCATTTCCTCTGAGGGCACCACGCTGACATAGGTCTCTTCACCGTGTTGGAACAGTCCCAAGTCACGAGGAATCGAGTTCGACGAGCGGAACTGTTTGGTAGGCACTTGATTGGCATACTGCCAGTTCGACATCCATGCCAGCACCGTGCGTCGGTTATTGGGCGCATTGTAGAACGACACCGTAGCATAGTGGTCCTTGCCATAGTCGAGCCACTTCGTCACCTTTGGCATCGACTCGCAGGTAAACTTCTTGCCGTCAAACTGTCCCACGAAGTACTGCGTGGCACTACCGCCAAACGGACCGCCAGGATTGATGTTACATAACAGCACCCAATTTTTAATGTTTAATTTTTCATTTTTAATCTCAAAGAGGTCTGGGCACTCCCACACACCACCGTGATTGCCATACTCCTTGCCGAATGACGACTCATACTTCCAGTCCTTCAAGTCTTTCGATGAATAGATGCGCATCTCCTGACCAGCAGCCAGTATGAGGTTCCACGCCTTGATATCCTCGTTCCAGAACGGGCGCGGGTCACGGAAGTCTGCAATATCGCTGGTTGTCAACACGGGGTTGCCTACATATTTCTGGAACGTCTTGCCACCATCCTTTGAGAAGGCAATCGACTGTGTCTGGTGGTGTCCTGCCGATGTGTACATCGCAACAACCTCGTCACCACGTGTCACGCACGAACCACTGAAGATACTTCCCAGCCAGTCAGCTTCAATAGCCATCGGCTGTGCCTCCCAGTGAATAAGGTCCTTCGACGTAGAGTGTCCCCATGTCATGTTCTCCCACTGGCTTCCGTACGGATTCCATTGGTAGTACAGGTGCCACACACCATCCTTGTAGAACATACCATTCGGATCATTCATCCATCCGTACACGGGCGTGTGGTGATAGATAGGACGGAAGCGCTCGCGGTTCGTAGTGTCAAATGTGTCCGAGTACTTCATCTCGCGCCAGCATACGAACTCGCCCACGGCACCTTTCTGTCGGCGGTCACCATGGAACGTGATGTCCAGCAGGTCGGCACCTTTCAGTTCGTAGGGCACCATGTAGTCCACGCGGTCAATGGCCAGCTTCACATTCAGTCGCTCCACCATGTTGTTTCCTTCACCCACTACCGCGATGCCGGCAATGTCCTCACTCTCTTGCACGGGCAACAGGATATATCGCTGACCCGTCTTCACCTTCACCATGGCGTGACTGTCACCCAATACGATGGGCTTTATCTGGGCCTGCATCAGTCCCAGTGTCATCACTGCCAGGAGTGTCATTAAGCATCTTTTCATCATACTTTTGTTTTTAGTTATCAAATTTTTCTGCTGCAAAAATACTGCATTCCCCCCATATTCTCTATAAATTATGATACAAAGACTACAAAAAAACGTTCATTGAAACATTTTTATGCCACAATGAACGCTTTTTCTATTCAAGTTATAACAATCTAATCATATCCTTTTTCTATCTGTTAGACGTTGCAAGAATAACCGAAAGTGTTGCACGCAACCAACATTTTTGCTATAAAAATGCATTTTGCGCGCAACAAAATAACGAAACACTAACTTTTTACGTTTATTTCATAGGCATAAACAGTGATCTCAACAAAGAACTATGTACTATTGCTGACTAACCTTCACATTGCTTACAGTAACAGAGCCACCGTAGTTGTTGATGCTCCAGCAGTTCTTCTGGATGCCGTAGATGCGCATGGTATAAGCGCAGACATCATTAATGTACATCACCAGTACGCTATTGTCGGTATAGATGTCGATGTTGTAAACATTGTCAGCTGGACGGCTTCGGTTCGTTCAAGATCGGCATAACCTCGAAGGGTGCCCGCTCGGCCAAGGCGTTCACCACGAGCGACAACATCACGGGCATGCACGTCGTGTTCACCCCCGAGCGCTCTACCGACACCGCCGGCAACCGCGTGAAGCAGTTCCTGCAGGGTGCGAAGTGCGAAGAGCTGCCTGAGAACAGGGTCAGCAAGGACGAGGACGGAGAGTAAAGCCTACAGCCTCCCCCAACCCCCTCCATTGCGTGCCACACTCCTACCTTTAGGTGGGAGAAAAAGAGGGGGTTTTTTGATGCCACAGGGACTAATACTAAAAAGCGCTTGACACCAGTGAAGGGAAGGTATTTCACCGACAATAAGAAAACCGCCCGCAGTCTACACAGACTGCGGGCGACACACTAACTAGCAAACAATCTTTGCATTAAAAGAACTACTAACTATTACTAACTATTTAACAATAACTTTCTTTCCATTGACGATATACAGGCCTTTAGCAGGATGAGCAACACGCTGACCAGCGAGGTTGAAGTATTGGCTGTTGGCAGTCAGCTCTTGGCTCTTGACAACGGCAGCAATGCCAGTGCCACCATCCTTGACGAGCACGACGGATGTAAAGTTGAAAGGTTCGCCAGCCTCCTTGTTGCACTGAATCATAAGGCGGTCAACATCAGCAAGGGCTGTTTCCATATTGATATTCTCTACATTGAGCTCTGCATACTCGTTGGTCATAGTCATCGTGCTCTGATCGCCCAGTTTGCCACCTTCGCCCCACTTGGTCAGAACATTGATGACGTAGTCGGTACGGTTGGCCTCAGAATAGAAGCGGATAGCCTTGACCTTGCTCCAGTCGACGCCGGCGAAGCAGTTCTTTGTAATCTCCAGCGTGCTCCATTCGTCCATCCAGAAGAAGCCGCTCCATGCGGTGTTCTCATCAATATTATCCTTGCCATCGCCATACCATATCTTGGTAGCGGTGAAGCCGACACCGCAGACTTCAAGGCCATACTCCTTCAGGGATGCAAGCATTGCAGGGGTAGCGAAGACCTCAACACTGCTCTGGTCGGGGAAAATGTGATGTTCAAAGCGTGTGCCGGGGAGCATTCCTCCGTTGCTGTGCAGCTCGATAACCTCGCCTGTAGCGTCCTTAAACTCAATGACGAGTTTGTCGCCAACCTTCATATCTGTAAACTTACCCTTTTCGATTGTCAGGGTGTTACTCCAGCTAACAGCGTGCTCTCCTTCCCAAACGTCGGTTGCTGAAGCGATAACTGTGGTTGCCATCAGGCACATGAGTAAAAATACTTTTTTCATAAGCGTTGTTGTTTTAGAGTTAATATTGATTTTTGTTGCTGCAAAGTTATACCATCTGCCTATTATATACTATAAGGTATGTTACATAGAATAAAAAAAATCGTTCAAGGTAACATTTTTACGCTACCTTGAACGTTTTTTCTTATTTGTCGCAAATAATCTCTTACTGCTGACTGATCTTCAAGTCGCTAATGGTGATGTTACCACCATAGTTGTTGATGCTCCAGCAGTTCTTCTGGATGCCATAGATGCGGTGGGTGCAGCAGACGATGTCGTTGATGTACATGACGAGGACACTATTGTCGGTATAGATGTCGATGTTGTACTCGTTGTTCTCGGGACGATAGAATCCATAGCCGTCGGCACCTTCGATGAAGCCCTTGCCATAGACCTTCTTCTCCACCATCTTCTGCTCTTCCTCGCTCCACTCTTCTACGATGCGATAGCCTTCCTGTTCGAAGTTCACCTTACGGGCATTCTCCTCCTCGGGATTGACAACGAGCGTATAGTAGTAGTCGGGGTCAGTGCTGCGTACGAAGGATACTCCGAACTTATCCCAGTTGTTGGAGGTGGTCACCTTGAACGAGATGTGGTTGCAGGTGCCCAGACGACTGTAGAGCACATAGGCATCGTCGCCACTGAGCTTGCCATTGTCGTAGCCATTGGATGCCATCACCTTGGCTTCCTGAGGATTGCCATACTTGACAGCCATAGCGGGCACGGCACCCATCGACAGCGTACCATCGGCATGCTGGATGAGTTTGTGGCATACCAGTGCACCACTCCAGTTGGGTTCATTGCCGTCGCCAGCACCCACGTTGATGTTCTTCTCGTGGATATCGGCACCAGAGCGGTATGGTGTCCAGCCCCAGATGAAGCGGTCGGTGCCGTTAGAGGCTGTCTTGCCTGCATAGAAGGCACGGGTGTCGAGATTACCCTCGCGCCACAGCGGCCCATCGGCAGGCCACTTGGGACCGTTGTTGAAGCAGTCCTTCAGTGCATCCCAGCTGTCGGCGAACATATACTTCACCTTGCGGCTCCAGCTGGCGCGGAAGCTCTGGCTGTAGACCAGATACCAGTAGTCGCCCATCTTGAAGATGTCGGGACACTCCAACATGCGGTCCCAAATCATCTTGAAGGGGCCGACATGTTCCCAGTTCTTCAGGTCGCTGGACTTGAACTCTGCAAACTGCGGGTCGCCACCATTCTTGGGATAGGTAGAGATCACCATGCGGTAGAGGCCATCGTCAGCCACGAAGATTTGCGGGTCGCGGAAGTCGTTGCCGGAATAGCCGTAGTCGGGACCATTGAGTGCCCACAGCTCGTCCTTTGTCCACGTCTTGAAATCGGTAGAGGTAGCACGCATGACAACCTCACGATACTGGCAGTTGCCATTGTGACCGGTATAGTAGATGTAGTACAGGCCGTTTGCCTCGTCGTAGTAGGCGCAGCCGGTACCCAGCGCAGCATCCTGCACATAGTCGTTGCTGCCGTAGGGCAGCACTTCGCCCAGTGACTGGTAGCTGGCGCCGTCCTTGGTAGAGACGCCCCAGATGGGATGGAAGCGGTGGCTCATATTATTGTCGAACTCCTGCAGGTAGAGCACCTTGAAGTCGCCAGCCTTCTTATCGTAGAAAGGCATGGGGTCTCCGACGCGTCCGATAGCTGGCATGTAGTAGGTGCCAAAGCCTTGTTCGTCAGTGGGGGTGAACGCATTTGTTGTACCTGCCCAGTTGCGAGCGGGATCGCCCGTCACACCGTCGTCGCTACTGCATGCTGTCAGCGCAGAGGCTGACAGGATGAGTGCGATTGCTGAATATATCATTGTCTTCATATTATTCCTTATATTTTATCACTATTCACTTTTCACTATTCACTTACCAAGGTACTCCAGTGCGTTGAGCATAATCTGACCCATGTTGTCGTGGTATACAGAGGTGTAAGGAGTCGGAGAGTTCCAGTCGAAGACACCAGTACCGAAGCAGACGATGCCTCCCTTACCGTAGTTGCCTGCGGCATTCTTCAACTCCCATGAAGAGACATTGCCGTCGCCACCGAGGACACGAGCGCCAGTCTTGGCAGCCACAGCATTCTCGTCAGGATAGTCACCCCAGAAGCCGTACTGTGATGTGGTGTTACAGATGGTGTAGCCCTCGTCGAGTGTGATGATGCGATCGTCGCCCAGTCCTGTTGAGCGCTTCAGGTCCTTCCACAATGGATGGTTGATGTCAGCAACACGATAGGTCCAAGGCTCGGGTCCCATCAGGTCGGAACCTTCTCCGTTGCCACCCCAGACGTTGTTAGGATAAGAGTCCTCAGGCTGTGCACCCAGTGCGATGGCATAGTTGACAGCTGAGCGCTGCAGTACGAAGCCTACTCCGTTCTGATAGAGTTCCTTCATCTTGGGCAGTGCAGCCATAGCGCCTGTCTCGGCATCGGCAAAGCCATTGTAGTTGCCATAAGCCGGGCAGTGGCGATGGAAGAATACCAGGCGAACCTTGTCAAGCGACACGCTGCCAGCGTTAATGTCACTCCATGAGAGATATGCCGAACCGGCGACATTACTTGTCAGCCACTTGGCAGCAGCCTTCTCCTCGTCGTTCAGTGCCTCTACATTTTCAGCGTCGCCCACGAAGATAGCGACAGGAGCCTGTATCAGCGTCACGTTGACGGTATATACATTGGTTGCCGTATTGTCATTGACGGTCAGCAGGAAAGGCTCTGTGAAGTTGCCCTTCGTACCGCTGGCAGGACTGCAGATAGCATCCTCGCTAACCACAGCCTCGAAGGTAGCATTAGAGAGGTCGATGCCGCTGCTGGCCATCACACTGACGGTAACCGTCTTGTCATCCTGGTTGATGGCACCCTTGACACCCTCCAGCAAGAACTGTTTCAGCAGGGCCTCATCGTTGCGTACGCTAACCTGATACTCCAGCTGCAGGTCGCCATTGGTGACGCGCAGCGTCTTGTCAGCATTCAGATTGATGTGG
>ONCH01000059.1 GCA_900316265.1 uncultured Prevotellaceae bacterium | reverse complement strand
ATCAAGGGTATCCTGATGCATCAGGGTGAGACCAATACCGGCGACCCCAAGTGGGCCGGCATGGTGAAGCAGGTCTATGAGAACCTCTGTGGTGACCTGCAGCTGAAGCCCGAAGAGGTGAACCTCTACGTGGGTAACATCGTACAGGCTGGTGGCAAGGGTGTCTGCATCGGTTGCAAGAAGCAGATTGATGAACTGCCCCAGACTATCCATACTTGTCAGGTTATCTCTTCTGACGACTGTTCGAATGGTCCCGACCGTCTGCACTTCGATGCTGCCGGCTATCGTGAGTTGGGTTGCCGTTACGCAGAAGCCGTAGCACGCCATCTCGGTTTTGAGCCCAAGCGTCCAGCAAATATGCCCGTTGCCAAGAGGATTGAGGTACCTGCTGATGCTGTAACCGTAGAGAACGCCATCCCCGGCAATGAGTTCCCCAAGATTGACAAACAGCGTCGTGCCTATTTCCGCATCCAGGCACCTGAAGCTCGTAAGGTAGTCGTTGACATCTGCAGTAAGAAATATGAGATGCAGCCCGATGGTAGAGGTGGCTTCATGGCTGTCACTGACCCGCTGCCCGTGGGCTTCCACTACTATTTCATGAATATCGATGGTGTGAACTTCATCGACCCTGCCAGTGAGACTTACTTCGGTTGCAACCGTGAGGCTGGTGGTCTGGAGGTTCCCGAAGGTCCTGAGGGCGACTACTACCGTCCACAGCTGGGTATTGCCCACGGTAGCGTGCGCAGCATCTATTACCACAGCCCCAACTCTAAGTTCGGTGAGTGGCGCCACGCTTTGGTTTATACACCTGCTGAGTATGATATTGCTAAGAATGCTAAGAAGCGCTATCCTGTACTGTACTTGCAGCATGGTATGGGAGAGGGTGAGACCAGCTGGATGCTCCAGGGAAAGATGCAGCACATCATGGACAATGCCATCGCCAAGGGTGAGGCTGTTCCTATGATTGTCGTCATGGAGAGCGGTGATATCAAGCAACCTTTCGGTGGCGGTAACAACCGTGCCGGACAGAGTGAATATGGTGCTTCGTTCTATCCCGTGCTGTTGAATGACCTCATTCCATATATCGACGCTAACTTCCGTACAAAGACCGACCGCGACAATCGCGCTATGGCAGGATTGTCATGGGGTGGTCACCAGACCTTCGATATCGTATTCAATAACATGGATAAATTTGCTTGGGTTGGTACCTTCAGCGGTGCTATCTTTGGTTTGGATGTGAAGACTGCTTACAATGGTGTCTTTGCCAATGCTGATGAGTTCAATAAGAAGATTCACTACATGTATATGAACTGGGGTTCTGAGGACTTTATCAAGAGTCAGCCCATCGTTGACGGCCTGCGTGGCCTTGGTGTCAAGGTAGATTCTTCTGTTTCTGAGGGTACTGGTCATGAGTTCCTGACCTGGCGTCGTGGTCTCCACGAGTTCATTCCTCATCTGTTCAAGAAGTAATTAAGTCAAGAAAGAATTAGATATTTAAAGAATGGAGATACGTATCAAAACTATTCTTATGACTCTGTTGGCATTCATGGCGATTCTGCCCATGAATGCCACAGAGCGTTTTGTGTTCTTTGAGTCAAAAACTGGCGCGCTGTCGCTGAAAGGTGCTACCATCGGTTATAGTGATCAAGAATCCAAGGCTGTGCAGATAGCTGCTGCCAATCTGCAGCAGGACATTATGAGTGTTATGGGATTCACTCCCGTTCTCTCACCTCTCACCTCTCACTCCTCACCTCTCATCCTGATTGGTACCGTAGGCTGTAACAAGCAGATTGACCAATGGGTGAAGCAGAAGGTGCTGAAGAACCTGAAGGGCAAGCGCGAGAAATATATCATCACCACCATTGACGGTCAGCTGGTTATTGCCGGTAGTGACCGCCGTGGTACGGTATATGGTATCTATGAGCTTAGCCAGCAGATGGGTGTGTCACCCTGGTACTGGTGGATGGATGTGCCCATCAAACACCGTGATGAGGTTGTCGTCATGCCCGGTAGCTATACTGACGAAGAACCTGCTGTAGAGTTCCGCGGCCTGTTCCTCAATGACGAGGCTCCCTGTCTGACGTCATGGGTGAAGAATACCTTTAGTACGAACTATGGCGACCACCGCTTCTATGCCAAAGTCTTTGAACTCATCCTGCGTCTGAAGGGTAACATGTTGTGGCCTGCCATGTGGGGTTGGGCGTTCTATGCTGACGATCCGGAAAACTCGAAGACCGCAGATGAGATGGGTATCATCATGGGTACCTCTCACCATGAGCCTATGGCCCGTAATCACCAGGAATATGCCCGCAAGCGTGGCGAGTGGGGCCCTTGGAACTACCAGAAGAACCAGCAGAAGCTGGACCAGTTCTTCCGTGAGGGTATTGAGCGCATGAAGGATACTGAGGATATGGTCACCATCGGTATGCGTGGCGACGGTGACGAAGCAATGAGTGCTGAGGCTGATACCAAACTGTTGCAGACCATTGTGGAGAACCAGCGTAAGATTATCAAGGACGTCACCAAAAAACCTGCTAATAAGACGACACAGGTGTGGGCGCTGTATAAAGAGGTGCTTGACTACTATGATGCCGGCATGCGTGTACCCGACGATGTGCTTATTCTGTTGTGTGATGACAACTGGGGTAATGTACGCCGTGTACCTAATGCTGAGGAACGTAAACACCCTGGCGGCTGGGGTTTGTATTATCATGTGGATTATGTAGGTGCACCCCGTAATACGAAGTGGCTCAATGTCACTCAGACTCAGCAGATGTTCGAACAGTTGTCGCTGGCCTATGACCACGGTATCCAGCGCATGTGGATACTGAATGTCGGTGACCTGAAGCCCATGGAATATCCTATCCAGTTGTTTATGGATATGGCTTGGAATCCCAAGGAGTTTACCCAGCAGGATGTTACTCGCCATACCACTCGCTTCTTCCGACGTGTACTGGGATGCAGTGCTGCCAAGGAGGTGGCTGACATCTACAACCGTAACTGTCAGTATATGGCACGTGTCACACCGGAGATGTTGGATGCACGGACCTATAATGTCGTTACTGGTGAATGGAAACAGGTGGCTGACGACTATGCTCGTCTGGAGCGCCGTGCTCTCCGTGTGTTGCCAGAGATTCCTGAGGCAGCCCGCGATGCTTATTACCAGTCGGTACTGTTCCCCGTACAGGCCATGGCGAACCTCTATGATATGTACTATGCACAGGCGATGAACCAATATCTTGCGAGCGTCGGGTTACCCGATGCTAACGAGTGGGCGGAACGTGTGAAAGACTGTTTCCGTCGTGACTCGTTACTCTGCCATGACTATAACAAGGTGCTGGCAGGTGGCAAGTGGGACGGCATGATGACACAGAAGCACATCGGTTATCGCAGTTGGAATGACGATTTCCGCAGTGACATGTTGCCGCGTACCACTACTGTGCCCGTTACGTCAGCTATGGGTGGCTATACTTTTACTGCTGCCAACGGCTATGTTTCTATGGAGGCCGAACACTTCTATAGTAGTAATGCTAGCGACGGTACGGAATGGAGCATCTATCCCTACTATGGCCGTACACGTAGTGCTGTAGCACTGACTCCCTATACCAAACCCGTCGATGGCGCTTCACTGACTTACCGTTTCGCACTGCTTGCCAATGCGCCTGCTCAGGTTACCGTTCATGTAGTAGTGAAGTCAACGCTGGACTTCCTGAATGTCGGTGGACATGAGTATAGTGTCAGCCTGGACGGTTCAGAGCCGCAGGTGGTCAACTTCAACAAGACACTGGTTGACCGTCAGCCATATATGTATTCTGAGTTCTATCCTGCTGTAGCCCGTCGTATCGTGGAAAAGACCGTCACCCTGCCAGTCAACAAAAAGGATGTCCATGAGTTGACCATCGTACCACGCCATCCCGGTATCGTCTTTGAGAAAATAGTGGTGGACTGTGGCGGCTATCAGCCTCAGTACCTATTTGGTAACGAAAGTCCTGTAACCCGTAAATAAACGAACATCACAATGCGTAAACTATTCATTATTCTTGCTGTTTCATGTGGTCTGACTGCCAGTGCGCAGCAACTGCCATATCAAAATCCGAATTTGTCGGCTAAAGAACGTGCCGTAGACTTGTGTGGCCGTTTGACATTAGAGGAAAAGGCCATGCTGATGCTTGACGAGAGTCCAGCTATTCCCCGCTTGGGCATCAAGAAGTTCTTTTGGTGGAGCGAAGCCCTGCATGGTGCTGCCAATATGGGTAATGTCACCAATTTCCCAGAACCCGTGGCGATGGCATCGTCGTTTAACCCCGCCTTGCTGTATAAGTGCTTTGATGTGGCCTCTACGGAGTTCCGTGCGCAGTATAACCATCGTATCTATGACCTTGGTGGCGAGGATATGAAGATGCGTTCGCTGTCGGTATGGACACCGAATGTCAATATCTTCCGTGACCCACGATGGGGCAGGGGACAGGAGACCTACGGTGAGGACCCCTATCTGACCAGTATCATGGGTGATGCCGTGGTGCGTGGACTTCAGGGTGATCCTCTGACAGGAGCAACTGGTCAGCACAAGTACCGCAAACTGTGGGCCTGTGCCAAGCACTATGCCGTACATAGTGGTCCGGAGTACACCCGCCACTCGGCCAATTTGACGGATGTGCCCGTGCGTGACTTTTGGGAGACCTATATGCCTGCCTTTAAGTATCTTGTGACGAAGAGTGATGTGCGTGAGGTGATGTGTGCCTACCAGCGCTTGGACGATGACCCGTGTTGTGGTTCGAACCGCCTGTTACAACAAATCCTGCGCGATGAGTGGGGCTTTAAGTACTTGGTGGTCAGTGACTGCGGTGCCATCAGTGATTTCTATACCTCTCATAAGAGCTCATCATCCCCCATTACCGCTTCTGCCAAGGCAACACTGGCTGGTACTGATGTGGAGTGTGGTTATGGCTATGCCTACCGTAGCATTCCTGAGGCCGTCCGTCGTGGACTGATTACTGAGCAGGAAGTTGACAAGCATGTTATCCGTCTATTGGAGGGGCGTTTCGACCTCGGTGAGATGGATGATCCGTCACTCGTGGAGTGGTCGAAGATTCCGTATTCAGCGATGAGTACCAAGGCTTCTGCACAATTAGCGCTGGACATGGCACGCCAGAGCATTGTTTTATTGCAAAACAAGAATGAGATTCTTCCTCTGAAGAAGAATGCAGAGAAAATCGCTGTCATCGGTCCTAATGCAGATAATGAACCTATGATGTGGGGCAACTATAATGGTACCCCTAACCATACGGTGACAATCCTTGACGGTATCAAGGCTAAGCAGAAGAAGCTGTTCTATGCTCCTGGCTGTGACCTGACGTATGACAAGGTCATGGAATGTCACATGGCTACGGAGTGTACGGCTCCTGATGGTAAGAAAGGTCTGAAGGGTACGTTCTGGACGAATACGGAGTGGAAGGGTAAACCTTTCACTGCGGAGTATTATACCCAGCCGTTGGCTGTTACCACCAATGGTATGCATGTCTTTGCACCCAACCTGCCCATTGAGGACTTCTCAGCGAAGTATGAAACTACCTTTGCTCCAAAGGAAGCTGGTGAGTATGTGCTGAACGTCGAGGGAACGGGTGATTTCTCGGTGTATGTCAATGGTCAGCGTAAGGAGAGTCACCACATCTGGCGTTCTACGCCTACTCGTACTGTCTTGCAGGCGAAGGCTGGTGAGAAGTTCCAGATTGAGGTACGCTTCAATACCGTGAAGACGTGGGGTGCTGGTATGAAAATCAATATTGCCCGTGAACTGCCGCTGGATTACCAGCAGACCATTAATCAATTGAAGGGTATTGATAAGGTTATCTTTGTCGGTGGTATCGCTCCTAGTCTGGAGGGTGAGGAGATGCCTGTTAACATCGAGGGCTTCAAGGGTGGTGACCGTACCGATATCGAACTGCCGAAAGTGCAGCGCGAGTTTCTGAAGGCATTGAAAGCTGCCGGTAAGCAGGTCATCTTTGTGAACTGCTCTGGTTCGGCTATTGCCTTGGAGCCGGAGGTGCAGACCTGTGATGCTATCGTTCAGGCGTGGTATCCCGGTCAAGAAGGTGGTACAGCTGTGGCTGACGTGCTCTTCGGCGATGTCACCCCCAGTGGTAAACTGCCGGTGACCTTCTATAAACGTAGCAGTCAGTTACCAGACTACGAGGATTACTCCATGAAGGGCCGTACCTATCGTTACTTCAACGATGCCCTGTTCCCCTTTGGTTATGGCCTGAGCTATACTACCTTCGAAGTGGATGCTGAGCCATCTATAGACACCAAGGGTATCGCTGTGAAATTTACCGTTGAGAACACTGGCAAGCGCGACGGTACGGAGATTGTTCAGGTGTATATCCGCAATACCGCTGATAAGGAAGGCCCGCTGAAGACGCTGCGTGCTTTCAAGCGTGTTGACGTAAAGGCTGGGCAGAAGGTCACTGATACAATACGCCTCGACCGCGAGAGTTTTGAGGGTTGGGATAGCGAGACGAATACCATGCGTTTCGTGCCCGGTACGTACGATATTTATGTAGGTAACAGCTCTTTGTGCGATGACGAGCCGCCTATGACCATTACTATTCAATAATCAATAATCCAACCAAGATGAAAAAACTATTAGTACTACTCTCTTTAGTATGCTCTTTGCCACTGGCGGCACAGGACTATAAACTGTGGTATGACAAACCTGCCAGTCGTTGGCTGGAGGCGTTGCCCATCGGCAACTCCCAACTGGGAGCGATGATCTATGGCGGTACTGACACTGAGGAGATACAGCTCAACGAAGAGACGTTCTGGAGTGGCTCGCCCCACGATAATGACAGTCCTGCTGCTAAGGAACACCTGCAAGAGGTACGCGACAGCATCTTTGCTGGTAAGGAAGAGGCGGCCCACAAGATTATCGATCAATATTTCTTCCGTGGCCCTCATGGTATGCGTTTCCTGCCAGTGGGTAGTGTTAAACTGTCGTTAGGGCATAAAGAGGTCACAGACTATCGTCGTGAGCTGAATATCGGTACAGCACTGAATACCACCAGCTATACCTGTAATGGTGTGAAGTACGAGCGTACCGTCTTTGCCTCGCTGGCCGACGGCGTTATCGTTGTCCAGCTGAAGGCTAGCAAGAAGGGTGCCCTGTCGTTTGGCATGAGTTTTACCAGTCCGTTGCCCTCGAAAGTCTTTACTGTCTCCGAACATGAGTTTATCAAGGGCTCTGTCAATGAACTTGCAGCTGTCGT
>ONCH01000060.1 GCA_900316265.1 uncultured Prevotellaceae bacterium | reverse complement strand
GTTGATAACCTTAGCGTAGCAACCACCCTCGAAGTTGAATACGCCCTCGTCGTCCCATCCGTGCTCGTCGTCACCAATCAGCAGACGCTTAGGATCGGTTGACAGCGTGGTCTTACCAGTACCAGACAGACCGAAGAAGATAGCGGTGTTCTTACCCTCCATATCGGTGTTAGCAGAGCAGTGCATAGAAGCGATACCCTGCAGGGGCAGATAGTAGTTCATCATTGAGAACATACCCTTCTTCATCTCACCACCGTACCAGGTGTTGATGATGCACTGCTCACGAGAAGTAGTGTTGAAGGCTACGCAAGTCTCTGAGTTCAGACCCAGCTCCTTGTAGTTCTCAACCTTTGCCTTAGAAGCGTTGTAGATTACGAAGTTAGGCTCGAAGCTCTCCAGTTCCTCAGCGGTGGGCTGGATGAACATGTTCTTTACGAAGTGAGCCTGCCAAGCAACCTCCACGATGAAGCGAACGCGCAGACGGGTAGCCTCGTTAGCACCGCAGAAAGCGTCAACAACATACAGATCCTTGTTGCAGAGCTCCTTGATGGCGATGGCCTTAACGGTCTTCCAAACCTCCTCGCTCATGGGGTGGTTGTCGTTCTTATATTCCTCAGAAGTCCACCATACCTTGTCCTGGCTCTGTGCATCCTTCACGATGTACTTGTCCTTAGGAGAACGACCGGTGTAGATACCTGTCATTACGTTTACAGCGTTCAGCTCGGTGTTCTGGCCCTTGTCGAAACCAGTCAGACCAGCCTTTGTCTCCTCCTCGAAGAGGAACTCATACGATGGGTTGTGTGCGATCACCTTTGAACCGGTGATGCCATACTGAGTTAAATCTAACTTTGCCATAATTGTTTTAACTGTTTATTTAGTGAATTTTACTATTACCTATTTTGCGGATGCAAAGGTACGAAAAAGTTAAGAGTTAAGAGTTAAGAGTTAAGAGTTTTTTGCACTTTTCTCCCTCTTTTTGCGTTAAAGTATATAAAAAGGAGTCATCAGCCAACATTTTTGCCAACTCTGTATTACATTTTCAATTTTAATGCTTATCTTTGCAGCATCATAAAAACTGAAATCTTATGCAAGTAATCAATTTCTCAGAGCAGAACAGCGTGATGAACCACTATATGGCGGAGTTGCGCGACAAGAAGTACCAGCAGAACCGCCTGCTATTCCGTAACAACATCAAGCGCATCGGTCAACTGATGGCCTACGAACTGTCGAAGACGTTGACCTACAAGCCCAAGACCGTCACTACGCCGCTGGGCACCCTCGATATTCCCCTGACCAAGCAGGAGGACATCGTGCTGGCCACCGTTCTGCGTGCCGGACTGCCTTTCCACGAGGGCTTCCTGGAGATGTTCGACAACGTTGACAACGGCTTTGTTTCTGCCTTCCGCATGTACATCAACCGCGAACATACCGAGGTGGGCATCCATACGGAATATATCGCTGCTCAGAGTGCGAAGAACAAGACGCTCATCATCGTTGACCCCATGCTGGCAACGGGTGGCTCGTTAGCTGCCGCCATCGAGAGTTTGATGGAGGCTGGCAAACCCAAGAAGATTCACGTCTGCTGTGTCATCGCTGCTCCTGAGGGCATCGAAGTCGTCAAGCAGGCTCTGCCTGAGGACAGCACCATCTGGTGTGCCGCCATCGACCAAGGCATGAACGAGCATAAATACATCGTTCCAGGCTTCGGCGACTGTGGCGACCTCTGTTACGGCGAGAAGCTCAACAGCTTCCGTAAGCAGGCCGAAAAAGAAAGAACAAAGAAATAGGACCCAAGGGGCTGAGTCCTATTTCTAAGAAAAGTTTTTGTTTAAATCTGGGTTCACATTCACACCTAACGTCCTTATTAATAGGTCATTAGGTGTGAACCCTGTTTTATAGTACTACCAAGCGGTAGGCGTGTCCGCGACGGGTGTGCCGTGGGGTAAGCCCCATGTTGACAAGGCGTTGGCCGATGGTGGTTGCTGAAAATTTGCGCATGATATATTCATCTTTGTCAGACAGCTTGTCGAGAATCTCCTGAGCGGTAATGAGTGTGCCCTCGTCGTTGTTACGAGGCAGACGAAAGAAGGTGCTGAAGAGCAATTCGACGTCATCTTTCACCATATAGCGTAGGTTGCGGCGCTGCATCTCACGCTCCTGAGCCTTTGTAAAGTAGGTGGGAAGACCCGCCTCGACCTCGTGAATCATCTGGGCATAGAGTTGTTCGTAGTCGATGCCGCCCGTGCGAATCATCTCCTTGGGTTCCAGGATGAGGAAACGGCGTGAGCCCGTGTGGTCGTAGAGCAACTGTCGCGAATTGCTGGTACCCACGAACGAGGCGATGCGTGGCAGACGGTTGAAATTCTTCTTGTACGCCCCGATGAACGAAGGTTTCATGGTCTGCATCAGCGTCTTCAACTCCGGCATCTTCTTGGGATTCGTCTTGTCGAACTCGTCGATGTTGACAATGGCATACTCCACGAGTTTTCGCTGGGCATTGCCCTTCGTCGAGAGTGAGAAATCGTCGGTGTAATAGTCTCGCAACTCCGGAGGCAGCAGTTCGCGCATAAAAGTGCTCTTGTGCAGGCCCTGTTGCGGACTGACTAGCAGCAACATGACGGCATTAGCGTGCGCGGCGTCATAGCCTAACCACTGGCTGACGACGGCGCGGAGCCAGATGCGTCCCATCTCGCGACAATAGCGGTAGGGCGAGATGCGACTGAACAGGTCGGCCGTACGATCCACCCCGTCCCACTTTCCACGAACGGAGTCAAGCCACTGACGCACAGGGTGATAGTCCTTGGCAAAGTCAGAGCGCAACCAGTGCTTGATGCGACTGTCGAGGCAGAAAATGTTGGCCTCCTCAATGCCGCAGGCAATGGTATTGAACCCGCGTTCATCGAGTGGGCGCCACGTGTCCCCGTCAGCCTCCTGCGCCTTCGTCACCGTTCCAAGCGATGAATCGCTCGGTCTCCGACGAAACTCATAGACATCGGTAATCACATTGTGGCGTACCTCGAAGGTGTTGGCCACAAACTCTTTCATCTCGCGAACAGGCATCAGGAAGTACTGCTTGCGCTGTTCGTAGTTCTGGGTAAATTTGTCTTTTTCTTCCATTTTAATTAGTTTTTCTTTTTTATTATTGATTATCTCTATTTTCTCTTGCAAGCTTTTTATTTTCAGTTAGTTCCGATTTCTTGACAGTAAATCAAAACGAATGTTAATTTTTGCTTGTTTTTTGCCCATTTGAGCGTTGCAAAGATACGAAATATTTTTCCGATTTCCAAGCGTTTTGCAAACAAAAGTGCCTCATTATCAACAAGTTCCAAAGATGCAACATCTATCGCCCAAGACAGCTGTATCGACCTTCCAAAGACGTAACTTTTGTTATGTGCGACGGCCGTCAAACATATCCGCGACGGCCGTCGCGGATATTTGCGACATCCGTCGCAAATTATAGCATAGCAGAAAATGGCGAAAAGTGTTGGTGGTATGGAAGAAAAGTGCTATCTTTGTGGCGAAAAACAATGACTAATAACAAAAAATAGTTGAAAGGATGAAAAAGAAGAATGCAATTCTCTACGACGTATATCCCACGCCGACCCCTGACGAGGACCATGAGCAGTTGTTCTACCCTCGTGCTGTGACCTACGGTAGTCAAATGAACGACAATGAGCTGAAAGACTATCTGGAGCGCAATACCCGCATCAACTCGTCGCAGTTTGTGGGGATGATTGAAGCCTTGATACAGGAAATTCCCCAGCAATTGCTCCTGAACAAGAGCGTCCACATCCGTGGCATGGGCACATTCTATCTGAAGATAGGCGTGCGTCGCAAGAAAGACGCCAGTGGCCATTGGTATGTGCAGAAGTTTACAGACCCAGATGCCATTACCGCTCGCGACCTATGCATAGAAGGCATCGGATTCCGTGCCGATCCTAAGTGGAACCGCACGCTGATGAAGCCCGGTGTGCCCTTCGAGCGTGCCAAGACACGTCACCAGACACCCATTTCAATCAGTAAACTGCTGAAGTACCTTGATAAGATGACCGAGGAAAAGGGCTTTGTTACTGTTCGCGACGTGCAGTACGACCTGAGTACTACCAACTATCATGCTCGCAAGTTGCTGGAAGACCTCTGTAAAGGCAGTCAGCCCAAGCTCTATCGTGAGCAGATTGGCCGCATCTATGTCTATAAACGTTTTGGCCGATAAACAAACATCCAAAAATAGGGTTCACACTTAACACGCTCAATTATAGATTGTTAGGCGTGAATGTGAACCCTGTTTTTTAGTAAAAACTCTTGTTGATAGTCCTTATTCTTGATGTTCGTTCATGTATTCGCGCGGCGACATGCCGTACATCTTCTTGAAGACGGTGGAGAAGGAGGCGGCATTGCTGAAGCCGCAGGCATACATCACCTCTGAGACGTTCATGCCGCCGGAGGCCAGCAGGCTGGCGGCTTTCTTCATGCGGATATTGCGGATGAAGTCGTGGGGCGTCTGTCCCGTCAGTTCTTTCATCTTACGGTGCAGGTGTACACGGCTGATGCCCACCTCGTCGGCTATCTTGTCAACGCTGAGTTCGGCGTTGTTCAGATTCTGGTTGATGGCCGTCATGACGCGCTCCAGTAGCTTCTCGTCGGGTGACTTCATCTTGATGTCGTCCACCAGTTCCTCCAGTTGGTCGTTGCGTCCGAACTTCAGCTGTAGCGTGTGGTGCGAGTGGATGAGGTTGCCGATGGTGCGGCGCAGGATGTCCATATTGAAAGGTTTCACGATATAGGCGTCTGCACCCGTCTCCAAGCCTTCCAGCTGGTCTTCCTCGCGACTCTTGGCTGTCAGCAGGACGACAGGAATATGGTTTGTGGCGTTGTTCGTCTTGATCTTCGAACAGAGCGTGGTACCGTCCATTTCCGGCATCATAATGTCCGAGATGACCAGGTCGGGCATCACCTTCAATACTGCTGCCAGGCCTTCCTTGCCGTTCTCACAGCCCGTGATGTCGTAGTCCTCAGACAAAGCCTCTGTCAGGTAGTTGCGAATCTCGCTATCGTCCTCAACGACAACGACTTTCTGGCGTTTACCGACCTTCGGCAGGTCCATTGCAGCAACCGCTTCTTCCTCCTCTGGCTCCTCTGCAATGATATGCTCTTCGAGCTCTGTCTCTTCCTGCTCGTCTATCACGATTTCTTCTGGCGACAGGTGTTCATCGCCTAATGGTATCGTTACCGTGAACTCACAGCCAGGGCCGTCCGTGTTGTTGTGCGCCTCGATGGTGCCGTGGTGCAGCTCTACCAGCGAGCGCGTCAGGTCCAGTCCGATGCCTGTACCGACGTTACGGTCGTTGGCACTCGATGGCGACTGATAGAAGCGTTCAAAGATGCGTTCCAGCTTGTCCTCAGGTATCTTCTCGCCATTGTCGAAGATGTTGATGATGGCTTCTTTCTCGCTCTGTTTCAGTGATATACGTATCTCACCACCCGTCGGTGTGAACTTAAACGCGTTAGACAGGATGTTGATGACAATCTTGTCGAAGTTGCCGCGGTCTATCCAAGCCATGATGCGCTCTTCGTCGCAGTCGAAGTGGAACTGGATGTTCTTGTTCTTCGCCTGCTGGGCAAACAACTCGTAGATGTCGCCGATGAACGTCACCAGGTTGGTCTCGCGCATGTGCATCTGCATCTGTCCCTTGTCAATCTTTCGCAGGTCCATCATCTGGTTGATGAGACCCAGGATTCGCTCGGCATTGCGGCGAATCGTATCATAGACACCTCGGCGGTGTGGGTCGTTGTCCTGCTTGATGAGCGACTGCAACGGCGCTACGATGAGCGTCATAGGCGTTCGTATCTCGTGACTGATGTTCATGAAGAAGCGCAACTTAGCGTCAGCCATCTCCTCTGCGTGGATATGCTGTTGCAGGCGCAGGTTGTCCTGCTCCTTGCGGTGGCGTCGCTGACGGTACTGCAGGAAGAGCACCACCACTATCATTATATATATAAGGTACGCGAGGGGCGTCCGATACCACGGTGCATGAATAATCACCTCAAAGCAGCGCTCTGGGGTAGGGATGCCGTTCTGCTCGGCCACCACGCAGAAACTGTAGCTGCCCGGTTGCATGTGGCTGAACGTAATCTCGTTGACGCCTGGTGGCATGCGCACCCAGTCCTCGTTGTTGATGCGATAGCAATAGACAATATGCTCCGGATTATCGTAGGTCAGCGTTGACAGCTGTACGGCAAAGGTGTTGTCGCTACTGCTGAGCACGAAGCGGTTCGAGGCAATGACTGTGGTGTCTGTCACCTGCCACACTCCTGACATCGTGCCAGGACTGACTGGTTCGCCGTTCACGGAGAATCCTGTCAGCTTAACTTCTGCCCTCCAGGCACGCTCGCGGACATCGGAAGGGTTAAACCACGTCACACCGCCCAGTCCTGCAAATACCAGATAGCCGGTAGGTGAGGCCCACGAGGCGCCATCGCTGAATTCGTTTGACTGCAGACCATTGTCCACGAAGAAGTTGCTCGTCTTGCCCGTCTTTGGGTCTAAGCGGCACAGTCCGTGGTCAGTCGCTATCCAGAGTCGCCCGCCCTTATCCTGTTCGATGGAGGCGATACCGTTGTCTGCCAGTCCCGTCTCGATGGCCAGTCGGTGCTGTTTGCGCTGTTGCAAGTCGTAGCAGAGCAGACCGTCGTTCGTGCCGATATAGAGCATGCCGTCGAATTCACGCGCAATACGGATAGGTGTACCGTAGTTGATGCAGTTCTTGCCAAAGGTGCTGAGCCAGCTCTCTGTCTCTATCTCCAGCGCACAGACACCCATCGTTGTGGCGACATAGAGGCGCTTGCCGTCGGGCGA
>ONCH01000062.1 GCA_900316265.1 uncultured Prevotellaceae bacterium | reverse complement strand
GCCTTCTCTATGAGTTCCATGGGAACCTCATAGAAGGCTTCGGCCAGTGTTCCCGTGATGGCAGCTTTCGTGTCGGTATCGCCGTCAGCCATGACCGCATAGCGGATAGCCTCTTCGAAGTTCTGGCTTTCCAGAAAACAGCGGATGGCCATGGGAACAGTTTCCATGCAGGTGCCGTCGAAATGGTTCTGGGCTCCTATGCGGTTTACGTCACGGATACTTGGAATCTCATAGCCCCACAGTTTCAAAGCCTTTGCCTCTATCTCGTCTTTCGTGATGCGGCAGGTGCGCAGCCAATAGGCCAGCGTGGCAATGCATTGTGCGCCTTTCAGTCCTTCAGGATGGTTATGCGTAGGACGTGCTGTTTCCACCGATTGTTCCTTCACGTCCTGATAATCGCTGAAAAGCCAGGCCACGGAACTCACGCGCATCGCTGCTCCGTTACCGTAAGAACCGTAAGGTTTGGGGTCGTCACTTTCCACCCAGTCGTGGAAACGGCTTCCATAGCCTCCCATGGGCACAGGATAGCGTCGGCACCAGTCGTGCAGCGCCTCTCCATAGTCGCGTTTGTTCATGATGGCGTCGGCAATGGCGATGGTGCAGATGGTGTCATCCGTATAGTTGCATTCGTCCGTAAACAGTTTAAATCCCTTTTCTGGAGCGGGTCCGAATTCGAATCTGCTGCCTACAATGTCTCCAATGATAGCTCCGAGCATAATCTGATAATTTTATAAAACGACAATGACTCCCCCTCTCTTTTCGAGTAAGGGGAGTCTTTTGTCTGATTGTTATTTTTCCGTGTTTATTCGGCTCTCACGTAGGGGTTGTAACCTGGGTTCTGACCGAATTCCACACCGTTTTCAATCTTGTCGAGGAAGTCTGTGGGGATAGGCCACAGGTTGTTGTGCTCATCTACGGGATCATCACCGCGCATGGCAGGATTGTGACCCTTCAGGTAAGACACGAGCTTACCAGTGCGCTTCAGGTCGAACCAGCGCAGCCACTCACCACAAAGTTCGCGGGCACGCTCATCGAGAATCCAGTCGATGGTCATGTCGCTGGCCTTCACTTTCATCTCACTGGCGTCATGTCCGGGCTTCAGGATACGTGAAGTGCGGATACCCTTGTTCTCATCGTTGATGATGTCGGCGGCAGCCTGTGCATTGCCCAAACCAATCTGGCACTCGGCAGCGATAAGCGGCATTTCAGCATAGCGCATGATAGGCACATCGGCAAAACCTACCTGTGCATTAGCTGCTGTGAGCAGGAATGTACCGTTAGGATCACGGTCCCAGATGCGGTATTTGCGGAAGCGTGGGAATGAGTTGTAAACCCATGAGGATGAAGGATAGCCGGCAATGTCGTTATCCATGTCGCGGAAGCGGGCACCACCCATATTGGTAATCTTACCAGGACGCGTGTCGTAGATCTTATCCACATCCACCACGCAGACACCCTTCTGTGCATACTCCTCTTCTTCAGCCTCGCTCACACTGCGACGTGTGATGATGAGAGCCAGGTCGCCCTTCTTCAGTGTCTTGCCAACGAGCGTAGGAGAACCCAAATAGTTGGTCACAGCCTGTGTCTCATCCCATGTGAAAGAGGCGGCGCTGAGGGGGAACTCTTCTTGGAAGTCCACGTCATAGCGGAGATCCCAGTCCTTGAAGAGGTTCAGCAGATAATAGGTAGGAGCCAGCAGACGGCCTTCACGGGGATACTCCCAGTTGTCAGCAGCACGTACGTTACCGAAGCGGTTCTCAAGACCAGGGGTGAAGTACATATGTAGACGGTTGGGGTTACCCGACTGTGGGTTCAAAGTAGTGTTCGAAGAGTGAGTGGTCACCCACAGATACTCCGTGTTCGACTTATTGTTCTTGGCCATCCAGATCTCATCATAGGTCTTGTAGAGCTTGATGCCGAGTGATGACATGTTATCCATCACGTATTTGGCAGCATCGTAGGCAGCCTGATAGAAAGCACGCTGTTCAGCAGAACCTGCAGTCTCATATTGTGCACGGGCAAGGTTCACACGAGCCAGGAGGGCATAGGCTGCCTTTTTGGTAGCACGACCGATCTGTCCCTTGTAAGGTTCCACGGGAAGCATGGTGGTAGCTGCTTTTGCATCGGGAATAATCACCTCGTCGTAGATCACTTTGCGGTCTGTGCGCTCAGCAGTAAACTTGGGCTGGTCTGTTCCGTGTGTGCGGAGTTCAATATCACCAAACCACTCCACAAGCCACCAGTAGGCATAGGAGCGCTGGAAACGGGCCTCGCCTTCAAATTCAGTACGTACGGCTTCAGTGGTGTTTGTACTAGGCAGATAGTCGAGAACGGTATTGGCAAGGTTCACGATATCATACACACGGTTCCATGCACCCTTCACCTGTCCGCGGTCACCCTGAAGGTCCACGAAGCGCGTCAGCTGCATACCATAAGTATATTTGTCACCGCAGTTGGCCCAAGTATCACCGGAACCCTCAAAGTAGAGCACGGGGTCCTCACGTCCGTAGTATTTCCAGCGGAAGTTGTAATACATCTGGTTGACGAGACCTTCCATGCCCTGCTCTGTAGCGAAGACGGCATCAACACCCTCACTGGAAGGGTTATACTCGTCGAGGTCGCAAGATGTCATCCCGAAGGCGACACTGCCAAGGAGCAATGCTCCTAAAATATATTTCTTGCTTTTCATAATGGCTGTTCAATTAAAAGTTTACATTCAGACCGAAAGTTACGCTGCGCTGCTGTCCCTCAGGATCACGATACTTCATCCAGTCTTCCTTCACAACATAGAACGGGTTGTTCACCGTACAATAGACACGCAGTTTCTCGATACCCAGACGATTCACGACGTTGCGTGGCAGGGTGTAGCCTAAAGCGATGCGCTTCAGCTTGATGAATGAGTGGTCGCAGAACCAGTAAGCGGTATAGCCCTTGTAATCATAGAATTTGAAATCCTTCATCAGGGCGGGGAACGAAGCATCCTCGTTGGTGCCGGCTACCCAATAGTCATAATTGGTATAGGTACCACCCGTGTTGGGATCGAAGCTTGACAGTGGGTTGTCACCCCAATGTCCCCAACGAGCGTAGATGTAGATATTCAGGTCGAATCCCTTAAAGGCGAAGTCGTTGTTGAAACCGGCAAACCACTTTGGAGAGGTAGAGCCCAGATAAGTGTAGTCGGTACTCTGGTCAATCCATCCGTCGGGCACACCGTCAGGACCGCTGATATCGCGTACCTTAATATCACCTGGCTTGAAGGGGATCGTCTTGTTGGCATCGGTGAAGAGCTTGGCAGCTTCATCGGCCTCACTGGTCTTCCAGATGCCGAGATAGTCGAATGACTGGAACGAGTGGATGGGGTGTCCCACCATGAGCGTTGTGCTCTCAGGCGTGTTGTTACCCATGGTCAGCTTTTCCTGTCCGCCATAGAGTTCTGTCACTTCTTCTTTGTTAGCCGAGAAAGTCAGTGTTGAGTTCCACTGGAAATTCTTCGTCACGATATTGCGGCTGTTAACGGTGAGCTCGAAACCGCGGTTGCGGGTAGCACCGATGTTCGTATAGGTCTGGAAGGCACCGTCGTTACCAGAAGTCGTAGGAAGGTTACGGGCCATGATGAGGTCCTTGGTCTTCGTGTTATACCAGTCAAAGGTGATGTTCAGACGGCTGTTCAGCAGCACCATGTCGAAACCGAGGTCGAAGGTGTACGACATCTCCCACTTCGTGTCCTTGTTGGCGATGATATAGTTGGATCCGTCGGGTACACCGAGTTCATAACGGCCTACGCCCACATCCTGGAAACCTAACTTCGTGTTGTAGAACTTCACGCCTGATACCGTACCATAGACAGGGATACCGGCATTACCGGTCACACCGTAGGTAGCACGTAGCTTCAAGTCGTCGAGCCAGCTCTTGGTACTTTTCATGAAAGGCTCGTCAGAAACACGCCATGCCACAGCTGCAGAGGGGAAGGTCTCCCACTTGTGGCCTTCTGCCAAACGGGAAGCACCGTCGCGGCGTACAGAAGCCGTGAAGAGGTAGCGGCTCTTCCAGTCATAGCTGACACGGGCGGCATAAGAGAAGTTCTGCTCCTGCGTGTAGGCGCTGGAGTGCGTCTGGTGACCGGCACCGCCATCGTTGCTGGCGAGGTTCCACCATAAGTTGCTGGCCAGTGTCTGACCGATAGAAGTGGCGACAAGCTCGTCGTAAGTGCGCTTGTTCCAGGTAGTCAGCAGGGTGAGACCCAGATGATGATCCTCAGGAAGCATGGTGAAGCGGTAAGTCAGAACGTTGTTCCACTCCGTGTAGAGACTGTTGTTCTTTGACTCGGAGGCCGTTGTGGTCATCGTACCGTTATAGAGCTGGGTGGCAGAGTTGCCGGCAGTGAACTGTCCGCTGGAGTAGTTTGTGATATGTGCATTTAACTGCGTGCGGAAGCTCAGACCGTCGATAGGATGAATATCCAGATAACCGTTGGCAACCACGTTAGTGCCGTAGGTCTCTCTCTTGTAGCGGGCGTCACCGTCATTGTTGATCAATGGGTTCACATAGCTACCGGCATCCAGAGGACGCTCCACGAGTTCCGTGCCGATCACATACTGCTGAGTATTGTAATCATAGTAGCCATAAGGAGAACCAAGCTGCATACCGCTTGTAGAAGCCTCCTCATAAGGAGAGCGGTAACTGCGGTTATGAGTGAGCTGGAAGTTCACACCGCCGCTGATCCACTTGCGGATGTTGTGGTCAATGTTTGCACGCAGCGTGTAACGGTCTGTACCGCCGCTCTCCTTCCATCTGCTGCCGTCGTTGGCATAACCGGCGCTGAAGCGAGCTGTAGTCTTCTCGTTACCACCTGAGAGTGTCACTGTGTGACGGGTGCTCCAGGTCACGTCCTTCTGCAGCAAGTCCTCATAGTTGGTCCAGGCCCCGGCCTTATAGGCGGCAAAAGTTTCAGGACTGCCACCGAAGAGGTTTAGGTCGTCAGCAGGGCTGCTCCAGCTGCCGCCATTGGCAGCAGCCATACGGCGTGCCTCGTAGTAGTTTTCACCCGAACGGTAATCGGGATGTTGCAGACGGGCAGCACCGGTCACATAGCCGTTATAAGAAACGGAGAGTTTTCCGGCAGCAGCCTTCTTGGTCGTGATGATGATAACACCGTTTGCACCCTGCGAACCATAGATGGCCGTTGAGGAAGCATCCTTCAGCACGTCGATGGTCTCAATATCATCAGGGTTCAGGTCACTCATCGAGCCACCCTGTACGCCGTCGATAATCACCAGCGGGTCGTTGCTACCACTGATGGAACGGTTACCACGTATACGCATTTGACCACCGCTAATATCCAGACCCGTGATGCGGCCTTGCAGAGAAGCAGCCACATCGCTGGTGGGTGTCTGCAGAATCACGTCACTCTTCACCTGAGCCACCGAACCAGTAAGGTCACGCTTAGTTACGGTACCGAAACCGATGACCACCACCTCGTCGAGGCCGCTTACATCAGGTTCCATGCTCACGTTGAGTTGCTGACGGTCAGCTCTTACAGTCTGCGACTTGTAACCCGTGTAAGAGAACACGAGATTAGCGCCTGAAGGTGCAGCAACCGTGAAGTTACCGTCCAAATCCGTGATGGCACCACCGATGGCACCTTCCACCTTGACGGTCACACCAATCATAGGTTCTCCCGTTTCGTCAATCACTTTTCCTTTTACCGTGCGCTGCTGCTGAAGAGCCTGAGGAGAACTCGACTCTACGGCTTGCGCGGTAACAGGAATACCCAAAACAGCAACACAGGCCAAAGCGGTCATGATGCCCCTTGTCCAATGTTGGAACGTTTTTACGAATTCCATTTTCATTCAGATTATTGTTAATGTTAGTATAATAGTTACATTAAAAAATGTATTTTTATATAAAATGTACTATATTTGTCTACGTTTTTTAAGTTATATTAACAAGATTATTTTTCATTTATTGAGTGCTTTTTTGCCCAAATATGTTCATTATTTCATCTTTTTTTAATATCTTTGCCACGGTATAACCTAATAGGAAAATGAAAAAGCTATTTTGTCTACTTATTATTTTGAGCTGCCTTTCTTGTAATGTTCAGAAGAAGTTCAAGATAGGAGTCTCTCAATGTAGTGGTGATATTTGGCGTGAAAAGCAGAACGAGGAGCTGAAGATGGCCAGCTATATTTACGAAAATGTAGCCCTTGAGTTTGCTTCTGCGGATGATAACGACAAGACGCAGATTGCACAAATTAACCATTTCATCGATGAAAGCGTCGATTTGCTCATTGTCTCGCCTAATCAGGTTCATGCTATTTCACCAGTAATTGACAAAGCCTACGACAAGGGCATTCCCGTGATTCTCTTCGATTACGACAAGGGCATTCCCGTGATTCTCTTCGATCGCAAGACCGATTCCCAGAAATATACTGCCTTTATGGGAGCCGACAATCTGGAGATGGGTCGGGTAATGGGCAGTTATGTTATATCCAAGATTCCTACCCGAGGAAAGATTCTCGTTATCCGTGGGCTGAAAAATTCTTCTCCCGCGCTGGAGCGTCATGAGGGGTTCAAAGAGGGATTCGGTGGAGAGGAACGGTTGATTGTGCGTGATGGTGACTGGACGGAGGAGAGCGGACAAGAGATTATGGAAAAGGCACTGCAGGAAAATCCCGACATCGTGTGCGTGTGTGCTCAAAACGACCGTATGGCACTCGGTGCGTATAAAGTTGCCAAGAAATCAGGTATTGAGAAACGCATGGTCTTCACAGGTATTGATGCCTTACCTACCGAGGGTGGCGGCATAGAATTGGTCCGCGACAGTATCCTGACGGCTTCCTATATCTATCCTACACGTGGCGACCTGTTGCTGCAGTTGGCCATGAACATTCTCGAAGGCAATCCCTACAAGAAGGAGAATCTGCTGAAGTCTGCGTTGGTTACCCCAGAGAACGCTGAGGTGATGCTTGTACAGGCAGAAGAGATTTCCGAACAAAATGACCGGTTGTTAACGCTCAGTGGCAAGGTGGACGCCTATTTTTCTCAATACCATCACCAGAAGATCTATTCCTTGCTTGCTGGAATCATCGCTCTTTTGGTTCTAGGAAGTTCTGCTGTTGTCTTTCGTATTATGCATCGTCGTCACCAGTTGGAGCGTGAGGCCTTTGCGCTGGTCGTCGGGTCACAGCCAGCTACTGCGACTATAAAGCGTATGGTTAACGATAACGATGACGATAACGATAATGATGACGATGACGATAATGATGACCATGGCGAAAGCAAAGGCACAGCTAGCGGCATTACCGAAGTGAGTCAGGAACAGCAGACGATGATTGAGGAAGATCCCGATATGGACACTCATTTCCTTGACCGCTTACGCCAGCACGTGCAAGA
>ONCH01000064.1 GCA_900316265.1 uncultured Prevotellaceae bacterium | reverse complement strand
ATTGCCGAGGAAATGCAGGTGAGCGTGAACACGGTGAAAGTGCATAAGCAGCGTGCCAAAATGAAATTGCGTGCGGAACTCAAGGACTTATATCCGATGATTGCTTTGCTGATGATTTAGCAAACTGAAAAAAAACGTATCTTCGTGTAATTCTTTTTTCGTCTTATAGCGTAATGGTGTTATAAGAACCATATCTTTTTTAACAAAAAGTATTTTTTTTGATTATGAATGACCCCATTGAAGAAGCAAAACGATTGTTTGCCGAGAACCGCAAAATGGAGGAACAGATCCGGCAGGATGAACGCCTGCAGGAACTAGTGGTTCAGCTTCGTGACAAGGATTATATCACCCGGGAACTGACGTCCATGCGCCATTACGACACGGCTGCTGCCAAGGCAAAAGTGGAGGAGCGTGCCGGTATGAACGTCACGGCGTCAGCGGCTTCGGACAGAAAGCATAACTTCAGAAATCTTCTCCTGATGGCAGCAAGTCTGCTTGTCATTGTGATTGCCGGAGCCTGGTGGTATGCTGACACCGCGAAAGTGACTCCCCCTACGCTTTCGCAAGAGGTGAAGCAGGCCATGGAGAAATCCTTCCAGCAGGAGCGCAACATTGCCGAAGTGCTCGATGCCGGTGAGCCCATAGCCCAAAAGAAGAACGCCGCTGACATCCGGAAACTGGACCTCACGGAGGAAGCTGCAGAGGAACTGCTGGCTGCCAGACGCGTCACCACTTATCACGACAAGGAGTTCTGGATGACACTTCCCGACGGAACCGTAGTACATCTTAATTATGACAGCCATCTCATCTATCCCGAGAAATTCCATGGCGACTACCGCGAGGTCATCCTCAGCGGTGATGCCTATTTCCTCGTGGCAAAGGATGAGCGACACCCCTTTGTGGTGCATACCCTGCAAGGCGATATCTGCGACTACGGCACGGAGTTCTATGTGGAAAGCGTCAAAAACACGGGGGCCGTCAACGTGGTGCTGGTCAGCGGAAAGGTGGGCGTAAAACCCCGCAACGGTGCTGAGCAACTGATGAAACCATCGGAGAAGGCTTCCCTGCTGAACAATCAGGTCAGCATGGAGAAAACCGACGTATCCCCCTATGTGGCTTGGAATACCGGTTCCTTTGTCTTCGTTGACTGCAGACTCGACAAACTGATGAACGTGCTCTCCGGCTGGAATAATATAAAGGTCAGCTTTGCCAATGAGAAAATGAAGGAAATTCGTTTCACCGGCAACATCGACAAATACAGCGGACTGGAACATGCCCTTGAAGCCCTGAGCGACGTCACAGGACTCAGCTTTACGCAAAAAGGCAATCTCGTCACGGTGGAGCCGTAATCTAATCCCGCTCCTTCGTTCTACCGTCCCCACGTTCTCCCGGACATGAATTCTCAAATATACAAATAACCCTATCTTAAACCAAAAAACCAAAGTATGAGAAAAAAGAATCTCTTGAAAGGGCTTTCACGATGGCTCATGCTGCTGTGTATGGTGGTCATTCCGCTGGCTGCCCATGCGCAGGGCGACGCATTGTCAAAGCGCATTTCGCTGAATCTGAATTCAGCTACCGTGGTAGAGTTCTTCGATGAGATGAAGAAGCAGACAGGACTCAACTTCATCATCTCCTCCGAACTCCAGCAACAGTTGCCTAAAATCTCCATCAGCGCCAGAGACAAGAACGCAGAAGCCGTTCTCCAGGATGTGATGGATCAGACAGGCTGCTACTACAAGATCAATGGTAACTACGTGACCATCACCAAAGGTAACCAGCAGTCTTCCGGTGCCAGACCCCGTATCATTCAGGGTATAGTGACCGATGAGACTGGAGAGCCGCTGCCTGGTGCCACGGTGAGTGCGGTCGCAAGCGGTTCACGCAATGAAACCTCGGCCGTGGTTACTGATGTGAATGGTCATTTCTCCCTGACGCTGGCTCCGGGAACGAGTCAGATTGAGGTTTCCTACGTGGGATTCCAGAACAAAGTAGTGCGTCTGGGACGTGCTTCTAGTTACGAAATCGCCATGGTTCCCGATGCTCAGACCATCGACGAAGTGGTAGTCAACGGTGCTTTCGAGCGTAAGGCCAACACCTACACGGGAGCCGTGACCACCGTGAAGGGTGAGGATCTGCAGAAAGTGGGTAACACCAACGTGCTGCAGTCTTTGAAGAACATCGACCCCTCGTTCATGCAGATTGAAAACCTCATGGCCGGTAGCAACCCGAATGCACTTCCCGACTTCCAGATGCGTGGTGGTTCTACCATTGCCAGCGTGCAGGGTGAATATGCATCAAGCGCCAATCAGCCGCTGTTCATCCTCGACGGTTTCGAGACCGAACTTACCAAGATCATGGACCTCGACATGAACCAGGTGGAAAGCGTCACCACCCTGAAGGACGCTACCGCCAAGGCCATCTACGGTTCAAAAGCCGCTAACGGTGTGATCGTCATCGAGACCAAGCGCCCCGAGAGTGGACGCATGAGAGTCACCTATACGGGAAGTATGAGTCTGGAGGTTCCCGACCTCACCAGCTATAACCTCACCAATGCCGCTGAGAAGCTGGAGGTGGAGCGTATGGCCGGACTCTTCAGCAGCGAGAACGCACAGACCCAGGTGGCCCTCGATATGGCCTACACCAACAAATTGCGCGAGATTCTGGCAGGTGTGGAGACCGACTGGCTGGCACAACCCGTACGCAATGGTTTCGGCCACAAGCACAGCCTGTATTTCGAAGGAGGCGACAAGGCCATGCAGTATGGTGTCAACCTCTCCTTCAACAGAATCGGCGGTGCCATGAAAGGCTCCGACCGTAACACGCTCTCCGGGGGAATCACCCTCTCCTATCGCGTGAAGAACCTGCAGTTCCGCGACAAGCTGACCGTGGACTACAACAAGAGCCACAACTCTCCCTACGGCACTTTCGACGAGTATTATCGCATGAACCCCTATAGCCGTCTGTATGACCAGAATGGAATGTTTGTACAGAGCTATAGCTATACCGACAACTTAGGAAAGGCCTCCGACTATTATAACCCGCTGTATAACACCACGCTGAACACGTTCAACAATACGGGTTATACCACCATCACCAACGATTTCTATCTGGAATGGTTCATCAACGATCAGCTGAAACTCACCGGACGCTTCGGCATCATCAACAAGCATGCTACCGCCGATCAGTTCAAACCTGCTAACCACACCGATTTTATCAACGTCACCGACGTGTTCCGCAAGGGTTCCTATTATCAGATGAACGGTAACAACACCGACATCAGCGCCGACCTGGGACTCCAGTGGTCAAAGCAGTGGCAGGAACACCTGGTCTTCATCAACGGACAGGTGAGCATGGCTGACAACAAATACAACAACACCGCCGTGACGGCTGAGGGATTCCCCAACGACTTCATGGACGACATCAAGTTTGCCGTACAGTATGCCAAGGAAGGCAAGCCTACAGGAACAGAGGGCATCTCCCGCAACTGTGGAGGTCTGCTCTCCCTCAACTATTCCTACGCCGAGCGCTATCTCTTCGATGCCAACTACCGCCTGATGGGTTCTTCCGAGGCTGGTAAGGACAACCGCTGGGGTTCGTTCTGGTCGGTAGGTGCCGGTTGGAACATCCATAACGAGCCCTTCCTGAAGGATGCCAAGTGGATGAACCGCCTGAAACTGCGTGCTTCCTATGGTTACACGGGTAGCCAGGGATTCTCCAGCTACGACGCCATGCCTACCTTCGTCTATTACAGCAACAGTTCCTATAACGGCAACATCGGTTCCTATCTGCAGCGTCTGGCTAACGAGAGCCTGAAGTGGCAGGAGAAGTACGACACCAACTTCGGTCTCGACTTCGCCTTCTTCAACAGCCGTCTCTCCGGACGTTTCGATTACTATATCGCCCGCACCAAGGGTATGGTGACCAATGTCACGGTGCCGTTCACCACCGGTTTCTCCACCTATGTGGCCAACCTCGGTGAGACGGAGAACAAGGGTGTGGAACTCTATCTCAACTATCGTGTCTATGACGGTGGCCGCAACTACGTGAATGTCTTCGCCAGTGCTGCCCACAACAAGAACACCCTGAAGAAAATCTCCAACTCCCTGCGTGCCTGGAACGATGCTCAGGACGCCAACGCCCTGGAGAACAATATCACCGCTCCTCAGGTGAAATACTACGAGGGATGCTCCATGAACGCCATCTGGGCTGTTCCCTCTCTCGGTATCGATCCACAGAATGGTAAGGAAATCTATGTGAAGCGCGACGGAACCGTCACCTACCAGTATGATGTCAACGACCAGGTGGTATGCGGCGACAGCCAGCCTAAGTGGAACGGACTCTTCGGTATCAACGGCGAGATCAACGGATGGGGATGGAACATCTCCATGAACTACCGCTGGGGCGGACAGATGTACAACCAGACACTCGTGGACAAAGTGGAGAACGCGCAGATGCAGTACAATGTGGATAAGCGCGTGATGACCGACCGCTGGCAGCAGCCTGGCGACATGGCCCTCTATAAGGCCATCACCGACCTGACAACCACTTATCCCACCTCACGCTTCGTACAGGACTACAACCTGTTTACCCTTTCTTCCCTCACCGTCTATTACGACTTCCGTAATTGCAAGTTTGTGAAGAACTCTTTCCTTGAGCGACTGAAGATCAGTGCCTACACCAACGACTTGTTCGTCATCTCAAGCATCAAGACAGAGCGCGGTACCGACTATCCCTTCGCCCGCACCTTCTCACTCTCTGCTCAAGTAACATTCTAATCAAGGAGGACATCAATATGAATAAAATATATCAAATTATTTGCGTCTTCTGTGCAACTTTCTTCCTGACAAGTTGTAACGACTGGCTTGACGTAAGTCCGAAATCACAGATTAAGGAAGAGGACCACTTCGGACGTGAAGGTGGTTTTACCGATCAGCTCACAGGTATCTACACAGCCATGTGCTCACAGGACATGTACGGCCTGAACATGGGTATCGGCTTCGTAGAGGTGCTCTCCCACAGCTACGACATCGACGGCAACGGCAAGTGGCGCTATGCCAACGAGTTCAATTACTCGGAGCTTTCAAGCGAGGAAACCATCAAAAACATCTGGAAGAGTACCTACGCTTGTATTGCCAATGCCAACATCCTCATTCAGAACCTCGAAGAGGCTGATCCCAATCTCTTCACAGGCTCCAACTATCATGTCTATCGCGGTGAGGCTTACGGACTTCGTGGATTCCTCCACTTCGAACTCATGCGCCTCTTCGCCTGTGCGCCCGCTATGGACGGCAATGCCAAGGGCGTGCCCTACGTCACGGCCTATTCCACCGATGTGACTCCCCAGAAAACCGTCAACGAGACCATGCAGATGGTCATCAGCGACTTGCTCCTGGCTCACGATGAACTGGCTTTAGACACATTGAACACCTACGACTATTACGGAACGCCGGCCTACGACCTGCCCGTGAACAGATTCAATTTCTTTGCCTGTGCCGCAACGCTTGCCAAGGCTTATCTCTGGATGGGCGACACACAGAACGCGCTGAAGTATGCCAACGAGGTCATCAACCGTGTGGAGAATGTGCGTAACGGAGGACTCTATTGGATTCACTTCACCAATATGCAGCAGACCAACCGCAACGAGCTCGACATGATGTTCACCTCCGAGCATCTCTTCCAGCTCATCATCAACGACTGGGAAGACATCGGCAACTACTATTTCATGAAGGAAGGCGGCAGCAATGTGCTCAATCCTTCGGATGCCACCGCACAGAACATCTACGAGGTGGACATGGGATACGGTAACGACTACCGCTATCTGAAAGGCTACGAGCAGGACGGTGACGCATGACCGATGCCTACTACATCGCGGCAGAATGTCAGAAGACCACCAATCCCAAGAAGGCCATCGCGTTGCTCAACACCGTGCGTGAGAACCGCAACTTGAGCCTCTTCCCGCTTGCTGAGGATCTCACAGCCGATCAGATTCAGCAGGAGATCTACAAAGAGTACCGCAAAGAGTATGTCGGTGAGCATGGCGAACTGTTCTTCTACTACAAGCGACTCAATGCTCCGGAAATCAAGGGCTCCTCTGTCCGTCCCGGCAAGAGCGTGTATGTACTTCCCATACCAAGCAACGACCAGGAGTTTGGTGGGTACTCTAATTAAGAATTAAGAATTAAGAATTAAGAGTTAAGAGTTATCGCTTCGCGATTTTCAATTAAGAGTTAAGAATTCTTGTGCAATTAAAATTTAAGACATATGATTTCTTTCAAGAATAATAAGAGATACTTGATAGCTTTATCATTTATCATTTGTCATTTATCATTTAGCGCAGCGCTCCTCACCTCCTGCAGTTCCACCGATGAGGACTTCTTCTATCAGGACGAGCCGCGTGTGCGTCTGGTAGGTGATTATATCTGGGCCGTGGGAACCGACTCCATTTCCTTCTCCTTCGTTGCCTATGGCAGTGAAGTCACAGAGAAAGAAATGCTCGTCGATGCACAGATCATGGGTAAGGTGGAAAACCGCGACCGCGTGGTGAACCTCAGCGTCGATCCTGCACGCACCACTGCCGATGCCAGTCTCTATACCGTGCCTTCCACGGTCACCATCCCTGCAGGAGCCGTCAAGGCCACCTTCCCCGTCATCCTCAAGCGTTCCGCCGCCTTGCAGACCAAGACCGTACGCCTCTATCTGCAAGTGGCAGAATCAGCCGATTTCAAGCTGGTCTGATGTGTTGCAGAAACCTAAGAACTGGGACACGCTGGAGCCCTTCTTCGGAACCTACAGCGACGTGAAGTACCGTTTCATGCTCGCCAACTCTAATGGAGCCGGTGAGTTCAGCACCGAAACCATGTCGTGGGCCATGCTCAACAGCTACCGCATCCTGTTCCAGAATGCCCTCAACGCCTACAATGCCGCTCATCCGGGCAACCCCCTGACCGACGAGAACAATCAGCTGGTTACCTTTGAGTAAGACATTTTTGTAAATCCAAGAAACCATTAGAATTATGAAGACAAAACATATCAATAAGAAGAATATTGGATTGCTGTGTGGATCATTCCTGCTGGCTGCCACGCTGCTGGCGGGCTGCGCCCAGGATGATGGCAACTACGACTATCTGCCCGATGAAGAAGTCAGCAAGATAGAACTTGAGGTCGACACCACCATCACCAAGAATCCCTATTTCATCTACAGCCTCGACCCGGGACAAGAGGTGGATTACCACCTCCGCGTGAAATACGCCTATCCCGAGCGCCTGCAGTACCGCTGGTTCCTGCTCAAGACCTACTATAACACCTATCGGGCCGAGCAGATTGGCAACGCCATGGTATATCCTCCTGCCGACACCATCTATTATGAGAAGGACCTGAAGTGGACCTGCGATCTCGAACCCGGAACCTATTTCCTCTATTGCAAGGCCACCGATCCCACCAACGGCATGACAGGCTATTGGCAGACCACACAGTACATCACCGTGTCCTCACCGGGCACACAGAGCGGTCTCTACCTCCTCACCGAACGTGACGGACAGACCGACATCGAGGTCTTCACCTCCGACCTCATGCTCATCTATTCCGGTCTCGCATGCCACTACAAGTACTACAGTTCCGCCATGGGCCACTACCTCGAGGGAAAGCCCCGTTTCATCAAGGGTACCCACACCGGAAAAGCCTCCAAGAACGGCTATCTCGTCGCTACCGACAAGAACCTCTACCGTCTGAACGCAACAGGCCTGACAACCATGAACACCTGGGACAACATCTTCTATAACACCCCGGCCACGTTCAATCCGCAGACCAGCTTCTACACCAACTCCTGCGACTTCCTCCTCAACGACGGAAAACTCTATGTCACCTATGCCAACCAGACCAACGACTGTAAGTTCTCAGAGCCTATTGCC
>ONCH01000066.1 GCA_900316265.1 uncultured Prevotellaceae bacterium | reverse complement strand
ACCATGTCGATGATGGTGTAGATGGGCAGGATGATGCCTAAGATGGCGACGGGTGCGCCGATGCCAGACATGAGCGAGAGAGTGAGAAAATAACAGCCCATGGGCACGCCCGCATTGCCGACAGCCGAGACGACGGAAACGAGTATCCACAGCAGAATGGTGTCCCACGTAAGAATCGTTCCACCGTTCTGCATCACGAAGAGTGAAGTGACGAGGATAAAGGCAGCACAGCCGTTCATATTGATGGTGGTACAGATCGGCAGTACAAAGCGCGAAATGTTTTTCTTTATACCAAGTCGGTTCTCAGCAGTGTCCATCGTGACAGGTAGCGTAGCGGCACTACTCTTGGTAAACAGCGCCATGAGTACGGCAGGCATCATGCGCCCTAGAACGTGTATGGGGTTGAGGCCGCGTATCAATAGGAATAGGGGCAGGACAACGAAGAACTGGATGACGTTGCCTCCTAAGACCACCAGCACATACTTTCCGATGGCCAAGAGGCAGTGTCCAGATGAGCCAGTGGATCAACAGGAAGAGCAGTTCTTGTAACCCAACCAGGAATTTCACTACCACCGCTTTATTCTCTGACTCAGGCAGTTTCGACAATCCTATACCAACGGCAAAGGCCAGCAGGAGTAGTGAAAGCACGTTGCCATCGAAGAAAGGTTTGACAATGTTGTTGGGAATGACGCTGATGATGTGGTCGATATAAGAGAGGTGAGAGGTGAGGGGTGAGAGGTGAGTATCGTTGCTGATGGTCTCGACGGGCAGATTGCCTGGAGCCACCAACACATACAGTACGGCACCCACAGCGGCAGCAGCAAAGGTGGTGAGTAGGGTATAGGTCAGCGTATGGCCAAAGATACGCCCTGAACCTTTTGAGCCAAAGGTGGCAAAGGTGGTGATGACTGCCAACACGATGGTCGGTACAGCCAGCAGTTGGAACAGTCGCGTATAGACCGTTGCCACGAAATTCATTACTTCGTCAAGCCACGCAATGCCAAACAGTCCTAATATAGCACCCACGATGAGTGCTCCAATCCAAATAATCGCTTTCTTCATCTTATAGTTCAAACGAAAGATTCATATATATATTGCGTCCCTTCTGCGGAATATCGCACCAGTCAGCATAGGTGGTGTAACGTTTGTCGAAGAGATTCTCGATGCCAAAGCGCAAAGCTAATTGTGAATGATGAATGGAGAATTGATAATTGGCCGAGAGGTTCACGATGGTCCATGCCGGTGTTTCTGTCTCTCCGTACTTTCTTCCGTATTTCGCCTGTCGTGTGTTACCCTGCACCTCAGCCTTGCCTTGGAAACGACCGCAGCGGACGCCCACATTTGTAGTATAGGTGAAGGGTGAAATCATGGGGAGCGACTCACCCTCATCGTCCTGTCCCAAGGCATATCCCAATCGTGTGTTCCACGTCAGCCAGGGCTGTATCGTCCATTGCGAAGTCAACGAGAAATTCGCTATCGTGGCATGCGAGATGTTGCCATACACCTTGACGCCCTCCGCACCAACGGTCATCGCACTAAGACGGTCCTCGAACTGTCCGATGATGTAGTTGGAGAAGAAGAAAGCGTTGGCATCAATGCCAATTTGGAATTTGGAATTTGGAGTTTGGAATTTTATTGCGCTATTCAACTCCACCGCGCTCTCGTTCTTCAAGCGTGGGTTACCAATGTAGTCATACTGGTCGAAGGTGTTGTTCAGATAGTAACCGTAGGCCTCCGTCACCGTGGGTGCACGACTGCCCCAACCAGCACCGATTGATAATTGAGAATTGATAATTGATAATTGATAATTCGCGGCGATGCGACCTGTGGTTTGGTGATATTGCTGCTGCATGCCAGGGAAGAAGACGCTCAGTGCATGATAGCCCTCCTCGTTGTTCAGTCGTTGGTGTTGCCACGCCACCTTTGCTGATATGTTCAGCGTATGGGCAGAGCCCAGTCGGATGCGGTCACTGAGCGCCACACCCGTATTCAGCCGCCAGGATACATCGTCATGTCGGCAAACAGACGATTGTAGTAGAGGTCGTAGTTGGCCGTCAGTTCATGGGCACCCTTGCTAGCTCGCACCAGGCTGTACAATCCCGTCGTCCAACTCTTGCCAGGCATATCCATGTGAATCTGGACATCAGGGCGTGTGGTGTCGTCCATCACGTGGGTGATGTGGTTGTAATACACCTTCGTCTCCCACGACTGCACCAGTCGCTCCTCCCACAGTCGCTTGTATGACAGGGAGGTGATGAAAGCCTCGGCCTTTGCCACATCCATGTTCAGGGCAGGGTAGCCCACATTGGTGGCACGGTCGAAGATGAACGTGCCCTCGATGGCATCCTGTGGCGAAAGACGGAAACCGAAGTTATTGAATGCGTTGACCTTCTGGAATTGTGAGAAAGAGACCTCTCTGCCACCGCCTTCCTTGTAGTTGTCGGCATGACGATAGAAGAAGCCGCCATTGGTGTAGAATGACTTAGAGGAGTACGATGCCTCGCCACCATACACCTGCAGATGTCCATTGCTCTCGTAACCTGCATCGGCACCAACCTTCCATTCTGGGTCGTATAAGAACCCCGCCTTGCGCAGTTTCAGGTCCAGTGAACCACCAATGTTGCCAGTAGCCTGCGGATTGCCGTTCAGTCCTGAGTTCAGCAGAATGCTCTGCAGGTTGCTGCTCTCCACATAGCTCGTCACAGGGTCCATCTTGTCTGTGCAGGCATAGAAGATCTTCATGCCGTCGATGGTGGTTGACACGCGTTCCATCGCCATGTTGTTCACCACGGGTTCCCAGGCATACGAGCCACGTCGCACCAGACTGACATTCTTCAGTTCCTTCAGGTGCTCATCGATACTGGCCACCTGTCCCGGTCGTGTCAGACAATATTATGAGTGATAGCAAAAGAGTTTCTATAATCATATTGTTACATCCCAGAATAGCGTACTTCCTTCTTCACCTCCAGCAACTATATTGCCTTCACTGTCTTTCACCTTTAAGTGAATACGCCAAAGTCCTGTCATTGTCAGGTTGATAGTGCCTTGATAGCTGCCATCCTCCTGTTTTACAAGCGGTGTGTTATTGGGCGACGTGTGGTTGCCCATGTCAGGCATACGCGGGTCGATGTCCACTGTAAACGTCTCCGCAGCCAGTGCATAAGGCGTTGTGATGGGGTTGCTCTTTTTCGACACGTAGGCCTTGATGTTGTTTGCGCCCGTCTTCCAGTCTGTGGGATTCACCAGCGAGAGGAAGAACGTGTCGTCGCCGACCTTGAACGACTTCAGCCATACCTGTCCGTCGGGTAGTGCATTGACCACAATGTCTTTCTTCTCCACACCTCCCGTCTTGCCCAGCACATCTACCTCGTAGGAGTAGGTCCATGAGCCATTCTCACTGGTGTTCATCAAGAACGACACCCAGACGCGCTTGACAGCAAGGTAGTCGTAGTTGACAATTCTCGACTTATCAGAGACAGGAGTGCTGTGATACATGTTCATCTTAGACATATACATCAGTGGTGAGTTGCTGGTTACTGTCAGATCCTTGATGTAGTTATTCGTCTCCTTCTTGGTGGAGACAAAATATATGTCGTTATACCCTGTGTGGAAGCCTCCTGTCTTGGTGTAGACATAGACGTTGTACTTGCCATCGATTTCCGTTGTCAGCTCTGGAACGAGCTGGACAGTCTGAAGGAAATTGTAGGTGTTCAGTGCCTCCTCGGCAGAGCAGCAGTCTGCATCATCGGTAATGGTAATACCAGGGATTTCAATACCTGCCTGCACGCCGTCGTCGTTGCTGTTGCAAGCTGTCAGGGCTACAACGAATAAAATTAAAAACAATCCTTTTACTTTTTTCATAATCCTTACCTTTTTAATAAGTTATACATGTTTCTTTTCTGACTTCGCAGTGTGATCGAATTACGCTGCAAAGTTACGGCGAAATCCACACTCTCACAATCCCAATTTTGCGGCATTTGCATACCACAAATGGGGTATTTGATAATAGAAAAGAGGACCGACAGTTGTCAGCCCTCCGTTTTAGGTAAATTTATTAGCTTAATAACCAGGGTTCTGGGGAGTGATGCCGAGGCTCTCGCCACTCTTACCTACAGGAATGGGGAAGCGATAGTACTTAGCCTGACGATTGTCATACTTGGCATGCAGGTGCTTGTAGGTCTTGGCAAAGAACTCGTTGACCACCTTCCCGTTTCTGCCAATGTTACCTGCAGTAGCATAGCTCTCATCAAAGTACTCGTTGTCCTTGACGCTCTCGAGGTCTTTGATGACATTCTTCCAACGAGCAAGGTTAAACCACTCTTTCTGCTCGTAGACAAACTCCAGTCCCCACTCACGCTTTACATCGTCGAGCGTTACAGTTGCAAGGTCGTGAGCATTGTCGCCATAGGCACGCTGACGAATCTGGTTGATGGCATCCTTTGCCTCGTCGGCTCTGCCAAGAAGAACCAATGCCTCTGCTTTGTTGAGCAGTACCTCAGCATAGCGCAGTTCCACACGGTCCAGGTCGTTCAGCTTATAGCACTCGCCAGGACCCTCAGAGCCACGATCTACAAACTTACCATAGCGGGGCAGGGTAACAGGAGCCTTGAACTGGGCAATGCTATCGCCTGATGCGTCGTAAAGCTCATCAATGTAGCTGACATCACGACGCTTGTCGGCCTTGTCCCAAGCAGCAAGGAAGGAGTCTTGAGCAGGCGAGAGGTGGTTCTCTTGCTCTACATTGAAACCGAAGGTCCATGAGCAGTGCACCTGATGGTTACCTGTACCAACCGCATCACCGTCGTGTACGAAGGTCAGGATCTTCTCGTCCTTGGTAGCCTCATTGTCCTTACCCCAGATGCTGGCAAAGTTGGTGTTCAGTTTGTAGCCTGTCACCTTGTTAGCATATTCCACAGCCTTTTCAAGTCTTGCTGGAGTGTAAGAAGGAGCAGGGTCGGTTGTCTGGTCTTTGATGGCATTGATCTGGTCGTAGGTCAGCGGGTTGCTACCCCAGTCAAGATAGACGCGTGACAGCAGACCATAGGCGGCAGCCTTTGTAGGAACAGAGGGTAGCGAAGCCGATGTAGGCAGTCCCTCGGCAGCTTCTTCCAGGTCTTTTACAATCTGTGTGTAGATAGCATCGATGCTGGCACGGGTCTTCGTATCACCATTGGTCGATGTATAGAGAGGCACTTCACCCCACAGTCTGACGAGTACGTGGTAACCCAGAGCACGAGCCAGCTTGGCACGGGCAATGGCTTCTTTCTTGGTTTGTTCGCTGACACCTGTAGCAGCGGTAATCTTCTCGATAGCATCGTTGGCATTAGAAACGGCAGAGTTCTTATTGTACCAACGGTTGACGAAATAGACATTCGTAGGAGTCAGCTCGTGACGGCTGATCAGCGGACCGTCTGCACTCTCTGGTCCCTCAAAAGAATGGGTCTTCGATGTGAAGGTCTCTACGATGAAAGACAGTCCGAAGGCCTTATGATAATACTCGAACAGAGCATTGTCTGCCAATGCCAGAGCCTGCTGGTCATTCAGTGTCTCTGCTCCCGTCTGGATAGTGTTCGACTCGTCATTGTTGTCACTACTGCAGGACGTTGTTGCACCTGAAACCGATAATGCCAGGATGGCACTTACTAAAGTCTTACTAATCTTTTTCATACTTCTTTCTTTTTTTGTTAATACTACTATTGAAAATGGTTTGTTGTTTCTTTCAGAAGGTCAACTCTACGCCAAGCGTAAAACTGCGTGAGGCAGGGTAGTCGCCCATATCCACACCACTTTGTATCTCTGGTTCATAGCCCTTATAATTGGTAATGGTGAAGAGGTTTGTTGCTGTTGCCGTCAAGTGAAGGTCTGCCTTCACAAAACGTACAGGAATGCTATAGCCCACTGTCAGGGTTTTCAGCTTGAAATAGTTGGCGTCCTCTACGAAGCGGCTGTCGATATAGCTGTATGGACGTACGTCGGTAACTGCCGGATAGATGTTGCTGGGATTCTCTGCCGTCCAACTGTCGAGGATGACGGATGAGACGTTATAGCAGTCAGTGGGACTTTCCTGTGTGCGGCGCAACGAGTTGTAGATCTGTCCGTTTGCTGTACCCTGAAACTGTATGAAGGCATCTAAACGTCCGAACTTCAGGCTCGACGATAGTCCATAGTTAATGTCAGGATGCGAGTGTCCCAAGATGACACGATCGAACTCGTTTACTTTACCGTCACCGTTGATGTCGCGGAACTTCTCTTGTCCTATCTTTGGACGGCTGCCGTTTTGTGTGGGCAGTTTCGATATGTCCTCGTCGGCCTGTACCACACCGTCGAACACGAGACCATAGAAGGAACCTACTGCTTCTCCTTTGCGCAGGATGGTATAGCTGTTGACGTTCAGTTCATCATAGTCGCCAAGACTGGTCACTTTGTTCTTGTTGTAGCCCATATTGCCCTGTATATTCCAAAGGAGATGTTTGTTTCTGACAGGCGTGAAATCTACTGAAATCTCGAAGCCCTTGTTTTCCACGTTGCCAACATTCTGGAGTTGTGACGAGACACCATATTTCGCCACATCAACAGGCACGTTCAGCAATAGGTCGAGTGTTTTCTTTTGGTAGTACTCCACCGTAATGCCTATGCGGTCTTGCAAAAACGAAGCATCTATACCTATATTACCCGATACGGTGGTTTCCCACTTCAGATTGCTGTTGGCAGCGTTCGACTTGGTGTAGTGTACATTACCTCCAGTGGTGCTGGTTGTATAGGCTGTCGAGTATTGGTAGTCGCCAATCTCCTGATTGCCTACTGTACCAATAGAAGCACGGAGCTTCAGGTTGCTCAGCCATTTCTGGTTTGCCAGAAAACGTTCACGGTTGACATTCCACGAAAGGCCGAGTGAAGGAAACATTCCCCAGTTGTGGTTTTGCGAGAAACGCGATGAACGGTCGGCACGGAAGGTTGCCGTTGCATTATATTTGTCAAGCAACGTGTAGTTGACACGTCCGATGAGAGAATGCAGATTTGACGAGCTTTCGCCAGAGAGAGGGGCCGCAAACAGGCTACCTCCTGACAGGTTGTTCTGCTTTAGACTCTCATCGGTGTACTTACTTGACGAGCCTGTAAGGAAAGTACGGTTGGTGGTCTGATAGGTATATCCTGCCAATGCATCCAACTGATGGCTTCTGCCGAAGTTGTGTCGGTAGTTGAGTGTAAACTCCGTCTGCCAAGTTTCCAGGCGACGCTTAGCAATGCTACCTGTACCGCCATTGGCAAGACCTAACGCTGTATAGTGAGGTGCAAAATAGTTCTGCGTAAGATTGTCAAGGTCGAAACCTAAGCTGGCCTTACCAACCAGTCCGTCAGCAAATTCGTAGGTTAGACTTGCATTACCAATGATATCGTCATCGATAGACTGTGCCACACTGTTTTCTAAGTCTGATACAGGGTTTGCCGCAATATCTCAGTGGTTGTGGTCAGGCCGTCTTGCTTGTTACGGCTGACATTCAGTGCAGCCTCTACAGTGAGCTTGTCCGTCAGTCTGCGGTCTGCATTCAGACGGAGTGCCGTACGATTGAAGCCAGTGTTCAGCACGATGCCCTTTTGATCTATTATGTTAGCGCCCAGCAGGTATCTGGTTTTTTCGTCGCCGCCGCTGATGGTCAGATTGTGTGAATGGCTGACTGTTGATCGCAATACAGCTTCCTGCCAGTCGGTACCTGTTCCCAGCGCATTAATCTGCTCGTCTGTATAGCCCCCCTTGTTATAGAAATACTGTTTCTGATAGCGGGCCCACTCTGTGGCATTCAGCACGCTGAGCTTTTTTGAAGGAGTGGCATAGGTTAGCTGGTACTGATATTTGATATTTGTCTGGTTGCGCTTACCCTTTTTGGTGGTGACGATGATAACGCCATTGGCACCGCGCGAACCG
>ONCH01000070.1 GCA_900316265.1 uncultured Prevotellaceae bacterium | reverse complement strand
CACGGTGACGGGAGCCTGCTGCAATTTCTCAACAAGCGTCTTTGTTGCTTGATTGTCGACGAGTGTCACAGCCTGTGCCTGTCCGTCGATGGTAATATACAATTTCTCAGTCATTGTAGTATTGTTTTGTGCATTCACTTCGCTGTCTGAAGAGCAGCACGTCAGCAGCACTGCTGCCAGTAACATCATAATTTGCTTCATTTTCATTACGTTATTATTTCGTCGGCAAAGGTACGTACTATTTTCTATACACCTACTACCCAAATCTTGGAAAGAATTACCAGAATTACGGAAGATGCAATTATCTGTTATTCTGTATAATTATGATCCACTACGACGACAACCCGCTGGTCAGGCACTAACGGCTGCAGCTCTGCAGTTAGCTGACTGACAAAGGCTGCTTCGTCATTTTGTCGCAAATATACACAAAAAATCCCAAAGCAAGTTGATTCTGCCTTGGGATTTTATGATTTATTAGAGTTTAAGCGGGTTGAACTTCTCTACCCATTCCATCTCCTCCGTGTAGTGGCCGATGTACTTCTCGCCCAGTTTCTTTAACAGGATGAAGGGTGTGAATCCCAGGGAGTTCAGGAAAGAAAAGTAATTATTTATTTGCAAATGTACTCATAATTCCACGATTATTTGTACCTTTGCAAAATAATAAGGATAGTTTATGAAAGTAAAGATTCAAACCATGCTGGGCGACATCGTAGTTCGCCTGTACGACGAGACTCCCATCCACCGTGACAATTTCGTAAAGTTGGCGAAGGAGGGCTATTATGATGGCACGCTGTTCCATCGAGTAATTAAGAACTTCATGATTCAGGGTGGCGATCCTGACTCCAAGGGTGCACCTGCAGGTAAGATGCTGGGTGTCGGTGGCCCAGACTACACGCTTGAGGCTGAGATTAAGGAAGGAGTTTTCCATAAGCGTGGCGCATTGGCTGCTGCGCGTCAGGGCGACGAAGTGAATCCAGAGCGCCGTAGCAGCGGTTCTCAGTTCTATATCGTCTGGGGCGATGTGTACAACGAAGGCCAGCTTCGCCAGTTCTCCAAGCAACTGAGGATGCAGAAAGTGCAGGATGTTTTTAATAAGCTTGCTGGCGAGCATCGTGCTGAGATTATGCAGATGCGTCGCGACAGGAATCGTGAGGGACTTCAGGAACTGCAAGACAAACTGGCTGCCGAAGCTGAGAGTAAAGTGGGTAAATCAGGATTGACCGATGAACAACTGAAAATTTACTCTACTGTTGGCGGTACGCCCCATCTTGACGGCCAGTACACCGTATTTGGGGAGGTAGAGGAAGGTCTTGATGTGGTTGAAATGATTCAGGGCACAGCCACAGGACGCGCCGACAGACCTGTCGATGATATTGAGATGAGAATGATGGTTATCTGATTCGTTATTGCTTCTTTAGGTAATCAAATAAGTTGATGGTTCCTGCCTCCTCCTCAACATTAAGGTTCGGAACCCTCTCCATCGTATGCCATTTCTTTCGTAATGCATCTTAGCGTGTCTTCCGTTTGTACATCTTATCACACAATCTTATAAAATCCCTGCAAATATACGCAAAAAATCCAAAATGACGAACGAGTGAATGTAAAAAAACGACTGAGACTTGCTCAAATCGTTTTTTTTTATTCCAATAATTAATAATTAATAGGAAAAATGTATGCTCTTTCAAAAAAACTGTGTAACTTTGTAGCGCAATTCTGAAAAGAGTCGCCCGTAAAGGTGCACTTAGCTGTGCTTAATTGGGAACTGGAGTGTGAATCTCCGACTGTCCCGCAGCAGTGAACTCCGTTATGGCTTCCAGACAACAAGGCCATTGTCCGTTTGGGCGAGAAGGCGTCTGGGAGTGGAGGAAAGTCTGAAGACCAGCCTTTTTCGGTACATGCCAAACGACCCTCGATGTAAGGGCGTGAGGCGAAACAAACATTTTTGTGGATTATGAAACATGAGTCAATCGTCGTCGTGTACGACAGTTGTCGTGTTGTTTAAATTTAACCATTATGCAGTATATTTTTATTGTTGCCTTCGAATTCGTTCTGGCCTTCACAGGCGTCGCCCTGCTCATCAGGTATTACAACCACAAGGCATAGGTTTGAACTTCAAGCTTTTCCCTTGACTTCGTCGAGCTCCGTCACGACTCGGCCGTTTAAGCGAACTTAACGGCTCTCGCTGCTCCGTCCCTTGAACGTATATCCGATACCCTCGACCGCTGTCCGGATACGGCACGGACTACGGCTGCCTCGCAATGGCTGCAATGCATGTCCTCGACACGGTAAACGGTCACATCGGGGTCTAAGGGCTTTTGGGCGGTAAACTTGCTGAAAAACTTCATCATAAGAGCAAATATAATTAATAATGTTAATACTGTGGCGCAAACAATTTTAAACGGACTGGGCAGGGCGGATGTGCTCATGCAGCAAGCATCCTGGGCAGCGACGGAGAAGTCGATTCCCGTAGCATTGAGTAGCAGACCAAAGAGGACAGCAAAGCCTACGATGGTCATCAGATAAATCGATGTAAAACGTCGTCCCATCGACTTATGAACCACGAGGATAGAGGCGAGGTTGACGGCAGGGCCTGCCATCAGCATCACTAATGCCGCACCTGGCGAGAGTCCTTTCATCATCAGGGCTGCTGCCACGGGGATGCTACCTGTCGAGCAGATATACATCGGCACAGCGATGACCAGTATCACCAGCATCTGTAGCAACGGCTGACTGCCGAAGGAGAGGAAAAACTCATCAGGCACAGCCACCTGAATCAATGCCGCCACAACAAGTCCGATGAGCAGTCGCAGGCCGATGTCGCGAAGCATATCATAATAGGCATACTTCAGCACGCGCCAAATCCTGTTTCCGCTGTCTACTTGGCATGAAGCGGACACATCCTCCTTTACGTCATCCTCACGAACCAAACGGTTTATCAACAATCCTCCACAGACGCCCGTGACAAGTGCTGCCATAGGACGGATAATGGCAAAGCCCAGACCCATCAGCGAGAACGTAGCCAAGATGGAGTCGATGCCCGTCTGTGGTGTGGCAATGAGAAACGAAGCAATGGCTCCCTTCGAAGCCTTCTCGTTCCTCAGACCGATAGCCGTAGGAATAACACCACACGAACACAGCGGCAGGGGTACACCCAACAGCGCTGCCCATAGCACAGACAACTTGTTATTCCGCGAAAGATAGTTGACATAGAACTTCTGCGGCACGAATACGTGCAGCACGCCTGCGATGAAGAATCCCAGCAACAGGTATGGAGCCATCTCGCAGACCACATTAAGAAGCGATGTAAAAAAAATCTGTATGTCCATCGGCTGCAAAGGTACGAAGAATATTTCGCAACTCGGTTGCAAAGAAGCAAAATTTATGCTTTTACGCCAATAATCGTTGCATACGTTGGTTTCTTACGGTGGATTTCCGTTTGAGTTAAACCTGCTTCGTCAAGCAACTTTTTCAAATCCTCCGGCGAATAGGCTGTCATGCCCTCCACTACATTCGTCCACTTAGAATCGCTATCCACCACTTCTACCAAGATGGCGAACTTTCCACCCTGTTTCAGCACACGACGCACCTCCTTTAGACAGTCAGGGAGATGGGGCCAGAAATAAACGGTCTCTACAGCCGTCACAAGGTCGAATTTCTCGTCTTCGTAAGGTAGTTTCTCGGCTGATCCCAGAGTGACAAATACCTGTTTGTCGAGCACCTCTGCATTCACCTTTTTGGCCTTCGCCACACTCTCCTCAGAGATGTCGATACCATATACTTTCACATCCTTGCTCCGTTTCAACAATCGTTGTAAGGTTGCTCCTCCGCCACATCCGATGTCAAGCATCGTCCAGCCGTCTTGAATATCGACGAGTTTCAGTCCCCAGTTCGTCAGCGGTGCATGACAGAGGTTCATGAACTTCAGCATGGCGCGTCCCATCCGTCCTTGCGGACAGGCACAGTTAGTGAAAAGTTTCTTTAATAGTCCCATAATGTTATGTTTTAAATTCGACGGCAAAGGTACGGCAAACAATCAAGGTGCGCAATACCTAAAAACGAGGTTTTGAGTATTGCGCACCTTGCAAAATTCTGCATAGACAGATTAATCAAAAGTAGGTATGAGAAACCACCATCTTCTTGCCACCACGGATGTAGAGGCCTGGGCGCTGGGGGATGCTGACAGGACGTCCGGAGAGGTCGAAGAACGTGGAAGGCTGAGGGCTAAAGGATGAAGGCTGAAGACTGACGTCCTCAATGCCGGTAGGAATGTCTTCCTCAGGGAAGGAGCCACGGACGAAGACGCGGTAGCCCTTGGCGTCAAGGGTGAGCGTCTGTGTGGCAGAGAACTGCTGCTGGCTGCGACTGGTGCCCTGGCTGATGGTCTCACTAGTAAGCCACTGGCTCCAGGAGCCTGCGGTGAGTCCTGTGAGGGTGGCCGTGGTAGCCGTGGTAGCCAGGTTGAGGACGACGAGTACCTCGCTATCGCCCTGCTGGCGCGTGAAGGCCAGCACATTGGCAGCACCTGAGGAGAGCGTCACCCAGTTGACAGCAACCTTGTCGCCAAGGGCGGGAACGACATGCTTCAGCGCTGTGAGCGTGCGGATGGTGTTGAGCATCTTGGTATCGGGTGACGACCAGTTGATCTTTGTGTCATTGAAATAGTCGAGGGCCTGATTGCCGCCGACCTCCTGCCCATTATAGATGAGGGGCATGCCATAGAGCGTGTAGGCGAGGACGGTGAGGGGATAACGGTTGTTGCCATATTTCTGCGTGAGTGTCTTCTTGTTCTCGTTGAAGTTTTGGTCGTGGTTGGTGACATAAAGCATGCGACTGAAGGAGATGTTGGCAGAGGCGTTGAGCATGGTGTTGGCATTGGCTTTGAGCGAAGCGGAATAGACGCCTGTGCTGCCAAAGTTGGCGAGGCTGCTCTGATAGGCCCAGGCATAGTCGTAGTCGAAGCCTACAGTCTTGAGGCGCGTAACATCCTGTGCAATGTCGCCCTCGCCAAGGAAGGTGATAGTCTTGCCGCTCTTGTAGTTCTTGATAAGGGGGATGGCCGTCTGCCAATAACTGGCGGGGATGCGCGAGCTGCTGATGTAGTCACAGCGGTAACCATCGATGTCTGCCTGGTCTATCCAGAACTTCAGACAGTCGTTCATGGCGTTAACCAGTGCGGTGTTGTTATAGTCGAGCTGCCACACATCGTTGTAGCCGTTGGGGTGAATCATCTGACCGCCACTTTTGGCATAGTACTCCGGATGGGTGGTCACCCAAGTGGCATTAGTAGCTGTATGGTTAGGCACCCAGTCGAGCCACACCTGCATGTTCAGCGCATGGGCAGCGTCCACGAGACTCCTGAGGTCGGCGATGGTGCCATACTTAGGATTGGTTTGCTGGAAATCGGTGGCGGCATAGGGGCTGTTGATGCCCCCGCCACGCGGATAGATGGGCATGAGCCACACGATATCTACACCCAGTGTCTTGAGGTCTGCCAGTTTCTGCTGGGCAGCGGCAAAGGTACCTTCGGTGGTGAATGAGCCTACATTCAGCTCGTAGATTACTTGATGGCCAGCTTCGTTATTGGCAGCACGATTGATGTCATCAACGTAGTCGGATGCCAGCAGGTGGTTTTCCGTCAGCTGACTGGCCATCAACAACATTATTATTAGTAATTTTCTGCTTATCATACTTTTTGAAGTTAAGAGTTAAGAATTAAGAGTTAAGAAAGAAAGTGAAGAGGTAAGAGGTAAAAAGCGCGGCCGCTCTTCGCAGAGCAGCCGGCTACGAACGAGTTAACTCTGCTAATCAGTAATACTTTATTGATGAAGCAAGTCATTACTGTTTGACATATACGGCATAGCCTTTAGCCTCAAGGGCGACGGGCTCTGACGATGCAAGTGAGACCGCTGTGCACGCGGGAGCGATAGCAATGGTCTGGCTGTTGAGCCACTGGTCGTAGTCACCCTCTTCCAGACCTTCTATGAGCGCCTGGGCGTCTGTTTCTGCCAGATTGATGACAGACACTACGGCACCACGACGCCATGCCAGTATACTGGAATTGTCGGTAGACAGAAACTCCACAGCACTATCGGCAGCTAATGTAGGCTGTTGGTGGTGCAGAGCGATAAGTGTGCGGATGGTGTTGAGCATCTTGCGGTCTACCTTATCCCACTTCACTTTAGCATCGGTGAAATAGTTCAGCGTATCGGGGTCACCAATTTCCTGCCCATTATAGATAAGGGGCATGCCGTAGAAGGCGAAGTCAAGGACGGTCAGCGCATAGCGGTTGTCACCATAGAAGTCCTTTAGCGTGTGGCCACCATCATTGTAGTTCTGATCATGGTTGGTGAGGTAGACCATGCGGCAGTTCTTCACCTTGCCTGAAGCTGCGAGGAAGTCCTCGCAGATAGCTTTTAGCGAGTCAGCGCTGGTGCTGTTCTTGAATTTCCACGCCAGCGTGCCTTGGAAGTCCCAGGCATAGTCGTAGTCGAATCCACAGCTATCAATGCGCTCTTGCTCTTCAGCTCGGCAATGATGTTCTGCCAGTAGCTGACGGGGATGGTAGGACTGCTGACATAGTCGCAGCGGAAGCCATCGACATCGCAGGAGTCTACCCAGAACTTCAGAGCGCCATTCATCTCGTTGACCAAGCCCTCGTTCTGATAGTTTAGTTCGAAGACATCGCCCCAGCCGTGTGGGTGAATCATCTGTCCTTTGGTATCCTTGGTGAAATATTCGGGATGCTCTTGTACCCAGGGATTCTCTACAGCCACATGGTTGGGCACCCAGTCGAGCCACACCTTCATGCCCAGTTCATGGGCACGGCTGACGAATGCCTTCACGTCGCTGACGGTGCCATAGTCGGGGTTGACACCACGAAAGTTCATCGAAGCGTAGGGGCTGTGCATGGTGGCACCACGCGGATAGACGGGCATGAGCCAGAGGATGTCGACACCCAGCGTGTCGAGGCGGTCGAGTCCCTGCTGCGCTGCCTGGAACGTGCCCTCGGCAGTGAAGGCACCGACATTCATCTGATAGATGACGCGGTTGGCATCGCTCAAGGGCTGTGTGCCGTCGACAGTGAAACTCTGGGTACCCTGTCCACAGGCTGTGAACAGGAGTACCAGAGAGAGAAGTGAAAAATAGTATTTCTTCATATGTAGGGATTATCGGATAATGCTTTTCTTTCCATTGACAATATAGAGGCCCTTAGGCAAGCTACCATCAGCAGTACCCACCTTACGGCCTTGAAGGTCGTAGACGAAAGGGCTGACAACGGCAGGCTGGTTCTTGGTTTCAACGATGCCTGCTGAGCCACCAATCTCCGTCACTCCTGTAGCCGTGACGCGCAGATAATAGTCGCGATTGGCTGTGATGTTGAAGTCGGGAACCTGCTGACCATTGTTCCAGTTGTTGAAGATGAGGTTGTACGAGCCACTCTCTGCATCAAGCAGGAAAACCTTATAGACCTGGTCGTCAATGGTTTTCTGGTCCACCCAACTCTCGCCAGGCCATGCGCCGAAGAGCTCGCCATCGCCCCAGGCATAGAGGCCCAGAGCATCGTAGCCCGTCTCATCGATGGCATAGATGTAGTGTTTGGCGGTAGGAATGGCAGGCAGCTCACCCGTCAGCTGGAAATTGTCGATGGCCAGCGCCATAGCACCAGCGGCATTGTCGCCAGAGGTGACCGTGATGTTCCAAGCCAGATAGAAATCGACACCAGGCTGCATCTTGGCATCCAGCACAGCGCTGACAGCGCGCACGTCGCCAGGAACGGTAGCATAGCCCTCTGTGGCGGCATCAGCAGTAAACGTCGTGCAGAAGTCGTTGCCTGCAGAAGTCCAGTTGCGGCCGTCTATAGAGTAGTACATCTGAACGGTGAAACCTGCGGCATTGTTGCCCTTGCGATACTTCTCGACATCGTAGCTGATGTGCAAGTTCTCGATATTCTTAACACCAGTGTTCAGGAAGTGAGCGTAGACATTGACACAACGTGTGCCGTCAGCCACTCCGGTAGAGATGCCACCAACGGCACGGTCGCTGCTGTCGTCCTGTCCAAAGTTCCACAGACCATTCTTGGCATTAGAAGGCAGACTGGTGCCACCAGCATACATGGTCTTATCCAAAGCAACAGCATAGGCCCCCAACGTACGGGGAGCAGAGGTCTGGCGGTCGATGCGCCACGCTGCGGGCAGTGTAGCATCGGCAGCAGTACCCATCAGATTGAAATCCTCCTGAGCAGAGAGCTTATCGGCATTCAACTCGATAGCCGGGAAGGTCACCACCTGTGTCTCTGCGTGAGCCACCTTGACGGTAGCCGAGAGATCGTAGGTGTCGTTCTTGGCAGTAACTGTATAGGTACCCTCTGTGCCATTGCTCTTAAAGACGTGGTTAGCATCGAGCGCACCACCATCAGTCAGTGCATATACGAGGTCAGCAGGAGCATCCATCTCCTTGCCGTACTGGTCGAAGCCAACAGCCTGATAGCGCACGGTAACTGCCGTGTGGTCGACAATATTGGTGAAGTCCTTCAGTGCCTTAGAGGCGTAAGCACGCATGGCTGCAGCATCAGCATCGCTCACGGCAGCAGGATGAGAATTGATGGTAGCAGGGTCTACGCCGAAGATGAGACCATACTCCATGCAGGCTGCCATATAGGTTGACATATCCGTAGGATGACGGTCATCCTGGAACCAAGGAGCCAGCGCATCAGCACCGCCATCGTCGAAGGCCTGCTGGTAAGCCACGCCTACAGGACAGATGGTGACACCCGTCTCGCGGGCCACGCTCAGATAGTTGTCAAGAAACATCTTGTTGAATTCCGTGAAGTTAGCCCAGTCACCACTATAGGCCCAGTTCAGGGGAACGATGATGATGGCATTGGGGTTCGGACAGTATTCGCGAATGTAGGCTACCCACTTCTTGACATTGGTGCGGAAAGCCTCGACATTGGTGCGGGGCAGACCACTCTGTTCCTGCAGGATGATGTGCGACCATGCCTCGTTGCGAATGAGCATCTTAGCACTGGGAGTGCCGTCGCCACCCAGTCCGTCGCCTTCGTCCCAATGGGTACTCAGCGGCTTGCCCAGCATGGTGTGTTTGAGCCACCAGGCATCCTTGCCCATGGACTGTGCGATGTCGTTGAACATGGCAGCCTGGTCGTTGTAGTGGATGAGACTGTTGTTCAAGGACAACACCTTCACCTTTTCAGGGAGCTGGGGAACCAGTGTGACGTCAGCAGGCATCAGCGTTACTGACTGCAGCACAGAGGGTTCGCCAGGCTCGACAGTCTTGCTCTCCAGCAAGAGAGAAGCACCGCCATCAGTCATGGTCAGTACAACACGGGCGCAGTCGTAGGTATAAGCACAAGAGATATTGTCGTTGGTACCCAGCACCAAGGCATAGGGTTTGTCGATAGTGATGGCAGAACCATTGCTGCCGTAGTTGCACGTGGCACTCCAGTTGGCATCAGCCACCTTGAAAGCACCAGAGAGTTCCTTGTCGTAGAGTACATAGGTGCCGTTACCTTCGTTGGAGAATTCCCACTCAGTGACAGCTCCCCAACCATTGACTTCGCCACGCAGGAAGATGCCTGACGAGACAAAGGGAGGACGGTTGGGGTCCGTATCGTCTGGGGCAGTCTGTGGTTCACCAAAAGATGCCGTCAGATTGATATTGTCAAGAGCCAGACCCATAGCCTTGTTGGGTGACGTGCCACTGGACACAGAGATGTTCCAAGCCAGATAGATAGAACTGCCCACAGCGACAGCCGTGTTCAGCTGTTTGTTGCTAACTGTCGTCGTAGAGATTGGGACGACCTCAGCACCGATGGTAGCATCGTCCTTGGCAAAATCTGTTTTGAAATCATCGCCAGCCTTCTTCCATGTGGTACCATCGTAAGAATAATAGAGCTGGACGGTAAAGCCTGCCTCGTTGTCACCTTTACGGTATTTCTCGATATCGGTCAGAGGGGGTCGTGCTGGAACCGAAGTTCCACGTACCATTCTTTGCATTACTGGCCAGGCTGACGCCACCAGCATACATCAGTTCTGTGGCGGCAGCACTATAGGCGCCAACCATTCTGGGGGCGCCCATCTGACGCTCCATGCGCCAGCCATTAGGCATTGTTAAGGTTGCTTCAGACTGGGCAGCATTCCACATACCGTCGAAATTCTCCGTAACGGTAGCGTTGGTGGCTGTCAGTGTAAAGGCATCGTCTGCCTTTGCCTGCGTGAACAGGCAAAGGACAGAGATGATAGATAAAAATATTTTCTTCATGCGTTGGTTCTATTCCTATTAGTTAGCGGTAAACTGATAGCTCTGGTTGGCCACCACGGCAGAGATGTCTTGTTGGGTGCCAGCATCGCTATTGAGGATGAGGTTGTAAGTGCCGCCATCGTTAGGCAACGGGAAGACGAGTACGCCATTTTCATTGCTGGTGGGCTTGATGCCGCGCCAGCCACCATAGATCTCGCCATCGCCCCAGGCATAGAGACGTGGGTCTGTGTAGCCAGCATTGTTCTGGATGGTCACCGTGTTGGGTGACTCTACCCATGACTCGTTGACG
>ONCH01000071.1 GCA_900316265.1 uncultured Prevotellaceae bacterium | reverse complement strand
TTCAATTGACGATATCAAGAAGCTTCGCGCAATGACCGGCGCTGGTCTGGCTGACGTAAAGAAGGCTCTGACCGAGGCTGAGGGCGACTTCGACAAGGCTAAGGAACTGCTCCGTGAGCGTGGCCTGGCTATCGCTGCTAAGCGTAGCGACCGTGAGACATCAAATGGTTGTGTACTCGTAAAGAGCGTTAACGGCTTCGCTGCTATGCTCGCTCTGAAGTGTGAGACCGACTTCGTGGCTAACGGTGCCGACTTCATCGCTCTGACTCAGAGCATCCTCGACGCTGCTATCGCTGCTAAGGCTGCTGACCTGGAGGCTGTTAAGAACCTGACTGTCAACGGTCAGACCGCTCAGGAGGCTGTTACTCAGCGTTCTGGTATCACCGGTGAGAAGATGGAGCTGGATGGCTACCTGACTCTTGAGGGTGAGAACATCGAGGTTTACGACCACATGGGTAAGCACACTCTCTGCACCATGGTACAGACTAACAAGCCCGCTGCTGAGCAGGGTCACCTCGTAGCTATGCAGGTTGCTGCTATGAAGCCCGTAGCTCTTGACGCTGCTAGCGTTGACCAGAAGATTCTCGACGAGGAATACAAGACCGCTGTTGAGAAGACCAGGCTGGTTTGAACCCCAACCTCGTTGACTCTGAGGATCACATCGAGAGCAACATGGCTAAGGGTTGGCTGACTCAGGAGCAGGCTGACGAGGCTCGCAAGATCATTGCTGACGCAAAGGTTGAGGGCGAGGCTAACCTCAAGATGCCTATGATTGAGAACATCGCCAAGGGCCGCGTTCAGAAGTTCTTGAAGGAGAGCTGTCTGGTAGACCAGGAGTTCCAGTTCGGCGACGGCGACAAGGCTACTGTTGCTCAGTGGCTCGCTAAGCAGGACAAGGATCTGAAGATCATCGCTTTCAAGCGCTTCACCCTCGTTGCTGACTAATCAATTAGTTGACAATAAAACTAACAGGAGCAGCCAATCGGTTGCTCCTGTTTTATTTTTCACATCTTCCATCATCCATCTTACATCTTCCCTTTCTTTCTGTATTGCCACAGTTCTAAGGAGTTGATAATATTCTGCCACAGCACATAGCAACCGGCACCGACAGAAGCGACAGGGTGTAGATACATGTACGCCACCCAGATGCTGAGGGCGGTATTCTTCTGGAACAGTGCCTGACCCGCATTGACCTCCTCGCCTAGATGGTGACCGATGGCTCGACCTATGCCAAACTGTACCCAGCAAAGTACAAAGGTGGTAGCAGCTATCAGCAATAGCAACGTCAACGAGGCCGTGCTATGCATGATGTTCTTTACCGTGATACCCGTTGTAATAGACAAGGAGATTGCCCAGAAATAAAAGCTGAGATTGGGCATAGCGGCAATCTTGGCACAGATGCCCTTGACGTAGTGTTGCATCAACCAACCCAACACCAACGGCAACAATAAGACAATGCTGACCTTCTGTAATATAATAAGGAATGCCTCGATGAATGATACCTTGATAGCTTGTTCCAACATCGGGAAAACAAGTGGGATTAGCAATGCTGAAGCTAACGACGAAATCAGCACATAGGTGGTCATCGTCGAAATGTTACCACCTAGCTTACCCGTCACTACAGGAGATGCAGAGGCGGCAGGCCCGATAATACAGGTCAGCATAGCCTCCCAGAGTAGCTTTTGCTCCACATCAGCCTCAACAAGGAAGATAATTCCAATGTTGGCGGCCACCAATAGCAGCTGAGCCACCAACACGCCTATGTGCCAGCGGTGCGGGCGCATCTGGTGGAAATCCACTTTGCAGAACGTCACCCACAGCGTCAAGAACACAAACAACGGGAAGATGACATCAAACACGGGAGCCAGCTGTGTACCCAACTCGTCGAGCTGTGGCACATAGTAGAACGTCAGATAGCATACTGTACCCACCGTGATGGATACTGGAAGTGTCCAATCTTTAAGAAAACGTATCAAATTGTTCATATCAGGTTACAAAAGTAACAAATAATTATGAATTATGGTACATCCACCATGAATTATTAGTAACTTTGCCCAAGCAAATGATAAATCAAGTCAAAAAAAGTAAAGCCATGAAGAGAACTATTCTTGCATTCTTACTGCTATTAACGACTACGGTATGGACAAACGTGACGGCACAGCAGCGCCGTCCCATTGACTCACAGCACCCGCTATGGCTAATCCACATCGATGTATGGAACTCGGCAGATCCACAGAAAATCATCGACCTTATTCCCAATGACATCAAACCCTATGTCTGCATGAATCTCTCATTGTCGTGTCAGTACGACACGGGGACAAACATGTACCGCATGCCACGCAATGCTGTACGCACATACAAGTCGTGGGCCACGGTATGTCAGCAGAATGGTATGTGGTTCTCTTGCCAGCCGGCATCAGGTGGTCATACACACATTCAGGACAACGACCTGGAAACTTTTGAATATTTCTTCAAGAACTACCCTAACTTCCTGGGGTGGAACTACGCCGAACAGTTTTGGGGCTTTGGCGACCCGGGTGATAAAGGCTCTATGACGACAGGTTCGCGCTGGGCACTGTTCGCCAATTTGGTGGAGATGTCGCACAAGTATGGCGGCTTCCTAACTGTCAGCTGGTGCGGTGGCGACTACCACATGGGTACCAACCCCATGGGAGAACTCAAGAGCAACCCAGACTTTCTGGCAGCCTGTAAAAAATATCCAGAAGCCATTCTATTCCTTTATAAGTACACCCATGCCAGCAGTTTCTATAACAATGAGAGCATCTGCTGGGGACCATTCATCTCTGGACTGACCAAAAACTACGGTGTGCGCTACGACAACTGCGGCTGGAACGACACGCTGGAGAAGTTGCTGGGCAAGAACCACGGCAAGAAATATCCTGGCAGTGCCGGCATCGGTACAGTGATGGAGCAGACGTGCGTCAACGGTGGTGCTGTATGGGATGGACCAGAGTTGATATGGCGCGAAGAGTGTTTCCTGAACCAAGCTGACAGCAATGTGGATGGCTACACACGACGGAACTGGGCAGCATCGCCCCATTTCAAAGGTATCTGGCTGGAGATGTGGCGCCGCATCATTGACGGTACCATGTACATACCGTCACGTGAGGAAGTAGTGGAAAAGACCAAGATTGTCGTGGTCAACAACCTTGACATCTCCAAAGGCTACGACGCCTACACCTCGTGGGACGACCTCTACAATGGTGTCTACCTGCAGACGGATCCCTTCAACCAAAAGAAGGAAGCCCGTCACAACTATGGCCAGTGGTACAACAACCTGTGCTACTTCAAGTCGACGGGGCGCTATGGTGCCATTCCCATCGTCATCGATCTCTACGATGAAACAGCCAAGGCAATTCCGCTACAGGTCAAGCGTTCCAACTATCAGTCACGATGGTCCACAGAGGCTAAGAAACAGGAAGACTTTAACGCCCAATATCCAGAGGTATCAACAGGTGACCTCTATGTCAACCGCTATCGCAACCAACTGGTGACCTATACGCCATACAGCTATCTGAACAGCAAAAAGACAGCATCAGCCGAGATACCGCTCCAATACAACACTTGTGAGACACTGAAATTAGAATATGCCATGCTTTCCAGCGGTGTCATCCGCGAGTATGCCGACCATATAGACTTCTACTTCAACAACTACCGTAGCGACAGTCTCAGTCAGAAAATCGACAAGATCGTCATTACGGGTGTCACCTCAGAACCGACATGCACGCTGACAAAGCCGACAACCAACGTCAGTGGACATAATGCCAGTCTGTCAGGACAGGCGTATGACGCTGAGGCGCAAACCTTCACCGTCAATGTCGTACACATGGGAGCAGCTATCGTGCGCATTGACTGTGCCGGAACAGCCACCGACAGAAAGACCGACATACTGCCTGCCACAGCCCTTGAACAGCCTCAGCAGCCAGAGCCATACCATGGCCCTATCATCATTGAAGCCGAAGACATGGACCGCAAGAACGTGGACCATCGCATGACACATTCCGGCTGGTGGGCACAGGACTACTACGACTTTGCAGGACTGGGCTTCATTGAGACAAAGGCTAATACCAATAGTGCGCTGCGCCATCAGCTGAAGCTGACTGAGGGTGGCGAATACAATATCCTGGTGCGTTATTGCAACAGCAGCAAGGCAGGGAGCATGAAAGCGACTGTCAACGGCACAACACAAGTTATCAACTTCGAAAAAGTGGCCAAGAACGACTGGCATGAGGCCTCAGTAACGGTAACGCTGGAGGCTGGCACCAACGACTTTGTCCTGCAAAACAGCGGAGCCATCCAGATGACTATTGACCAAATTATCTACGAGCCTGTGGGTACACCCAAGGAACAATATGGCATAACCGTTCGCAGTGCTGACTTCGGACAGGTTTCCGCAGATGTCGACAAAGCTCTTGCCGGCGAGACGGTACACCTGACCATTACACCCGAAGAGGGCTACGGTCTCAAAGCGCTGAACGTGGTCAACTCCGTCTACTATACTCAGGGCAAAACTATACCCTTTGAGGAAGATGCCACCGAGGTGTCGTTCGTCATGCCAGACAACGACGTTACCATCCAACCCGTATTCTACGACAAGGCAGCTATCTATGAACTCGACTACTCTGAGGTGGCCAATGGTGCACTACCTGTAGGATGGCGTACCACTGACGGCAGCGACGTGCGTGACTATCCCTCGCAGAACGGCAGTGGTCCACGCACCTTTGCCGGACTGTCCGGCTATCAAGGCAAAGCTCTCTATTGGCGCACTACCAGTGCGGAATATGGCCGATTGGCCAACTACCCACTGACGCTGAATCCCGGCAAGTACCAACTTGTGTATGCTATGGCAGCATGGAAGGGCACACCTTCCTATAAAGCAAAGATCCTTTCCAGCAGCGGTCGCGGACTTGCCGCTTCTAAAGTGCACACAGCCGCACCCAACATCAATGGCAACAGCGCAGGAGACATCTCGACAGCCGAGCGCTACAGCTTGGACTTTGA
>ONCH01000078.1 GCA_900316265.1 uncultured Prevotellaceae bacterium | reverse complement strand
TTACGGACTATTCGCTTCTCTTGCTCAATCCTGGTCATTTCATTCTGCCATATTTCATTTCTTCACCCTGTTTATCATACTGTTTACGCTTACCAACGGGAGGTTCAGTCAGAGTAATCCTAACCACTGCTGTCCGTTCGAGACTTCTGGCAATAGCATCATCGAAAGCATCCATATGATGAGGGAGAAAACGCTGGCAGATAGCTCTCAGACCAGCAATCTTCTCTTCGTGGTCTGTCACAATCTCTGCCTTGCCTACGGCGGTTGCAGATTTGTATTGTAGCGTAAAACTTCCATCTTTAGGGCCAACCGTAGGCGCACATTTAGTAACTGCCGAGAGGAATACAGTCGGACAGTGACGAATGCAGTCCAACTTGTCACCCTCCAAGGCACAATGGAAATAGAAGGTTTTCTCGTCTGTGCGTACCAACGACAGAGGTAATCCGTATGGACTCCCATCTGATTTAATCATGCTGACTGTAACGTATGGTGCCTTATCTAACACCTCCAAAGCGAAGGCGGCATCCATCTCTCTACTTGCTTTTCTCATAGTTGTTTATTCACTAATGCTATAAGTATGTACACTTGAACCTTGGGCTGATGGCAGGTAATTGATACCCCACCAACACATTTGTAAGAGTACGAACGATATGATGATTATCCAAAGGGCCAGCCGCTCACGATGGAGTTGTAACTGGCGGTAGTGGACGTAGATGAGGTAGGCTAGCCAAGTGATGGCAGCCCACGTTTCTTTAGGATCCCACGACCAGTAGTGGCCCCATGCCTCCTTGGCCCATAGGGCACCAAAAAGCATGCCTATGGTGAGGAAGGCAAGACCGACATAAACGAGGTTGTCCGTGATGTCAAACTCTTGGTCAGCGATGTCACTCTTTTTGATAAAGAGCAGATAGATAGCCATCACTGCCGCCGCACCGAGTACGGCGTAGGCGAACATATAGACGATAACATGTGGCGCAAACCAAGGACTCTGAAGGGCGGGCATCAGCGTCTTGTCGTGTATCTCCGGTTTGAACAGATTTACACAGATAAATACCAGGGCGAGAATGGTCGAGAACGACAGGATCCACTTGTACTTCCAGCGCGAATAGACGATGAGACCCGCCAACGGCAGGAAGAACGAATACCAGAGTCGCGTTTCGCCCATCGTGCGCAGTGGCGGTCGCTCCAGCGAGATCCACATAGAGAGGATGAACGAGAAGAAAAAGAGCAAGCCCAAGACAGTTGTCGCGTAGGCCATACCAGTTTTACTCTTCCACGCAGCCCATGCACCCACGGCCCAAAGCAGTACCGCTGCAATTGCGAAATATATAAAATGCTCCCAACTCATACGCGTTTCCTCCCACCAATAACAAACATACAAACCGCTCCTGCCAGCATCATATAAATACCTGTATAGACAAATGGCAGCCACGGGTCGCTCACCAGTTCGAGTATTGATATCTGGCTCTGAGCCCCCATCTGCGTGTCGTAGCCGTACTGATAGATTTTCCAGCCGTCCACCTCGTAGGGCATGTTCACATCAATGGTAGTCTCGATATTCTTGCCCGTCTTCGTCAGTATCTGTATCTCCGAAGCAAAGCGCTTGGGCGAGCCGTCGTCGTAGGTTTCCATGATGAACTTCTTCAGTTCGATGGCCAGATCCATTTCTTTGATAGCACCTCCTTGCTCCATTGCGCGCCATTCAGGTTCGCCAACGCTACAAATCATTTTTACGCGCTGTATGTCGGCATTGCCAAGCGTGGCAGTGGTCAATGCTATGAAAAGGCCGAGATGGTTCAATAAGAAAGGTACATCGCGCTTCATCGACCACTCACCTCTGAATATTTGACGTAATCTGCGATGGATGGTGAGTCCCAGAATCACCGTGATATACACATAAATAAGTACGAACGGCCAGAACGACAGCATATTGTTCAGCCACGTGCCGTTTGCTTGCTGTCGTGTCAGTCCCATGATAATGGTCAGCGCAACAGCATATACCATAGCTGGGATGGCTGCTTGATACGTTGTCATCCATTGGAAGGCATATATTTTTTTACGCAAGTACGCCATCGCTGTCAACATCACAAAGAATCCTGCCAGCACAATGGCGTTAGCTGGCCACGCAAATGCATCCCACATTACAGGACCCACGCTCAGTTCCAGCATCAGTCCTGCAAAGATAAGGCCTCCTCCAATGAGGAAGCCTTCCTTAAATGTCCAGGGTTTCGTCCACATCAGATTTCAATCAGTTTTCCGTTCTTTTTCGCCTCTTCAATCCACTTGGGCTCGATTTCCTGCAGGAAGCGTTGCTTGTTCTCGTTCAGCTTCTGCATGTTGAGACCGATGGCAGCCTGAGCCTTTGCCTTGGTGCTATAATCAGGCACAGGGATGGCTTCGGTATGTCCGTGCTTGGCGGCTACGCGGGCGATGAGCAAACGGGCCTGCTGGGCATAGTCGACAGAGTGGGAGAGCAGACGGGTAACTTCCTGAGGCGCATGGAAAGTAGCACCATGAGAGGCGATGGCATAGTCCCAACGCCACTGGCTCTTGCGCAACAAAGCCTGGATAGGAGCCATCTCAGCCTCTGTAGCTCCCTTGTCGATGATGAACTTAGCCTCGAAATGGGCACGGGCCAGTTCCTGCTCGGCACGGTTGCGCACCTCGTTGCACTTCTCCTGACGGTCGTACACATTCTGGCGCAGCACCTCGGCATCCTGACGGTGACAGGTCTGACAAGTGCGGTCAATCTTGGCCAATGGCGACTGAATCTGGTGGTCAGAGAACTTCACGCCACCTTCCTGCTTATAGGGCATGTGACAGTCGGCACACGATACGCCGCGCTGAGCATGGATACCGTGCTGCGACATCTCCCAACCCGGATGCTGAGCCTTCAGAATCTTCGTGCCAGATAGCGGATGGATATAGTCGTAGAAACCAATCTCGTCGTAGTATTCCTCGGCAGCCTCGCAGGTTAATCCCTTGTCGTGCGGGAATACCAGATAGTTGGCCTTGCCGGGATTCTTCTCGTCGTTAGGCTTGATGAAGTAGTACTCCACGTGGCACTGAGCGCATACCAGCGAACGCATTTCCTGATGGGTAGCATTCTTCACATCCAGACCACGACGGGCAAAGGCCTCGTAGAGGGCAGGACGGGCAGGGCGCAAATCCAT
>ONCH01000074.1 GCA_900316265.1 uncultured Prevotellaceae bacterium | reverse complement strand
CAGGTCACCACAGAGGTTCTCATAGACCTGCTTCACCATGCCGGCCCACTTGGGGTCGCCGGTATTGGTCTCACCCTGATGCATCAGGATACCCTTGATAACACCATCCTTCTGGGCCTTCTTGGCCAGTTCCACCAAACGCTTGTAAGGATTGTTATCGTAAGCGGCCAGCATACCCTTCATCCAACCTGGGGCCTTCTTTTCAGCATACTCCTTGATACTGTCGGGCAGGAAGCCCTTGATATCAATACCACCAATGGCTACATGGATGACGCCAATCTTGATGTTATTAGGCAGTGAAGCCACCATGGTACGGCCAAACCAGTCAGCAGGGGTCAGACCTGTATTCGGACGACACAAGGGTGCCGAAGCCTCACACCACTCACCCATCTTGCGAGCAGGACGATCGCCAACAGCAGGGAAGTCCACGGCGGGCATCAGCAGGAAGCGAGGACCGGGACTTGCCAGGTCGGCAGCCTCGGGACGGGCATTACCCTCCATATTAGATTGTCCGAAACAAAGGAAAATGTAGAAGTTAGGGTCTACAGCAGCCTGCATCTTGAGAGCAGGCAGAACAGCTAAAAGCAAGCTGATAATGAATGTCTTTTTCATTGTTGTTAGTAATTGATTGGTTGTTATTATTTATTTGTTTGCAAAGATACTCATAATATATGTAATAGCGAGCCCCAAATGTCACATAATCTTTTCCTAATGTATCAATTCATCATTATAGTATAATGAAAAGCTGCAATTCATTTTGTCCTACACCTATTTTTTCGTAACTTTGCGCCCAGAAAACCAAAGAGAAGATACTAACAACTATTTAATACATTATTATCAATGAAAAGAATTTTACTTTCTCTTGTTGTACTCTTGGGTGTTACTGCTGTCCAGGCAGCCAAGCCTCGTACTTCATTAAAAGTGTACGACACCAAGAAACAGACCATCACAGGTTTTGGTGGCGCCTGCTGCGACGGTGCCATGAAGCCGTTTGGCACAGACAATGCCTGTGTGAGTAAGCTCTACGGAGCTAAGTCTAAAATCGGACTGAACATCATGCGTATGGAAATCTCGCCGAGTTTCACCGGCGACAACTGGGGCGATTATGACTGGAATGGCTCTCTGCCTTCAGTCAAGATTGTCAAGCAGCGTGACGGTATTGTCTTCGGTACTCCTTGGTCTCCTCCCGGTGAATACAAGACCAACGGTACTGCACAGGGTGGTAATGCTGACAGTCAGGGCAACCAGAAAGGAAAGCTGCGTGAGGACTGCTATGACAAGTTCTTCCCGTGGTTCAACACCTTCTTGAAGTGGATGAAAAATCATGGCGTCGTCATGGATGCCGTGTCTATCCAGAACGAGCCCGACTGGTGGGTCAGCTACTCCGGCTGTCTCTATGAACCAGAGGAACAGGTCAACCTTATCAAGAATTATGCCCATTTACTTGACCGCGAAACATACGGCGGTGTGCGTATCATCAGCGCCGAGCCATTGGGATATCGGAAAGACTATTACGATGCGCTGTTGAACGACCAGACCTGTCGTGAGCAGGTCGATATCTTTGCTGGACACATCTATGGACACATGCCACTCCAATACATCAAGCCTGTTGCCAACACAGCACTCCCATTAGGCAAGGAGGTTTGGATGACTGAGCACTCTGTAACCGACAACATCGATCACATGCCCAACTGGGACGACAATCTGATTTTTGCCGAAGAGCTCAACGAGTGTATGCTGGCTGGCTGCACCGGCTATATCTACTGGTATCTGCGTGCACACTGGGCATTCGCCGGAACAGGTCAGCCATGGGAACATAATGGTCAGAGCATCAACTTCCCGGAGAATAAAAAGGATGAGCTGCTGCCCCGTGCCTTCGTCATGTCTCACTTCTCCAAGAATGTCACTGGTTCCACCCGTCTGAAGACCTCACAAGACGAGACCGAGGGACGTACGAAAGAGGAGATTCCTGCAAACTACGAATTCTCGGCTTATTCCAAGGGTGACTCCATCATCGTGATGGCTATCAATGCTACAGATAACCCTCGTGACCTGAAAATCACGCTGCCTTACAACGTGAAGAGCGGTATGTTATGGCAATCAACAGGTAACGAGTCAGCGAATCTCTGTCAGCAGTCAGACCTCGACATTCCAGAGTCAACAAACGAGTATCTTTGCGAGATGCCTGCAAAAAGTCTGAACACCTATATCTTCATGCTCGATAATGGTAGCACAGCCATTGAGAATGTCAATCTTCTCGATAACGATGAGACCAAGACGTATTACGACCTCCACGGACGTCGTTTGGATACGCCCCATGGTCTCTGTATTGAGAGAAGCGCCAATGGACAGGCAAGAAAAGTCATGATAAGATAAGATGATCAAATAACAAAATAGAAACGGGGTTGGTTTTGAACACCAACCCCGTTTTATATGATCCTATATTTCCTTAATCAGCCAAGACCTTGCGACTGTGCTTGACGCCGTTCTCATCAGTATATTGCTCAATGACAATACCACGATGCTGCTGGACACCAGTGAGACGACGACCAGACAAGTCATACAATTGACTATTGGACAATTTACTATTTGACAATGTCTGGATTGCTGTAGAACCCGTCTCAAGGAACTTCCATGCATCTACGTAGAAATTCTCAGCCTCAGTGACAATGAAATAGATGTTATTCTTCACACCCATGAATTTAGATAATTTGTCAGCGGGAAGCTCTATGATTTGATCTTCCATCTCTGTTGACGAGAATTCAATGGTAGCAATGGTCGCTTTAGGGCTAAAGCTGGTGCGGATATCAATCTTACCTGTTCCCTTGGCGCGCAGCATGATTCTGTCAGCACCCGTTGTTCCGAAGTCCACCTTGCGTACGTTAATCCAGGAAGTGGCCTTCATCTTCACCTGCATATTCTCCGAAGCGTCGTTACCCAATGTGCTGATTTTGGTATTCTTCTTAATGTTGGTAATATCCTCATATTCCACACCGCTACAGTTGGCCATGGTCTCCATCTGCTGCAGTTCGTAAGGATTCAGGTTTTTAATCTGTGCAACACCCTCATGGTTCAGTGTGACACGGCTGATAGTTGCTGTAGATTCGTTCACGATTGCCTTGTTTACACAAATAGAACGGTAGTCACCGGCACTGGCATCTACAACGCCTGCGCTCTTCATGGCATCCAATAGGATACTTCCATGATCGTGGTAGATGTGGTAATACTTACCTTGGAACTTCTGCAGGTGTGAGTGGTTGTTACCTCCTACTCCAGGGCCATAATAGTCTTTGTAAACCCATGAGTCAGAATCTAAGGGATTGTCACTGACCATATAGCACATGGTACCACCACCTGGCGCACTGGCAGTGATGCCGGTTCGAGCAGTAGGTATAGACATATTTGCCACCAATATAATTCAGCTCGTTGGCCTCAAAATGGTAGGGGGCATGTATTTTGACCGCCGAACCATCTACAGCGGTCATCGAGGGCTTTAGTTTGACAATACGAGCTGCTTCGGGCATCAACGTACCTGGGCCAAGGCCACCAAAAGAAAGCCAACCAACACCATTGTCATCAATCGTCACACCTGGGTCGAAATTGGCATTGGTACCCTGCTTATTGGCACCAGGAGTATCGTAGGTAACCATCAACTTGTTGTTAGGCGATGTCCAAGGGCCAATGGGTGACTCGGCCTTCAGTACACCTACGCCATGACTGCTATTGCAGAAGTAAAGGAAGAACTCATCCTTGTTTGTGTTCTCATTATGACGCCAAGTTACTGATGGTGCCCATGAAACTCCATAGCCTACGTACCATGGATTATTGGTCCAACTTGCGCAAATCTTCTTCGTATCAATGGTGCCGTGGAACGTCCAGTTCACCATGTCGTCAGTGGAGAACACCACGATAGACTTGATGTTACCATAGGTATTATCGCCTTTCTTACCATTGGCGAGGAACTCCTGGTGGTCGTTAGAGCCATAGACATACAAGCGTCCGTTGTATTCCAGTGCTGTAGGGTCAGCACAGAAGACATTGGCACTGATAGGGTTGTTGTTGTCCGCACCCTTAAAGTCTGGTGCAGCTGTTTGTGCATTAACTTGCAGACTAGCCACCATAAGGGCTGCTGTCATGAATAGGTTCTTGTACATAGTATATTTAAAAGTTTATATTTTCGGGTGCAAAGGTAAACAAAAAATATGAGACACGCGCACAGCACATGTCTCATATTCTTTTTCTAATGTAACAATGACATTAACAGAAAAAAGTAATCGGGAGCAGTGACGCTCCCGATTACAATTAGAATATGTAATTAATTGTATTTACAATAATTACTTGCGAACGATTTTGAGCTAAAGCTCGAGCTCGTTCACGCTCGGAAGTGTGAGCAAGCTCTCACTTCTCTCACTTACGCACGATCTTCTTGCCATCCTTAACAACGAGGCCCTTGTAGTCTTTGTTTACACGCTGACCGGCGATGTTGTAAGTAGCAGTAGAAACCTTAGCGTTCTTAGCAGTTACGTTGGTGATACCAGTGTAAGGATTCGTACCTGCACCCTCCTTCTTGTAGAAGTTGGTAGAACCACTAATCAGGTTCTCATAAGTCATACCTGCATCCAGAGAGGCATCAACCATATACCACTGAACGTCCTTGAAATGATAGTTGCAAGCTTCCTTAACCTCAGCCATGTTGAATGCGATAGACTTGAAATCGTTCTTGTAACCACCAGCATTGTCACTACCATCGCACTGAGATGGGATCTCGAAATCTGCATCGAAGTCCTGCCATTCGTCTGTGAAGGTGAAGCTACCGATAGCAGCCCAGTGGATGTACTGTCCAGGTTCATTGTGAGACTGTGTACCGCTGGTAACATTCTCTGCTGCTCCCTGATAACCAGAGCGCTTGTAGCTGAACGAAATGTGAGTCTTGTCACCAGCCTTAAGCGTATGATTAGCAGCAATAAAGAACTGGTTGTCCCATGCAGCACCTGTTCCCTCGGGATGGTCGTCATCCTTAATATCATCACGCTCCAGACCATTTACAACGATCTCGTCTGCATAAGTATAAATTGCAACGGGCTCCTTCTCCTCTTCTTCCTGGCCCTCAATCATCTGGAAGGCCATAGAAGAGTAGTCAGTGTCAAGGTAAACGGTCCAAACGCCAAGGCCT
>ONCH01000075.1 GCA_900316265.1 uncultured Prevotellaceae bacterium | reverse complement strand
ATGTCCGAATGCTCCACGATGTCAGCAACCAGTTTCTGAATTTTTTCTTCAAGTATGATTTCCTTTTGTGATTTGTTTTGCATAAGCATATAAAAATGGATAAAAGTGTATGGCCATTTCCATAAAGGAAAGACCATACACGCGTAACTAAATGATATTATATTCTGAACAGATTAGTACTCAGCATTCTGTGGGTCAAACTCTGTCCAGCCACGGAGCCAGTTGTCATTGTTTCCGAAGGCGCCGATGTAGCTGACTTTCTCGAACCATGAAGAGAGCAAAACGTCGGTGAAGCTGGCAGCTCCTAGCAATGGCGAACCGCTCTGTGGAAGGTACTGTACACCAGAATAGATGCCCGAGGTGAGCATCAAGTCGGAGATGCTCTGGAATACCTTGTTGCCCGTCTGCGACTTGAAGAAGGTGCTGCTGTAAGACTCTTGATTGGCGTCAATCACACTCTTCTGCACAGCATCGTAGAGATTGTCCTCGTAGCGTTTGTTAGCATCACTACCCGTCACGCCCATGCCGGCAAAGAAGATGTTCTGTAGCTTCAGGTTGCCAGCCTTTGCCACATCCTGTGTGTTACCCTTTTCTGCATCCACAATCAAACCTACAGGATAGCCTACGGCCACGGAGTTGAAGCAGGCCAGCTGGCTGCTGCGGCGAATCTGCATGGCACTCTGGAATTTACCGAGGGCAGAGCCGTTCTGAGGGAACACCTTGCCACCGTTGATATAGTCGGGTGTGTTCTCAAAGCCGCCACGTCCCATAGGGCCAATGAAGGTCACGTTGGAGAATACGGCAGAAGTGAAAGGTTCGGTGAGTGAACCGTCGGCATCGTTATCGCTCTCAAAACCGTTTGACTGTGAGGTGTCGGCAATGCGCGGGTCGCGGATGGAGAGCGCATACTGCACCTTACCGTTGTAACCGTTGTCGGTATCAAACTCATCATCCCAACCATTATAGGCCACCAGGTAACGGCAGTTGACATTGCCACCAAACCATTCGAAGGAGTCGTCGTTGGTGTAGCTTATCTGCACGTGGTCAATCTGTGTGCCAGCACCTACGCTGCCCAATGTCAAACCGTTGATCTCCTTATCCTTCTGGAAAGGATAACCTGCAAATTCTATACGAACGTATGAGAGCACACCGCTGTTGTCATTGGCATCATTGCCACCGTGTTTCGTGCGAGGACCACCCTCAATCTGCTGACCGAGCACACCCTTGTTGTTTGTACCGCGTCCGCAGATGACCAGTCCTCCCCAGTCGCCAGGCTTGCGGTTGCCCTTTGCCTCTGCTGAGGTAAAGACGATAGGAGCAGTCTCTGTACCCTTGGCGTAGAGTTTTCCACCTGGCTCCACGATAAGTGAAGCGGCAGAAGCCTTCTCGCCCTTGATCACAGTACCTGGTTCGATGGTCAGTTCGGCACCATCGGCTACGTACACCCATCCCTTCATCAGATAGACACCCTTCTTCAGCGTCTGCTTTCCTCTAAAGATAAACTCCTTATCACCATTACCGATGACGTTTCCGTTAGCGTCATCCTTGCCGTCTGCGCTGAAAGTGAGGTGGTCGCATGTCTTGATACTACCATCCGTGCCCCATAGATAGGCCGTTTGTTTCTCATCACCATTGTTCACGTCATTGTCTTTGCTGCATGACACCATGGTCATCGCCAGGGTAGTGGTCATCATTGCCACCGAAAGAAAAACTTTTTTCTTCATTGTTTTTATTGTTTGTTATTTCATCTTGCAACCCGGCCTTTCCGAATTGCATTGCAAAGGTATTCACAATATGTTTCTACTCTGTTACGCTGATGCTACGATTTTGTTTCGTAACCAGATTGTAATACTGCCAGATTTCTTTTTAGAACTGGAAACTAGCCGAGAATTGTATATTGCGCCCGGGGCAATAAGAGCGCGTAATCTGTTCGATTTCCCCTTGTGGGGTCTTTTCAAACTGCTTGAGCTGCACCTTTTGTGCCAGGAGGTCACGAACGGAGAGACGAAGATCGAGACGACCGATGCGCTTGGCAATGTTGAAGTCGAGCTGGTGGCGAGGCATTTCGTAACTGTCGGGGACGCGTATCTCGGTGTTACCGGTTCCCACGCTACGTCCTACACCAATCAGGCGCTTGCCAATCACGTTGTAGAGTAAGGAAGCCGTCCATCCCTGCATCTGCTCTGCTTTGCCGGGAATTTGGTTGCTGTTGAAGAAAAGACCCACATTGACCAAGTAGGGCGACTGTCCTTGCATTGGGCGCGATTCCTCCTTGCTTCCATCAGGGAAAGTGACGTTGCTCTTGATCCATGAGGCGTTGAGTGAGAGAGAGAGGAACGGCAGACGCATGAAGTCTAGCTGTTTACGAATGTCGAGTTCGACGCCATAGTTGTTGGCTCCCTCTGCGTTGAGGTAGGAATATACAAGGTCGGTGCCACCAGCCACAGTATACGTCCACTCGATAGGGTTGCGGAAGTGCTTATAGAAGAGTGAGAGGCTTACCACCTCACCCGCATGAGGATACCATTCCCAGCCAAGGTCGAAGTTATCAATATAAGTGGGTAATAGATTGTGATTGCCTTGCACGTTGCTGGCAAGATCGAAGTCGTAATAGACACTGGAAGAGAGTTCGCGAAACTCAGGGCGGTTGGTCGTGCGACCGTATGCCAGACGCACCTGCTGCTTGTCTGTAAGGTGGTAGGCAAGATTGAGCGATGCGAAGAGGTCGTTGTAGTCATAGAACGTAGAAAGAGGCGAAGGCTCCTGACGACGGGTGTTGGAGATGAGTTCTGTACGTACATACTCAAATCTAACACCACCATATATGTCAAATCGTCGGATGGGGAGTTTTGCGCTCACATAGCCGCTGCCCTGTGTGCTTCGGGCAGAATAGTTGTTGCTCCAGTCGATGAGCTCGTGCCAACTGATGCCATTCGTATTGGTCGGCGAACCTGTCGCACCATTGTCCATGGTCAAGATCATTGGCAGACCTGTCTCTGTATCCCAACCATTAAGTGACCTGGGCAACTGGCCACCCTCATACTGCAACGTCCATTGACGCGTCTCATAAGTTCTGCGACGATGCTCGGCATAGGCACCGGCAAAGAGGGAGGGTGTGAACGAACCGAAAGCAAACTCGTGCTTCCAGTTGGCAGCCGCCGAAAAAATGTGCTCATCCAGTTGGGACGTTTCCCGATTAAAGTCGTTCAGGTTGTCTATCATGAAACGGCCTTCTTCTTCCATCATGCTGTATCGCCTACGGTTGGGCAGATGGCGATTGGCGTACGCATAGCCAAGACTCCAATCAAGTTTGTCTGCTTCTGATGGTGTATGTTTGCCGTCCAACTGAACATTATAGGTGAGTCTTCGCTGGCGGTAATACTCTGCCTGACGCACATGGTCGCCCTGCGCATCAAAGCCATCACGATCCGTGTAACGATCCTTACCCAAGTGATTGAGAATCTGTTTCAATTCG
>ONCH01000076.1 GCA_900316265.1 uncultured Prevotellaceae bacterium | reverse complement strand
GAAGATGGTATGACAAAGACTGTCGGTATTGATGAGTTAGAGCTACAAGTCATTCCCGATTTTGAAACACTTGGTACAAAGACTTTGGTGGCTGTCTACAACAAAACCTTCAAGGGAGAAGCTGCAGTTAAGCCAGTTATCGGTACCACGACCATCAACATTGTCGACAAAATGTTCACATGCATTGGTAAGACTGATAACAGCAGTGGCTTCCGTGAGGAGAAAAGCGAGAACTTCAAGGTTGCTCCTGGTGAGACTTATGTCCACTTCTTTACCAACTACACCAACGGTGCAGAAAACTGGAACAACTTCATCATCACACTCTGCAAAGCCGATGGCACTGAGTATGGTTTCGTACGTGCAGACAACTGGGGAATAGGTGACTGCTACTGGGATGGCTGTCAGTCATGCAATTGGGACTGGGCAAACTTTAAGACCATCTTGAATGGTGCAAAGGTAACAACCTATATTACCAATAATGGTGATGGTACTGCTGACGTGAAGGCTGTAGTTCTCGGTTCTGATGGTAACACCTACACACAGAGCTATACTGGACTGAAGAACATCGACGCCAACGACTTCTGCTTCAACTTAAGTATGGAGAAAGCACATCTTGAGTTCGATAAGGTTATTGGTGCAGAAGACAACTCCAGTGCATTCCGTGCAGATGCTACTGACTTTATTGCCGTTCCTGCCGGAAGGACAATTGTCAACCGTTTCATCAACTACACCAATGGTGCAGAAAACTGGAACAATTTCATCATCACCCTCTACAAGGCTGATGGTACCGAATATGGTTTCGTACGCGCAGACAACTGGGGAATCGGCGACTGCTACTGGGATGGCTGTCAGACATGCGATTGGGATTGGACGAACTTTAAGACCAATATCAATGAAGCAAAGGTGACTACCTACATTACCAATAACGGTGATGGTACTGCTGACGTGAAAGCTGTTGCAGTTTGCTCTAATGGCAACACCTATACCCAGAATTATAAAGGTTTGAAGAACATTGATGCCAATGACTTCGGATTCAGACTAAGTATGGAGAAGGCTCACCTTGTATTCGAGTAATCAATTGAATGTACATTCTAAAAAGACAAGTAATTATGAACAAGAATAATATGAAATACTGGATGATGGGAATTGCCTGTGTAGGCATGCTGTCCACAGTCACAAGCTGTAAAGAGGACGAGTACCCTGACAACTCTATTCCCACACCACCAGCAGCTATTGCTCCCACAGAACCTACTACTCAGGTTCTGTGGCCCAGCAACCTGCAGCGCGTTAGCGTTCACGACCCCAGCGTAGTCTATGACCCCTCTTCTTGGTCATACTACATCTTCGGTTCACACCGTGCTTATGCCAAGTCACCCAACCTGATGACATGGACAGCTGTCGCAGTGCCCTGGGGTGCTGATGGTGTCACTGGCGTTGGCAACGACGTCGCATTCCTGAAGCCTGAGGTCACCAAGGTAAAGAAAGGTGGCGCAGACGTCGACATGCCTGCATTCAACGCTTTTGAGTGGTCGGGCACAGCCAATCCCGACTGGAGCGTTGACGGCAACATGTGGGCTCCTGACGTGGTTTACAACAAGGAGATGAAGAAGTGGTGCATGTACCTCAGCATCAATGGTGACAGCTGGTATTCCAGCATCATCATGCTGACCTCCGACTTCATCGTAGGTCCTTACACCTATCAGGCTCCTGTTGTTATCAGTGGCTTCAAGTCTGGCGATACCTACAAGAAGACCGATCTTGAGATCGTTCTTGGTGCTCAGGAGTCGCTGCCCAGCCGCTATGCTCCCAGCGACAACTATGGCAACCACTGGCCTAATGCCATCGACCCCTGCGTATTCTACGACGAAGAGGGCAAACTCTGGATGAGCTATGGCTCATGGAGTGGTGGTATCTTCATGCTGGAACTCGACGAGACCACTGGTTTGCGTAACTATGATGTGAACTACGAGATTAGTGAAACCTCTGATCCTTACTTCGGTAAGAAGATTGCCGGTGGTCACTATGTGTCGGGTGAGGCCAGCTATATTGAGTACATTGGTGGTTACTACTATCTGTTCATGAGCTACGGCGGACTGGCAGCAGGTGGCGTTCCCACAGACTACAACAATGGTGGTTACCAGATGCGCGTGTTCCGTTCAGAGAATCCTGACGGACCATACCTTGACAGCAAGAATGCCAACGCTATCTTCACCAGCTATGCACTGAACTTCGGTCCTGGCGAGAACGATGGCAACCGTGGCGTCAACATCTTCGGTGCCTACGATTGGTCAAGCAGCGATATCCAGGCTTCTGGTGCATGGGCAGAGCGCTCACAGGGTCACAACTCTGTCATTGCCGCTCCTGACGGTCGTGCCTACCTGGTTTACCACTCTCGCTTCCAGGAGCAGGGTGAAGGTCATGCAGTACGTGTACACCAGCTCTTCCAGAATGTTGACGGATGGCTCGTTGCTGCTCCGTTCGAGTACACTGGCGAGTTGGCTAAGTCTGCCGACATTGCCGCTAAGCAGCTGATTGCTACCGACCAAATTGCAGGCAACTACAAGCTGTTGGCTCACCCCTATGCGCTCGACCACACCAAGAAGGAAGTGGCTGTTCCTGTTGACATCACGCTCAACGCTGACGGCACTGTCACTGGTACCGGTACTGGCACATGGAGCGCCACCGAGGGCAAGTCTTACTTCACCATCAAGTTGGGTGGTGACGAATACAAGGGTGTCATGGTCCTCCAGACCTTAGAGCCCACCAACAAGCAGGTACCCGCCTTCACTTGTCTGAACCAGGCAACAGGTATCACCGTTTGGGGTTACAAGGTGGGTGAGGAGAGAGGTACTTAAAATATTGGCCGCAAGGTCTTGAAGAAGTAATATACACAGCATGAGAAGGCTTCTATTATTTGTGATGCTGGTAATTGTCGGACAGTCGGCAATGGCTCAGGGTAATCGACACCGCACAGTGCCGATTACCACCGACAATCCTATGGTGCACGACCCCGTGATGGCTTTTGAGGATGATGTTTATCACCTCTACTGTACAGGCATCGGCATCCAGCACATGACCTCCAAGGATCGTCGTACATGGATGATTGACCCCACACCCGTGATGACCGTGATGCCACAGTGGACACGCGACTCGGTGCCTGGGTTCGAGCACCATGTGTGGGCGCCCGACGTCATACGCTGGCACAACCGCTGGTGGCTGGCCTATAGCTGTTCTACGTTCGGCAAGAACGGTTCAGCTATCGGACTGCTCAGTACGCCGTCGCTCTCTGCACCCGTTTGGAATGATGAGGGCTGCATCGTCTCCTCTCGTGAACATCGCGATAATTGGAATGCCATTGATCCGTGTTTTGTCATTGACGACAATGACCAACCCTGGATGGCGTGGGGCTCGTTTTGGGACGGTATCCAACTGATACGTCTCGACAGCACTATGCATATCGCTAAAGGTGAACAGTCGCGCACCATTGCCCGCCGCTATTCGCCCACAGCCAAAAATGTCCCTGCCAATCCTACGTCCAAGTATGCGGGCACCAATGCCATCGAGGCTCCCTTCATCTACAAGCATGGAGGCTGGTACTACCTCTTTGTGGCGTGGGACTACTGTTGCCGCGGCTCGCTGAGCAACTACCGTGTAGCGGTGGGACGTTCCCGCACGGTCGACGGTCCTTACCTCGACCGCAATGGTGTAGACATGCGCGAGGGTGGTGGTACGCTCTTCATCGAGGGCGACAAGAAGCAGTATGAGGCTGCTGGCCACTGTGCTGTCTACCGCTTTGGCGATGAGGATGTCTTCATCTGTCATGGCTATAGCATCGAACACAAGGGCGCCAGCATACTCATGCAGCGCCCCATACGTTGGACTGCCGACGGTTGGCCTACACTTTAGTTGACAGTTGATTATTGCTATGAAACAGTTCCTATTAATACTTTTTACCTCATCCGTTTTCTCTCTCTCATCTTTTGCCCAGAGTTGGACGGCAGACAACGGGAATGGCACGTATACCAATCCGTTGTTCTATGATGAGTTCTCCGACCCCGATATCCTGAGGGTGGGAGACGACTACTATCTGGCAGGTACCACGATGCACTCAGTGCCTGGTCTCGTCATTCTGCATTCCAAGGATTTAGTCAACTGGGAGAATGTCTCCTACTGCTTCGACCGTTTCGATTTCCCCGACGACAAGTTCTCGCTGAAGAATCACCAGGAAATCTATGGTCAGGGTGTCTGGGCGCCAGCTATCCGCTATGCCAACGGACAGTTCTATGTCTTTACCAATATCAATGGGAAGGGCTTGCAGTGCTACACCAGTGAGAAGATAGAAGGTCCGTGGAAACATCATAACATGCAGGGAAATATCTATGACCTCAGTGTGCTCTTCGATGACGACGGCAAGATCTACGCCATCCATAAGTATGGTGAGGTGCATTGTACGGAACTGAAGGCTGACATGAGTGGACCTGTGGAGGGTACCGACCGTGTTATCATTCCTGAAGGCAATGGAGTAGGTGAGGGACACCACATCTACAAGATTGATGGTATGTATTATATCATCTCTACCGACTATCAACCCAATGGTCGTACGCTCTGTTCACGTTCGAAAAACATTTGGGGACCCTATGAGACGCGTGTCATTACGGCTGACGAAACGTTCGGCTATGCTGGTGTGGGTCGCACAAAAGTACCTAAAACGGAAAAATACCGCATCGGTAGCGATGGCGCTAAGTTTAGCATTATTCCTGCAAGTCCCGACGCTACGGGTTGTGACAATGCCCATCAGGGTGGCATTGTACAAGCCACTGACGGCTCATGGTGGGCTTTGCTCATGCAGGATTTCCATTCCATTGGACGCACGGTTTGTCTGTTGCCAGTGACGTGGAAGGACGGATGGCCTATGATTGGCCTTGAGGGCAATCTTGGCCGTGCACCTCGCACTTGGTTCAAGCCCGGGTTTGTTGCGACTCAGTCGCAACAAACTGTAGCACATGCTCCTTACAATCGCAACGAGGATTTCAATGGCAAGTCACTGGGGCGTGTATGGCAATGGAACCACAATCCTGACGACAAGAAATGGAGTCTGAAGAATGGTCGCCTGCGCCTGCAGTCGATGCCTGCCGAACAGCTGATGTGGGCCCGCAATACGCTCACTCAGCGTGTCATTGGTCCTACTTCTATCACTACTGTCGAACTCTATACCAAGGGCATGAAGGATGGAGATGTCTGCGGACTGGGCAACATCAATGTGCCCTGCACGTGGATAGGTATCGTAAAAGAAGGTAAGAGTCTTACTCTTCGATGCTTCGAACAGCTGACGAATGATACTTCAGATGTATATATGGTGGCTGATCCTGCTTCTTTGCTTGACAGGATTTATCTACGTTGTGTAGGCGACTACGACAACAACCAGGCGCAGTATGCCTACTCGCTGGATGGTGTCACTTTCCAGACGTTAGGGCGCATGATGCCCCTCTCTTATCAGCTTATCACCTTCCAAGGGGCTCGCCACGCACTTTTTGCCTATAATAAAAAAGGTAAGAATGGTGGCTATGGTGAGTTTGACAATTTCACCGTTCAGGAACCCAAGGCCAATCGCAGTCAGAATATCCCTTACAGCAAGACTATCCGCATCATCAATAAAGCAACCAACCGACCCGCTGTTGCCTTGAAGCACGGCGTGCTTTACGACACCCATGCAGGTGACAGGAGTGAGCAGACACAGTTCAAGGTCATAGACCGAGGCAGTGGTCGCGTCTCCTTGCTATGTGCCGATGGTCGCTATGTGAAAGTCTATGGTGACGGCCTGCCTGGCGACGTGCGTTTTACGAACAATGTGGAAGAAGCTGAAGTGTTTCTCTGGCAGGACTATCTTGACCACGACTTCATGCTCTTGTCGCTGACAAATCATAAATACCTGGGTAAGAGTCCTACTACGGGTAGTCCTTATTCCATGGACTTTACGGGTGCTGACCCTGCTCGTCGCAATGGTGCCGTCCTTCAATTACCTATATGAAGAAAAGAATATTAGCAATGGCTGTCGTCATGGGTACTGCACTGAGCTCATGGGCCCAGTTGACGATGGATGTGAACACGAAGAAACTGGGAGCACCCATCCAGTCGACGATGTATGGTATCTTCTTCGAGGATATCAACTATGCCGCTGATGGTGGTCTGTATGGCGAACTGGTGAAAAACCGCTCGTTCGAATTCCCACAGCACCTGATGGGTTGGCAGAGCTTTGGCTCTGTAGAGGTGAAGAACGATGGCCCCTTTGAGCGTTGTCCGCACTATGTGGTGCTGAGCGACCCTGGTCACAACGACCGTCGTTCTGGATTGGTCAACGAGGGCTACTTCGGCATTGGCGTGAAGCAGGACGAGGAGTATTGCTTCTCGGTATGGGCTAAAGTCGAGGGGCAAGGAGCAGGGAGCAAGGAGCAAGCTACCATCCGTGTGCAGCTGATTCAGGAAAACTCTATGGAAGAGAACCAGCAGTTTGTGGAGGAGAAGCTGGACATCACCTCTGCGGAGTGGAAGAAATATACCGTCAAGCTGACATCGACGAAGACGCTGAAGACGGCTAAGCTGCGCATCTTCCTGCAGGGACCTAACAGCGTGGCGCTGGAGCACATCTCGCTGTTCCCCGTGAACACCTACAAGAATCGCGAGAACGGCATGCGCCGTG
>ONCH01000086.1 GCA_900316265.1 uncultured Prevotellaceae bacterium | reverse complement strand
GCCTGAGCGCACCACCGACTCGGGTGGCAACAAGTCGAAGCAGTTCCTGCAGGGTTGCCGCGTAGAGGAGTTGCCTCTGAACACCGTGGAGAAGGAGGAGCCCGAACCTTAAAAAGTGCGCCCTTCGGGGCGACACTTTTAAAGGTCTAAGGTCGAAGGCTAAAGGTCTAAGGTCGAAGGCTAAAGAGGTCAAGAGAAAAGGGGCTGGCAGAAAAATACTGTCGGCCCCTTTGTTGGTTTATCGTGAGATATTCGTCTTCGAGGAGAAGGCGCCCTTGAGGTCTTCAACGGTGAGTTCCGTCAACTGGGTCTTGGTGAGGTTCGTCTGTCCTGCCAGGCGGTTGGCCTGTTGCTGGATGCTCTTCTCAAAGACATTGCGGGCAAAACGGGCATTACCGAAGTTGCGGTCCTTGTGGGCTACAACATAAGCAAAGCGCTCCTTGAGATACGCCTCTGCATCAGGGGCCAGCGTGTACTGGTTCTTCTTCATATACATCTTGAAGATGTCTGTCAGCTCCGCACTGGTATAGTCGGGGAAGTTGATGTAGCGATTGAAACGCGACTGAAGACCTGGATTTGAGTCGATGAAACGCTGCATCTCGTTGGTGTAACCAGCAATGATGACAACCAGTTTGTCGCGATCATCCTCCATGCGTTTCAACAACGTCGAGATAGCTTCCTGTCCATAGTCCTGAGAGGGATTCTGAGGCACCAGCGCATAGGCCTCGTCGATAAAAAGCACACCATTCAGGGCTGAGTCCACTATCGCATTGGTCTTGGTGGCTGTTTGTCCGACATAGTTGGCCACCAGTCCAGAGCGGTCTGTCTCTACGGTGTGACCCTTCTTCAGCACGCCCAGGTCTTTATAGATGCGAGCCACAATGCGGGCAACGGTGGTCTTACCAGTACCTGGACTGCCAGTAAACACAAGGTGGTACGACATCTTAGGCGTCTTCAAGCCCTGTTTCTCGCGTTGTTTCTGCAACTTCACGAAATTAGCCAGCGAGTGCACCTCTTCCTTCACTTGTTTCAGACCTATCAACTCGTCCAGCTCCTCATAGGGGTCACCCTGCAGGGGTTCGTTGACCACCACGCTGTCTTTCTTCACCGTCGTGCTGTCTTGCTGCTCCGTAGCAGCCTTTGATGTCTCCTGTTCTTCATCTTCAGCATAAATACCGATAAGTATCACGATGAAAAGCAGGATGACGATACCTATCGACACGCATCCGCAACCTTGAAGGGTTTTATTTTTTAATTCCTGAATATCCATTATAATTCTTTGTAACGTGTTTTAAATCGTCTTTTAGGACCTACCGAACAGCCACTTCTTGAAGAATGGGCTGACGCGCAGGATGTTTGACGAAATGATGCAGAAGCCGATAATCAGCAACGCCATCACAACAGAGATGGTGGTGTCGAGGGCAAAGTTGTGGCGATACTTGTCGAAGAACATACCGATGGCTGGCACATTGGGCATGAAGAAGAAATGGATGAGATAGATGTCCAGCGTGCGACGACCAATATACTGCAAGGAGGCACCAATCACCGTCAGCTTCGTGAAGTACTGCTGATAATTGCGGAAATACATGAAGACGATGGTGAGCAGTCCGAACTTAGCGATGGTCGAGGGCAGATTGGTCCACTCCAAGCGGAGCTGGTGCCACTTCAAGACATCGAGGGTGGCCAGGATGACCAAGACAATGATCAATGGGTAGAACCACTTAGAGTCCATGACGCGCTGGGCTTTGTCCCAATAGCGGTGGACGATGTTGCCATAGAGGAAGAAGGGGAAATGGATGAACACACGCCCCAGCGACAGGTCGTCAATCCACTGGATATGCTCGCCCTTATAGCCCTGTGCCCATGAGAAATACTTGGGCAGGAAGCACGACTCGTAGAACACCAGAGAGATGAGGAAGAGGACGGTGATGGGTATCCACGACTTTACCTTGAATTTGCTCTCCACATAGGCGAAGAGATAGTAGATGACAAACATCCACAGCAGGGCAATGGTAAACCAATAGCCTCCCTTGGTAGCTGAATGGAAATTGGTGACGACAGCCTCGACGAAGTTGGGCGACATCATGGCACAGAACAGGAAGAAGAAGCAGGCGGTGGGAATAATCTGCACCTTCAGCTTCTTGACGAGCAACTGTCCGAGATTGTTGGCATCCCACACCTGTGCAGCCTTGTAGGCGAGGAATCCGCTGACGAAGAAGAACAGCTGTTCGAAGCCCATCTGACTGACATGGTTAGCAACGACAAGTATCATGGTGAAGCCTCGCAGGGCGTCGAGCCATTCCAAACGTGGTTTCTTAACGGGGATATCCATATGATTGTAAAGTTGAAAGTTTAGAGTTTAAAGTTTAAAGATTAAACGAGGAGTGACAATATCTGACGCACCTTATCGTCCATAGGCTGCAGGGCGTCAATCCAATGGATGGTGAAGCCACGGCGCTCCATGCCACGGAACCAGGTCATCTGGCGCTTGGCAAACTGGTGGATGGCAATCTCCAGGCGCTGGAACATCTCCTCGTAAGAGGTCTTGCCAACGAGATACTCCGTGACGAACTTATATTCTAAGCCGTAATAGATGAGGTCTTCAGCGGGAATGCCTTCAGCCAACAGTCCTTTGACCTCCTCAATCATACCTTCCTCCAAGCGGGCCTTCAGTCGGCGGGTAATCTTCTCACGACGCGCCTCGCGGTCGATGCTCACACCAATAATCAGTGAGTCGATAGGTGGCAGTTCGCGCTTAGGGGTGGGTGTATGCAGGTTGTACTCCTCAATCTCAATGGCACGGATGGCACGCTGACAGGAATCGACATCTGTCTTGTTGTGCATGTTCGAGCCCGTCTGTGCCTTCAGCTCAGTAAGCATCTGCGTGAGTTCGTCGAGTTTCTTTCCCTCCAGGCGCTGACGCAGTTCAGGGTTCTGAGGCACAGGCGACAGTTGGTAACCCTTCAGCACGGCCTCGATATACAGTCCCGTGCCTCCACAGAGGATGGGCGTCTTGCCTCTACCTATTATATTATTATAAGCATCGAAGAAGTCTTGCTGATATTGGAAGAGGTTGTACTTCGTGCCTGGCTCGGCAATGTCGATAAGATGATAGGGAACCTTTATAGAGGTGAGAGGTGAGAGGTGAGAGGTGAGAGGTGAGACTTCGTAATCCACAAGGTCCTTGCCCGTACCGATATCCATGCGGCGATAGACCTGACGAGAGTCGGCAGAGATGATCTCTGCTCCACATTCGCCATTGACAGGTGGCAATGCTGCCGCCAAGGCTGCTGCTAATGGTGTCTTACCACTGGCTGTCGGACCGAGTATCGTTATCATCTTCTTCATATCAGTTGGCAAAATTACACAAAAAATGCCGTCCAACAAAATCGGACGGCACAATTTTTATATCTGAGTGATATTATTTCAGCTCAGCGAGGTACTTAATGGTGCGAACCATCTGAGAAGTGTAAGAGTTCTCATTGTCGTACCAAGCAACAACCTGTACGAGAGAGTTGCCATCACCGATCTTAGAAACCATGGTCTGGTTAGCGTCGAAGAGTGAACCGAACTTCATACCGATGATGTCGCTTGAAACGAGCTTCTCCTCAGTGTAACCGAAGCTCTCGTTGGTAGCAGCCTTCATGGCAGCGTTGATGCCCTCAACAGTTACCTCACCCTTAACAACAGCGTGCAGGATAGTGGTAGAACCTGTAGGAGTTGGAACGCGCTGAGCAGCACCGATCAGCTTACCGTTCAGCTCAGGAATAACGAGACCGATAGCCTTAGCAGCACCAGTAGAGTTAGGAACGATGTTCTGAGCACCAGCACGAGCGCGCTGAACATCACCCTTGCGCTGAGGACCGTC
>ONCH01000077.1 GCA_900316265.1 uncultured Prevotellaceae bacterium | reverse complement strand
GCCCGTGGGCCACAGCTTCTGCGTGATGTTCACTGCTCCATCCAGTCCGAGGTAGTCGTTGCGCACGAACGACAGCGAGCCGTCGGCCTGCTGGTACGAGCTGTAGCGCTTGTTCCACGACGGTGCCGTTCCCGACAGCGACACTTCTGGCAGCAGGTCGGCCCGGTAGCTGCGCCACTGCCAATAGGCTGAGCGCAGTTCGCCTAAGGCTACCGCTGCATCGATGCTCTGGCGGCGCGCCATCATGATGCAGTCGTCGAGTGAGAGGCGCAGCGTGTCCTCATGAGCCCAACCTATCAGTGGCAACAAGGCGAGGAACAAAAGATAGTGTCGTTTCATAAATCTGTTTTCTCCTTTTGAATTTTTAATTCCAAAGTTTGGGATGTACATTGCAAAGTTTGCAACGTGCATCCCAAACTTTGCAATATAAAATAGACCTTGATGAAAATACATTTATATTACTCATGCCGCAAAGCTTCTACGGGACGTTTATACATAGCTATAAGGGTAGGCACCACCATGCCGAGGGTGACGATGGCGAGAAGCAAAAGGTACTGGATGGAGGATACAATGAGGAAATGAGGCCAGAACTGCGACACCCAGTCGGTCTCGCGGCCGGAGCCGCCGTAGGCGTTGCCATCTGAGAGCACATCCCAGTGGATGGCAACTTGAAACCAGACAAGACAGCCCGTGAAGACGGCAAGAGCGGTAAGGACGGCCGCCTCGCCCCATATCTGTAGGAAGATGTCGCGCCGCTTGGCGCCGAAGCTGCGCATGATGCCGATGTCCTCTGTGCGCTTGCGTATCTGCAGCCAGAAGGTGCCCAGTGTGCCCAGCACGACGATGATGCCGAAGAGAACAAGGGGGACCGTGGCCAGCGTGGTGTACATCGTGTAGTCGTGGGCCACCTGCTTGTCGTAGTGCTGTTGATAGGTTTCGAGACTGCCTAAAACGCAGATGCCGGCGCGGAAGTCGTTGGTCAGCGTAGGCGTGAGCTGCTTTACGAAGATCTTGGCATCAGCATCGGGTTTCAGCCGCACGAGCAGTTGGCAGTAGGCACTGGCCCCGCTGCCGGGATTGGGGAAGAAGACCACATAGGGGTATCGCTCGTTGGGCGCACCCTTCACGTCCTCTACCACGCCAGCTATGGTGTGGTAGCCAACCACACCGTGGACGATTTCTCCTCCTTCATAGCGGGTGTCCACCATCGCCACGCGCTTGCCCATCACATGGTCGTGGCCGAAGAGCATCTGCGCCACGCTGCGGGTCATGACGATGCCATCGGGCGCAATCTGCCGTGACAGCGTCTCGGCATCGGGACTGCCCTCAATGGCGCGTAGCCCCTGGGTCTCGAAGAAATGTTCGTTCTGGTAGTAGAAGAACTGCGAGAAGCCGATGGTACGCGTGGTGTCATCGGCCAGGGCCAGCGTGCGCCAGTTGTAGAAACGAAGGTTGGCCCCCAGATAGTCGGGCGTGAGGCAGACGGATGCCACTTCGGGCATGGTGGCCAGCTTGTCGCGGATGACATAGACCCCACGGGCCTCTTCCTCGGTGATGTCTTGCCCCTCAGAGGCACTCTCACTGCGGACGATGCCCAACTGGCCCACGCAGAGGTGGTCTTTCTCAAACTCGCCTGCCGGTATGCAGAAATGGGTGGCATAGAAAGTGACGGTGAGGAAGTCGACAATGAACCAACTCAGGCAGGAGATGATGGCTATCTCGGCAAATATCCAGCCGTTCTGTTTTTTGCGAGTCCACAGACTCTTCAGTATTATGCTCATCTTTTCTGGTTTAATGATTCAACAATAGGTTTGCGCAGCGACGACCAGGCAGGAATGAGGGCCGCCATGAGATTGAGCACGGCGCAGCAGACGAAGGCAATGAGGAACAGCGTCGGCGTGAAGAACATGTCAAGCTGAAGCGACACGCTGTTGATGGGATCGTACTCGCGCTCGAACAGTGTGAGGAACATGGTATTGCTGCACATGGCGCTGATGAAGAGCCACGAGAGCGCATAGCCCGCGATGCCGCCCAGGAGCGTCAGCACGAGGTTCTCATGGATGACCTCACTGAGCAGCGTCCGGCGCTTGGCGCCGAAAGCCTTGCGGATGCCCATCTCGGCAATGCGCGCCTCCATCTGGTTCGACACTAGGCCGCTCAGGTTGATGGCTGGCAGCAGCAGGAGCAGCAACATGAGCAGGGCGGGATATTGCAGGTTGTACAGCATGTCGCCCGTGGACATATCGTAAGATTCTTCGAAGTTGAGCGTCCTGGCCCAGTGCATCTGTGCGTCAATGCTAAACTCGTAGTCCCTGCCCGTTGCCTGTCGCAGCATCGAGAGGTATTTTGCACGGTAGGGTTCCAGTTCGTCCTTCAGCATCTGGTAAGTGCAGCCCTCCTTCAGCAGTACCGTCACCTCCAGACCGCCAGCATAGCTCACGTCCCGGCTCTGCCAGTGGCTGCGCGAGTCATTCACGGTATAGGGCAGGTAGACATCGGCCGAGGAGTTGACCAATAGCGGACTCACCTCCCTGACAACGCCTACAACGCGATAGGGCAGGTAGTTGAGGAGCAACTGGCGGCCTGCCACCTGCTCCGTCGTTCCAAACACCCGGCGGGCCAGCACGTCGGTGATAACGATGCACTTCTCGGCATGCTGCAGTTGTTCATCGGTGTAGGGCCTGCCGCTGACAAACTGGAAGTCGTAGAGGCGGTAGAAGTTGGCATCGGTGAACTTCATCGTCACCGGCATCTCCTGCTTGCCCAGCTCCTCGCAGGCCGTGAAGCGATAGACATAGCTGTTGTCCATGTTGGCACTGACCACCTCGGCACACTTCAGGTGGCTGAACAGTTCCTCAACGGCAAGGGGAGAATAGCCGGAGTAACCCACGAATGCTCCCTTGTCGTTCTTGAAGTAGCTTTTCAGGTACACCGTGCGGTCGCGGTGCTCCTCAGGATAGATATTGCTGATGCGGATGTGCAGGATGAGCGCCACCACCATTGCCGAGGCGATGGCCACCGCTGTGCCCGCGACGTAGATAGCGGAGAAGAGCTTGTCTTCGCGGATGAGTGCAAAGGCGTGTCGTATGATCTTAATCATTCGTGTAATTCGTGAAATTCGTGGTCGAAAATAATCTGTGGTTCTTTTATCACTGTATCTGTCGTCCGTCGAGGAATTTGATAATCCTGTCTGTCTGGGCGGCCTGCTGCTCGTTGTGGGTCACCATGACGATGGTGCGGCCGTCCTCGCGGTTCAGGCGGTGGAGCAGTTCCATGATCTCCGCACCCATC
>ONCH01000079.1 GCA_900316265.1 uncultured Prevotellaceae bacterium | reverse complement strand
GATGGCCTTTTGCCTATTGGCATGGGGCACACAGTTCTTGACAGGTTGTGCCGAGAGTGACCACTTGGACGAATACCAGTATGAAAGTGAAAGTGGTCAAACAAACCCTGAGAAGCCGACCAGCGACGAGATTACGCAGAAGCTGGAGAAGATTCCAGGCATCAGCGATGCTACCATCGAATATTCGAAGGAAAACCCCGACAAATACGGCTATTACTTCAATGTGGAACAGCTGAAAGACCACAAAAATCCGAAGGGCGGCACCTTCAAGCAGCGCTGCTATATGAAGTTCAAGGACTGGGATCGTCCTGTGGTGCTCGATACCGAGGGCTATGCCCTGCCAGACTCTGTTCACGAGATATACGACGAGCAAGACCTGGTGAAATATCTGAAAGCCAACTACATCACTGTGGAGCACCGTTATTTCGGCACTTCGCTGCCTGAGGATTTCGACAACACAGACTTCACCTACCTCTATACCGACCAGGCAGCTGCCGACATGCACAACGTCGTGACGCTGCTGCAGAAACACCTCTTCCCACGCACCAACAAGTGGGTGGCCACTGGTGTCAGCAAGAGTGGTATCACCTCGGCACTCTATGCCTACTATAGCGACAAGAACGGATGGAACGACATCGACCTCTTCATGCCCTTCTGTGCCCCGTTCATCAGAGGTAGCGAAGAGTCATGTCTGGAAATGACAGCAGGAACGTATCTTGTCAATGTTTGTGGTAACGGTTATCCCGCAGGTAGTGACGAGGCTGTGGCCTACCAGCGTCTGCGTGCCATTCCGGCAGCCATCAGCAGCAATAAGGCGCTGCGCGATGCCTGTCTGCGCAAGTACCATCAGGATTCACCAAATGAGTATAAAGAGCTGTTGCAGTATTATGAAGGTGCGCAACTGGAGAAGGCTGCCACAGCAGGCGTCATCTGTACCTTCTACAACAACCTCTTCGCCGACTTCTCTTATATTCAGTTCAGCAGTTGGGCCAAATACGTGCCCGACCCTGCAAAAGCCATAGCACCGACAGCCGATGAGAGTGACATAGAAGCAGTGGTGGACTTCGTATTTATGGACGAGAGAGAATTGATGAAATATATTATCAAAAACAGTCAGAAGAGTGTAGACAGACGTGCTGCATTAGACGATAAAGCCATCATAGCGTATCGTAAGAGCGAAAAGAGTATGCCCTACTATCTGCAAGCCTATCGTGAGCTGGGCAGCTATTGCTACGACTATTCGCTGGTCGATGGTAGTTACCTGACGAAGAAGCTGGCCGAGGAGGTGGGCAACCTGAGCAGTGTGGAGAATATGTTCAGCAAGCGTTATCCTGGGCAATGGGATGGTGGCAAGCTGATGACCAGCGTACACCAGTGGGCAGCAACGACCACCACGCAACCCATCATCTTCATCTATTCCTATAACGACCCCTGGACAGCCAACGCCATCGAGGATACTGAAATCAACCCCTCACGCAAAGTCTGGAAGGTCATCAACCTCATAGGTACTCATAGCCACGAGTTCCTGAGTAAAGACAAGTGTGACGAGGCAGCCTCGAAAGCCATCAAGGACGTCATCAAGAGCGTTCTCAACATCGGAGAATAAGGCCCCCGTCACTACCTATAAGACGAAGGGGATTACTTCATATTGTAATTCAAAAGGCGCTGCTCTGCAAGGGCAGCGTATTTTGTTCCCGGCTGTCCGTAGTTGGCGTATGGATAGATGCTAATGCCACCACGCGGAGTAAACAGTCCTATCACCTCAATATATTTAGGCTGCATGAGCTTTACCAGGTCTTTCATGATGATGTTCACACAGTCCTCATGGAAGTCGCCGTGATTACGGAACGAGAAGAGGTAAAGCTTCAAGCTCTTCGACTCCACCATTCTTTCGCCAGGAATATACATAATCTTGATTTCTGCGAAGTCTGGCTGACCGGTAATGGGGCACAACGAGGTGAACTCAGGGCAGTTAAACTGCACCCAGTAGTCGTTATCCTTATGTTTGTTCTCAAACGTCTCCAGCACCTCCGGAGCATAGGTCATCTTGTATTCTGTCTTCTTGCCTAACTGCTGCAGGCCTTCATTTTCTCTTGCCATATTCCTTAACTTCTTTAACTTCCTTAACTTCTTTAACTCCTTAAATCTTTAAAATATTAAAGATATTGTAATTGATGTCGTTATCGAAGACATCCTCGTGGTCGTGCTTCTTGGTGAACTCCACTACACGGATGGTAACAGGCAGTACAACGATTTCATAGACCGTCTTCAGCGCCACCTGCGAAATCATCAGCGACGGCATCTCCTCCCAGGGGATGACACCACCCAATGCCAACGGGAAGAAGATGATAGAGTCGACACCCTCACCAAACACGGTACTCAGGATGGCACGTGCCGAGAAATTCTTGCCACCCGACGACAGCTTCATGCGCGACATGACATAGGCATTGGTGAACGAGCCACAGATGAAGGCAATGAACGAGGCCAGCGCAATACGCGGTGCAAGACCGAAAATCTGATGGAATCCTGCGTCGCCATCCCAATAGTCAGCACCGGGAATCCAGTCGGCAATGGCACCCATGACGACGAAGAAGAAGTTCATGGCAAAGCCCATCCAGATGAGCATGCGCGTACGACTGTAACCCCACACCTCCCAAAGGAGAGTTGCTTTGTTTCCAATACGTTTGCCGTAATCAGGCAGACGCAGAACAGGGTGCCGAAAAGCATAAACAGCACGCTGACACGTTTCTTTTCTTCCATATTATTCTTGTTTTGTTAAAGGGGGTCCGGCCGTCGCTTGGCTTTCGCAAGTACCCCTTAAGTTGAGAGCAATCAAACTCGTTTGAATTGCCGAGACGCCTGGGTATTCGCGGATAAAATCCGCAAGTACCCCTAAAAGCGGGTGCAAAGGTACAATAAAAAGATGAAAAATGAAAGATGAAAAATGAAAAAATTGCTTCCACTACCGCATAATTCATAATTATTTTGTAATTTTGCAGCCAAAATAGAAAAAAGACAAGAAAATGGCAGAAAAGAAATTCAAGAGAACAACAGTGACCTCAGCACTGCCCTATGCTAACGGTGGTGTACACATCGGTCACTTGGCAGGTGTCTATATCCCTGCTGATATCTACGTTCGTTACCTCCGTCTGAAGAAGGAGGACGTTATGTTCATCGGTGGTTCTGACGAGCATGGTGTACCCATCACCGTTCGTGCCCGCAAAGAGGGCATCACCCCACAGGACGTGGTAGACCGCTATCATAAGATGATCAAGGACTCGTTCGAGGAGTTCGGCATCTCGTTCGACATCTATAGCCGCACCACCAGCGAGACACACCATAAGTTTGCCGCTGACTGGTTCCGCAAGCTCTACGACGAGGGCAAACTGGTGGAGGAGACCACCGAGCAGCTCTACGACGAGGAGGCCAAGCAGTTCCTGGCCGACCGCTACGTCACAGGCGAATGCCCTTACTGCCACAATGAGGGTGCCTATGGTGACCAGTGTGAGAAGTGCGGTCGCGACCTGAGTCCTACGGAGCTCATCAATCCCAAGTCTACTATCTCTGGTTCTACGCCCGTACTGAAAAGTACCAAGAACTGGTATCTCCCTCTGAACGAGTATCAGGACTGGCTGAAGCAGTGGATTCTGGAGGGTCACAAGGAGTGGCGCCCCAACGTTTACGGCCAGTGCAAGTCGTGGCTGGAGATGGACCTGCAGCCCCGTGCCATGACGCGCGACCTGAACTGGGGTATTCCCGTACCCGTAGAGGGTGCTGAGGGCAAGGTGCTATATGTGTGGTTCGATGCGCCCATCGGCTATGTGTCTAACACCGTCGAGCTCTGCAAGAACCAGCCCGAAAAGTGGGGCAACTGGGAGAAGTGGTGGCAGGATGAGGACACCCGTCTGGTGCACTTCATCGGTAAGGACAACATCGTGTTCCACTGCATCATCTTCCCCGTCATGATGAAGGCTCACGGCAAGTATATCATGCCTGACAACGTACCCAGCAACGAGTTCCTGAACCTGGAGAACGACAAGATTTCCACCTCACGCAACTGGGCCGTCTGGTTGCATGAATACCTCGTCGACATGCCCGGCAAGCAGGACGTGCTGCGCTATGTGCTGACTGCCAATGCTCCTGAGACCAAGGACAACAACTTCACATGGAAGGATTTCCAGGACCGCAACAATAACGAGCTCGTCGCCGTCTATGGCAACTTCGTCAACCGTGCCCTGCAGCTCACCAAGAAATACTGGAGGCTCTGGCAGAATTCAAGGATGTCAAGGCTAAGGTGGAGTCACTGCTCGACCAGTTCAAGTTCCGCGATGCCCAGTTCGAGGCCATGAACCTGGCACGTATCGGCAACCGCTACATCACCGAGTGCGAGCCTTGGAAGGTGTGGAAGACCGACCAGAAGCGCTGCGAGACCATTCTGAACATCTGTCTGCAGCTCACCGCCAACCTGGCCATCGCCTTCGAACCCTTCCTGCCCTTCTCCAGCAAGAACGAGTGGGACGAGCTGGGCAGCACCGACCTGCTGAAGGCTGGTCACCAGCTGGGTGAACCCGCCCTGCTGTTCGAGAAGATTGAGGACGACGTCATCCAAAAGCAACTCGACAAACTTGAGGCCACCAAGAAAGCTAATCAAGCTGCGCAGTACAAGGCCGCTCCCATCAAGGACACCGTCAGCTTCGAGGACTTCGAGAAGCTCGACATCCGTGTAGGCTTGGTCAAGGACTGCCAGAAGGTCAAGAAGTCGAAGAAGCTCCTGCAGTTTACCATCGACGACGGCACAGGTACCGACCGCACCATCTGCTCAGGTATCGCTGCCTTCTACGAGAATCCCGAAGAGCTCATCGGCAAGCGCATCCTCTTCGTGGCCAACTTCGCTCCCCGTACCATGATGGGCATCGAGAGTCAGGGCATGATTCTCTCTGCTGTCGATGCCGACGAGAGCCTCAGCGTAGTGACCACCACCAAGGATGTAAAGCCAGGTTCACAAGTTGGATAATGGCTTTTAGCAATTAGCATAATTAAAGGCTGCGACGATTCGCAGCCTTTATTGTTTACCATAGATAATCGGACTTCAAGGACATTCTCTACTCCTCCGATTCCACGTTGTCAGCTTTCTCTATACGTTCTTTCAGCATGTCCTTGTCGAAAGTCAGCACCTGGCCCAGCACACCTACCGACAGCAACTGGTCCTTGCCATCCAGTCGTACCGTCGTCGTGTTCCAGAGGTAGTAGTTATGAACTTTCAGCTTTGCGTTCAGCGCCACCTCGATACCTTTGTTCACTACCACCTTACCAATGTTTGTCAGCACATTGTCGCCAAAGCCCTGTTCCTCAGCTTTCTCGTCCACATACTCTTTGATAGCCTTCATCATAGCCTCCTTATGGGCTTTCTTACTCGGTACAGTCTGCGTCATCAATACCGCTATCAGCAGGATGATGACAATTGTAAGTAATTTCTTCATCGTCTTTTCATGATTGTTTATAAAAACGCTGCAAAGGTACTCATTTCTTCCTTAGCCTCCAAATATTAGGACAAAAAAACATTATTTGGCGTATCATGCACCAGATACTTGGTAGATGCTCCCTCGACACTTTCCTCCTACAAAATTTGGAAGTCTCAGAAAAAGTCGTTATATTTGCAAGCAGAAACAAAAATATAATGTTGAACCCTTAAAACCATAGATGCCTATGGGCTGAAATAAAGATATAACATAAGGACATATAGGATGAAGCGTTAGCTTTTAATTCTTGCTTCAGAAAATCGGCAAATTGGAAGAAGTGTACAAGAGTAAAAGATGTCCCCGTGTGCACCCTGCTGTGCACTTTTTCTATTTGTAATACCCGATTCTGACGAAGTGGCGGGGGAGGGCGAAGGGAGTCCACGAGATGTGGAGCCAACCTGTGGCGGTCAGCAGTTGGTCAGTCAGATCGTGAGTCTTGAGGAAGTCCACGAGGCGCTGGAACTGCTTGGGGTCTTTAGGGCGGATGTCGGCGGCTTGACCAAGGAGGTGCTGCGAGTTCTTGACGCCACCGACCAGGGCGTTGACGCGAGGGTTGCGGTAGCCGGAATTGATGATGATGGGACCGACCACTTGGCGGGCGGGCTCCAGGAGCATCAGGCAGCCATAGGTCATGTTCGCCACGAGTTGCATGGTGGGCTTGTTGTCG
>ONCH01000082.1 GCA_900316265.1 uncultured Prevotellaceae bacterium | reverse complement strand
GGATTGTTGTTCTCGCTCATGGAGTCGAGGGTCAGGTAATGAACGCCTCCAACTTCCTGCTCGTCCCACTTATGCACATGGCCGCAGAAGACAATGTTGGCTTTCCACTCGATGAACTGGTTAAGCAGGAAGAACGTCTCCTCACGGGCAAACGTAGAGGCAAACTGCAGACTCGACGGACGGAAGATGTTCGTATGACTGAACACAAACGTGTTGCGGGTATAAATGCCTGACTGCTCATAATACTTGTCGTCAAGCAGTCCTGCTTCTATTAGATTTACCTGCTCCCTGCCGAGCGTACCATTGGCCGTGTCTAGGAATATGAAATGGTCATAGGTATACTTGCCATCAATCTCACCAACATATACATAAACATCATAGAATGACGAATGGAAGATATTAGACCAAAGAGCCCATCCATTGTGAGTGATGTCGTGGTTACCCACCACAGGGAAGAAGGGATACTGTATTTGATCCAGAGTTAAATTAGCGCCAGTCTTTTCGTCCTCGTAATAGAAGCTCTCACCTATTAGCGTAAAGTCACCATCCTCGCCATAATCTTCCGATGCATACTTCTCCAGACTGTCTTGCAAGTTCACTTCCTTATAGTATTTCTTTGCAAATTTCAACTTATAATCATCGATGACATCTTCAAGATTGATGTAGTACTCAGCCTTGGTGTCAGCGATGTCACCCAGATGGGCATAAAGCACATCATCGTGATCGAGTCCGTTCTGCAGCATCTCTGCCATTCGACTCGTGTCATTTGTCATGTGACTGTCGGCTCCCACCAAGAAGGTGTATTCATCGCCGTCGGGAGCCGTTAATCCCTTATAATCTCCCTTGTGTTCTTGGAAATAGGTGTGCGACATTTTCACACGATCCTCCACGCCAGTGCCAGACACCAGTACACCAATGGGACTCACCTTTTCGCACGAAGCCAGCACCAATACGGCGACTGCTGCCAGCATGATATATTGAAATTTCTTCATAACTTACCACACGTATTTGATTCCTAATTTGCATGATGTCTCGTATCTGCTGGCCAACTGACTCATGGAGCCTGCAGGACGGATGTTTAACTGTCCGAAGAGTTGCATGTCCTTAGCGATGCCGGCATAGAAATTCAGACCCCAGTTGATGTTCCAGTTCTCATAATAGAAGTCGTCGTAGTTGCGGAAGTAGAGCCCGATGTTCCAGGAGTTCCAACGCGGACGGATATTGACACTGGTGCCAAAGGTGAAGGTCAACGGTTCGGTGGTGCCAAAATGCAACAGATGATAGTGGATGTACGACTCACCGATGCGCAACTGGAAGTAAGGCGTCTCCCAGGTAACAGAGATGTTGGCGATGGTCTCGTTAGTATCCCAGCGATTGTAGCGGTTGTACATAAGCTGACCGTCAAAATAGAAGTCCATCCAACTGACAGGCAGTCGATAGCCTCCCTTCACATCTACAGAATAGAGTTGCTTGCCAAACTGGATCTGCATGTCGCCACCCACATGCCAGCGGTCAGTAAGATGGCGCAGATAGGAGCCTTCAAATCCGAAGAAAGCATCGCTGACCACATTACTACCTCCCATCATGTAGCCTGACACTTCGTTCTTGTGCTCGCCGTCATACTTATGCAGACCGCAATATGTCTGGGCCTGCATCAGCAGGACAGACATGAGCAAGAGATTAATTAATAGTAGTTTTCGCATATACATTATTTACAAAGTTTACATCCCTCGCACTTAGAGAGTTTTCCACGGAAGCGCTGCTCCACAAGATAGTGAAGACGGTCGCGAAGGGGCACAAGTTCCACCATGTCGATTACCTCACGAATGAATGCCACCTGCAGAAGCATGCGCGCCTCCTTCTCGGTGATACCTCGCTGTCGCATATAAAAGAGTGCGGCATCGTTTAGTTGACCAACAGTAGAGCCATGAGCGCATTTCACGTCATCAGCATAAATCTCGAGCATCGGCTGAGTGAACATGCGCGCCTCACGCGTTGTAGTGAGGTTCTGGTTGGTCATCTGCGACACTGTCTTCTGTGCCCCATGGGCCACATAGACACGACCTGCAAAGGCACCTGTGGCATGTTGGTCGAGAACATATTTATATAGTTCGTTAGAAGTACAATGCTGAGCTTCGTGAACGATGAGCGTATTGTTGTCCACATGTTGCTGCTTGTCGGCAATGACACAACCGTTGCACTGACACTCGGCACCATCGCCTGCCAATATAAGGTCGAGTTTATTGCGTGTGATACCGTTGTGCAGAGTCAGCACATTATGCTTCACGCTGCTGTTGCGGTCCTGACGCACATACACATTGCTTATGCGGACGTTCTTTGCATGCGTTTCCTCCATGCAGTAAAGGTCAACCTTGGAGTTCTCACCAGCAAACACCTCTATGACTTGTGTGGTGAGGAAGTTACAGTCGTCAGCGGTGTGGTCGCAGAAAAGCAACTTTACTTCAGCACATTCTTCAGCAATGACAAGGACACGGCGATTGGTCATAAAAGAAGGTGTTGAGTGCTGGGATACCGGTGTTGGAGACTTCAGAATGTTTATCACCTGAACAGCCTTACCCACAACAACATTCTTTGGCACGTAAACAAGCAGTCCGTCTTGCGCCAGCATAGTGTTCAAGGC
>ONCH01000083.1 GCA_900316265.1 uncultured Prevotellaceae bacterium | reverse complement strand
ACGTTGAGAACATCGTGCATTATCACTTGCCGCTTGGCGAAGATGCCTACATACATAGGGTAGGGCGAACAGCACGTTGGGATGCTCTCGGCACTACCTATTTTATATTAGGGCCAGACGAGTATCTCCCTGAATATATAGAAGGTGAGCCGCAAGAGTTCGTTATCCCAGAGCGACTTCCTTCGCCCGCACCTCCCAAGATGGTTACCCTATATATAGGAAAGGGCAAGAAAGACAAGATTTCAAAGGTGGACATCGTGGGCTTCCTTTGCAAGAAGGGAGGACTGGAGAAGCATGAGATAGGAAAGATAGACATCAAGGAGCGTTATTGCTACGTTGCAGTTGCCCGCAAGAGAGTGCGCGAAGTGCTCAGAAACGTGCAAGGTGAAAAAGTAAAAGGAGTGAAAACGTTAATTGAAGTTGTCAAATAGACACCTTAACCCTATATTATTTGTAAATTGTGATAAAATATTTGGTCATCTTACTGAATTTATGTAACTTTGCGCCGTTAATTATAAACTTAACAATAAACAATAAATACAAATGAAGAAGTACAATTTTAATGCAGGTCCTTCAATGCTTCCACGCGAGGTGATTGAAAATACTGCTAAGCAGATTTTAGACTTCAACGGCAGTGGTCTGTCACTTGCCGAAATTAGCCATCGTGCTAAAGATTTCCAGCCAGTGGTTGATGAAGCAGAAGCTTTGGTAAAAGAACTCCTTGACTTGCCTGAGGGCTACAAGACAATCTTCCTCGGCGGTGGTGCTTCACTCCAGTTCTGTATGGTTCCTTACAACCTCTTGATTAAGAAGGCTGCTTATCTGAACACGGGTACTTGGGCAAAGAAAGCACTCAAGGAGGCAAAACTCTTTGGTGAGGTGGTTGAGGTCGCTTCGTCTGCTGCCGACAACTTCACTTATATACCTAAGGGCTGGACAGTTCCTGAGGATGTTGACTACTTGCACATCACTACAAACAACACTATCTACGGTACAGAGATGCGCAAAGACCTCGACGTAAACGTTCGTCAGGTTGCCGACATGTCTTCAGATATCTTCAGCCGTCCTGTTGACGTTTCTAAATACGACATCATATACGCAGGTGCTCAGAAGAACCTTTCTATGGCAGGTGTGACCATCGTTATCGTACGCGAGGATGCACTTGGTAAGGCTGAGCGCCCAATTCCTACAATGCTCGACTATCGTACACATACAGAGAAGGGCTCAATGTTCAACACTCCTCCTGTAGTTCCTATCTATACAGCACTCGAGAACCTCCGTTGGATTAAGGCTCAGGGTGGTGTTAAGGAGATGGATCGTCGCGCTCTCCAGCGTGCCGACATGCTCTACAGCGAGATTGACCGCAACAAGCTCTTCAAGGGTACCGTTGCAGAGGAAGACCGCTCTGTTATGAACATCTGCTTCGTGATGAACGAGGAGTATGCTGAACTTGAGAAGCCGTTCTTCGAGTTCGCTACATCTAAGGGAATGGTAGGCATCAAGGGTCACCGCTCAGTAGGTGGTTTCCGCGCAAGCTGCTACAACGCTCAGACAATAGAGGGTGTTCAGGCACTTATCGATGCAATGAAGGAATTCGAGGCAAATCATTAATACTTGTGCGATATGAAAGTATTAGTTGCTACAGAAAAGCCGTTTGCAGCTGCTGCTGTTAAAGGCATCAAGGAAGAGATAGAAGCAGCAGGCAACGAACTTGTCCTGCTTGAGAAATACACAGAGAAGGCTCAGTTGCTCGACGCTGTTAAGGATGCTGACGCAATGATTATCCGTTCGGATAAGGTTGACGCAGAGGTTCTCGACGCTGCAAAGCAGTTGAAGATTGTTGTTCGTGCGGGCGCTGGTTACGACAATATCGACCTCGCTGCTGCTACCGCTCACAATGTGGTTGCAGAGAACACACCAGGACAGAACTCAAACGCAGTTGCTGAACTTGTTTTCGGCCTTCTCGTGTTTGCAGTTCGCAACTTCTACAACGGCAAGAGCGGTTCTGAGTTGAAGGGAAAGAAGCTTGGCATCCTTGCCTTTGGTAACGTTGGCCGCAATGTTGCTCGCATAGCAGAAGGTTTCGGTATGGAGGTTTACGCATACGATGCATACTGCCCGAAGGAAGTTATCGAGAAGTCAGGCGTTAAGGCCGTTGACTCTCAGGATGCTCTCTTTGAGAATTGCGACATCGTTTCGCTCCACATACCTGCTACTCCTGAGACAAAGGAGAGTATCAACTATGCTCTGGTAAACAAACTGAACAATGGTGGCATTCTCGTTAATACTGCCCGCAAGGAGGTTATCAACGAGCCAGAACTTATCAAGTTGATGGCTGAGCGCGAAGACCTTAAGTTCGTTACCGACATCAAGCCAGATGCTGACGAGGAGTTCGTGAAGTTCGAGGGTCGCTATTTCAGCACTCCTAAGAAGATGGGAGCTCAGACGGCAGAGGCAAACATCAATGCCGGCATAGCAGCAGCAAAGCAGATTAACGCATTCTTCAAGGATGGCGACACTAAGTTCCAGGTGAACAAGTAATTCGTA
>ONCH01000084.1 GCA_900316265.1 uncultured Prevotellaceae bacterium | reverse complement strand
CCTTCCTGCTTATCGCCCTTATCACGATGCTGACGGTGACATACCAAAGTTGGAAGAATGCCAACGAGAATCCCGTCAACAGCATTAAAAACGAATAATTACATCAAGTTATGAATATCTTCAGAAAAGGCCAAGGAGCCTTTATCAAAATCACATCGCTTGCTATCGGACTTACCGTGGGACTGGTTCTTATTGCCAAGGTGCAGTTGGAGCGCAACTACGACAGCTGCATCGCAGATAAGGAGTACGTGTATGAATTGCATGAGACGTTCCAGCGCATAGGTGAGGAACCGCAGCAGTATGGTGCCACATCTGGAGGCATCGCTCCCGTGCTTGGTCGCGAAATACCCGAGATTCTGACTGCTACACGCTATACAGGACAGTTCAGTGAAGAGAAACTAACGCTGGAGGACGGCAGCCGACACTACTTCGAAGAAGCACTGTTTGCAGACTCCTGTTTCTTCAATATCTTTGCCACAAAGGTCTTGCAGGGCGATGCCAAGCGTATCCTCTCCATTGCCGGACAATGCATGATCAGTCGCCGGCTGAGCGAGAAAATCGGCGGCGAGGTAGTCGGCCGCACGTTTAGCTTTGTCTCAGCCCCAGGTAAGCCGATGACCATCGGCGGCGTGTTCGAAGACTATCCAGAGAACTCCCGCTGCTCCCGCTATGACATTCTGATGTCGATGTCCTCCTTAGGCACTTACGCTTGGGACGGTACGGAGAACTTGATGGGCAACGACCGCTACCATTCTTTTGTACGCATGCGTCCCGATGCCGACATGAACAAGGTACGCAGCGAAATCAAGCAGTTGCTGAAGCGCATCCTACCGTGGGACGACCTGAAGCAAATCGGCTGTGTCGATGCAGGCATTGAGTTGGAGAGTGTAGCAGGCCAGCGGACGAAGGACACCACGGTACGCACCACCAGCATCATCCTCTTGGTGGTAGCATTCGTGATGCTCTTCACAGCGGTGATGAACTATATCCTCGTGGTTATCAGCCTCTTGGTGAACCGTGCCAGGCAGGTAGCACTGCGCAAGGTTTTAGGTGCCCCGCACCGTGAGTTCTACACGATGACACTCAAGGAAGCCGGCATTCATCTCATTATGGCCTTGGCGATGATGACACTGCTGCTTCTGGCTGGGAAAGACTGGATAAGCGAGTTGATGGGTGTTGGCATTACGACACTCTTCTCCCGACAGACCTTCATGGTTCTGACCGTTGTATGCCTCGTTGTATTGATCTGCTGCGGCATCTTGCCCGGAGCCATCTATTCGCGCATCCCGCTCACCTACGCCTACCGGCTCTACTCAGAGAACAAGCGACTGTGGAAGCTGTCATTCTTGGCATTCCAGTTTGTGCTCACAACGATGCTGCTCTGTGTGCTCTCCACCGTTTACCGTCAGTACGACTATATGCTCTCGAAAGACATGGGCTATCAGTATGACAGGGTGGCCTACGTCAACGTGAGTGCCCTGCATGGCGACTCCATCTATTCACTGGCTCGTGAGATAGAGCGCCTGCCGTGTGTTGAAAAGACGGCAGCATCCTATTCGCTCTTCTGCGAATGGCAGAGTGGCGACAATGTGCTGCTTCCAGGCAATCCTCGGGAACTTTTCAACTGTGCCAACCTATTCTTTGCCGAGCAGGGGCTGGTGGAGACCATGGGACTTGAGCTGGTACGGGGCAGAGGTTTTAAGCGGTTGGAGCATCCCGGATGGACGCAGGAGATGCTGGTGGACGAACGGTTTGCACAGCGGATGAAGGAAGTGGCAGGTATCGACGATGTCATTGGCCAGCAGTTCGTCAATTCCTCGGTAGGCGACGAATATCCCATGACCGTAGTGGGCGTGGTGAAGAACTTCGTGATGGGTTCGCTCGTCTCACGCGATGAACGTCCCATGATGGTGACCAACGGTAATGTCTTTACACACTACATCATGATGAAACTGCAAGCTGTGACTGCTGAGAATATGCAGGCTGTTCAACAATTGTGCGACCGACTCTATCCTGATGCCGACCTGAGCGTGAAGCCATACGCCGCAGAGTTGGCCGACTGCTACAACGACACGCGCCACACCCGCGACATGATTCTCATAGGTTGTTTGGCCTCGCTGCTGATCACGCTCATCGGACTCATCGGCTATGTGCGCGACGAGGTGCAGCGCCGCTCGCGCGAACTGGCCATCCGCAAGGTGATGGGGGCTTCAGCCCATGAACTGCAAAGGCTGTTCCTGCGCAGTATCGCTGTCATCGCCCTGCCCTCTATCATCATAGGTACAGCCCTCGGCTGGTATCTCAGCACACTGCTGATGCAGCAGTTTCCCGTTGTTTATCTACAGACAAGACGAGTATCAAATAGTAATCCTGTAAACTATCTAAAAACAGAATAATATGATTAAGTTAGAAAACATTCAGAAGGTATTCCGCACGGAAGAGGTGGAGACCGTGGCACTGGGCGGCGTGTCGCTCGAAGTGAAGAAAGGTGAGTTCGTGGCCATCATGGGGCCGTCGGGCTGTGGTAAGTCAACACTGTTGAATATCCTGGGCTTACTCGACAATCCCACCAGCGGTACATATCTGCTGGATGGTGAGAACGTGGGACAACTGAAAGAAAGCCAGCGCACCAAGGTTCGCAAAGGACAGATAGGCTTCGTGTTCCAGAGCTTCAACCTGATCGACGAATTGAATGTAGAAGAAAACGTGGAACTGCCGCTAACCTATCTGGGCGTTCCCAAGAAGGAGCGTAAGCAACGTGTTGAAGAAGTGCTACGCCGTATGGCTATCTCGCATCGCGCCCATCACTTTCCTCAGCAGCTCTCTGGCGGTCAGCAGCAACGCGTCGCCATTGCCCGTGCTGTCGTGATGAATCCCAAGCTGATCCTCGCCGACGAGCCTACTGGTAACCTCGACTCTAAAAACGGCCTCGAAGTAATGCAATTGCTGACCCAACTGAACCAAGAGGGCACTACCGTCGTGATGGTCACCCACTCTGAGCGAGATGCCGGTTACGCCCAGCGCATCATCAACCTCCTCGATGGCCAGGTTGTT
>ONCH01000085.1 GCA_900316265.1 uncultured Prevotellaceae bacterium | reverse complement strand
CTATCGCAACGACTCACTGATGCTGGTTCTTGAAGGTATCTGTATTGAAGACACCGTCGTTACGGATGTCAGATACTATGGTCTACAGCTGTTCAAGAAAAAGGGCCGATAGAGTCATGAATCTTTCTTCCAAAAATATTTGGCAGTTTCAGTATAAGTACGTATTTTTGCAGCGATATTAATCACATAAAGAAAAATATTATACCTTATGAATATTAAGCGTAAAATAATGATTGCTATTTGCCTGATGGCGGCAGTGATGACTAAGGCTGTTGAGAAGCATACTGCTTCGATCAACAAAGTGACTGTGTTTACCAATGGTGCTCAGGTGGAGCGCTCCAAGAGTGTAATCTTGGTGCCAGGCGAACAAGTGGTGACGTTTACAGGCTTTTCTCCATATATGGATAAAAAGAGCTTGCAGGTAAAGGCCAAGGGCCATCTCACGATATTAGGCGTAAGCGAGCGAACTGCTCATCCTGATTCGGCTGCACAAGTCAAGAGACTGCGTGCCGCTGAGGATGATGTAAAGGCTGTAGAGCGTCGTATCCAGCAGACAAAGGATGAACAGGAGATGCTGACCGCACAGCTGGAGCTGGTAAAAACCAACTGCTCGGTGGCAGGCAGGACAGTGGCCACACCATTGGCAAACATTAAGGAGCTGAATGCCTACTATGCACAACAGGTGCTTTCGGTCAAGGAACGCAGTCAGGAGCTGGAAGAGCAGTTGCAGAAACTGAACGATGAGTTGAAGCGTAAACAAGACACTTGCGACTCGATAGCCAAGCTAAAGCTGAAGAACATCACGGAGATTGATGTGAAGTTAGAAGCCAAACAGGCCGGCCGTGCCGACTTCGACATTACCTATTATGTGAAGAATGCCGGTTGGTTTCCCAGCTACGATATACGTTCTAACAGCATCAAGGAACCATTGCAACTGTCGTACAAGGCCAATATCTATCAAAACACCAGAGAAGAGTGGAAAAACGTGCCCGTTACGCTCTCGTCGGCCAATCCGAATCGCTCAAACATAGCACCACAATTGAAAACATACTGGCTGGATTATGGTTTGTCGGCTCCTACATACAGTTTTGATTCTGATGGCAGTACTGTCAGTGGAAAAATCGTGGATGCTGAAGATGGCTCCCCCATTATTGGCGCATCTATAATAATAAAAGGTACGCAACTAGGTACCGTTTCCGACATTGACGGCTATTACTCTATCACCTTGCCACAAGACCATCGTCAGCTTTCTTTTGCTTATATCGGCTATCAGACGCAGACTCGCACAGCCACTCCTGGTTCTACGCTGAATATCCGTATGAAGGAAGATGAACAGCGTTTGGATGAGGTCACCGTTGTGGGCTATGGCACATCAAAGAAGGGGCGCAAATCTAAAGGCGAAGTATTGAAAGCGAAAGAGAGCATACCGATGATGGCAGATTTAGCTGTGGAAGAAGAGATGGACGAGAGCGAGGTTATCTCTGTCAATCAACAACAGGCACAGTTCGGCTATGAGTTCGACATCAAACAGCTGCTGACTTTACCTGATGGTGGCAAGACAACAACTACCGAGATTGCACGTCATCAATTGCCAGCTATATACGAGTATCGTGGCATACCCAAGATTGACAAAGAGTCGTTTTTGGTGGCAGACGCTATCGACTGGCAGAAACTTAATCTGATGGAGGGCGAGGCTAATGTCTATTTCGATAATTCGTTTGTGGGCAAGAGTATTCTCGATCCTAATGTCAGCAGCGACACGCTCCACTTCTCGATGGGTCGCGACCAGAGCATCTGTGTACAGCGCATCAAGGTCAGCGAGAGTTCCACGCGTCGTTTCTTCGGCAGCAATCAGGAGCAGACAATGAAGTGGCGCATCAGCGTAAAGAATAATCGCCAGGAGAGTGTCAACATCACCGTGTTTGATCAGGCTCCCATCTCACGTAATACCAGTATCGAGGTAAGTATGGAAGAACTTAGTGATGGTCAGTTTGATAAGCAGACCGGTATCATTAAGTGGCCCCTACAGCTCCAACCCGGCGAGCAACGCGACCTGATCCTGCAATATAAAGTAAAATATCCCAAGAACCGCCGTCTTAACATCGAGTAATAGACCTATAAAAGTATGAATAAACTATTTGCATTTCTTCTGGCATGCGTATTCGTACAGTTCTCCTACGGGCAAAAGGAACTTTCAATTAAAGAAATGGAGGACTCTATGGCACGTGGCAATCTGAACATACAGGTTGATCTGGCTACGGAATATATCGTGGGCAATAAGGTAGAACAAAACCACGCCAAGGCATACTCGTTGATACGTGATGCTGCCGAAAAGGGCAACCGCTACGGTCAGTTGATGCTTGGCGCATGCTACGAAGATGGCATTGGTGTAGAAAAGAATCTAAGCGAGTCGTTCAACTGGTTTACGCGTTCTGCAGAGCAGGGAAACGTTGTGGCACAATTCAAG
>ONCH01000087.1 GCA_900316265.1 uncultured Prevotellaceae bacterium | reverse complement strand
GTGTTCCTCCGTTATAGGGCGAGTCCAGTTGTCCTAACGTACCACCATAGTAAGGAACTTCAAACTGATAGGTTTGGTCGCCCACCACAAATTCGCCTACCGTGCCCGTAGCCTCGGTAGAGGCCGCCAGAAGATACAACTTGCGCCCTGCTGCTGGCAGGTCGATGGTCTGCCCACTACACCGTACGGCGTTTTTCTGGCCGTCAGATCGGTTGCCCATGACGAAACTGATGCCGTCGGCGGTCACTACATCGGGAACAAGTTCGGCAGGATAAGCGTAGGGAGCACTCGTCAGGGCATCGTTTTTCTTCGAGTCGTAACTCATCATGTCGACATTATAAGGCAGAGAGACAGCAACATCGGTCTGCTCATCGGTGGGCGTCATAGCGGCCGCCAGCGTGACTGCAAAGGTTTTAGGCTGATACTTGCTTATACTGAATGTTAGTGTATTATCACTGATTGCAGCACTGCCTACCTGCTCTTCCAGTCCATTGACCTCACGGGCTGAGAGCACACGTGTCGGGAAGGTAAGAGTTACCTGGTCGTGCTGTTGCCCTGCCCACTCGTAGACGCGCACAATGAGCTCGTTTGTCTCTTCTGCTTTCTTGACCGCCTTGACTGCTACTTGGTTGGTGCTGACAGAAAGAAACTCTACTTCTTTCCCCAATGCGCCCTCATGTTTGGGGGCTGCAACAGCCACCAAAGGCTGGTTCAGTTGCGAGGCAGCTTTCTGGGTCAATTCACTCCATTTGCCCTGATGGGGGAACAGCGAATAGGTGAACAAGTTGACACCCAGGTCTTGGTCGGCTTGATAGGTATAGCCATTACCTGTCGACGGGGTGTGTATCAGGGTCAGGCGCAGACTGCTGTCAGTGGGTTTGTCCCACCCGTACTTGCAGTCGTTGAGTATAGACAGGCCATAACTGCCGTCGATCGTCGACATGTCGGCCCATTGGTGTCCCTGTACTTCGTAGCAGTCGGCCGTGCGGTTGCCTCGTTCAATGGTACCCAGCGAGATGTCGTAGGTGGCTTTGGGATTGCTGAAAGCCATCTGAAAGTTGGCTTTCAGCATGCGCTCATGGCTCTGCCAGTCAACCTCTGAGACAATGTCAATACGGTTGTCCAAAGCATTCATGCGGATATACTGTACGAACTGCGAGCCGTCTTTCTCCTTGACCACTCTGAAACTCTTGCGTAGCGGGCCGTCTTCAGCCTTCGTTATGCTGACATTCTCATCGACAGCCGTCGGTGTGCGAAGGATGTCGGTATAGGAAATCTCCCATGAGGGCCAAGTGTCCTCGTGGTCGTATATCATCTGCAATTGCGAAGCACTGAGCACTTGTCGGTTATTGGCCAGATCAATGAGCTGTGAGGGGTCGCCTGTTTCGGAAAGGGTAAGTCGATAGTTGCCGTTAGACAGTTGACGCGAACGGCGGTTCATTTGCAACGAAGAAGTCAACTGCGAGGCCTCGCCGAAACGCACATCATAGACGGCATAGCCCAGTGACGGCACTGTTGCGGCAAAAAGGAACACCACCTCGCCCGTCGTGTCATCGTAACTGCTGATTTGCGACAGCACTTCCTTGCCGTCTTTGTCAAACACGCGCAGTCCTTCTGGCTGAGCAGGCATGGTGAGACGGGCTTCGACAATGTCGGTGCGTTGGAACGAAAGCGGGTTGTAAACAACTACGGGCATACCCTCTGTCTGAGTGTCCATTGCTCTGACAATGTTGCCGGTTGTGGTCTTCAGCAGGTTGGCCAGCGTCTTGTTGACCAGCACATAGTCGTTCATAGAGTAGAGGTAGGCATTAGGGATGCTGGTTCCTGTGATACCATCGTGGTGAGCCTGCCACAGGTTGCGCACCCAGGCATCGTTGATAGCCGTCTGCGGATAGGCCTGCACACCTAGCCACTGTGCCAGCGAAGCCGACTTCTCGGTAGCGTCGGCTAACAACTCGTTCCGGCGGTTCCACAATTTCAGCATCGTACGCGAGGTGTAACTGCCCACACCATGGGTACGCATGGGCAATTCACCATCCTTGACGTGATATTTTTGATTCTTATTTTGGTCTAAATAATCGAATATCTCGTCGGGGGTGGCTATGCGCACCTTGACGGCACCGTTGGTCTGAGCACTGAGGTTCAGCCAGTAGGGAGTATTCTCGCCACTGCTCGACGCGTTGTCCTGCAAAGCTCCCCCGCGGTCGCTGCGCGGGCCTACATAGCGTATCTCTGCCGCAACACCATATTTATTATAG
>ONCH01000088.1 GCA_900316265.1 uncultured Prevotellaceae bacterium | reverse complement strand
AGACGGTCACGGCGGCGTGGTCATCGGCTCTGAGATTTCCGGCGGTTGCCAGAATGTGTTTGCAGAGAACTGCCAGATGGACTCTCCTAACCTCGACCGTGTGCTCCGCATCAAGACCAACTCCTGCCGTGGTGGCATCATTGAGAACATCAACATGCGCAATATCACCGTGGGCCAGTGTAAGGAAGCTGTGCTCAAGATCAATACCGATTATGAGCCCAAAGAGATTTGCTGCCGTGGTTTCTACCCCACCGTTCGCAACGTGACGATGGAGAATGTCACCTGCCAGAAGAAGTTCGAGGGTGTCTATGGCAAGCCCTATTACCTCACAGGTAAGGCGCAGGATGTTCACTTCGACAACCTGATGATTAACGGAAACCTCATCCTCACCGACAAGCCCTATAAGCGCTACTCTGAGTGGATGACTCACTCTGAGATGACGCGTGTGCCCGATGTGACCTATCTCGACTTCGCTAAGAAGCCCCGCTGGAGCTACACCGTGGGTACGGAAATGGGCGCCATGCTCGATACTTATAAAGCATACAACGACCAGAGCATCTACAACTGGCTGAAAGAATATCCCGCCAAGATGATTGACGAGAACGGACAGGGCGCTGGCTATAAGTATGAAGACTTTAACCTCGACAATGTACGTCCCGGTAAAGTGCTGCTTGCCATGTATAAGCTCAATCCTGTGGAAAAGGATCTCAAACTATTGCAGACCCTCTTCAAACAGCTGCAGAACCAGCCACGCACTAAGGAAGGCGTGTTCTGGCACAAGGCTATCTATGCCAATCAGGTTTGGCTCGACGGTATCTTCATGGGACTCCCCTTCTACACCGAAGCTGCTCCTATGATGCTCAAGCCTAAGAAGGTTAAGAAGACGTACGAGGACATCATCGACCAGATTGTAAAGACCGACAAGCGCACCTACGACGAGAAGACCGGACTGTGGAAACACGCATGGGATGAGACCCACACAGCCTTCTGGGCTGACAAGGAGACGGGTAAGTCTAAGCACACTTGGGCACGCGCCATGGGTTGGTACGTGATGGCCATGGTAGAAGTGCTCGACAACCTGCCCGCCGACCATCCACGCCGCGGCGAAGTCATCGACGTGTTCAAGCGCGCCATGACTGCTCTGGTGAAGCATCAGGACCAGAAGACGGGTGTTTGGTATGATGTGCTCGATGTTCAGGACCCCCGTAACTATCTGGAGTCCACCGCTTCTTCCATGTTTGCCTACACTTTGCTGAAGGGAGCCCGCAAGGGTTATCTCGACGACAGTTTCCGTCAGGCTGGTATCAAGGCCTTCAATGGCATCATCAACGAGTTCATCCGTGTAAATCCCGACAAGACCATCTCCCTCACCCGCTGTTGCGAGGTCAGCGGACTCGGTCCTGCCCCCGGTCCATTTGTGGAGAAGCCTAACTTCCGCCGCGATGGTTCTTTCGACTACTACATGAGCGAACCTATCCGCGATAACGACGGTAAGGGCGTAGGTCCCTTTATCTGGGCTGCCCTCGAAATGGAAATGCTCGGCTATACAACCGATTAAATGCTCTAATATCCTTAGGGTCCTTAAAGACCTTAAAGACCCTAAGGATGTTAACAATCACCTATAAAAGCAAATTATGAAAAAGATTGTTTTATTGCTCACGGCTGTCATCTTCTCCAATATAACAGCTTTTGCCGATGACACTACCACGCCAACCGATCAGCTCAATGCACCTTTCGGTTGGACTAACTGTAAGTCGCTCACCACTGGCGACGATTACACAACTACTGGTGGCAACAATGGTACCAGAACTATCACGCTGAAAAGTACAGGATCAGACCAGAAAGCTGCCATCCAGAACGCTATCAAGCAGAATGATATCGTTATCCTCGATGGCTCCAATGGAGACTTCATTGTGGCATCACCTGTAAGTTTCGGTGGTTATTCCAATCGAACAGTGGTTGGTATCAACGGAGCCCGCCTCTGCACCCAGTTTTATCTAACAGACGAAATGAAGGCCGCACTCGATAAAGCTAATGTGAAGAGCCTGTCTTCATCAAGCGGAACAGGTGGTACACTCTCCAACGGACAGAAAGTGGACGAAAAACGCGAACTCGTAACCCGCCAGACACTTATTGACCTCACTGGCGACAGCAATGAAAGCCTCAGAAATGCAGGCATCTTCAAAATCAGTGGAGGTAGCAATATCATCATCCGTAATTTGAAATTCGTTGGGCCTGGCCCTTGCGATGTTGGCGGACAAGACCTGATTACATGCACGGAAACCACTCATCTGTGGGTGGACCACTGTGAGTTTACTGATGGTCAGGACGGCAACTTCGACATTACGCAAAGTGCTAATTACGTAACGGTCTCCTGGTGCACTTTCGGCTATACCGAGCGTGCCTATGACCACATGAACACCAATCTGGT
>ONCH01000089.1 GCA_900316265.1 uncultured Prevotellaceae bacterium | reverse complement strand
GGTCGTAAGACATACGTCAATGATGCATTTGACTTTGCGAAAATGCTGGCTAAGACTGATCCAGATTTGGAACTTGATGACAAAGCCTTGAAGCCTCTACAAGATGATGCTAATCGTATCGCTGATGGAACCTGGGAGTCATACCATCAGAAGCGTGACCAGCTCTTTGACGATGCCGTCAATGCTCTGGTAGAAATGGGCAACTGTCAAAATCAACGCCATCTAAACCAAAACCAAGCCAATATTATTGAAGCATTCCTTGCCTTTGATGGCAGTGACAGGACACAATTATGTGAAGAAATCTGGAATGTCGCCAGTCCCAAGGTTGATTATTATTGGCGTGATGGAACCTTTGACGCGCTTGAAGAATTGCGCACAAAGGAACTCTATAACAGGAAATACGGTAATGGGCGATCGATTTAATTCGATCGCCCATTATTAAGGTGATTACTTGTTATTATGACACTTCAAGTGTCATCAGAGGAGTCGATGCCCATCCGACAATTGTATTATTAAATTTATTACTCATCAAACTTGTTTGCTCCCCTCACAGTATGGCGCAAGGCACTGAGAAGTTGTTGCGACTCCTGAACCAAATTCAGAAATACAGTCATACTCTCAATATTGAGTTGCTTGGCTTGAATGTCGTGGATGATAGTCCGTCGATAATCGGAAAGCTGTGATTGCAGTTTTTCGGCATCACCACGTATCAACGCCATTGTTTCGGCATGGCAGGCCCGGTTGAAGAGTTGTAATATCTCATTGCGCATCTGAATGAACTCTTGGATATATTTGCTTGGCACCGGACTGAAGTTGTTGCCTACATGCTCTAAGCATGGCTCACCCATACGTTTCAAGCAATATACCATTTGCGCCAGCGAGTTGATTGTCAGAAAGTACCATGTGCCCTTCTCAATACTCAACATGGGGTCTATACGTCGTTGGGCCATAATCTGTTTGCGTCGCTGGCGTTTTATATCTTTGCGTTGGTTTTCGGTCACCGCTGCGGTACGTTTCAGCGTACGATAGTCCTCATAAAAGAAAGCATCGGTCATCGATTTATAAGTTTCTGCTACCAATTGTAGTTGATGTGTGATGGTTAGTGCCACATGTTGTCGAAGCAGTATCCAACATTCTGCTTTATCGCTGCTACGAACAATGCGATCAAACAATTCGTCGGCCTCATTGGTCTTGTTGCTTTTTTCATAGCGCAGATGGCTTCGAATAAGCAAGAAGATGGCCAGCGCGATGGCAACGGCCATTGCCACAAACGATCCAAAGAACAGGGCGATGCAGACGAGGAAGCACAACATGAACGCTACACCAGCCGTGATGAACCAACCACCTATGACCGATAGCACACCAGTAATACGGAATACTGCGCTCTCGCGACTCCATGCTCGGTCTGCCAGCGAAGCACCCATGGCTACCATAAAAGTGACGTAGGTGGTGGATAGCGGCAGTTTGAGCGATGTACCCAATGCCACCAGCGCCCCAGCGAGAACCAGATTGACCGCTGCACGAATCTCATCGAAGGCGGCTCCCCGCTTCAGCACGGCAGCATCGGCATTAAAGCGTGAGTCAATCCATCGCGCCACACCATTCGGAACTACAGAAGCCATGCCGTTGGCCATATTTCTGGACGTGCGCACCAACGTCCGTGCCACACCACTCGAACCAAACATCTCGTCACCCTCATCCTGTCGCGAGAGGTCCACCGAGGTCTTCACTACGTTCTGCGCCTTCTTTGAGAAGACCAGTGCGAGCACCATCACCACACCTGCCGCGATGAGATAGAGTGCGGGGGTATGAGCACTATCCATCAGTGAGTACATCATGTAGTCCTGCGATTCGCCATTGCCGTTGGCCATGTAGTCCTGATATGCCTCAAGTCCTGTCAGCGGAACACCTACAAAGTTCACGAGGTCGTTGCCTGCAAATGCCATTGCCAGGGCGAAGGTGCCCAACAATACAACGAACTTTAGTACGGGCAGTTTCATGGCACTCAGCAGCGTCAATAGCACAGAGCACAGAGAAAACGGCCGCGCCTCCGCCAATAATCAGAAGCGTGTTTTGACTGACCATTTCTTTCAACTCAGGCGTCATTAAACTGCTACTCTTCAATCCGTTGATAAGCAGGAACCAAACAATGGCCGTCACTGATAGTCCACCAAAGATACCAATCTTTAACGACGATGCAACCAGACTTCCCATCTTGCCTGACTGATCTGTCGTTCTCCCGTTCACACGGTATGTAAAAGTGAAAACGACGCGTGCCACCCACTGCACCAGCATGCCGAGGACAAACGCAATGGCAACACTGAGGAAAATGCCAAGGATGACCGAAATGGCTTTCTCCGTGTTCAGCAGATCACCTAATGAAAGTAACGTCCCGTCTGCTGCCGTTGCCCCGTGGAGTATCTGCAGCAGGGCGATGGCAAATGCTCCTCCCAGCAGTTCGAAAACCATCGAGACTGTGGTGGATGTCGGCATACCGAGCGTATTGAACACGTCGAGCAGTACTACGTCGGTAACCATTACAGCCAGGAATACACACATCACGTCGTAGAACGAGAAATACTGCGGCGTCATGATGCCGTGTCGTGCCACATCCATCATGCCGTTGCTTAGTGCCGCCCCTGCAAACACACCAATGGATGCTATTGTCACGATGGTCCTGTAGCGTGCCACCTTCGCTCCAATAGCCGAATTAAGGAAGTTTACTGCATCATTGCTGACTCCGACTACTAGGTCAAAAACTGCCAGCACAATAAGGAATGTGACTATTCCGAGAAATAATGTATTCATCTTTAATTAAAAGGTCGTTATGATAATCCGATGAAAATAAATGTGAGAAACAACACTAGGATGACAAATCTCA
>ONCH01000091.1 GCA_900316265.1 uncultured Prevotellaceae bacterium | reverse complement strand
CTACAAACTGATGGCCAACTATGGCGACAACTTCCGCGAGGGCTCTGCCTACGAGAACAACGAAGAGAGTCTGTTCGAGGTTCAGTATCTGGACTATGGTTCACAGGGTACCGACGACGAGTGGACTCCGGTGAACACCAGTCCTAACGCCACACAGGGACACGCCATCGAGAGTAACTTCGGTCCTGGCGACTTCGGCGGATGGGCTGACCTCTCTGCTTCAAACTGGTTGTATGACCTGTTCAAGAAGGAGCGTACCACAAGCGGTTCACTTGACCCACGTCTCTATTGGACCATCGGAACCTATGAGCCAGAATGGGACGGCTTCGAGTATGGCAATGTATGCTACACCACTCCTATGACTGCCGATGCGCCTGTAACAACAAACAACAACCATGGTGGTCTGCCCGTGGCTAAGAACACCAACTTCCGTACTGGTCTTTATGACAAGGTGGTTACCGGTCTGCACTGTGGTATCAACCTCCGTATGATGCGCTACTCAGACGTACTGCTGCGCGCTGCCGAGTGCGAGAACGAAGTGAATGGTCCTACACAGCAGGCTATCGACTGGATTAACCAAGTGCGCAGCCGTGCTGGTCTTGCAAATCTGAAACTTTCTGACTTCAACTCTGCCGACAAGCTCTTCGAGCAGATTGCCAACGTGGAGCGCCCGAAGGAGTTCGGATGTGAGTTCGGTCGTGGTTTCGACCTCATCCGTTGGGGATGGTTCTATGATGCAGGTCGCCTGAAGCAGCTGAAAGAGCATGCCACCTTCCGCCGTACCAACGACAAGTCTCGCGTGAAGGAGTCTGTCAGCTACTCTGATGTAGGTGTAGATCCTGAACTGAAGAGCTCTTACGATTCTTGGATTCAGGGACATGAGTTCTTCCCCATCTATCAGGGAACGCTGAACGACAACCCGAACCTTGTGGGTAACTCTGCCAATAGCAGCACCAGCAACGCTGACAAGCTGTATGGTCCGGTACACCCCGTAGTAAACCTCTGATTTATATATAGAGTTAAGAATTAAGAATTTAAGAAAAAGAAAACAATTATGAAATTATTCAATAAAATAGCAACAGCATTTTGTGCAGCAGCTCTTGGCATGATGATGCTTACGAGCTGTGAAGGCGGTGATCTGTTCAGCATAAACGCTCCCGATTGGCTGTCGTCTAAAGCTGACTCTATCGCTGCAGAGAAGGCTAAGAATCAGGGTGGCGATGTTATAGAAGGTATGGAAGAGGATGTATATACCGTTGGTGCCACAGACTTAGGGCAGAAATGGATTACCCAGTTTAACCTGAACATCAACCCTGCTGCCACTAACACCTACAAAAACTTCGCACTCATCATTACCAATGATGAAGACCGCGGTGCTGCCAATTATAAGGAGTATGGTGCCATCCGTTATGACTACCAGCCTAGCGGTAACTCAGAATGGGGCGACTATATCGACCGTAGCCTGGCAACTAGCGATCTTGAATTTGGCAGTGACACCGATAGCGGTGTTGACAGACTTGGCGGTAAGGTGACGCTGACCATTGACCGCACCTCTGGTGGCTTGGAAGTTACCATTACCAATGGTAATGTAACCAAAGTTTATAAACAGACCTCTCCACTCACTAACCTCAATGCTGATGCCTCAAATACCACGATTCGTGCATTCCTGGTTCCTGAGGGTTCGTTTATCAACTTCCTCGGCTCTACCATCGAGCCTATCGGCGGTTTCACTTCAAGGGAAGACAAACAGCCACTGTCTATGACTCTCAACGGCGTACCCAAGAAGGTGCTCCAGGGAACATCATTTGAAGATGCCTTTGCCAATGTTACAGCAACCATCCAGTTCGAACAAGAGGTTTCTGCTACAGTTAAGGCAAGTGATCTTACCTTCCAGACCGTACCTAATATGCACTCGCTGGGTAAGAAGACCCTAGTAGCCGTCTACGCTAAGACATATAAGGGCGAAGCCGCTAATACACCAATTATCGGAACAGCCGAGTTTGAAGTTGTCGACAAGATGTACACCTCTATCGGTGCTACCGATAACTCTACAGCCTTCTGGGGTGCTCACTCTGATAACATCAAGGTGGCTCCGGGTGAGACCTTCGTCACAAACTTCACCAACTACACCAGTGGACAGAACAACTGGAACAACTTCTGCGTGGTACTCTGCAAAGCCGACAATACGGAGTATGCCGTGGTACGTGCCGACAACTATGGATGGGGTGACGGCTACGGAGCATGCTCTACGAGCGGCGGACAGTCAGACTGGGGTGCATGGCTGAAAGCTATGGACGGTGCTAAGGTAACAACCTATGTGACCAACAACGGCAACGGTACGGCTGATGTCAAGGCAGTCATGCTGGGCACTGACGGCAACACCTATGTCCAGGAATATAATGGCATCAACACTGTGGATCCCAACGACTTCTACTTCCGTTTCACGGTGGATGGCAGCCACATCGAGTTCGACAACGTTATCGGTGCTGACGACAACTCTACAGGCTTCTGGGGAGCTCATTCTGAAATGATCAACGTTCCCGTTGGAAAGACTGTCTCTACACGCATCAAGAACTTCACTAACGGAGTCAGCAATTGGAACAACTTCTGCGTAGTGCTGACTCGTCAGGAACGTGCCGACAACTACGGTTGGGGCGACTGCTATGGAGCCTGCACACCAAGCGGCGGACAGGCAGACTGGGGTGCATGGCTGAAGGCTATGGACGAAGCCATGGTCACCGTCTCTGTCACCAACAATGGAGGTTCCATCGATGTTAAGTGCATCATGGTGGGCAATGATGGCAACACCTACTATCAGGATTATATCGGCATCAGTCCTACCGACGGTAACGACGTCTACTTCCGCTTCACGGTGGATGGCAGTCACCTGATTTTCGAGTAATAGTTGATAATGGATAATAAAGAAGTGCCCTGCCAAAAGAGGGAGGGTACTTCTTTTCTCTTTCAATTACCAAATGAAACAACAGATGAAGAAAACATTTATAACCCTTTTATCGGCATTGTTGCCCTTGGTTGCGTCAGCCTACTCCCTGGGGCGCGTCTCTGTGCATGACCCCAGCATCGTTTGGGATCCTTCGTCAAAGACATATTATATCTTCGGTTCCCACCGCGACCATGCCAAGACGACCGACCTGATGAAATGGACCAAGATTTCCGTCCCCTGGCAGACGGCCACCAGTAATAATGCCGCCAACTCTGCCGCCTTCACCACACCGCAGGTAACAAAGGTAAAGAAGGGGGGAGTAGAGTACGACTTCAACTTCAATGCTTTTAATTGGTCGAAGCGAGGCAGCAGCAGCTACAGCGTGGACGGCATGATGTGGGCACCTGATGTTATCTGG
>ONCH01000093.1 GCA_900316265.1 uncultured Prevotellaceae bacterium | reverse complement strand
TGTTCTAGACAGCATTAAAGAGAAAATGGACCCTCACAAGGTGTTTGTCATCGTTACGGGTGGCGAGCCTTTGGTGCGTGAAGACATAGAACTCTGCGGTAAAGGTATTTACGAGCGTGGATTCCCTTGGGGCATGGTGAGCAACGGACTGATGCTCACACGCGAGAAACTCATAGCACTTAGAAAATCAGGACTGCACTCCATCACCGTTAGTCTCGACGGACTGGAGGACGACCACAACTGGATGCGCGGCCACCGCGATAGTTTCCTACGCGTTAGCGAGGCCCTTGACTACCTCGTGGAGATGCGCGACAAGGTAGGACTGGTATTTGATGTTGTGACGTGTGTTAACCAACGCACATACCCGAAACTCACAGAGATACGCGATTTCCTTATTTATAAAGGTGTTAAGCACTGGAGAATGTTCTCCATCTTCCCTGTGGGAAGAGCAGCAAAGGACCCTGTTTTGCAACTTTCCAATGAACATGCTCGACTTTATCAAGAGAACGAGAAAGGAAGGAGTGATAAACGCTGCATATGGATGTGAGGGCTTTCTCGGCAATTATGAGGGCGAGGTGCGCGACTCCCTGCTTGGCTGTCAGGCAGGAATCAGCGTAGGTTCGGTAATGGCCAACGGTGACATTGCTGCCTGCGCAAGCATCAGGGCAGACTATGCACAGGGCAATATCTACCGCGATGACTTCCTAACCGTATGGGAAAACAAATACCAGCCATATCGCGACCGCTCATGGATGCACAAAGACGAATGTGGCGACTGCAAGTATTTCCGCTATTGCAAAGGAAACTCGATGCACCTTCGCGATGCCGATGGCAAACTGATTACATGTCACTTGAAGAGATTATTATGAGAAAACCATTTCTAAAACTCACCACCCTACTTTGTTCGGGCATCATCGCGTTGCTCGGACTGGGCGCATGTAAGTCGTCAAAAGCTCTGGAGAAAAAAACAAAACGACCAGAACGTGAAGCCCATCGACCGTGACAACGGGCGCGTAAGACTCATGTACGGGGTGCGACCAACGCCCTATTCTGACAAGATTCCTCAAGAAAACAAATAAACATTAATAATATAAGCAGGCGAGTTTACGTTAAACTCGCCTGCTTTATTTATTCATTTGTGCCTAATGGCATTGTCAAAGATGCCTTATCGCACTGCGAAACGTGTGCAATGGCACTGCGAAATGTGCATCATTCGCACGCACATCAATCGTTCTTTACCTTTTGTATTGTGCCGTCCTCATTGTAGAAGAGGCGCTGTACCTTCAGTGAACGAAGATGGGTGATGTCGTTAGAAGGAACACAGTCGTGATAGAACAGATACCACTGTCCCTTGTACTCTACAATACTGTGGTGGGTTGTCCAGCCAACAACAGGATCAAGGATAACTCCCTGATAGGTGAACGGACCGTATGGGTTGTCACCCGTGGCGTAACACAGGAAGTGACTGTCACCAGTAGAGTAAGAGAAGTAGTACTTGCCGTTGTACTTATGCATCCATGAAGCCTCGAAGAAACGATGTGGATCACCTGCCTTCAATGGCTGCCCATCCTTGTCAAGAATAATGACAGGACGTGGAGCCTCAGCAAACTGCTTCACATCGTCTGTCATGCGAACCACATTGCTAGGCAATGCAGGTGCGTCAGGCTTTGCAAAGAGTTGTGTCTTATGGTCAGGAGCGGGGCCGAGGTCGATGAGACCGTTATCGTCACCATACTTGCCAGTAATAGCCTCAAAGCCGTGGTACAGCGTGCGGCCCCACTGCAACTGTCCACCCCAGAGTCCACCGAAGTAGCAGTAAATCTGTCCATCGTCATCCTTGAACATACAAGGGTCAATGGAGAACGAGCCACGAATAGGGAACTTCTCAGGAATGAACGGACCTTCGGGCTTGTCTGCCACAGCAACGCCAAGACGGAACACACCACTGTATTCCTTGGCAGAGAAGATGAGATAGTACTTGCCGTCCTTCTCAACGACATCGTTGTCCCACATCTGCTTCTCAGCCCATGGTACGTCCTTAACATCAAGGATAACACCGTGGTCGGTGACTTCGCCATTTTCAATATCGTCCCATGACAACACATGATAATCCTTCATCTGGAAGTGACCACCATCGTCGTCGAAGCATTCACCAGCATCCCAGTCGTGCGAGGGATAGACGTAAATACGGGAAAAGATAACGTGGTTTCATATTATTCTGTATTAAAGAGTTTTTGGTTATTTATAAAGTTTGATGATTTCGTTTACAACGGGTTTTGCCTGGTACTGGCGGTCGAAGAGCAACGGGTAGTTGGTACGTCCCTTGATGGGCCATCCGTTGAGCCATGAATTCTCATCGCAAACGCCCCACAAAGTGATACGACTAATCTGCGAACGATGCTTGTAATAAATCTTAAACAAGTCGAGCCAGCGGTTGTCCAGTTCTTTCTGCTTGGCGGCGGGCAGTCCTGCTGCATATGGATTATACTTCTGCTGAAACTCGAAGTTCTGCTCAACAGCCGCACCTCCGAATCCTTCTGGATTGGGCAACACATTGATGTCGAGTTCTGTTATCATGACCTTCACGCCACAGGCAGCAAAGGCATCGATGCTCTTTTCGTATTCCTCCAAATTAGGATAGTCCAGGCCGTTGTGGCTCTGCATACCCACACCATCAATACGGAGTCCTTTGGCCTTAAGGTTCTTAACCAGACGGCATACTGCTTCACGCTTGGCAGCACCTGACATTGAGTAGTCGTTGTAGTACAACTCGGCATCAGGGTCTGCCTCGTGGGCAGCACGGAAGGCTATCTCGATGAACTCCTCGCCTAACAGATTATAATAGGGTGACTTGCGGAATGAACCATCGTCGTTGATGGCCTCATTAACGACATCCCATCCAAAGACCTGTCCTTTAAAATGTCCCACAACGGTCTTGATGTGCTTGATAAGACGTTCCTTCAGCACTTCCTTCGATGCCGGCATGGCGGTATAGCCGTTAGTAAACCACCAATCGGGAGCCTGCGAGTGCCATACCAGACAATGACCGTTTACCTTTAGGCCCAACTGCTGTGCGTAGTTAACGAATTTGTCAGCCACACGGAAGTCAAAAATTCCTTCTGCAGGTGCCAGCACCTCGGGTTTCATGCAGTTCTCCGCCACCACACAGTTAAAGTGCTTGGCAAGGACAGCATCAGCCTGAGGCACCTGTCCGTCACTCTGCCACTGGTTCACAGCTGCACCAATAAGGCAATACTTGCCAATGGCGTCCTTCAAACCCTGCTGAGCCATAGATGCCAATGGC